>NZ_JBVHDX010000016.1:0-56620 GCF_055563155.1 Streptomyces sp. NPDC013317
GACGAGGCCCGGCCGATCCTGGAGCGTGCTTCGGCGCGGGAGACCGCGGCGCGGGTCGCCCTCGGTGCCATCGCCCGCTCCTTCCTCAAGGAGGCGGCCGGGATCGAGATCGTCTCGCACGTGGTGGAGCTGGCCGCGGCGAAGGCTCCGTACGGCGTGTACCCGACCCCCGCCGACGTCGAGAAGCTCGACGCCGATCCGGTGCGGTGCCTGGACGCGGACGCGTCGAAGGCGATGGTCGCGGAGATCGATCAGGCCCACAAGGACGGCGACACCCTGGGTGGCGTGGTGGAGGTCCTGGCCTACGGGGTTCCGGTCGGGCTCGGGTCCCACGTCCACTGGGACCGTCGGCTCGACGCGCGGCTCGCCGCCGCGCTCATGGGCATCCAGGCGATCAAGGGCGTCGAGGTCGGTGACGGCTTCGAGCTCGCTCGCGTGCCCGGTTCGCAGGCCCACGACGAGATCGTGCGCACCGAGGACGGCATCAAGCGCACCTCCGGCCGCTCCGGTGGTACGGAGGGTGGCCTGACCACCGGTGAGCTGCTCCGCGTCCGCGCCGCGATGAAGCCGATCGCGACCGTCCCGCGCGCGCTCGCCACCGTCGACGTCGCGACCGGAGAGGCCGCCCAGGCCCACCACCAGCGCTCCGACGTCTGCGCCGTCCCGGCCGCGGGGATCGTGGCCGAGGCCATGGTCGCGCTGGTGCTCGCGGACGCGGTGGTCGAGAAGTTCGGCGGCGACTCCGTGCCCGAGACCCGCCGCAACGTGCGCTCGTACCTCGACAACCTGCAGATCCGGTGACGGGCGGCCCGCTGGTCGTCCTCGTCGGCCCCATGGGGTCCGGCAAGTCCACGGTGGGCGCCCTGCTCGCCGGGCGGCTCGGCGTCTCCTACCGGGACACCGACGCGGACATCGTCGCGACGCAGGGCCGGGAGATCTCCGACATCTTCGTCGACGAGGGCGAGTCGTACTTCCGTGAGCTGGAGCGGCAGGCGGTCGCCACCGCCGTCGCCGAGCACACCGGAGTCCTCGCCCTCGGCGGCGGTGCCGTCCTCGACGAGAACACCCGCACCCTCCTGGCCGGCCTCCCCGTCGCCTATCTGTCGATGGACGTGGAGGAAGCCGTACGGCGCGTGGGCCTCGGCGCCGCCCGCCCGCTGCTCGCCGTCAACCCGCGCCGCCAGTGGCGCGAGCTGATGGAGGCCAGGCGCCACCTGTACACCGAAGTCGCGCGGGTCGTCGTGGCCACCGACGACCGCACACCCGAAGAGGTCGCCCAGGCGGTCCTCGACGCTCTGGAGTTGAAGGACGTATGACAGACCAGGTGACGCGGATCCAGGTCGGCGCGAGCGCCGGGCACGACGCGTACGAGGTGCTGGTCGGGCGGCAGCTGCTGGGTGAGCTGGGCGCGCTGATCGGGACGAAGGCGAAGCGGGTCGCGGTGATCCACCCCGAGGCTCTCGCCGGGACCGGTGAGGCGCTGCGCGAGGACCTGGCCGAGCAGGGCTACGAGGCCATCGCCATCCAGGTGCCGAACGCGGAGGAGGCCAAGACCGCCGAGGTGGCCGCGTACTGCTGGAAGGCGCTCGGCCAGTCCAACTTCACCCGCACCGACGTCGTCGTCGGTGTCGGCGGGGGAGCCACCACCGACCTCGCGGGCTTCGTGGCCGCGACCTGGCTGCGCGGGGTCCGCTGGATCGCGGTGCCGACGACGGTTCTCGCGATGGTGGACGCGGCCGTCGGCGGGAAGACGGGCATCAACACCGCCGAGGGCAAGAACCTCGTCGGCGCCTTCCACCCGCCGGCCGGGGTCCTCTGCGACCTGGCCGCGCTGGACTCCCTGCCGGTCAACGACTACGTGAGCGGCCTCGCGGAGATCATCAAGGCCGGCTTCATCGCCGACCCGGTGATCCTCGACCTGATCGAGGCCGACCCGCAGGCAGCCCGTACCCCCGCCGGCCCGCACACCGCCGAGCTGATCGTCCGCTCGATCGAGGTCAAGGCCGAGGTCGTCTCCGGTGACCTGAAGGAGTCGGGCCGCCGGGAGATCCTCAACTACGGCCACACCCTGGCCCACGCGATCGAGAAGAACGAGCGCTACAAGTGGCGTCACGGCGCCGCCGTCTCGGTCGGCATGGTGTTCGCCGCCGAGCTGGGGCGTCTGGCCGGGCGTCTGGACGACGCGACCGCCGACCGGCACCGCGCCGTCCTGGAGTCCGTCGGCCTGCCGCTCACCTACCGCGGCGACCAGTGGCCCAAGCTGCTGGAGACGATGAAGGTCGACAAGAAGTCGCGGGGCGACCTGCTCCGGTTCATCGTCCTCGACGGCCTGGCCAAGCCCACCGTGCTCGAAGGCCCCGACCCCGCCGTCCTCGTCGCCGCCTACGGCGAGGTGTCCGCGTGAGCGACCCCCGGCACGTCCTCGTCCTGAACGGCCCGAACCTCGGCCGGCTGGGCTCCCGCGAACCCGACATCTACGGCGCCACGTCGTACAAGGGCCTGGTGGAGTCCTGCCGGGCCCTCGGCGAGCAGCTCGGCTTCGACGTGGAGGTCCGGGAGACCAACGACGAGGGCGAGATGATCCGCTGGCTCCACGACGCGGCGGACCGTTCGATCCCGGTCGTCCTCAACCCGGGCGCGTTCACCCACTACTCGTACGGGATGCGCGACGCGGCCGCCCAGCGGACCGCTCCGCTGATCGAGGTGCACATCTCGAACCCGTACACCCGTGAGGAGTTCCGGCACACGTCGGTCGTCGCCGCGGTGGCGACCGGGACCGTCGCCGGGTTCGGTATCGGCTCCTACCGGCTGGCCCTGCGGGCTCTGGCCGAGGAGTTGGCCGACTGACGGCGCGATCGACGGTTCCCGCCCGGCCGAAGTAGCAGGCAGGGCACCCTTTTCCGCCCCCGGCCGTTCCCCCTGTGGGGGCCGGGGGCGGTAACGTACCCGGAAGTATCGGCCGTACGAGACGGAGTGGCACCGGATGCAGCACGCAGTGGGGGCTCCGTTGCCGCCCGACCCCTCGGGGTGGACGCCCGGCGCGGGCCGGCCGCCCGTACCTCCCGTGCCGCCCGCACCGCAGGGCGGTCATCCGGCGCCTCAGCCCCCCGCACAGCCGCACGCCGCCCCGCCGGGACCTCCGCCGGGACCGTCGATACCGCCGCCGGCCCCGCAGGCGCCCGGCGCGGCCGCCCCGTACTCGCCGCCGCAGGCCCCCGGCTGGGGCCCCGGAGGCGTACCGGTGCCTTCCGGGCAGCCGGGTTCCCCGCCGCGTGACATCACCGGGCAGGTGCCCCTGCCGCCCGTCCCCGTCCCCTCCGCGCCGCCCGCCGAACCCGGCACCGGAACGGCGACCCTCGCCGTGCTGCTGATCGGCCCCGCGGGCGCCGGCAAGACGACCGTCGCCCGTCACTGGGCGCAGAGCCGTCGCGTCCCGACCGCGCACATCAGCCTCGACGACGTCCGCGAATGGGTCTGCTCCGGTTTCGCCGACCCGCAGTCGGGCTGGAACGAGCACTCCGAGGCCCAGTACCGCCTGGCCCGGCGCACGTGCGGCTTCGCCGCCCGGAACTTCCTGGCCAACGGCATCTCCTGCATCCTCGACGACGCCGTCTTCCCGGACCGTCCCGTCGTGGGCCTCGGCGGCTGGAAGCGGCACGTGGGCCCCGGGCTGCTTCCGGTCGTCCTGCTGCCCGGTCTGGAGATCGTCCTGGAGCGGAACGCCGAGCGCAGCGGCAACCGGCGTCTGTCGGACGAGGAGGTCGCGTCCATACACGGCCGGATGGCGGGCTGGTACGGCTCCGGCCTGCCGATCATCGACAACTCCACGTACGACGTCGAGACCACCGCCCGTGTCCTCGACGAGGTCCTGGCCCGTTCCATCGCGAGCCCGCCGGCCTGGTGACCCGGGCCCTGAGCCGGCCCGCTCCCTGGCCCGGCCCGCTCGGGGACGGGCCTCGGCGGCCCGCCCGTGGCCCGGTCGGCCGCGCTGAGCGGGCCGGGACGCCCGGCTGCTCGTAGGCTCGGAACATGTCACAGGTGTATGCGGACCGCCGTGCGCGGCTGCGCGACCGGTGCGCGGCAGCGGGCAGCCCGGCGGCCCTGGTCTCCCGCCCCGCCAACGTCCGCTATCTCGCGGGCGGTTCGCCGCCCGGTGCCGTACTCCTGCTCGGCCCGGACGAGGATGTGCTGCTCTGTCCGACCGCACCGGGTGCCGATCCGGCCGACGGGCGGCTCGACGAGCTGCTCTGCCAGACGGTGCTGCCCGCCGCCGGAGGGGATCCGGCGGTCGCGGCCGTCGGCATCGCGGCCAAGGCGCGCGCGGACGCCCTCGCCGTCGAGGAGCACCATCTGACCGTCGCCCGTCACAGGGCGATGGGCTCGGTCGCCCCGCAGCTCCGGCTCGCCGACCTCGGCGGAGCCGTCGAGCAGTTGAGGATCGTGAAGGACGAGGACGAGATCGCCTGTCTGCGGATCGCCGCCGAGATCGCCGACCAGGCGCTGGGCGAGCTGCTCGAATCCATCCTCGTGGGGCGGACCGAGCGGCATCTCGCCCTGGAGCTGGAGCGCCGGCTCGTCGACCACGGCGCGGACGGCGCGGCCTTCCCGACGTCCGTGGGCACCGGCCCCAACTCCGGGCGCGGCGGCCACAAGCCCTCCGACCGTCGGGTCGAGGAGGGAGATTTCCTCTCCGTCTGCCTCGGCGCCAACTACCGCGGCTACCGTTGCGAGATCGGCCGTACGTTCGTCATCGGTACCACCCCCGCGGACTGGCAGATCGAGCTCTACGACCTCGTCTTCGCCGCTCAGCGGGCCGGACGGGAGTCCCTCGCCCCCGGTACCGAGTTCCGCGACGTGGACCGCGCGGCACGCCAGATCCTGGACGCGGCGGGGCACGGTGAGGCCGTTTCGCCGGTCACCGGGCACGGTGTCGGGCTCGATATCGACGAGGACCCGCAGCTCGCACCCGCGGCCATGGGTAAACTGGACGCTTGTGTGCCGGTCACCGTCGAACCGGGGGTCCACCTCCCGGGCCGGGGCGGGGTCCGGATCGATGACACGCTCGTCGTGCGCCAGGAGGCGGACGGCGGACCCGAGCTACTCACCATTACGACCAAGGAGCTGCTCGCGCTGTAGGGCGCGTACGCCTCCCCGGTCCACGTCAGTCCAGGAGATTCCGCAACCGTGGCTTCCACGAACGACCTCAAGAACGGCATGGTGCTCAAGCTCGAAGGCGGCCAGCTCTGGTCCGTCGTCGAGTTCCAGCACGTCAAGCCCGGCAAGGGCCCGGCCTTCGTGCGCACCAAGCTCAAGAACGTGCTGTCCGGCAAGGTCGTCGACAAGACCTTCAACGCGGGCGTGAAGGTCGACACGGCCACCATCGACCGCCGCGACATGCAGTTCTCCTACATGGACGGCGACTACTTCGTCTTCATGGACATGGAGACCTACGACCAGCTGCACGTCGACCGCAAGGCCGTCGGCGACGCCGCCAACTTCCTGATCGAGGGCTTCACCGCCTCGGTCGCCCAGCACGAGGGCTCGGTGCTCTACGTCGAGCTCCCCGCCGCCGTCGTGCTGACCATCCAGCACACGGACCCGGGCGTCCAGGGCGACCGCTCCACCGGTGGCACCAAGCCCGCCACGCTGGAGACCGGCCACGAGATCCAGGTCCCGCTCTTCATCACCACCGGTGAGAAGATCAAGGTCGACACCCGCAGCAGCGACTACCTCGGCCGGGTGAACGACTAACCGTGGCTGCCCGCAGCAAGGCCCGTAAGCGCGCCTTCCAGATCCTCTTCGAGGCCGACCAGCGCGGTGCGTCCGTGCAGCAGGTGCTCGCGGACTGGGTTCGGCACGCACGGTCCGACGACCGCCAGCCGCCGGTCAACGAGTTCACGATGGTGCTGGTCGAGGGGTACGCGGACCACGCGAACCGGATCGACGAGCTCATCGCCACCTATGCGGTGGACTGGGACCTGGACCGGATGCCGGTCGCCGACCGGAACATCGTGCGCCTCGGCGCGTACGAGCTGATCTGGCTCGACGAGACCCCGGACGCCGTGGCGATCGACGAGGCGGTGCAGCTCGCCAAGGAGTTCTCCACGGACGAGTCGCCGACCTTCGTCAACGGCCTTCTGGCGCGCTTCAAGGACCTGAAGCCGCGCCTGCGCCGGGACGCCTGAGAGACGGCCTCCGGCAGTCGAAGGGGCCCGCAGCACATCGTGCTGCGGGCCCCTTCGCCGTGTCCGGGTCCTGCCTCCGGCTCCAGTGACCGCCATAGCCCCCCGGGCCTCCGGAAGCCCCCTCGGGACACAGAGAAACCGCCGGGGCACGGAAGGCTCTCAGGCCCTCCGCGCCCCGGCGGCAACGTTTCTGCTGAGTTCTCGCTCAGCTCTCCTCGTGGGCGACCGCGCGGCGCGCGTCCGCGTCCAGGACGCCCCAGCTGATCAGCTGCTCGGTCAGAACCGAGGGCGACTGGTCGTAGATGACCGCGAGCGTGCGCAGGTCGTCCTGGCGGATCGACAGGACCTTGCCGTTGTAGTCACCACGCTGCGACTGGATCGTCGCCGCGTAGCGCTGCAGCGGGCCGGCCTTCTCCTGCGGGACGTGGGCAAGCCGCTCCAGGTCGAGCACGAGCTTCGGCGGCGGCTCGGCGGCCCCGCCCGGGGTCGTGCCCGGCAGGAGCTCCTGCACGGGGACGCCGTAGAAGTCCGCCAGCTCGGCGAGGCGCTGCACCGTCACTGCACGGTCACCACGCTCGTACGAGCCGACCACGACGGCCTTCCAGCGGCCCTGGGACTTCTCTTCCACACCGTGGAGGGAAAGGCCCTGCTGGGTGCGGATGGCACGGAGCTTGGCCCCGAGCTGCTTTGCGTATTCGCTGGACATATAGCTCCCCGGACGCTGGACGCTGTAGACAACGTGCGGCTCCGCCGCCTGGCTGGTAACTCACTGTGAGGTTACGCAGCGTTACTCTCCTCCGTCAAGCCGAATGGTCCATACCGCCCCCTCCCGGGGGACGGCGCCCGGAGTGGCGGCAGGGTGGTGAGCAGGGCGGTCACCCGCCCCTGGTAGAGTCGAGGGCGCAAATCCGACGTCCTTTAAGGTCCGTCCCGTGAGGCGGAGAAGGAGGTCCGTTTCTTATGGACGCACAGCAGCACACCGATGCGGCACGCCCGGTTCTCGAGGGCCCCGACATCGCGCGGGTCCTGACCCGCATCGCCCACGAGATCGTCGAGCGCGCCAAGGGCGCCGACGACGTGGTCCTCCTCGGCATCCCGACGCGTGGCGTCTTCCTCGCCCGTCGGCTGGCCGACAAACTCGCCGAGATCACCGGACGCAAGGTCCCGGTCGGCTCGCTCGACATCACCATGTACCGCGACGACCTGCGGATGAAGCCCGCCCGCGCCATCGGCCGCACCGAGATCCCCGGTGACGGCGTCGACGGCCGGCTGGTCGTCCTCGTCGACGACGTGCTCTTCTCCGGCCGTACGATCCGCGCCGCGCTCGACGCGCTCGGCGACATCGGCCGCCCCAGGGCCGTCCAGCTCGCGGTCCTCGTCGACCGCGGTCACCGCGAACTCCCGATCCGTGCCGACTACGTCGGCAAGAACCTCCCCACGTCGCTGCGCGAGACGGTCAAGGTCCAGCTCGCCGAGGAGGACGGTCGCGACACCGTGCTGCTCGGCAGCAGGACCACCGCCTAGCCGGTCCGGCTTCCCGACGGGTCCAGGGCACACCCCTGCGCGCCCGCCCCCGCCGGGGCGGTCCTGCACACCCCTGGGCCCCCCACCTCCCGACCACGGAGAACACCCCGATGATGCGTCACCTCATCTCGGCCGCCGACCTCACGCGCGACGACGCCGTCCTCATCCTCGACACCGCCGAGGAGATGGCGCGGGTCGCCGACCGGCCGATCAAGAAGCTGCCCACGCTGCGCGGCCGGACCATCTGCAACCTCTTCTTCGAGGACTCCACCCGTACCCGGATCTCCTTCGAGGCCGCCGAGAAGCGCCTCTCCGCCGACGTGATCAACTTCGCGGCCAAGGGCTCCAGCGTCTCCAAGGGCGAGTCCCTCAAGGACACCGCGCAGACCCTGGAGGCGATGGGCGTCGACGCCGTCGTCATCCGTCACGGCGCCTCCGGAGCCCCCTACCGGCTCGCCACCTCCGGCTGGATCGACGCTCCCGTCGTCAACGCGGGCGACGGCACCCACCAGCACCCCACCCAGGCCCTGCTGGACGCCTTCACCATGCGCCGGCGTCTCGTCGGCCGCGACGCCGGCCTCGGCCAGGACCTCGCCGGCAAGCGCATCACGATCGTCGGAGACGTCCTGCACAGCCGGGTCGCCCGCTCCAACGTCGACCTGCTGCACACCCTCGGCGCCGAGGTCACCCTGGTGGCCCCGCCCACGCTCGTCCCGGTCGGAGTCGAGACCTGGCCGTGCGACATCAGCTACGACCTCGACAGCGTGCTGCCGAAGTCCGACGCGGTCATGATGCTGCGTGTGCAGCGCGAGCGGATGAACGCGGCCTTCTTCCCGACCGAGCGCGAGTACTCCCGGCGGTACGGGCTCGACGGCGACAGGATGGCGAGGATGCCCGAGCACGCCATCGTCATGCACCCCGGTCCGATGGTTCGCGGCATGGAGATCACCGCCGAGGTCGCCGACTCCGACCGCTGCACGGTCATCGAGCAGGTCGCCAACGGCGTCTCCGTCCGGATGGCCGTCCTCTACCTGCTTCTGGGCGGCAACGAGCCCGCCGTCAGCCACACGCGTACCGAGGAGAGCAAGTAACCATGAGCAAGATTCTTATCCGCGGTGCCAAGGTGCTGGGCGGCGAGGCGCAGGACGTCCTGATCGACGGCGAGACCGTCGCGGAGGTCGGCACGGGACTGTCCGCCGAGGGCGCGACGGTGATCGAGGCCGACGGGCAGATCCTGCTGCCGGGCCTGGTCGACCTCCACACCCATCTGCGTGAGCCGGGCCGTGAGGACTCCGAGACCGTCCTCACCGGCACCCGCGCCGCCGCCTCCGGCGGCTTCACCGCCGTCTTCGCGATGGCCAACACCTTCCCGGTCGCCGACACCGCCGGTGTCGTCGAGCAGGTCTACCGGCTCGGCAAGGAGTCCGGCTACTGCGACGTGCAGCCCATCGGCGCCGTCACCGTCGGCCTGGAGGGCAAGAAGCTCGCCGAGCTCGGCGCCATGCACGACTCCGCCGCCGGCGTCACCGTCTTCTCCGACGACGGCAAGTGCGTCGACGACGCCGTGATCATGCGCCGCGCCCTGGAGTACGTGAAGGCCTTCGGCGGCGTCGTCGCCCAGCACGCCCAGGAGCCCCGCCTCACCGAGGGCGCCCAGATGAACGAGGGCGTCGTCTCCGCCGAGCTCGGGCTCGGCGGCTGGCCGGCCGTCGCCGAGGAGTCGATCATCGCCCGTGACGTGCTCCTCGCCGAGCACGTCGGCTCCCGGGTCCACATCTGCCACCTCTCCACCGCCGGCTCCGTCGAGATCGTCCGCTGGGCCAAGTCCCGCGGCATCGACGTCACCGCCGAGGTCACCCCGCACCACCTCCTCCTCACCGACGAGCTGGTCCGGAGCTACAACCCGGTCTACAAGGTCAACCCGCCGCTGCGCACCGAGCGCGACGTGATGGCGCTGCGCGAGGCCCTGGCCGACGGCACGATCGACATCGTCGCCACCGACCACGCCCCGCACCCGCACGAGGACAAGGACTGCGAGTGGGCCGCGGCCGCCATGGGCATGGTGGGCCTGGAGACCGCGCTCTCCGTCGTCCAGCAGACGATGGTCGAGACCGGACTCCTCGACTGGGCAGGCGTCGCCGACCGGATGTCGGTGAAGCCCGCCGAGATCGGGCGGGCCAAGGGCCACGGACGCCCCGTCTCGGCAGGTGAGCCCGCCAACCTGACCCTGGTCGATCCGGCATACCGTGGTCCCGTGGACCCCGCGGGCTTCGCCTCCCGCAGCCGCAACACCCCGTACGAGGGCCGCGAGCTGCCGGGACGCGTCACCCACACCTTCCTGCGGGGCCGGGCAACGCTCGTCGACGGGAAGCTGGCGTGACACTCATCGAACTGGCCGCCGAGGCCGAGAAGAAGTCGGCGGAGGTGACCGACTGGGCCGGACGGATCGGCTGGGTCGCGGGACTCCTGCTCTTCATCGCCTTCGTCTACTGGCTGATGCGCCAGGGATGGAAGTGGCGCGGCAGCCTCCAGTCGGACCTCCCCGAACTGCCGGGAATGCCCGGGACCGCCGGTGAGGCGACACTGAAGCTCAGCGGCCGGTACCACGGCTCGACCACGGCCGGGCAGTGGCTCGACCGGATCGTCGCCCACGGCCTCGGGGTCCGCAGCCGCGTGGAGCTCACCCTCACGGACGCGGGGATCGAGGTCGTACGCCCCGGGGCGAACGACTTCTTCATCCCGGCCGCGGCCCTGCGCGAGGCCCGGCTCGACAAGGGCATCGCGGGCAAGGTCCTCGCCGAGGGCGGGCTGCTGATCGTCACGTGGGCGCACGGCGAGAAGCTGCTCGACTCCGGCTTCCGGTCCGACCGGGCGGCGGAACACGCCACCTGGGTCGAGACCCTCAACAGCATGAACAAGACGACGGAAGGCACCGCACGATGACGACCTCCACCCGGGGAACCGGCAAAGTTCCCGCCGTACTCGTCCTGGAGGACGGCCGCATCTTCCGCGGCCGTGCCTACGGGGCCGTGGGGGAGACCTTCGGCGAGGCCGTGTTCTCCACCGGCATGACCGGCTACCAGGAGACCCTGACCGACCCGTCGTACCACCGCCAGGTGGTCGTGATGACCGCCCCGCACGTCGGCAACACCGGCGTCAACGACGAGGACCCCGAGTCCTCCCGCATCTGGGTCTCCGGCTACGTCGTCCGCGACCCCGCGCGCGTCACCTCCAACTGGCGCGCCAAGCGCTCGCTGGACGAGGAGCTCGCCGCCCAGGGCGTCGTCGGCATCTCCGGCATCGACACCCGCGCCCTCACCCGCCACCTGCGCGAGAGCGGCGCCATGCGCGTCGGCATCTTCTCCGGCCAGGCGCTGCCCGACGAGGGCACCATGCTCGCCGAGGTCCGCCAGGCCCCCGAGATGACGGGCGCGAACCTCTCCGCCGAGGTCGCCACCAAGGAGACCTACGTCGTCCCCGCGATCGGCACCAAGAAGTTCACCGTCGCCGCCGTCGACCTCGGCATCAAGGGCATGACCCCGCACCGGATGGCCGAGCGCGGCATCGAGGTCCACGTCCTGCCCGCCACCGCGACCGCCGAGGACGTCTACGCCGTCAACCCCGACGGTGTGTTCTTCTCCAACGGCCCCGGCGACCCGGCCACGGCCGACGGTCCCGTCGCCGTGATGCGGGCCGTCCTGGAGCGCAGGACCCCGCTCTTCGGCATCTGCTTCGGCAACCAGATCCTCGGCCGCGCGCTCGGCTTCGGCACCTACAAGCTGAAGTACGGCCACCGGGGCATCAACCAGCCGGTGCAGGACCGTACGACCGGCAAGGTCGAGGTCACCGCGCACAACCACGGCTTCGCCGTCGACGCGCCCCTCGACAAGGTCTCCGAGACCCCCTTCGGGCGTGCCGAGGTCTCGCACGTCTGCCTGAACGACAACGTGGTGGAAGGCCTCCAGCTGCTCGACCAGCCGGCCTTCTCCGTCCAGTACCACCCCGAGGCGGCCGCGGGCCCGCACGACGCCGCGTACCTCTTCGACCGTTTCGTATCCCTGATGGAGGCCGAGCGTGCCTAAGCGCACCGATATCCAGTCCGTCCTGGTCATCGGCTCCGGCCCGATCGTCATCGGCCAGGCCGCCGAGTTCGACTACTCCGGCACCCAGGCCTGCCGCATCCTCAAGGCCGAGGGCCTGCGGGTGATCTTGGTCAACTCCAACCCGGCCACGATCATGACCGACCCGGAGATCGCCGACGCCACCTACGTCGAGCCGATCACCCCCGAGTTCGTCGAGAAGATCATCGCCAAGGAGCGCCCCGACGCCCTCCTGCCCACCCTCGGCGGCCAGACCGCGCTCAACACCGCGATCTCCATGCACGAGCAGGGCGTCCTGGAGAAGTACGGCGTCGAGCTCATCGGCGCCAACGTGGAGGCCATCCACAAGGGCGAGGACCGCGACCTCTTCAAGGGCGTCGTCGAGGCCGTCAAGGCCAAGATCGGTTACGGCGAGTCCGCCCGCTCGGTCATCTGCCACTCCATGGACGACGTCCTCGAGGGCGTCGAGACGCTCGGCGGCTACCCCGTCGTCGTCCGCCCCTCCTTCACGATGGGCGGCGCCGGCTCCGGCTTCGCCCACGACGAGGACGAGCTGCGCCGCATCGCCGGCCAGGGCCTGACGCTCTCTCCCACCACCGAGGTGCTCCTGGAGGAGTCCATCCTCGGCTGGAAGGAGTACGAGCTGGAGCTGATGCGCGACCGGAACGACAACGTCGTGGTCGTCTGCTCCATCGAGAACTTCGACCCGATGGGCGTCCACACCGGTGACTCGATCACCGTCGCCCCGGCGATGACCCTCACCGACCGCGAGTACCAGCGGCTGCGGGACATCGGCATCGCGATCATCCGCGAGGTCGGCGTCGACACCGGCGGCTGCAACATCCAGTTCGCGGTCAACCCGGACGACGGCCGGATCATCGTCATCGAGATGAACCCGCGCGTCTCCCGCTCCTCCGCCCTCGCCTCCAAGGCGACCGGATTCCCGATCGCGAAGATCGCGGCGCGTCTCGCCGTCGGCTACACGCTGGACGAGATCCCGAACGACATCACGGAGAAGACCCCGGCGTCCTTCGAGCCAACGCTCGACTACGTCGTCGTCAAGGCCCCGCGATTCGCCTTCGAGAAGTTCCCGCAGGCCGACTCCACGCTGACCACGACCATGAAGTCCGTCGGCGAGGCCATGGCCATCGGCCGCAACTTCACCGAAGCGCTGCAGAAGGCCCTGCGCTCCCTGGAGAAGAAGGGCTCGCAGTTCACCTTCGTCGGCGAGCCCGGCGACAAGGCCGAGCTGCTCAGCGAGGCGGTCCGCCCGACCGACGGCCGCATCAACACGGTCATGCAGGCCATCCGCGCCGGGGCCACCCCCGAGGAGGTCTTCGAGGCCACGAAGATCGACCCGTGGTTCGTCGACCAGCTCTTCCTCATCAAGGAGATCGCCGACGAGCTCGCCGAGGCCGAGAAGCTCCACCCCGAGCTGCTCGCCGAGGCCAAGCGCCACGGCTTCTCCGACGTCCAGATCGCCGAGATCCGCGGCCTGCGCGAGGACGTCGTCCGTGAGGTCCGGCACGCGCTCGGCGTCCGCCCGGTCTACAAGACGGTCGACACCTGCGCCGCCGAGTTCGCCGCCAAGACCCCGTACTTCTACTCCTCGTACGACGAGGAGAGCGAGGTCGCGCCGCGCACCAAGCCCGCCGTGATCATCCTGGGTTCCGGCCCGAACCGCATCGGCCAGGGCATCGAGTTCGACTACTCCTGCGTCCACGCCTCCTTCGCCCTGAGCGACGCCGGCTACGAGACCGTGATGGTCAACTGCAACCCGGAGACCGTCTCCACCGACTACGACACCTCCGACCGCCTGTACTTCGAGCCGCTGACGCTCGAGGACGTCCTGGAGATCGTGCACGCCGAGACGCTGGCCGGCCCCGTCGCCGGTGTCGTCGTCCAGCTCGGCGGCCAGACCCCCCTGGGCCTCTCCCAGGCGCTCAAGGACAACGGCGTGCCGGTCGTCGGCACCTCCCCGGAGGCCATCCACGCCGCCGAGGACCGCGGTGCCTTCGGCCAGGTCCTCGCCGAGGCGGGCCTCCCGGCCCCCAAGCACGGCACCGCGACCACCTTCGCCGGCGCCAAGGCCATCGCCGACGAGATCGGCTACCCCGTCCTCGTACGCCCCTCGTACGTGCTCGGCGGCCGCGGCATGGAGATCGTCTACGACGAGACCCGCCTGGAGTCGTACATCGCCGAATCGACCGAGATCAGCCCCACCCGGCCGGTCCTGGTCGACCGCTTCCTCGACGACGCCATCGAGATCGACGTCGACGCCCTCTACGACGGTCACGAGCTGTACCTCGGCGGCGTCATGGAGCACATCGAGGAAGCCGGCATCCACTCCGGCGACTCGGCCTGCGCCCTGCCCCCGATCACCCTCGGCGGCTTCGACATCAAGCGCCTGCGCGCCTCCACGGAGGCCATCGCCAAGGGCGTCGGCGTGCGCGGCCTGATCAACATCCAGTTCGCGATGGCCGGCGACATCCTGTACGTCCTCGAGGCCAACCCGCGCGCCTCCCGGACCGTTCCCTTCACGTCGAAGGCGACCGCCGTACCGCTGGCGAAGGCCGCCGCCCGCATCTCGCTCGGCGCCACCATCGCCGAGCTGCGCGAGGAGGGGCTGCTCCCGAAGACCGGTGACGGCGGCACCCTGCCGCTCGACGCGCCGATCTCCGTCAAGGAGGCCGTGATGCCGTGGACCCGCTTCCGCGACATCCAGGGCCGCGGCGTGGACACCGTCCTCGGCCCGGAGATGCGCTCCACCGGCGAGGTCATGGGCATCGACACCGTCTTCGGCACGGCGTACGCCAAGTCGCAGGCCGGCGCCTACGGCCCGCTGCCCACCAAGGGCCGCGCCTTCATCTCCGTCGCCAACCGCGACAAGCGCTCGATGATCTTCCCGGCGCGCGAGCTGGTCGCCCACGGCTTCGAGCTGATGGCCACCTCGGGCACGGCGGAGGTGCTCAAGCGCAACGGCATCAACGCCACGATCGTGCGCAAGCAGTCCGAGGGCGAGGGCCCGAACGGCGAGAAGACGATCGTCCAGCTGATCCACGACGGTCAGGTCGACCTGATCGTCAACACCCCGTACGGCACCGGTGGCCGCCTCGACGGCTACGACATCCGTACGGCGGCGGTCGCCCGCTCCGTCCCGTGCCTCACCACGGTCCAGGCGCTCGCCGCCGCCGTCCAGGGCATCGAGGCGCTCGGCCACGGCGACGTCGGCGTCCGCTCGCTCCAGGAACACGCGGAACACCTGACCGCGGCCCGCGACTAGCAACCCACGAGGGGGACACCGGAAACGGTGTCCCCCTCTTGCTGAGGACACCCCACATGTACAAGTTCTTCTTCGACCTCGTCTTCAAGCGGATGGACCCGGAGCAGGCCCACCACCTGGCCTTCCGCTGGATCCGCCTGGCCGCCCGCGTCCCGGTGCTGCGCACCTTCGTCGCCGCCGTGCTCGCGCCCCGCTACAAGGAGCTGCGCACCGAGGCCCTCGGCCTGCGCATGCACGGCCCCTTCGGCCTCGCCGCCGGATTCGACAAGAACGCCGTCGCCATCGACGGCATGTCGATGCTCGGCTTCGACCACATCGAGATCGGCACCGTCACCGGCGAGGCCCAGCCCGGCAACCCCAAGAAGCGGCTCTTCCGCCTCGTCCCGGACCGCGCGCTCATCAACCGCATGGGCTTCAACAACGAGGGCTCCGCCGCCGTCGCCGAACGCCTCCACGCGCGCGTGCCGGTCTTCAGGACCGTCGTGGGCGTCAACATCGGCAAGACCAAGGTCGTCCCGGAGGCCGAGGCCGCCGCCGACTACGTGAAGTCCACCGAGCGCCTCGCCCGGTACGCCGACTACCTCGTCGTCAACGTCTCCTCACCGAACACCCCGGGGCTGCGCAACCTCCAGGCCACCGAGTCCCTGCGCCCGCTGCTCACCGCCGTACGCGAGGCGGCCGACCGCACGGTCACCGACCGCCGCGTCCCGCTCCTGGTCAAGATCGCCCCCGACCTGGCCGACGAGGACGTCGACGCCGTCGCCGACCTGGCCCTGGAGCTCGGTCTCGACGGCATCATCGCCACCAACACCACCATCGCCCGCGAGGGCCTCGGCCTGACGTCCGACCCGGCCCTGGTCAAGGAGACCGGCGGGCTCTCCGGCGCCCCCGTCAAGGAGCGCTCCCTCGCCGTCCTCAGGCGCCTCCACGCACGCGTGGGCGACCGGCTGGTCCTCGTGGGCGTCGGCGGCATCGAGAACGCCGAGGACGCCTGGCAGCGCATCCTGGCCGGCGCCACCCTGATCCAGGGCTACAGCGCCTTCATCTACGAGGGGCCGTTCTACGCCCGCGCGATCCACAAGGGCCTCGCCGCGCGCCTCGCCGCCTCCCCGTACGCCACCCTCGCCGAGGCCGTCGGCGCCGACAACCGAAAGGCCGCAACCTCGTGACCGCCCTCCCGTCGCCCGACCGCCACCCCTCGACGACGCCCCTCGGCCGGCCCCTGCCGTTCGGCACCCGTCTGCGCTCCGCCATGGACGAGCGCGGTCCGCTCTGCGTCGGCATCGACCCGCACGCGGCTCTCCTCGACTCCTGGGGCCTGACCGACGACATCGCGGGCCTGGAGCGCTTCACCTTCACGGTCGTGGAGGCGCTCGCGGAGACCGTCGCCGTCTTCAAGCCGCAGGCCGCGTTCTTCGAGCGCTTCGGCTCGCGCGGCGTCGCCGTCCTGGAGCGCGCCGTCGCCGATCTGCGGGCCGAGGGCGGCCTGGTCGTCATGGACGCCAAGCGCGGCGACATCGGCTCCACCATGGCCGCGTACGCGGAGGCCTTCCTCCGCAAGGACTCCCCGCTGTTCTCGGACGCGCTCACGGTCTCGCCGTACCTCGGCTACGGCTCCCTGAAGCCGGCCGTCGACCTGGCGCGGGAGAACGGCGCGGGCCTCTTCGTCCTGGCCCTCACCTCCAACCCGGAGGGCGCGGAGGTCCAGCGGGCCGTCCGCGAGGACGGCCGGACCATCGGCGCCACGATGCTGGCCCACCTCGCCGAGGAGAACGCGGGGGAGACCCCCATGGGCTCCTTCGGCGCGGTCGTCGGCGCGACGCTCGGCGACCTGTCCTCGTTCGACCTGGACATCAACGGCCCGCTCCTGGCCCCCGGCCTCGGCGCCCAGGGCGCGACCCCCGCCGACCTCCCCGCGGTCTTCGGCACGGCCGTCCGCAACGTCGTCCCCAACGTCAGCCGCGGCGTCCTCAAGCACGGTCCGGACGCCTCCGCACTGCGCACCTCGGCGGAGCGCTACGCGACCGAAATCCGCGAGGCCGTCGCCGGCTGAGGGTCCTCCGGACCAATCCGCAGGTGAGGGCCGTCTCATTCCTTGACAAGATCCTTACCCAAAACCCGGTTGTTATGCCGGAAAAGTCCTGGTCGGTCGATGCTGACCAGGACTTTTCGCTTGTTCTCGCTGACTGGAGAGACATTGGCCGCTAGTCTCCGGGGCAGAGTCGGCGTTCAACGTCACATGCGTTGGTCGCTGCTCCACTGGTGTGGGGCGATCAGGTTCCTCACCGGTCCGTATCCGACAGTTCGACATCCGAGGTGACGTAGGCGTGGCTCTTCCGCCCCTTACCCCTGAACAGCGCGCAGCCGCGCTCGAAAAGGCCGCCGCGGCTCGCCGGGAGCGGGCCGAGGTCAAGAATCGACTCAAGCACTCCGGCGCCTCCCTCCACGAGGTCATCAAGCAGGGCCAGGAGAACGACGTCATCGGCAAGATGAAGGTCTCCGCCCTGCTCGAGTCCCTCCCCGGCGTGGGCAAGGTCCGCGCCAAGCAGATCATGGAGCGACTCGGGATCTCCGAGAGCCGCCGTGTCCGGGGGCTCGGTTCCAACCAGATCGCCTCCCTGGAGCGCGAGTTCGGCAGCACCGGCGCCTGAGACGGGACTGCCGTCCCAGGCACCCCCGTAAAGCTGGAATAATCGCTGCATGGCAGCAGAGGTACGTCCGCGGCTGACCGTGCTCTCCGGCCCCTCCGGGGTGGGCAAGAGCACGGTCGTCGCTCATATGCGCAAGGTCCACCCCGAGGTCTGGCTCTCGGTGTCGGCCACGACACGAAAGCCCCGCCCCGGCGAGAAGCACGGCGTCCAGTACTTCTTCGTCACGGACGACGAGTTCGACAAGCTGGTCGCCAACGGGGAACTTCTCGAATGGGCCGAGTTCGCGGGCAACCGCTACGGCACGCCGCGCCAGGCGGTGCTGGAGCGCCTGGAGGCCGGCGAGCCCGTGCTCCTGGAGATCGACCTCCAGGGCGCCCGGCAGGTCAAGGAGTCCATGACGGACTCGCAGCTGGTCTTCCTGGCGCCGCCGAGCTGGGACGAGCTGGTCCGCCGGCTCACCGGCCGCGGCACCGAGTCGCCCGAGGTCATCGAGCGCCGGCTGGAGGCCGCCAAGATCGAACTGGCCGCCGAGCCGGAGTTCGACACCACCCTGGTCAACACCTCCGTCGAGGACGTGGCGCGTGAGCTGCTAGCCTTGATGAACGTTGTTTGATCTTTTTCTGATCACCTGGATCTGATCATCCCGATCAGCTCACAGAAGTTTCTTCGGAAGGCTAGAGCGTGTCCTCTTCCATCACCGCGCCCGAGGGCATCATCAACCCGCCGATCGACGAGCTGCTCGAGGCCACCGACTCGAAGTACAGCCTCGTGATCTACGCGGCCAAGCGCGCGCGTCAGATCAACGCGTACTACTCGCAGCTCGGCGAGGGCCTGCTCGAGTACGTCGGTCCGCTCGTCGACACCCACGTCCACGAGAAGCCGCTCTCGATCGCCCTGCGCGAGATCAACGCGGGTCTGCTGACCTCCGAGGCCATCGAGGGCCCGGCGCAGTAAGCACGTACGAACGTCGCGTTCGTCACCCCAGGCCCGGCGGAACATCCGCCGGGCCTGTGGTGTCTCATGGAGTCGTACGCATCCGAGTACGCAGTCCGAGTGCGGGGAGTGGCAGTGGTGACCAAGCCGAAGGTCGTTCTGGGCGTCAGCGGCGGCATCGCCGCGTACAAGGCCTGTGAGCTGCTCCGGCGGCTGACCGAGTCGGGTCACGACGTCCGTGTCGTGCCGACCGACTCCGCCCTGAACTTCGTCGGCGCGGCCACCTGGTCCGCCCTCTCCGGCAACCCCGTCTCCACCGAGGTGTGGGAGTCCGTCCACGAGGTCCCGCACGTACGGATCGGGCAGGCCGCCGACCTCGTCGTCGTGGCCCCCGCCACCGCCGACATGCTCGCCAAGGCCGCCCACGGCCTCGCCGACGACCTCCTGACGAACACGCTGCTCACCGCCCGCTGTCCGGTCGTCTTCGCCCCCGCGATGCACACCGAGATGTGGGAGCACCCCGCCACCCAGGAGAACGTGGCCACGCTCCGCCGGCGCGGCGCCGTCGTCATCGAGCCCGCGGTCGGACGTCTCACCGGCGTCGACACCGGCAAGGGCCGGCTGCCCGACCCGGGGGAGATCTTCGAGGTCTGCCGGCGGATCCTCGCGCGCGGCACGGCCGCCCCCGATCTCGCCGGCCGTCATGTCGTGGTCAGCGCGGGCGGCACCCGGGAGCCCCTCGACCCGGTCCGCTACCTGGGCAACCGTTCCTCCGGCAAGCAGGGCTACGCCCTGGCCAAGGCCGCCGCCGCCCGGGGCGCCCGGGTCACGCTCGTCGAGGCCAACACCGGCATCCCCGACCCGGCCGGGGTCGACGTCGTCCACGTCGGCACGGCGGTCCAGCTGCGCGAGGCCGTTCTCAAGGCCACGGCCGACGCCGATGCCGTGGTCATGGCCGCCGCCGTCGCCGACTTCCGCCCGGCCGTCTACGCCCCCGGCAAGATCAAGAAGCGGGACGACGTCGAGGCACCGGTCGTCGAGCTGGTCCGCAACCCCGACGTCCTCGCCGAGATCTCCGCCGACCGGGCCCTGCCGGACCAGGTGATCGTCGGCTTCGCGGCCGAGACGGACGACGTCCTCGCCAACGGGCGGGAGAAGCTCCGCCGCAAGGGCTGCGACCTGCTCGTGGTCAACGAGGTGGGTGAGCGCAAGACCTTCGGCTCCGAGGAGAACGAGGCCGTGATCCTCGCCTCCGACGGTTCCGACACGCCCGTTCCGTACGGCCCGAAGGAAGCACTGGCCGAGAAGGTCTGGGACCTGGTCGCACCCCGCCTTCGGTCCCTTCCCTGAGAGAATTCGGGGAAATCTCACTCCCGGCGGCCGGATTTCACCGTGCCGGCCGAGTGAATTTCCCGGGAAAACGGTCCAAGCGGGCGATCCGAGCCGGTGAGAGCGGCGCGGGACGGACCGGAACCGGCGAGCGGGACGCTCCCATCTTCCGAGACACCTGGCCCAATGGCTGATGACGCCCGATAGACTGTTCTTGGTACGACGCGGGGCGCAGCCCCCTGCCGTCCGACATTGTTCAGCCAGCAGCCGCTGCAACCCCAGGGAGCATTGTGTCCCGTCGTCTGTTCACTTCGGAGTCCGTGACCGAAGGTCACCCCGACAAGATCGCTGACCAGATCAGCGACACCATCCTCGACGCGCTCCTCCGCGAGGACCCCACGTCCCGCGTGGCCGTCGAGACGCTGATCACCACCGGCCTCGTACACGTCGCCGGCGAGGTCACCACGAAGGCGTGGGCCGACATCCCCACCCTCGTTCGGAACAAGATCCTCGAGATCGGGTACGACTCCTCGAAGAAGGGCTTCGACGGCGCGTCCTGCGGCGTCTCGGTCTCCATCGGGTCGCAGTCCCCGGACATCGCGCAGGGCGTCGACACGGCGTACGAGAAGCGCGTCGAGGGCGACGAGGACGAGCTGGACAAGCAGGGCGCCGGCGACCAGGGCCTGATGTTCGGGTACGCGTCGGACGAGACCCCGGAGCTCATGCCGCTCCCGATCTACCTCGCGCACCGGCTCTCCCGCCGTCTGACCGAGGTCCGCAAGAACGGGACGATCCCGTACCTGCGCCCCGACGGCAAGACCCAGGTCACCATCGAGTACGACGGCGACAAGGCCGTCCGCCTCGACACGGTCGTGGTCTCCTCGCAGCACGCCTCGGACATCGACCTCGAGTCGCTGCTCGCGCCCGACATCCGTGAGTTCGTCGTCGAGCACGTCCTGAAGCAGCTCGTCGAGGACGGCATCAAGCTGGACGTCGACGGCTACCGCCTCCTGGTGAACCCGACCGGCCGCTTCGAGATCGGCGGCCCGATGGGCGACGCCGGCCTCACCGGCCGCAAGATCATCATCGACACCTACGGCGGCATGGCCCGCCACGGCGGCGGTGCCTTCTCCGGCAAGGACCCGTCCAAGGTCGACCGCTCGGCCGCCTACGCCATGCGCTGGGTCGCCAAGAACGTCGTGGCCGCGGGCCTCGCCTCGCGCTGCGAGGTCCAGGTCGCGTACGCGATCGGCAAGGCGGAGCCCGTCGGTCTCTTCGTCGAGACCTTCGGCACGAACACCGTCGAGACCGAGAAGATCGAGAACGCCATCGGCGAGGTCTTCGACCTCCGCCCGGCCGCGATCATCCGCGACCTCGACCTGCTCCGCCCGATCTACGCCCAGACCGCGGCGTACGGCCACTTCGGCCGCGAGCTCCCCGACTTCACCTGGGAGCGCACGGACCGCGTGGACGCCCTGAAGAAGGCCGCGGGCCTGTAGGCATCGCGCCCCCCCGCACACGACGGAGGCCCGGCACCCCTGGGGGGTGCCGGGCCTCCGCGCGTCCGGCCCGGCCCGGCTGTCGGTGCTGTCTGGTAGGTATGGGGCTGTGAGCAGCGAGAACGAGACGCCCGAGGGTGCGGCCGGTGAGTCGCACGAGCAGCTCGCGCTCATTCGGGAGTCCGTGCGGAAGGCGAAGGTGCCGCGGGCCAAGCCGCGGACGTGGCGAGGGGCCGCGCTGGCCAAGGAGCTTCCCGTCGCGCGGGTGGTGGTCAACAAGGGAGTGCTCCATCTCGACCAGTTCTTCGACTACGCCGTGCCCGAGGAGCTGGACGCCGTCGCGCAGCCGGGGGTGCGGGTACGGGTGCGGTTCGGGGCCGGGGCGCACCAGGTCAGGGACGGGCGGCGCGAGGGCGGGCGGCTGATCGACGGGTTCCTCGTCGAGCGGCGCGCCGAGTCGGACTACAAGGGCGCGCTGGCCGCGCTCGCCGACGTCGTGTCGCCCGAGCCGGTACTCAGCGCCGAGCTCCTGGGGCTCGCGCGGGCCGTCGCCGACCGGTACGCGGGGAGCCTGGCCGACGTGCTCCAGCTCGCGATTCCGCCCCGCAGCGCGCGAGCCGAGGGGAAGGCGTCCCCCGAGCCGCTGCCCCCGCCCGCCGCGCCCGAGCCGGGCAGCTGGGGGAGGTACGAGCGCGGTCCGGCCTTCCTGGACGCCCTGGCCCGTGGCGGCGCCCCACGCGCCGTCTGGAACGCGCTGCCGGGGCCGTACTGGGCCGAGGAGCTGGCCCGGGCCGTGGGCGCCACGCTCGCCTCCGGGCGCGGCGCGCTGGTCGTCGTACCCGACGGGCGGGCCGCCTCGCGCGTGGACGCGGCGCTCGCGGCCCTGCTGGGGCCCGGGCGGCACGCACTGCTCACGGCCGAGACCGGACCGGAGAAGCGGTACGCCCAGTGGCTCGCCGTACGGCGTGGGGCCGTGCGGGCGGTCGTCGGTACCCGCGCCGCGATGTTCGCGCCCGTCCGCGACCTCGGGCTCGTCGCCATCTGGGACGACGGCGACGGCAGCCACAGCGAGCCGCACGCCCCGCAGCCCCACGCGCGCGACGTCCTGCTGCTGCGCGCCGCCCACGACGGGTGCGCCTTCCTGCTCGGCTCGACCAGCTGCACCGTCGAGGCCGCACAGCTCGTGGAGTCCGGCTGGGCCGCGCCCGTCGTCGCCGGCCGTGACCAGGTGCGCGTCGCCGCCCCGCTCGTCCGCACCGTCGGGGACGAACTGCTCGCCCGCGACGAGGCGGCGCGCGCCGCGCGGCTGCCGTCGCTTGCCTGGGAGACCGTACGGGAGGGCCTGAAGACCGGCCCCGTGCTGGTCCAGGTCCCGCGCCGGGGCTACGTACCGAGGCTGGCGTGCGAGCGCTGCCGGACGCCCGCCCGCTGCCGGCACTGCGCCGGGCCCCTGGAGGCACCCGAGCAGCAGGAACTGCGGTGCGGGTGGTGCGGGCAGGGCGCGCCGGACTGGAATTGCGTCGAGTGCGGCGCGACGCGGCTGCGGGCGCAGATCGTGGGCGCGCGCCGCACGGCGGAGGAACTGGGCCGGGCGTTCCCCGCGGTACCGGTACGGACGTCGGGCCGGGACCACGTCCTGGACACCGTGCCCGGACGGCCCGCGCTCGTGGTGTCGACGCCGGGGGCGGAGCCGGTCGCCGAGGGCGGCTATGCGGCGGCGCTGCTCCTCGACGGCTGGGCGATGCTCGGCCGCCCCGACCTGCGGGCGGGCGAGGAGGCGCTGCGCCGCTGGATCGACGCGGCCTCGCTGGTACGGGGGCAGGCCGAGGGCGGCACGGTGGTGGTGGTCGCGGAGCCGACGCTGCGGCCGGTGCAGGCCCTGGTGCGGTGGGACCCCGTGGGCCATGCCCAGCGCGAGCTGGCCGAGCGGGCGGAGCTCGGCTTCCCGCCGGTGTCCCGGATGGCGGCGGTCTCGGGTCCGCCTGATGCGGTCGTGGCGTTTCTTTCGGCCGCCGAACTGCCCGGTGACGCGGAGGTGTTGGGACCGGTGCCGCTGCCCGTCGTACGGCCCGGAGGTCCGCGGCGGCCGGGGGACACCCCGCCGGGCGAGCAGTGGGAGCGCGCACTCGTCCGCGTGCCCCCGGGCAACGGCGCGGCGCTCGCGGCGGCGATGAAGAAGGCCCAGGCGGCGCGGCTGGCACGGGGCGGCGGGGAGGCCGTGCGGGTGCGGGTGGATCCACCGGACATCGGCTGACGCGCCGTGGGGCCGGACGGCGGCGCCGTCGGGCCCCACGGGGTCCCTTCCCGCAGGTCAGCCGTGCGGGGGGCGTGGTTCGGTCACAACGGGCCCAGCACCTCCCTGGGCTCGGCCGCCAACTCCAGGGTTTCGAGCACGGTGAGCAGCTGCCGCTCCTCGTAGCGGAAGTGGTTCTCCATGATCGCCGCGATGCCTTCGAGGTGGTGATCGAGCTCCCCGGGCGGCGCCGCCCTGTCGACCGCGGCCTGCAGGCCGCCGATCAGGTGGGCGATCATCGAGTGATCCTGCTGGAGCGAGCGCAGCACCGGCCGAAGCTCCGGATGGGCAGCTGCGATGGCCGGGAACAGGGTGTGGTCCTCGCCCTGATGATGGCCGTCGAGTGCCGTACAGAACCCATGGCAGTACAGCAGCAGTTCACGGGTGGCCGCTTCACCGGGAGTGCCGTCGGCAAGGGAGGCGCGGGTCAGGGCCAGCGCTTCCCTCAGTCGGCCGTGGACCCGGCGGAGTTCTTGGCTCCAGGCGACGAGCCTGGTCGTCTCGCGCTCAGTCACGCGAGAACGAAGGGTGCGACGAGAGCATCGTCGATCTCCTTCGGTTCGGCGCCTCCATGCCTGGCACGGTCTGCCACCGGCACGCGACGCTGCACCCACCTTACCGTGCCGTCACGGCATCTGACGCCCCGTCGCCCCACGGGCGGCGGTCACGGAGATCGATCAGGGTACGGCGACCCGGGCACGGCGACGCTCGGAACGGTCTGTCGCGGGACCCCGCCGCCCCGGTGCGGTGGACCGGGGCGGCGGCGGGGCGGACGGCGGCGGGTCAGCCGTTGCGGGGGCCCGGGAAGGCCGGGGGGCGGGGGTCCTCGCGGAGGGGCGACTGCTGCGCCGCCGCCGGCTGCGGAGGCATCGTGCGGGCCGGCGGCACCGCCGGGAGCGTGCGTGCCACCACCGGCTCCGGGGCGCGCTCCTGCTCCACCACCACACCCGGCTGCGGCGCGCGCCGTGCGCCGTACCGGCGGTGGACCGCCTGCTTCGTGACCCCGAGCGCCGAGCCCACCGCGTCCCACGAGAACCCCAGCGAGCGGTCGAAGTCGACCGCCGCCGTCACCAGCGTCTCGACGCTGTCCCGCAGCTCCTGCGCGAGCCGGACGGTCGGCGCGGGTGCCCGGCCGTAGACGACGAAGCCGGTCGACGGGCCGGAGCGGCGCGGACGGTAGACGTTGCCCAACTGGGCCGTGAGTGTGCGCAGTGCGTCGACCTGGCGCCGGACCCGCTCGATGTCCCGCACCAACAGGTGCAGACTCGCCCGGGCTTGGGCGTCGTGGGTTGCGTGGTCGGCCATGTGAAAGCCTCTCGAACCGGCGTGGAAAAGGGTCGGGCCACGACGAGGGGGCGGGGCCCGTTTCGGTCAATCTCTCTTGACCAACGCGCCACCCGGGGTTGGGTCACGCATCGGGGGCGTACACGCATATGCGTGGGGCGCTCGCCGTGACGTACGCCCCCTCGCGCCACGGCCTCTAGACTGGTGCGCTGCCCTCCCCCGAGCGCTCGGCTCCGCTCGAGCAGGGGGGTACCCCCATCGCCCCGAGACGCGAGGTTCTCCGAGTGAAGCTGGTCTTCGCAGGCACCCCCGAGGTCGCCGTGCCCGCCCTGGATGCCCTGCTCGCCTCCGGCCGGCACGAGGTGGCCGCCGTCGTGACCCGCCCCGACGCCCCCGCCGGCCGTGGCCGGCGCCTGGTCGCGAGCCCGGTCGCCCAGCGGGCGGAGGAGGCCGGGATCGAGATCCTCAGGCCGGCGCGGCCGAGGGACGAGGCGTTCCTCGCCCGGCTGCGGGAGATCGCGCCGGACTGCTGCCCGGTCGTCGCGTACGGCGCTCTGCTCCCCAAGGTCGCCCTCGACATCCCGGCGCACGGCTGGGTCAACCTGCACTTCTCGCTGCTGCCGGCGTGGCGTGGCGCGGCGCCCGTGCAGCACGCCGTCATGGCGGGCGACGAGGTGACGGGCGCGTCGACCTTCCAGATCGAGGAGGGTCTCGACTCCGGACCGGTCTACGGCGTGATCACCGAGGACGTCCGCCCCACCGACACCAGCGGCGACCTCCTGACCCGGCTCGCCTTCGCGGGTGCGGGCCTGCTCTCCGCGACGATGGACGGCATCGAGGACGGCGCCCTGAAGGCCGTTCCGCAGCCCGCCGAAGGCATCACCCTCGCGCCCAAGATCCAGGTCGAGGACGCGCATGTGGACTGGAAGACCCCGGCGCTGCGCGTGGACCGCGTGGTGCGCGGCTGCACGCCCGCCCCGGGCGCGTGGACCGTGTTCCGCGGCGAGCGCCTCAAGCTGATCCACGCGGCGCTGGTCCCGGACCGTACCGATCTGACGCCCGGCGAACTCGCGGCCGGCAAGAACAACGTCTACGTCGGCACCGGCTCGCACGCCGTCGAGCTGCTCTGGGTCCAGCCGCAGGGCAAGAAGCCGATGAAGGCCGCCGACTGGGCGCGCGGCGTCCGCATCGCACCCGGCGAGCGTGTCGGCGTCTAGGGCCGGTCTTTCGGATCATGCCGGGGCCGTCCCCGTCGTCACGGGGGCTTTTCGGCGTGCGGGGGCGGCGGACGTAGGCTGAGAGGGTTCGACCCCGTCATTTCTCACGCGGAGCACCTTTGAGCGAGCAGGCACGTCGCCGTCCCCCCAAGCCGTACCGCCGTCCCCAGAAGGATCCCGTGCGGATCCTGGCCTTCGAGGCGCTCAGGGCGGTCGACGAGCGGGACGCGTACGCGAATCTCGTGCTGCCGCCGCTGCTCAGGAAGGCCCGGGAGAAGGGCGACTTCGACGGACGCGACGCCGCGCTCGCGACCGAGCTGGTCTACGGCACGCTGCGGCGCCAGGGGACGTACGACGCCATCGTGTCCGCCTGCATCGACCGGCCGCTCCGCGAGGTCGACCCGCCGGTGCTCGACGTGCTGTCGCTCGGCGCCCACCAGCTGCTCGGTACGCGCATCCCGACCCACGCCGCCGTCTCCGCCAGCGTGGAGCTCGCACGCGTGGTCCTCGGCGACGGACGGGCCAAGTTCGTGAACGCCGTTCTGCGGAAGATCTCGCAGCACGACCTCGACACCTGGGTGGAGCAGGTCGCGCCGCCCTACGAGGACGACGCGGAGGACCATCTCGCGGTCGTCCACTCGCACCCCCGCTGGGTCGTCTCCGCGCTCTGGGACGCCCTCGGCGGCGGCCGGGCCGGCATCGAGGACCTGCTGGAAGCCGACAACGAGCGCCCCGAGGTCACGCTCGTCGCCCGCCCGGGCCGCGCCACCACCGACGAGCTCACGGGCGAGGACACGCTGCCCGGCCGCTGGTCGCCGTACGCGGTCCGGCTGGCCGAGGGCGGCGAGCCCGGGGCCATCGAGGCCGTGAAGGAGGGGCGCGCGGGCGTCCAGGACGAGGGCAGCCAGCTCGTCGCCGTCGCGCTCGCCAACGCCCCCCTGGAGGGCCGTGACGAGCGCTGGCTCGACGGCTGCGCGGGCCCCGGCGGAAAGGCGGCCCTGCTCGGCGCCCTGGCCGCCGAGCGCGGCGCCGCCCTGCTCGCCTCCGAGAAGCAGCCGCACCGTGCCCGTCTCGTCGAGCGCGCGCTCGCCGGCAACCCCGGCCCGTACCAGGTCATCGCCGCCGACGGCACCCGCCCGCCGTGGCGCCCCGGCTCCTTCGACCGCGTCCTGATGGACGTCCCGTGCTCGGGCCTCGGCGCCCTGCGCCGCCGCCCCGAAGCCCGCTGGCGTCGCCGCCCGGAGGACCTGGACGGCTTCGCCCCGCTCCAGCGCGGTCTGCTGCGCGAGGCGCTGTCGGCGGTCCGCGTCGGGGGAGTCGTCGGGTACGCCACCTGCTCGCCGCACCTGGCCGAGACCCGGGTGGTCGTCGAGGACGTGCTCAAGGGCCGCGGCGGGCCGGCGGTCGAGGCGGAGTGGATCGACGTACGTCCCCTGATGCCCGGCGTGCCCGCGCTCGGTGAGGGGCCGGACGTCCAGCTGTGGCCGCACCTCCACGGCACGGACGCGATGTACCTGGCGCTGCTGCGGCGGACGGCCTGACCGAGGCGGATCCGCCCCCCCGTCCGGCATGTGGACAGGGGGCGAATCCGGAATCAGGTCCGAATCCGGGCCGAATCCGTACCGAACCCGGGTGGATCCGGGTTCGAAACCGCTCAGCGGCAAAGAAGTGCCCAAGAACATGGCAGGCTTGGCTCATGGCGCAGATCAACCCCAGCATCCTGTCCGCAGACTTCGCCCGCCTCGCCGACGAGGCACGGGCCGTCGACGGTGCCGACTGGCTGCATGTCGATGTCATGGACAACCACTTCGTGCCCAACCTGACGCTCGGCGTGCCGATCGTCGAGTCGCTCGCGAGGGCCACGGACACCCCGCTGGACTGCCACCTCATGATCGAGGATCCGGACCGCTGGGCCCCGCAGTACGTCGAGGCCGGCGCCGGGTCCGTCACCTTCCACGTCGAGGCGGCCGCCGCCCCCGTCCGGCTGGCGCGCGAGATCCGCGCCAAGGGGGCGCGGGCCTCGATGGCGCTGAAGCCCGCCACCCCCATCGAGCCGTACGAGGACCTGCTCCCCGAGCTGGACATGTTGCTGATCATGACCGTCGAGCCGGGCTTCGGCGGGCAGGCGTTCCTCGACATCATGCTGCCCAAGATCCGTCGCACCCGCGAACTCATCTCCAAGCACGGACTGGAGCTGTGGCTGCAGGTCGACGGCGGGGTGGCCGAATCCACCATCGAGCGGTGCGCCGAGGCCGGCGCCGACGTCTTCGTGGCCGGATCGGCGGTCTACGGGGCCCACGACCCGGCCGAGGCCGTCCGCTCCCTCCGCGCGAAGGCCGACGCCGCGACCGCCACGGCGGCGTGGGCGTGTGGCCACTGAGCCTCCGGCAGATGAACGCGGTCCGTCGGAGCACCGACAGGACCGATCGGGACCCGCCGGATCTGACAGGATGAACGGCGAGTCCAGAGTGTGAACGACAGCAGGACGACAGCAGCACGACGCGGCACGTGGGCAGCGGTACGTGAACAGAGCTAAGGAGATCGCGGTGGCGGGAATCTCGGCGGGACGGTCAGCCCTGCGGATGGGACCCGCGGAGCTGGTGCAGGCGGCGGCCATGGCGCGCCGTTTCTACCTCGAGGGCAAGTCCAAGATCCAGATCGCCGAGGAGTTCGGCGTGAGCCGCTTCAAGGTGGCCCGGGTCCTGGAGACCGCGCTCGAACGCGACCTCGTACGGATCGAGATCCGCGTCCCGGCCGAGCTGGACGCGGAGCGCTCGGACGCGCTCCGCGCCCGGTACGGGCTCCGCCACGCCGTCGTCGTCGAGTCCCCGGCGGAGGGCGAGGACGAGTCGCCCGACCCGGAGAACCTCGGCGAGGTCGCCGCCGACCTGCTCGGCGAGCTGGTGAACGAGGGCGACGTCCTGGGCCTGGCCTGGGGCCGCTCGACGATCCACATGGCCGCCGCCCTCGACCGGCTGCCCCCGTGCACCGTCGTCCAGCTCACCGGCGTGTACGACGCCGGGACCGCCGAGCGCGGCTCGGTCGAGGCGGTACGGCGTGCGGCCCAGGTCTCCGGCGGCGAGGCGCACCCCATCTACGCGCCGATGCTGCTGCCCGACCCCGCCACGGCGGCCGCCCTCCGCAACCAGACGGGCATCGCACGGGCCTTCGAGTACTTCGACAAGGTCACCGTCGCCTGCGTGTCCATCGGCTCCTGGGAGCCGGGCATCTCGACCGTGCACGACATGCTCACGGACGAGGAACGCGCCCACTACGCCTCCCTCGGTGTAGCCGCCGAGATGTCCGCCCACCTCTTCGACACCGAGGGGCGCCGGGTGGGCCGTGACCTGGGCGAGCGGTGCATCACGGTCGAGGCGGACCGGCTGCGCCGGATCCCCGAGGTCGTGGCGATCGCGGGCGGCCAGCGCAAGGCGGCGGCGATCGGCGCGGTGCTCCGCTCCGGGCTGGTCACCAGCCTGGTGACCGACCGCGCCGCGGCCGACTACCTCCTCACCGAGTCCGCCCCCGGCTCGCGCCCCGCTCTGGAACGGAAGGACCCGGACGGCGTCTGACGCCGTCCGCGCGGGACCCGTGCCGGCGGTCCCGGCGCCGGTATCGTCGGCGCATGCTGCCCCGGACCCTCCGCGCGCTGCTCGCACTCGTGCTGTGCGTCGCGGCACTCGTCGGCTGTTCCACCGCCGTCGGCGACGGCGCTCCCGCCCCCACCGGATCCTCCGGGCTCGTGACCGTCCAGGCCGGCGACCTGCCGGCCGAGGCGCGGGCGGCCCTGGAGCTCATCGAGAGGGGAGGGCCCTTCCCCTACGACAGGGACGGCGCGACCTTCTCCAACTTCGAGCGGATCCTGCCGCTCCACGAGCGCGGCTACTACCGCGAGTACACCGTCCGGACCCCCGGCGAACGCGACCGCGGCCCGCGGCGCCTCGTCACCGGGAGGGGCGGCGAGGTCTACTACACGGACGACCACTACGAGACCTTCCGTGAGGTGGTGACCGATGAGGCTCGATGACGCGCGCGTCCTCGACCTGAACGGGATCGTCGACAAGGCCGGGTTCATGGACCGCTGCTCCACCGCCCTCGGGCTCCCCGCCTGGTTCGGCCGGAACTGGGACGCCCTGGCCGACTCCCTGACGGACCTGCCCGAGCCGGTGGCCCTCGTCGTCACCGGCTGGAAGTCCTACGCCGAGGCGAGGCCGAGCGACTGGGAGACCGCCCAGGACGTCTTCGCCACGGCCGTCGACGCCAGCCCCACCGGCCTCACCGTCCTCCTCGCCCTTGGAGGAAACGACAAGACCGGTGCCGCAAGCCTCGGATGAAACGCCCGGTCCTGGTATTCGTACAGGCGTGGGACAATGAACTACGTGCTTTTTCCCCTGGCTGAAATGCCTAGGGGCCGATCCGAACGACTGGGATGTCAGCACGTGCGTTTCCTCAATGACGTCAAGCCGCCCTACGACCTGACGTACGACGATGTCTTCATGGTGCCGAGCCGCTCGGCCGTGGGTTCCCGCCAGGCGGTGGACCTCTCCTCGCCGGACGGGACCGGGACGACGATCCCGCTGGTCGTCGCCAACATGACCGCGATCGCCGGCCGCCGCATGGCCGAGACCGTCGCCCGCCGCGGTGGCCTCGTCGTCATCCCCCAGGACATTCCGATCGAGGTCGTCACCGACGTCATCGCGTGGGTGAAGAGCCGCCACCACGTCCTGGACACCCCCATCGTCCTGGCGCCCCACCAGACCGTCGCCGACGCGCTCTCGCTGCTGCCCAAGCGATCGCACGACGCCGCCGTCGTCGTCGACGAGGAGCGCCGTCCAGTCGGTGTCGTCACCGACGCGGACCTGTCCGGCGTCGACCGCTTCACCCAGCTCTCCGAGGTCATGTCGAAGGACCTGCTGCTCCTCGACGCCGACATCGAGCCGCGCGACGCGTTCAACACGCTCGACCACGCCAACCGGCGCTACGCCCCGGCCGTGGACAAGGACGGCCGGCTGGCCGGCATCCTGACCCGCAAGGGCGCGCTCCGCGCGACCCTGTACACCCCGGCCGTCGACGCGAACGGCAAGCTGCGCATCGCCGCCGCCGTCGGCATCAACGGCGACTTCGTGGGCAAGGCCAAGCAGCTGCTCGACGCGGGCGTCGACACGCTCGTCATCGACACGGCGCACGGCCACCAGGAGTCGATGGTCGCCGCGATCAAGGCCGTGCGCGCCCTCGACCCGCAGGTCCCGATCGTCGCCGGCAACATCGTCGCCGCCGAGGGTGTCCGCGACCTCATCGAGGCCGGCGCGGACATCATCAAGGTCGGCGTGGGCCCCGGCGCCATGTGCACCACGCGCATGATGACCGGCGTCGGCCGCCCGCAGTTCTCCGCCGTCCTGGAGTGCGCCGCCGAGGCGAAGAAGTACGGCAAGCACGTCTGGGCCGACGGTGGCGTCCGGCACCCGCGCGATGTCGCCATGGCGCTCGCCGCAGGTGCGTCCAACGTCATGATCGGCTCGTGGTTCGCCGGGACGTACGAGTCCCCGGGCGACCTGCAGCACACCGCCGACGGGCGTCCGTACAAGGAGTCCTTCGGCATGGCCTCGGCCCGCGCCGTGCAGAACCGCACGAGTGAGGAGTCGGCCTACGACCGTGCCCGCAAGGGCCTCTTCGAGGAGGGCATCTCGACCTCCCGGATGTTCCTCGACCCGTCCCGCCCGGGCGTCGAGGACCTGATCGACTCGATCATCGCGGGCGTCCGCTCGTCCTGCACCTACGCGGGCGCGGCCTCGCTGGCCGAGTTCGAGGAGAAGGCCGTGGTCGGCATCCAGAGCGCCGCCGGTTACGCCGAGGGCAAGCCGCTGCACGCCAGCTGGAGCTAGTCCGCCGTGCGAAGGCCCCCGCGAGTCGCCTCGCGGGGGCCTTCGTCGTACCCGGGACCCATGGATCCGTGGACACGTGGACCCATGGGCGGGCGCCCGCCCGCCTTCCGTGGGGGTCACACCGTCGTGCGCAGCCCCCGCACGTGGGGGCGCAGCGCGTCCGCGACCGCCGCCGCCATGCGGGCGTGCCCGCGGTCGTTGGGGTGCAGGCCGTCCGCGAGGTCCTCGGGGTTGAGCAGGGGGCGGCCCGAGAGCACGAGCAGCCGCCTGTCGCCCTCCGCCGCCAGGTCCCGCCCCGCCTGCTCCATGGCCGTGCGCAGGTCCTCCAGGGTGGCTCCCAGGGCGTTGGGGACGGTCTCGGCCTCCGGGCGCAGCACGGGGGAGAGGATCAGCAGCGGGGCGTCCGGGTGGCCCCGGCGCACCAGGCCCACGTAGGCCCGTACCGTCTCGTACAGCCAGCCGGCCGAACTGGGCGCCTTGGACCAGCAGTTCGTACCGAAGGCCAGCGTGACGAGTTCTCCGGGGAGGCTCGCGAGCTGCTCGGCGAGCGGGAGTTCCCCGCGCGCCCCGCCCGCGAAGCCGAGGTTGACCGTGTCCAGGCCGAGCGTCCGCCCCGCCGTCGCGGGCCAGGAGTGGGCGGGTCGCGTCGACCACCAGCCCTCGGTGATCGAGTCGCCGTGCACGAGCCAGCGCGGCCGCCGCGGGGCGGGGGAGAGGGAACCGTCGCAGGCCCGCAGGCCGAGCACGACCGGCGCCTGGCTCTCCGGCAGATGGATCGCGAACGTCCCCCCGTCGGGAGGGAGTTCGAGCGTGATGGTGGCCTCCTCGGCGGGTGCCGTGAAGCTCTCGCCCACACACCGGCCGTCGCGCCACAGTGCGAAGCAGTGCCGCAGGGCCCGCAGGGCGTCCCCCGTGGCCGGAACGGAGGCGCGATAGCGCAGCTCCACCGCCCGGGTGCCGGGCGCGGCAGCGAACTCGACCCGTACGCCGATGGGCAGCGCGGCCCGCTCGGCCGTGTCCCAGGGCAGCCGGGCGAGGTCGGCGGGGTCGGCGCGGACGGCACGGCCGCCGTCCAGCCAGGCCGTGCCGCGCAGATAGGGAGTGGGATCCAGCCAACCCACCGAAGCCTCCGATCGAGGTGACGCAGCGGGCTCGCAGAGTCGGTCATCGAGCACAAGGAGTCAATGCGCACGGGGTGTGTGCTTCACACCCCGCTTATCGCCCCAATGTGCCGATTCATGCGAGGGGGCGCAATGTTTCCTCGCCTGGGCTCCAAGCGCGCAATGATCATCTGCGGGTGCGCAACAACCCTGCATTACGAGCGCGAAGGCCGGGGGCTTAGGCTCATGCCTCGTACCAGGAGTGGCGGCGACCGCCTGCTCGGCGGTTCCCCCATCCCTCGCGGGCCTGTTCGGCATGCCCGCGTACCGCCGTGGTCGTCGCATTTCGTCAGGCAGCGATCAAGGAGCCTCCGCAGTGCTGGATCAAGGCACAGCCTCACCGGCCACCGAGCCGACCGTCCCCAAGACCTCCGGGCTCTCCGCCCTGACCCGGCGCAAGCCGGTAGAACGCCTGGTCGCCGAGGGTGGCCAGGGTGAGGGCGGCTCGCTCCGCCGCACGCTCTCGATGTGGCAGCTGACGATGATCAGCATCGGTGCCACGCTCGGCACCGGCATCTTCGTCGTCCTCGGCGACGCCGTGCCCAAGGCCGGCCCCGCGGTCACGATCGCCTTCGTCATCGCCGGTCTCACGGCTCTCTTCTCCGCCCTCTCGTACGCCGAGCTGGCGGGCTCCATACCGGTCGCCGGTTCCTCCTACTCGTATGCGTACGCAACGATGGGTGAACTCGTGGCGTGGGTCTGTGGCTGGTGCCTGGTCCTCGAATACGGCGTCTCCGTCGCCGCCGTGGCGGTCGGCTGGGGCGAGTACCTCAACGAGCTGCTCGACGGCACGATCGGCGTCACGATCCCCGACGTGCTCTCCTCGGCCCCCGGCGAGGGCGGCATCATCAACCTGCCGGGCCTGATCGTCGTCCTGCTGGCGATGGTCTTCCTGCTCGGCGGCGCCCGCGAGTCCGCCCTCGTGAACACGATCATGGTCTTCGTGAAGATCGCCGCGCTCGTGCTCTTCTGCGCCATCGGCTTCATGGGCTTCAAGTCCGGCAACTACGCCGACTTCATGCCGCTCGGCATGGCCGGCGTCAGCGCCGCCGGTGCGAGCCTCTTCTTCTCGTACATCGGCTTCGACGCCGCCTCCACCGCCGGTGAGGAGGCGAAGGACCCGAAGCGCGACCTGCCGCGCGCGATCATGCTCTCGCTGCTCATCGTCACCGTCCTCTACGTCCTCGTCGCCGCCGTCGCCGTCGGCGCGTGGAACTGGAAGGACTTCGAGGGCTCCGAGGCCTCGCTCGCCGCGATCATGCACGACGTCAGCGGCCAGGCCTTCTGGGGCACCCTGCTCGCCGCCGGTGCGGTCATCTCCATCGCCAGCGTCGTCCTGACCGTCCTCTACGGCCAGACCCGTGTCCTCTTCGCGATGTCCCGCGACGGCCTCGTGCCCAAGGTCTTCGGCAAGGTCAGCGGCAAGACCGGCACCCCCCGCGTGAACACCGTCATCGTCTCGGTGTTCTGCGGCGCCCTCGCCTCCGTCATCCCGCTGGGCAAGCTCGTCGACGCCACCAGCATCGGCACCCTGTTCGCCTTCGCCCTGGTCAACATCGCGGTGATCGTGCTGCGCCGCACGCGCCCGACGATGGACCGCACCTTCCGTGTCCCGCTGGGCTGGACCTTCCCGATCCTCGGTTTCGGCTTCTGCGTGTACAACATGTTCAGCCTGGACTCGATCACCTGGGTGGTCTTCGGTTGCTGGATGGCCGCGGGCCTCGTGTTCTACTTCCTGTACGGCATGCGCCGCTCCCGCCTGGCCACCGACGCAGGGGCCACCGAAGCAGAGAAGTGATCCACCCGTAGTGCGACTCAACGACCTCGACGAACGCATCGTCCACGCCCTCGCGGAGGACGCCCGCCGCTCGTACGCCGACATCGGCTCGCTCGTCGGCCTGTCCGCGCCCGCCGTCAAAAGGCGCGTGGACCGGCTGCGGGCCGAGGGCGCCATCACCGGCTTCACCGTACGGGTGGACCCGGCGGCGCTCGGCTGGGAGACCGAGGGGTTCGTCGAGATCTACTGTCGCCACAACACCTCGCCGGACGACATCCGGCGAGGTCTGGAGCGGTACCCCGAGGTGGTGTCCGCGTCGACCGTCACCGGCGACGCGGACGCCGTCGTGCAGGTCTTCGCCTCCGACATGCGCCACTTCGAGCGGGTACTGGAGCGCATCGCGGGCGAGCCGTTCGTGGAACGCACCAAGTCCGTCCTGGTGCTCTCGCCGCTGCTGCGGCGCTTCTCCTCCGGCTCACCCGCCTAGGGCGTGTTGCGAAAGTCCCGCCTGCCCCGCGACGCCTGGCACGCACGCTCGCTGCGTTGTCGGGATCGTCCGAGTACACCCGGTACGAGGACGACCCTCCGCCTTGCGATCGCACGCACCAGACGCCGCGGGGCCCGCCCTTCGGGCGGACGGCGCTACTTTCGCAACACGCCCTAGGGGGTACGAAGGACAGTACGAAGGGCGGTGCGGGCCGTGGTTCCCGCACCGCCCTTCGGGCTACTCGGTCGGGTACGGGACCTCCCACGGCGTCACGTGGAAGTCGCCCGTCCCGGCCTTCGTCCTCTCGAAGGGCGCCGAGCTCAGGCAGGACGGCACCTCCAGGTCGGAGTCGCGGCCGACCCAGCTGTAGCCGAGGCGGTCGCGCGTCCCCTGATCGTGCACGGAGATGCCGACCCGCTCGCCCTTCCGGTCCGGCAGGTCGGTCTCGACGATGACCCCGGTCACCACCGCGACCTTCCCGCCGGTGAGCAGACAGTCCACCTCTGCCACCGCGTACCCGCCCCAGTCACCCTTGTAGTGGCTGAAGCGGAAGGTGCCGGTCGCCGCCTGCGGGTCCTCGATGTCCTTCGCCGCCAGATGCGCGTCGAAGCTGAACGTGATGTCGTCCCCGGCCGGTCGGTACAGCTTGGCCGTGCCGGTCAGCGCGGCCGCCTCGCGCGGTGCCTTCGCGCGCTCCCCTGCGGCGGTGGCGGAGCCCGCCGCGGCCGCGGTGATCAACAGCGCGGCGGACAGGGCGGCGAGCTTCGTAAGGAGGTTCATCGCGTGGTCCTTTCGGCAGGTCAACCGGACGGTCACCACTCTTCCGCCCGCGCCTCCGCAGGGCGTCGCGCCGGAGAACGGTCCTCGTCTCCGCCGCGCGGCGGGGGAGACGTACGACATAGGCAGGAGCCCCGCGCAACGAATCGCCGCCCCGGTCGGAGATCGCGCAACGCTTCGACGGTCGGTCCGCAACGCTCCCGCCTTGTCCCGGCAGGGCGCGAAACCGTACCGTTTTTGACGTCTTCCCCCTCAACTCCGCCACCACGAGGATCGCCCATGCCCGCGCTGCGCACCGCCCTGCTCCAGAGCTCCGGACAGCTCGGTGACGTCGCCGGCAATCTGAAGATCCTCGACGAGGCCGCGGGCCGCGCCGCCGCCGCGGGCGCCGGGCTGCTGCTCGCCCCCGAGCTGTTCCTGACCGGCTACGCGATCGGCGCCGACATCGCCCGCCTGGCCGAGCCGGCCGACGGCCCCTCCGCCCGCGCCGTCGCCGCCGTCGCGGCCCGCCACGGCCTGGCCGTCGGCTACGGGTACCCCGAGCGCGACACCGAGCAGCACGGGGTGCTGTACAACTCCGCGCAGCTCTTCGGCCCCGACGGCGCCGCCCTCGCGCACTACCGCAAGACCCACCTCTTCGGCGAGTTCGAGCTCACCTGGTTCACCCCCGGAGACCGGCCCGTCGTGCAGGCGGAGGTCGACGGCGTGAAGGTCGGCCTGATGATCTGCTACGACGTCGAGTTCCCGGAGAACGTACGGGCCCAGGCGCTCGCCGGCACGGAGCTCCTCCTCGTGCCGACCGCGCTGATGCACCCCGCCGAGATCGTCCCGGACTCGGTCGTCCCGGTGCGCGCCTTCGAGAACCAGCTCTACATCGCGTACGCCAACCGGACCGGCCCCGAGGGCGACTTCGAGTTCGTCGGCCGGTCCGCGCTCGCCGGCCCCGACGGCACCGCCCGGGCCCGCGCCGGCCAGGGCGAGGACCTCGTGTTCGGCGACGTCGACACCGACGTCCTCGCGGCCTCCCGCAAGGACAACCCCTACCTCCGCGACCGTCGCCCCGGCCTCTACGGCTCCCTCGTCTGAGCCGTCACCCCCTTCGAACCTCTCCCGTTCTTCCCGTGCAAGGAGTCCGTACCCCATGACGTCCACGGTGCCCACGACCGCCGTCCCGCACAGCGACGGCCAGCCGCCGATCACCATGTTCGGTCCGGACTTCCCGTACGCCTACGACGACTTCCTGGCCCACCCGGCCGGGCTGGGCCAGATACCCGCGACCGAGCACGGCACCGAGGTCGCCGTCATCGGCGGCGGACTGTCGGGCGTCATCGCCGCCTACGAGCTGATGAAGATGGGCCTCAAGCCCGTCGTCTACGAGGCCGACCAGATCGGTGGCCGGCTGCGCACCGTCGGCTTCGAGGGGACGGGCACCGAGGGGCTGACGGCGGAGATGGGCGCCATGCGCTTCCCGCCCTCCTCCACCGCGTTCCAGCACTACATCGACCTGGTGGGCCTGGAGACGCAGCCGTTCCCGAACCCGCTGGCCGCGTCCACCCCGTCGACCGTCGTCGACCTGAAGGGCGAGTCGCACTACGCGCAGACCGTCGACGACCTCCCGCAGGTCTACCGCGACGTGATGAACGCGTGGAACGCCTGCCTGGACGAGGGCGCCGACTTCTCCGACATGAACCAGGCCATGCGCGAGCGCGACGTCCCGCGCATCCGCGAGATCTGGTCGAAGCTCGTCGAGAAGCTCGACAACCAGACCTTCTACGGCTTCCTGTGCGAGTCGGAGTCCTTCAAGTCCTTCCGTCACCGGGAGATCTTCGGGCAGGTCGGCTTCGGCACCGGCGGCTGGGACACCGACTTCCCCAACTCCATCCTGGAGATCCTCCGCGTCGTCTACACCGAGGCCGACGACCACCACCGCGGCATCGTGGGCGGCTCGCAGCAGCTGCCGCTGCGCCTGTGGGAGCGTGAGCCGGAGAAGATCGTCCACTGGGCCCAGGGCACCTCCCTGCAGTCCCTGCACGAGGGCGCGCCGAAGCCGGCCGTGACCCGGCTGAACCGTACCGCCGGCAACCGGATCACCGTCACGGACGCCTCCGGCGACATCCGTACGTACAAGGCGGCGATCTTCACCGCCCAGTCCTGGATGCTGCTCTCCAAGATCGCCTGTGACGACTCGCTCTTCCCGATCGACCACTGGACCGCGATCGAGCGCACCCACTACATGGAGAGCTCCAAGCTCTTCGTGCCGGTGGACCGGCCCTTCTGGCTGGACAAGGACGAGGAGACCGGCCGCGACGTCATGTCGATGACGCTGACCGACCGGATGACCCGCGGCACCTACCTCCTGGACGACGGCCCGGACAAGCCGGCCACGATCTGCCTCTCGTACACGTGGTGCGACGACAGCCTGAAGTGGCTGCCGCTCTCCGCGAACGAGCGGATGGAGGTGATGCTGAAGTCGCTCGGCGAGATCTACCCGAAGGTCGACATCCGGAAGCACATCATCGGCAACCCGGTGACGGTCTCCTGGGAGAACGAGCCCTACTTCATGGGCGCCTTCAAGGCGAACCTGCCGGGCCACTACCGCTACCAGCGCCGCCTGTTCACGCACTTCATGCAGGACCGGCTGCCCGAGGACAAGCGGGGCATCTTCCTCGCCGGCGACGACATCTCCTGGACGGCCGGCTGGGCCGAGGGCGCCGTGCAGACCGCGCTCAACGCGGTGTGGGGCGTGATGCACCACTTCGGCGGCTCGACCGACGCCACCAACCCGGGACCGGGCGACGTGTACGACGAGATCGCCCCGGTCGAGCTCCCGGAGGACTGACCGTCCTCAGCCGCGCGGGGTGAGGGGGGTGAGCAGCATCCGCCCCACCAGACCCACCGACCGGTCGAGACGTTCCCTGAACTCCTCGGCCAGGTCGGGCAGTTCGCCCAGCTCCCAGAGGGAGCGGGCGGCGAGCCAGGCCCCGTCGCGGGCCCGGTCGAGGCTCCAGCAGCCCAGCAGATGCGTCAGCGGGTCCGTGACCTCCAGGAGGTCCGGGCCCGGCATCAGTTCCTCGCGGATCCGCTCCTCCAGGAGCACGAGGATGTCCCCGACGCGGTCGAACTCGTCCTCGACGTCGCGCGGGGCGCAGTCGAGGGTCCGGCAGGTGTCGACCACGGCGAGCGCCAGGTCGTGGCCGATGTGCGCGTTGATCCCGGCCAGCGCGAACTGCAGCGGCCGGACGCCGGGGTGGCGCCGGTAGTGGAAGAGCGGCCGCCAGCAGGCCGGGGCGGGGCAGCCGGTCGCGACGGTGTCGACGACCGAGAGATAGCGCTCCGCGAAACGGACGTCGAGGGTCGCGGCGGCCCGCCGGTCGGCGAAGGTGCCGGAGTCGATGGCCCGGCCGATCTCCTCCGTGACGGTCAGATAGACCCGGTTGAAGACGGCGACGCCGTCGGCCGGATGCCAGGCCGAGCGGATTCTCCGCATCCGCTCCACCACCGGGTCGACCGCGGTGAACTGCCCGATCTGCGTGGTCTGCGCCATGGGGGCAGCGTCCCAGCAGCCGGGCCCGGGAGGGAACTCCCTCGGCCCGGCTTCCCCAGAACGGGCGAATATGCCTACGACTTGGCGGCCGGGCCGCCCTCCTCCGTGCTCTCGTACGAGCTGGTGCCCGCGTCGAGCAGGGGCTCCTGCGGCTTCAGGTGCGCCGGCGCGAACGCCCGCAGCACGTGGTAGCCGGTGATCACGACGATCGTGCCGAGCGCGATACCGCCGAGCTCGAAGGTGTCGGTGAAGGTCAGCTTCACGCCGCCGACGCCGATGATGATGCCCGCCGCCGCCGGCACCAGGTTGAGCGGGTTACGGAGGTCGACCTCGGCGTTGATCCAGATCTGGGCGCCGAGCAGGCCGATCATGCCGTACAGGATCACCGTGATGCCGCCGAGCACACCGCCGGGGATCGCCGCGACGATCGCGCCGAACTTGGGGCAGAGGCCGAAGAGCAGTGCGAAACCGGCCGCGGCCCAGTAGGCGGCGGTCGAGTAGACGCGGGTGGCCGCCATGACGCCGATGTTCTCGGAGTACGTGGTGTTGGGCGGGCCGCCCACGGCGGTCGACAGCATCGAGGCGGCGCCGTCCGCCGCGATCGCGGTGCCGAGCTTGGAGTCGAGGTTGTCACCGGTCATCTCGCCGACGGCCTTCACGTGCCCGGCGTTCTCCGCGATCAGGGCGATGACCACGGGCAGCGCCACCAGGACGGCCGACCACTCGAAGCTGGGGCCGTGGAAGGTCGGGAGGCCGATCCAGTCGGCCTGGGAGACGCCCGAGAGGTCGAGCCGCCAGTGGTCGGTGACCTGGCCGCCCGGGGACATGGAGTGGATCTTGCCGAAGAGCAGGTCGAAGACCCAGGAGATCGCGTAGCCGAAGATCAGGCCGAGGAAGATCGCGATGCGCGACCAGAACCCGCGCAGACAGACCACGGCGAGACCGGTGAACAGCATGACGAGGAGCGCGGTCCACTGGTCCTGCGGCCAGTACGTGGCGGCCGTGACGGGGGCGAGGTTGAAGCCGATCAGCATCACGACGGCGCCGGTGACGATCGGGGGCATCGTCGCGTGGATGATCCGCGCCCCGAACCTCCGTACGGCGAGACCTGCCAGGAACAGCACGCCGCCGACGACGAACACCGCGCCCGTGACGGTCGCGCTGCTGCCGCCGGAGGCGCGGATGGCCGCGGCGACGCCGACGAAGGAGAGCGAGCAGCCCAGATAGCTGGGGACCGTCCCCCGCGTCGCGAGGAGGAAGATCACGGTCGCGACGCCGGACATCATGATCGCGAGGTTGGGGTCGAGACCCATGAGGACGGGGGCCACGAACGACGCGCCGAACATCGCCACCACATGCTGGGCGCCGAGGCCGGCCGTACGGGGCCAGGAGAGCCGCTCGTCCGGCCGGACGACGGCTCCTGGAGCGGGTGTTCGTCCGTCGCCGTGCAGGGTCCAGCGCACGCCGAGGTTCATGTGGTCGCTCCAGTTCTCCGATGACGACGGCCGGTTCGCCGCGCGAAACCTCAGCCGAAAAAGATCAGCCACATGGTAGTCCGCCGCAGGTCACCGGGGTCGCGTCGCGGGGGCTACGAGACCTGGCCCGAGTTCGCCCTGGCGCCGGGGGACGTGGGCGCGGCGGCGGGCGTGGTGCGTTCGCTCTGGCGGAGCACGCCGGCGCCCAGCACCAGCCCGAAGGCCAGCAGTGTGACGAGGCCGAAGGAGAACATCAGGGAGGTCGCGTCGGCGATGCCGCCGATCGCCGAGGGGGCGATGAGCCCCGAGGTGTACGTGATGGTGGCGACGCCCGCGATGGCCTGGCTGGGGTTCGGGCCGCTGCGCCCGGCCGCCGCGAAGGCCAGCGGGACGACCACCGCGACCCCGAGGCCGATGAGTCCGAAACCGGCCATCGCCACGACGGGGTGCGGGGCGAGGACCACGAGCAGGCCGCCGGCGGTCGCGGCGACGCCCCCGACCCGTACCGTCCGGACGGCGCCGAACCGGTCCACCACGCGGTCGCCGACCAGCCGCGCGATCGCCATCGTCAGCGCGAAGGCGGTGGTGGAGGCGGCCGCGACTCCGGCCGAGGAGCCGAGCTCGTCCTTCAGGTAGACCGCCGACCAGTCCAGGCTCGCGCCCTCGGCGAACACTCCGCAGAAGCCGATGGCGCCGATGATCAGCGCGGACTTCGGCGGCAGCGAGAAGCGCGGCGGCGCCTCGTCGTCGGGTGCGCTCTGCAGATCGAGCACGCCCTGACAGAAGAAGAGCCCCAGCGCGGTCAGGGCGAGCGCCGCGACGAGGTGGTGGAGGCGCGCGTCGACGCCGGCGTGGGCGGCGACGGTGCCGGCCGCGGAGCCGAGGAGCGCGCCCACGCTCCACATGCCGTGCAGGCTGGACATGATCGACTTGCCCATGCGGTTCTCGACCTCGACGCCGAGGGCGTTCATCGCCACGTCGGACATGCCGGCAGTGGCCCCGTAGACGAAGAGCGCCGCGCCGAGCCCGTAGATGTTCGGGGCGAGGGAGGGAAGGATCAGCGCCAGCGTCCACAGGGCGAGCAGTCCGCGCAGCGCGGTGCGGGCGCCGAAGCGATGGCTGATCGCGCCGGCCAGCGGCATCGACAACGAGGCGCCGATGGCCGGGAAGGCGAGGGCGAGTCCGAGCTGGCCCGCGCTGACGTCCGCGTGGTCCTGGATCCACGGGATGCGGGTCGCGAAGCTGCCCGTGACCGCGCCGTGGACGCAGAAGACGGCGGCGACGGCGAACCGGGCCCGCCGCAGTCGCTCGGTGCCGAAGACGCTCTCGCCCGCCATGTGTGCCCTCCCTCGGTGTGGTGGGCGGTAAACTATCAGGAACCCTGCCTGATAAATAGTAGGGGGACGGAGACCGTCTCCACGCGTCTGAGAGGATCCCGGCATGGCCGCTTCCCCGAGTACCGCCCGGGCCCTCAACGACCGGCTCGCACTGCGACTGCTCCAGGACGAGGGGCCGTTGACCGCGACTCAGCTGAAGACACTGACCGGGCTCTCCCGCCCCACGGTCGCCGACCTCGTCGAACGGCTGCAGGGCTCGGGACTGGTCCGGATCGTGGGGGAGTCCGGCGCGGAGCGGCGCGGGCCCAACGCCAAGCTCTACGGGATCGCCGCCGACCGCGCCCATCTCGCCGCGCTCGACGTCCGCACCACGTCGGTCTCGCTCACCGTCGCCGACCTGCTGGGCGCCACGCTCGCCGAGGCCTCGGCCCCGATCGGAGGCGAGGACGGCACCGGACCCGCAGTGGAGAAGGCGGTCGCGCTCCTGGAGCGGACGGCCAAGGAGGCCGGAGTGGAGACGCTCCACAGCGTCGTCGTCGGCGCCCCCGGACTGATCGACCCGGCCACCGGTGAGCTGCGGAACTCGACGGGGCTGCCCGAGTGGCACCGGCGCCTGATGGCCGCGCTCCAGGAACGGCTGCCCGCGACGGTGCTCGTCGAGAACGAGACCAACCTCGCGGCCGTCGCGGAGCAGCGGGTCGGCGCCGCCCGCGACCACGACACGTTCGTGCTCCTCTGGCTGGGCCAGGGCGTCGGCGCGGCCGTCGTCCTGGACGGGAGGCTTCGCCGCGGCGCCTCGGGCGGCGCGGGCGAGCTCGGCTTCCTGCCGGTGCCCGGAACATCCGGGCTGCCTTCCGCGACCGGCTGCGACGGCGGCTTCCACGAGCTGGCGTGCGCGGCCGCGGTGGATGCCCTCGCCCTGGAGCACGGTCTCGACCCGGAGACCGCCCTCGGCTCCGGTCACGGGCCCTTCCTCGACGTCCTGGCCCGGCGCCTCGCCGTCGGCGCGGCCGCCGTGGCCGCCGTCCTCGACCCGGGTTGCGTGGTCCTCGGCGGGGAGACCGGACACCGCGGCGGGCCGGAGCTCGCGGCCCGCGTCGAGGCCGCGCTCGCCGGGCTCTCCCCGCTCCGTACGGAGGTGCGCGCCACGGCCCTCGGTGACACGGCGGTCCTGCGCGGCGCGCTCCTGGCCGCCCGGGACGCGGCCCAGGACGCGCTCTTCCCGTAGCCGCACACCGCCTCTTCTCCTGAGCGCCGGCCGGGCCGGGCCTGGGCGCCTGGCCGCCGGCCGTCCTAGGGCGTGTCCTTGCCCTCGGTGCCGAACCGGTCGGCCAGGAACTCCTCGAAGGTCCTGTGGCCCACCGCCCGCTCGGGGGCGAGGTGGCCGCCGTGGCGCAGGCCCCGGTAGACCTTGCCCGGGAGCGGGACCTCCACGACACGGCGACGCTTCCCGCTCGCCCGCAGATACGCGTCCGCGAGCTCGGCGAACGTCTCGATCCTGGGGCCGCCCATGTCCGCGACCCGGCCGGCCGGGTCGCCCGCCGCCAGCTCGGCGAGGCGTGCGGCGGCCTCGGTGACCTCCAGGGGCTGGTCCCGTACACCCTTCGGGACGCACATCACCGGCGGCTTCGCCAGGCCCTCCAGGAGCATCAGGATCAGTTCGTGGAACTGTGTCGCCCGCAGGAGCGTCCAGCCGATGCCCGACTGCTGGATCATCCGCTCCACCGCGTACTTCCTGCGGTAGTAGCCGAGCGGCACCCGGTCCACGCCGACGATCGAGATGTACAGCAGATGCGGGACCCCGGCTCGCTGCGCGGCCTGGATCAGTACCCGGGCGGCCTGTTCGTCGCCCCGCGTGATGTTCGTGCAGTGGACGACCGCGTCCACGTTCCGCACCGCCCGGTCGAGCAGCGGCCCGCCCTTGCGCAGATCGACCGCGAACGGCGGGGAGTGGCGGCTGAGGACGCGCACCTCGTGGCCCGCCGCGCGCAGCCGCTCACAGACCGGGCGCCCGAGCGTGCCCGTGCCCCCGGTCACCAGGATGGTGGTCATGCCTCCAGCCTGAACGCCTTCGCCGCGGCCCGCACATGCGGACCGCGGCGAAGGAGGGGAGGACCCGGCGGCGGCAAGGGCCGTGAAGTCCGCCGCCGGGCGTTCATCGGAGGTGCGAACGGTCGGAGACGTCAGCAGGCCCCCAGGTCCTTCCAGACGCCCCACTCGCCGGTCGTGCCCGGCTCCTCGTTCTGCGTCCACCACTGGGCCTTCCACGTGTGGCCCTTGTGGGAGACCTCGGTGCCCCCGTTGTAGACCGTGCCGGCCACGTAGGCCGGGGCGGTGCAGGTGCCACCCGGCGGCGTCGTCGGCGGCGTCGTCGGCGGGGTGGTGGGCGGCGTGGTCGGCGGGGTCGTGGGCGGGGTGGTCGTCCCCGGCTCCACCACGGTCGTGCCGCGCGCCAGGTCACCGGCGAGCGCGTACGTCGTGCCGCCGATGTTCACCGTCCAGTTCGACGGCGTGGAGACCGGCAGGTAGTAGTTGAAGGCCAGGTCCACGGACGCGCCCGGGGCCAGCGACTGCCAGGCCGGAAGCTTCAGCGACACCCGGTGGAAGTCGCCCTTCAGACCGCCCACGTTGTTGCCGGTGTGGTCGCTGCTGATCACCTTCGTACCGAAGCCGGACTGGTCGGAGGCGTTGCCCGGAGCCGCCGTCGCGTAGTCGAACTGGAACTCCGTGCCGCCCGGCAGCGCGGTGGCCGTGTTGTTGGTGATCTTGATCTTCGGGGTGATCGGGTAGTTGGAGTCGCCCAGCTTGAACTCGGTGAACTCCACGCCCACGTTCACGGCCCTGGTCGGCAGCGCGGCGTTCGACTTCTTCGCGCCGTACGGGGCGGCCGTCTTGAACTTGTCGTACATCAGCGAGGTGAGCGTGGAGCCCATCTCGTACTGGCCCTTGCCCGCGTTCCAGGCGTAGTCGCCGGCCATCTCCCAGACCATCGTGCCGCCGATGCCCTTGCTGACCACGTAGTCGGCCTTGGCGGCCACCGACTGCTCGTCCTCGGTGGAGAGGAAGACCTTCTTCTGCGCGTTCCACAGCCACGGCGCGACGAGCGTCGAGTCGTACTTGCGGGCGTAGGTGCCGGTCAGGGTGGTGTTCGCCGGGAAGCCGTACTGGGTGACGTAGTCGCCGACGATCCCCTTCTCCAGGTTCTTGGCGTGCCACATCGGGTTGGAGCCCGCGGGGGACTCGGCGCCGTTGGTGTCCTTGTCGTGCCACAGGTTGTCGATGCCGACGGCTCCGTCACCGCACTTGGTCAGACCCGCGCCGGCCGGGCAGGTGGTCGCGGAGGCCTTGCCCCACAGACCGTCCGTGCCGCCCTGCACGTTCTTGTGGCCGCGGGTGTAGTACGGCAGGCCGATGTTGATCCGGCCGGCCGGCATCGAGCCGCGGAAGTAGTGGTACGCCCAGTCGGTGTTGAGGTAGCCGATGCCGCCGTACTGCGAGGAGCCGTAGACGTTGGCGGCCGCCAGCTCCGCGTCCTTGCCGTCGTCGAAGAGCGAGGCGTTGGGGCCGACGTACTCGTTCCAGGCGCCGTGCAGGTCGTACGACATGATGTTGACGTAGTCCAGGTACTTCTGGCTCTGGTACGTCTCCATGCCGCGCAGCAGGTAGCCCGAGGACGGCGCGGCGACGGTCAGCAGGTAGTGCTTGCCATCGGCGGCCCCGGCCCGGTCGAGCTTCTCGCGCAGGCTCTTCATGAGAGCGTCGTAGCCCTTGACCAGGCCCGCGCGGCGGGCGTTGGAGAGCTGCCAGTCGAGCGGGTTGCCCGCGTCCTTCATCGTGGTCGGGTACTCGTAGTCGATGTCGACGCCGTTGAACCCGTACTTCTTGATGAAGGCGACGGCCGAGTCCGCGAAGGTGTCGATCCCGGCCTGGTTGACCGATCCGTCGGCGTTGGTGGCCATCGAGTAGAAGCCGCCGGAGTTCACCCGGGTGCCGTTGTCGTCGAAGTAGCCGCCGGTCTCCGCCCAGCCGCCGACCGAGATCAGCGTCTTGACGTCCGGGTGCTGCTTCTTGAACTTGTTCAGCAGGTTGAAGTGGCCCTTGTAGGCGAAGCCCGGGTCCATCTCGGCGCCCGCGACACCGGGCCAGGTCATCCCGGTGGCCGCGTTGTTCGGCCCGTCCGTGCCGACGGAGAGCTTGTTGTCGGAACCGATGTGCCCGAAGGCGTAGTTGATGTGGGTGATCTTGTCCCACGGGATGTTGTTGGCGAGGTAGGCGGGCTCGCCGTTCTTGCCGGTGCGCCAGCCGGTGAAGTAGCCGATGACCCGGCGCTGGTGGTCCGCGCCCATCTTCTCGCGGCCTTCGGTGTCGTAGACCGAGCAGTACGGGACGTCGACACCGGGGGTCTTGTACAGCCCGTCCGGGCGACAGCCCTCGTTGTCGGCGGCGTACGAGACACCGCCCGCGAGGGAGCTGATCAGCAGACCGGCGACGGCCGCGCCGGACGCGAGCAGCGAGACCCTCGTCTTCGTGGGGGACAACACGATCGGTTCCTCCTGGGGAGGTGTAAGAACACAACGAACAAAGGGGTGGGTCGTGTTGGGCCCGTGGAGTGCGCACACCGCGGGCCGTGCCTCGGAGGTGACACGGAGATTAAGAGGACTAGACCAGTGCGTCAATAGGTCTGGACCAAAGAAGGGCTTCGAGGGGTGCTGTGAGCCAGCCCACAGGCCGTCGCCCGCATGGCCGACGGCGCGCCGTGGCACACTGGCCCTGTATCAGCAGCAGCGCACTCCGGGGTCGGTGTAATTCCGAACCGGCGGTATAGTCCGCGACCCGTCCGCAGCCAGCGGCCGGTTGACCAGGTGAGATTCCTGGACCGACGGTGAAAGTCCGGATGGGAGGCAGTGCGCGGCGGGCGACCCTGTACAGGGGCGTGCCGACCGTATCGCCGCTGGTCGCCGTCGTCGGCGACCGGTGTGTCCGGTTTGGCCTCCCCGTGCGTAGCGTCGTACCCGCTCTCTGTCGTCATCGACAGGCCCCGGAGTCCGTGCCCGAAGAGGCAGGAGGACCCGGTGGCAGAGCCGTCCGACATCACCGCCATGCGACGCGCCATCGCGCTCGCCGCCCGTGGTCTCGGCTCCACCAGCCCCAACCCGGTCGTCGGCTGCGTCGTCCTCGACGCCTCCGGAGAGCCCGTCGGCGAGGGCTACCACCAGCGCGCCGGCGGACCGCACGCCGAGATCCACGCCCTGCGCGCGGCCGGCGAGCGCGCCCGCGGCGGCACCGCCTACGTCACTCTCGAACCCTGCAACCACACCGGCCGCACCGGCCCCTGCGCCCAGGCGCTGATCGAGGCCGGCGTACGCCGTGTCGTCTACGCGGTCGGCGACCCGAACCCGCAGGCCACGGGCGGTGCGGACACCCTCCGCGCGGCCGGCGTCGAGGTCCTCGGCGGCCTGCTCGCGGACGAGGCCGAGGCGGGCAACATCGCCTGGCTCACCTCCGTACGCCTCGGGCGCCCCTTCGTCCGCTGGAAGTACGCCGCCACCCTCGACGGCCGGATCGCCGCCGCCGACGGGACCTCCCGCTGGATCACCTCCGCCGACTCCCGCGCCGACGTCCACCGGCTGCGCGCCGAGGCGGACGCCGTCGTCGTCGGCTCCGGCACGGCTCGCACCGACGACCCCCACCTGGCCGTACGGGGCGTCGCGGGGGCCGACCAGCCGCTGCGGGTCGTCGTCGACACCGAGGCGAGCGCCGTGAAGCCGGGGGCCCGGGTCCTCGACGACGCGGCCCGCACCGTGATCGCCGTGGCCGAGGACGTCCCCGCGGAGAACACCGCCCACCTCCCCGAGACGTGGCGGCTCTCCCGCGCGCCCGGCGGCGGCCTCGACATCACGGAACTCCTCGCGGCGCTCCACCGGGAGGGCGTCCGTTCCGTCCTCCTCGAAGGCGGGCCGACCCTGGCCGGCGCCTTCGTCGCCGCGGGAGCCGTCGACCAGGTCGTCGGCTACCTGGCCCCCGTCCTCCTCGGCGCGGGCGCGAACGCCCTCGCCGACGCCGGAATCTCCACCATCACCGACGCGTTGCGGCTCGACGTCACCGAGACCGAGCGCATCGGCCCCGATCTTCGTATCACTGCCACTCCCAAGGAGCGTTGAGCGTGTTCACCGGAATCGTCGAAGAACTGGGCGAGGTCACCGCCGTCGAGAAGCTGGCCGACGCGTCCCGCTTCCGCCTGCGCGGCCCCCTGGTCACGGAAGGCGCCAAGCACGGCGACTCCATCGCCGTCAACGGTGTCTGTCTCACGGTCGTCGAGTTCGGCGACGGGGAGTTCACGGCCGACGTGATGGAGGAGACCCTCAAGCGCTCCTCCCTCGGCGCCCTCGAGGTCGGCTCCCGGGTCAACCTGGAGCGCCCGATGGCGGTCGGCGACCGGCTGGGCGGACACATCGTCCAGGGTCACGTGGACGGTACGGGCACGATCCTCGACCGGACCCCGTCCGAGAACTGGGAGATCGTCAGGATCGCCCTCCCCGCGCAGCTCTCGCGCTACGTCGTCGAGAAGGGCTCGATCACGGTCGACGGCGTCAGCCTCACCGTCGTCGAGGCCGCCGAGGACTGGTTCACCATCAGCCTCATCCCCACCACCCTCGCGCTGACCACGCTCGGCATCAAGCAGAGCGGCGACCCGGTCAACCTCGAAGTGGACGTCATCGCCAAGTACGTCGAGCGGCTGCTCGGCCCGAACGCCGGGGAGAACGTCAAGTGAACTGGCTCAACTCCGAGGCCTTCACCGTCCTCGACCAGCACATCATGTGGTCCGACATGATCGGCAACACGATCGGTCTGATCGCCCTCGCGCTCGGCTGGCGGCGTTCCATCCTCACCTGGCCCGCGCAGCTGCTCTCCGGCGTCATCCTCGTCGGCGCCTACGCCTCCGCCCACCTCAGCGGCGGCGTCGGCAAGCAGCTCCTGGTCATCGGCGTCGCCGCCTGGGGCTGGTGGCAGTGGAACCGCGGCCGGCAGCAGGCCCAGGACGGCTCGATCGCCGTCCGCTTCGCGAGCTGGAAGGAGCGCGGTCTCCTTCTCGGCGGCGCGGTCCTCGGCACGCTCGCGGTCGGCGGCCTGTTCACGCTCTACCCGTCGCTCTCCTGGTCCCCGTGGGCCGACGCGTACATCTTCGTCGGCACCCTCGTCGCGATGGTCGCCCAGGCCCGCGGCCTGGTCGAGTTCTGGTTCGCCTGGCTCCTGGTCGACCTGGTCGGCGTCCCCCTCGCCTTCAACAGCGGCCTGGCCTTCTCCGGCCTGGTCTACGTCATCTACTTCGCCCTCGTCATCTGGGGCATGCGCGACTGGTGGCTCCGGACGCGTACGACCACCGCTCTGGAAGGAGTGACGGCATGAGTGCGCTGCCGATCTGGGACGTCACCGACCTCTCCCTCGACCCCGTCGAGCAGGCCATCCGCGACATCGCCGCGGGCCGCCCCGTCGTCGTCGTCGACGACGAGGACCGCGAGAACGAGGGCGACCTCGTCATCGCCGCGGAGAAGGCCACCCCCGAGGTCGTCGCCTTCATGATGAGCGAGTGCCGCGGCCTGATCTGCGCGCCCATGGAGAGCGAGGAGCTGGAGCGCCTCGAACTCCCGCAGATGGTCGAGCACAACACCGAGTCGATGCGCACGGCCTTCACCGTCTCCGTCGACGCGGCTCCGGCCCACGGCGTCACCACCGGCATCTCCGCCGCCGACCGCGCCACCACCCTGCGGATGCTGGCGAGCGGCCGCCACGAGCCCGGCGACTTCGTCCGGCCCGGCCACATCTTCCCGCTCCGCGCCAAGCCCGGCGGCGTCCTCGTCCGCAACGGCCACACCGAGGCCGCGGTCGACCTCGCCCGCCTCGCGGGCCTGCGCCCGGCCGGCGCGATCGTCGAGATCGCGGGCGAGGACGGCGTCATGCTGCGCCTGCCCGAGCTCGTCCCGTTCGCCCGCAAGCACGGCCTCACGATCATCTCGATCGAAGACCTCGTCGCGTACCGCCGCAGCTCCGAGCCGACCGTCCGGCGCGAGGCCGAGGTCCAGCTGCCCACGGCCCACGGCGACTTCACCGCGTACGGCTACCGCTCCACGGTCGACGGCGTCGAGCACGTCGCCCTCGTCCACGGCGAGATCGGCGACGGCGAGGACGTCCTCGTCCGGGTCCACTCCGAGTGCCTGACCGGCGACATCTTCCACTCGCTGCGCTGCGACTGCGGCCCGCAGCTTCAGGCCTCCATGGACCGCATCACCGAGGCCGGCCGCGGCGTCGTGGTCTACCTCCGCGGCCACGAGGGCCGGGGCATCGGCCTGCTCTCCAAGCTGCGCGCGTACGAGCTCCAGGAGCGCGGCCGCGACACCCTCGACGCCAACCTGGAGCTCGGGCTGCCCGCCGACGCCCGCGACTACGCGGCGGGCGCCCAGATCCTCGGCGACCTCGGGGTCCGCAGCATGCGGTTGATGACCAACAACCCCGACAAGATCTCCGCCCTCACCGAGCACGGCCTGACGGTCGAGGGCCGCGAGCCCATGCCGGTCCAGGCGGGCGAGCACAACCTCCGTTACCTGCGCACCAAGCGGGACCGGATGGGGCACGACCTGCCCTGGCTGGACGCGGAAGCCGCGTCCACCTGCGGCAACCAGTAAGTCAGCGATCAGTACGGAGCTAGGAGAGACATGAGCGGCAAGGGCGCACCCGTCCTCAGCGTGAAGAACTGCGGCGACCTGCGGGTGGCCGTGATCGCGGCCCAGTGGCACGAGAAGATCATGGACGGACTCGTCGACGGTGCCCTGCGGGCCCTGCACGAGCTCGGCATCGACGAGCCGACCGTCCTCCGCGTCCCGGGCAGCTTCGAGCTGCCGGTCGTGGCGAAGGTCCTCGCCGGTCGGGGCTACGATGCCATCGTGGCGCTCGGCGTCGTCATCCGCGGCGGAACGCCGCACTTCGAGTACGTGTGCCAGGGCGTCACTCACGGCCTCACCCAGGTCTCGATCGACACCGGCGTACCCGTCGGCTTCGGCGTCCTGACCGTGGACAACGAGGAGCAGGCCCTCGACCGGGCAGGCCTCGAGGGCTCCAGCGAGGACAAGGGCCACGAGGCCGTGACCGCCGCCGTCGCCACCGCGACCACACTGCGCACCGTCAGCGAACCCTGGCGCTGAGTGGAGATCCTCACCCCGTACTCTTAGGACCATCATGGCGAACAAAACCTTCGAAGAGCTCTTCGCCGAGCTCAAGCTCAAGGCCGAGAACGGCGACCCGGCCACCTCCCGCACCGCGGAACTGGTGGAGAAGGGCGTCCATGCCATCGGCAAGAAGGTCGTCGAGGAGGCCGCCGAGGTCTGGATGGCCGCGGAGTACGAGGGCAAGGAAGCCGCCGCCGAGGAGATCTCGCAGCTGCTGTACCACGTCCAGGTGATGATGGTCGCGCGCGGGATCTCGCTCGACGACGTCTACGCCCATCTCTGACCCGTACGCCCGCATCCCACGCGACACCTCCGAGCGCGACCGAACACCCTCCCCCGCAGACTCCCAGGCAAAGGAAGCTCATCCCATGCTGCGCATCGCCGTCCCCAACAAGGGTTCACTGTCCGGACCTGCGTCGGCGATGCTCCATGAGGCCGGCTACCGCCAGCGCAAGGAGTCCAAGGAGCTCGTGGTCATCGACCCCGAGAACGAGGTCGAGTTCTTCTACCTGCGCCCGAAGGACATCGCGATCTACGTCGCCTCCGGCAAGCTGGACATCGGCATCACCGGCCGTGACCTGCTGCTCGACTCGGGCGCCAACGCCGCGGAGATCCTCCCGCTGAACTTCGGCCGGTCGACCTTCCGCTACGCCACTCGGCCCGGCACCGCGAAGGGCCCCGAGGACTTCCACGGCATGACGATCGCCACCTCGTACGAGGGCATCGTCGCCAAGCACCTCGCGGACCAGGGCATCGACGCCTCCGTCGTCCACCTCGACGGCGCCGTCGAGACCGCGATCAAGCTGGGCGTCGCCCAGATCATCGCGGACGTCGTCGAGACCGGCACCAGCCTGCGCAACGCCGGCCTCGAGGTCATCGGCGAGCCGATCCTCACCTCCGAGGCCGTGGTGATCCGGCAGGCCGGCGCCGACACCGAGGACGCCCGCGTCCAGACGTTCCTGCGCCGCCTCCAGGGCGTCCTGGTGGCCCGCAGCTACGTGATGATGGACTACGACTGCCGGGCCGAGCACCTGGAGCAGGCCGTGGCCCTCACCCCGGGCCTGGAGTCGCCGACCATCTCGCCCCTGCACAACGAGGGCTGGGTCGCGGTCCGGGCCATGGTCCCGGCCAAGGAGGCCCAGCGGATCATGGACGACCTGTACGAGCTGGGTGCCCGCGCCATCCTGACGACGGCCATCCACGCCTGCCGGCTCTGACGGCCCGGCACCGAACCACCGAGGAACACCGATGTCCGAGGCCCCGACGCCCGCCCTCCCGGTCACGTTCCGGCCGGGCCGCACCCGCGCGGTGCTGCTCACCGTGGGGGCGGTGATGTTCGTCGTCATCACCGCCATCGCGCTGATGCTGGAACAGCTCGGCCCCGGTGAACGGGCGAGCTTCGTCTTCACGGCCGCGCTCTTCCTCGGCATCCTCACGCTGCTCAGCCGCCCCAAGGTGGTCGCCGACGACGAGGGCGTCACGGTCGTCAACATCACCCGGACACGCCGACTGGCGTGGGCCGAGATCCTCCGGGTCAACCTGCGCCCCGGCGACCCCTGGGTCTTCCTCGACCTGAGCGACGGCACCAGCATGCCCGCCCTGGGCATCCAGCCCGGAATCGCCAAGGAGCAGGCCATCCGCGACGCCCGTGCGCTGCGCGCCCTGGCCGACAGCCGCGGCACCCGCCCGGACGGCGGCTGAGTCCCCCATACGGGGGCCGACCCCCTGCCCCACGCACCGGGTGCGTGACTACTCTGGAGGCGGTGGTGCCGAGCGGCACCACCGCCTCGCGTGTGCAGGGCCGCTCCGCCGCGGCCCGCGAGGCCTCCCTGCGACCCGAGGAGTGACTCCCTCCGGCAATGGACGGATCGTCCGGTAGTACCTGCGCCGCCCCCTCCACGGAGGCGGCGGCATGATCATCCCGCTTCTGCTGCTCGCCGCAGCCTTTCTCCTGATCCTCGCCAACGGCTTCTTCGTGGCGGCCGAATTCGGTCTCGTCACCGTGGAACGCCCCGAGGCCGAACGTGCCGCGGCCGCCGGCGACCGGCGCGCCCGCACCGTCGTCAAGGCGCTCGGCGAGCTGTCCTTCCAGCTCTCCGGCACCCAGCTCGGCATCACGATCACCTCCCTCGTCGTCGGCATGCTCGCCGAGCCCGCGCTCGCCCAGCTCCTCGACGGCCCCCTCACCGCCACCGGACTCCCCGAGGGCGCCGTGTCCGGGGTCGCGGTGGCGATCGGCATGCTGCTCGCCTCCGCCGTCCAGATGGTGGTCGGGGAACTCGTCCCGAAGAACTGGGCGGTCTCCCGCCCGCTCCAGGTGGCGCGGTTCGTGGCGGGCCCGCAGCACCTCTTCGCGTCCCTCTTCCGCCCCGTCATCACCCTGCTCAACCGGGTCGCCAACCGGCTCGTCCGGCTCCTGGGCGTCGAGCCCACCGAGGAGCTCGACTCCGTCCGCACCCCCGGCGAGCTGGTCTCGCTCGCCCGGCACTCGGCCCGGGCGGGCGCGCTGGAACAGGACACCGCCGACCTCTTCGTACGGACCCTGACGCTCGGCGGACTCACCGCGCAGCAGGCCATGACGCCACGGGTGCGGATGAGCGCCCTGCAGTCGGACGCCACCGCCGCCGACGTCCTCAACCTCACCCGGGCGACGGGACTCTCCCGGTTCCCCGTCTACCGCGAGCGCATCGACGAGATCGTCGGCATGGTCCACCTCAAGGACGCGCTCGCCGTGCGTCCGCACGAGCGGACGCGCACACCGGTCGGGACCATCGCCGTGCCCCCGCTGCTCGTCCCGGAGACCCTGCCGGCACAGGCGCTCCTGGAGCGCCTGCGCCGAGAGCAGCCCATCGCCGTGGTCGTCGACGAGTACGGCGGCACGGCCGGAGTCGTCACCCTGGAGGACATCGTCGAGGAGCTCGTCGGCGAGGTCCGCGACGAGCACGACCGGGCCGCCGACGAGCGGCCCGAGCTGGCCGCCGTGGCCGCGGAGGACGGCAACCCCGCCTGGGAGGCCGACGGCTCCTGCCGGGTGCACACCCTGCACCGGATAGGACTCGACGTGCCCGACGGGCCGTACGAGACGGTCGCGGGCCTCGTCGCCGACCTGCTCGGCCGTATCCCGGCCCCCGGCGACCGGGCGGAACTCCCCGGCTGGCGGCTCCTGGTGCGACAGGTCGACCGCTACCGCGCCGAGCGGGTGCGGATCGTGCGGACGGCCGAGGTGCCCACGGCGCCGGAGGCGGTCCGATGAGCCTGCTCCAACTGCTGTTCGCCGTCCTCCTCGTGGTGGCCAACGGCTTCTTCGTCGGGGCCGAGTTCGCGCTCGTCTCCGTACGCCGCAGCCAGATCGAGCCGCTCGGCGGCGCGCGGGCACGGCAGGTCCTGTACGGCCTGGAGAACCTGCCCCAGATGATGGCGGCCGCCCAGTTCGGCATCACCGTCTGCTCCCTGACCCTGGGCGCGGTCGCCGAGCCGACCGTGGCACATCTCCTCGAACCGGTCTTCCACGCCGTCGGCGTGCCGGACGGGCTCATCCATCCGCTCGGATACGTCGTGGCGCTGGCCGCGGTCGTCTTCCTCCATCTCGTCATCGGCGAGATGGTCCCGAAGAACCTCGCGATGGCCGCGCCCGAGCGGACCGCGCTCTGGCTCAGCCCCGCCCTCGTCGGCTTCGCCCGGCTCTGCCGGCCGGTCACGCGGGCGCTGGGCGCCTGCGCCCGGCTGGTGCTGCGGGCGTTCCGCGTCGAGCCGAAGGACGAGGTGGAGGCGGTCTTCACCAGCACCCAGCTCGGCCGGCTCGTGGAGGACGCGGGACAGGCCGGCCTGCTCGACCCGGTCGAGCAGGAGCGCCTGGGGGACGCCCTGGAGCTGGGCAGCCGCCCGGTGACGGAGGTACTCATCGCCCCCTCGGCGCTGGTGACGGTCACGCCGTCGGTGACCCCCCGGGAGATCGAGGAGCTCACCGTGCGCACCGGCTACTCGCGCTTCCCGGTGTGCGCCGAGGGGCGCGGGACGTACATGGGGTTCGTGCACGTCAAGGACGTCCTGGACCTGGAGGAGCGGGAGCGGGCCGTGCCGCAGCACGTCTGGCGCCCCATGGCGACGCTCCGGGCCGAGCTGCCGCTCGACGACGCGCTCACCGTGATGCGCCGCGCGGCGACCCATCTCGCCCAGGTCTCCGACGGTGCCGGCCGGGTGCTCGGGCTGGTGGCCCTGGAGGACGTCCTGGAGATGCTGGTGGGCGAGGTCCGGGACCCGGCCCACCGCCTGCCCGTACCGTCACCCCCGCCGCGCCTCCTCACGGACTCCCGCGGGGAACGCAACGACGAGGCCCTGACGGCCTGACCGGCCGGCCTGACGGCGTGACCGGCTTCACGGGCGCCGGCCGGCCCGACGGTGTGACCGGCTGACGGCGTGGTCGCGTGACCGGCCTGACGGCGTGACCGGCCTGAGGGCCGGGCGCCGGACCGAAGGCCGGTGCCCGGCCGGCACTCCCGCGCCCGGCCGGCACTCCCGCGCCCGGCCGGCACTCCCGCGCCCGGCCGGCACTCCGGTGCCCGGCTGGCACTCCGGTGCCCGGCTGGCACTCCGGTGCCCGGCTGGCACTCCGGTGCCCGGCTGGCACTCCGGTGCCCGGCTGGCACTCCGGTGCCCGGCTGG
>NZ_JBVHDX010000016.1:56717-138586 GCF_055563155.1 Streptomyces sp. NPDC013317
CGGCACTCCCGTGCCCGGCTGGCACTCCCGCGCCCGGCCGGCACTCCCGCGCCCGGCCGGCACTCCGGTGCCCGTCACATGCCCCCGGGGTCCTGGCGCGGGCCCCGGGGGGACGGGCCGCGGCCGGAGAGGACCTCGCCGTACGCCTGCATCAGGTCGGCCAGGCGCAGCGTGGCCAGGTCGTCGCGCGTCGGGGTGCCGGGGTATCCCGCCAGGCGGAGGTCGCGGTACGCGCAGGACTTCTCGTACAGCGTGCGCAGGAAGCGGCCGTTGCCCAGCTCGTCGATCCACCCCTGGTCCACGACATGGCCGCTGATGGAGCGCAGCTCGTCCAGCGCCTCCTCGTCCCAGCAGTCCCCGTTCGCGGCCGCGAGCACCTCGCCGATGGCGGTGAGTTCGAGCGGGCGGTACGAGGGGAAGTCGACCCGGGTCGTGAAGCGGGAGGAGAGCCCCGGGTTGGTGGCGAGAAGCCGGTCCATGCCCTCCGGGTAGCCGGCCAGGATCACCACCAGATGGTCCCGGTTGTCCTCCGCCCGCTTGAGGAGCACCTGGAGCGCCTCGTCGCCGTAGGCGTCGCCCTTGCTGTAGCCGGTGTTGGAGAGCGAGTACGCCTCGTCCACGAAGAGGACCCCGCCGATCGCCGAATCGATCAGCTCGTTCGCCTTGACGGCGGTCTGCCCCAGGAACTCGCCCACGAGATCGGCCCGTTGGGCCTCCACCAGATGGTCGCCGCCGAGCAGCCCGAGTGCGTAGAAGACCCGGCCGAGGATCCGGGCCACGGTGGTCTTCCCGGTACCCGAGGGGCCGGAGAAGACAAAGTGACGTTTCGGCGGTTGGACGGGCAGGCCCTGCCCGGCTCGCAGCCGCGCCATCTCCAGCTGCGCCGACAACGCCTTGACCTGCCGCTTCACCGGCTCCATCCCGACCATGCGCTCCAACTCGGCGAGCGCCTCGGCCAGCAGGGCCGGGTCCGTGGGGCTGGCGGGGAAGCGGGGCGGCGCGGGCTGCGCGGGGACGGACGTCTTCTGGCGTACGTCCGGCGGCTCGGGCGGCCCCGCGGGCGGCGTCGTGGTCCCCGGCTCGGTGCCGTTCCCCGGCTCGCCTCCGAGTCCCGACTCGCTCCCGAGGCGCAGACCGTCGGAGCCCGGGCCGTCGAGGTCGGTCTGGGTCGCGTCGGCGGCGGCGTCCTGCCCGATCCCGCCCAGGGTGACCGTGGCGAGCCCCGCCGTGTCGTCCGGCCCCTCGAACCCGTCGTACTCGGTGATCGCCGCCAGCCGGGCCGCCGTGTCCATGAACGCCGGGTCGATCCGGTGCACCGCCCGGTAGAGCGGTAAGGCGGCCGCGCTCCGGCCGGTGCCCTCGTGGGCCCGGGCCAGCCAGTAGCGCAGCTCCTTGCGCTGCGGCTGTTCGCTGCGGCAGCGCATGAGTGCCGCCGAGAGCAGCGGCTCCGCCTGCCCGTACATCTCCAGACGGACCCGGGCCATTCCGCCGAAGAGTCCCGCCTCGATCCCGAGCAGCGGATCGTCCACCAGCGGCTCGGTGTGACGGACCAACTGGTCCCAGTCCTTGACCAGATACGACCGGCAGGCGTGCAGGAACCGGACCTGGGGATCGGTGTCGACCGGCGGCAGCCCGGCCAACGCCCGGTCCAGCTCGGGCACATGGCGGCCGTCGAGCCAGTGGGAGGCGTGCGCGAGCAGGAGATCGCGCGGGCTCTCCAGCACGGGCTGGACCCACCAGCCCAGCCAGTACCAGGAGTTCAGGGTCCGACGGTGGCGTGCGCGCTGTTCCCCGAACCGGTCGCGGTTGCGGTACATCCTCAGCAGCGCGGTGGTGGTGTCCACCCGGAGCGCGTGCAGCCCGAGCCAGGCGTCCGCCATGCCGGGATCGATCCGGACCGCCGTCCGGAACTCTTCCTCGGCCTGCGGGTAGGCGCCCATCGTGTAGGCGTCGACTCCGCGCAGCCAGGCCAGCTCGGCCGGGGCCGTTCCGCCCTGCGTGCCGATGTCCATCGGGTCCCCCACAAAACGTGCCCCCGTTGCTGTCCCGGCGGGCGGGTGCCCGCCGGAAGCCGTACAGAACCGCCTTCTCGTGGACGGGAATTGACCCCACCGAAGGGCATCGTACCTGCGCAGAGGGGGCGCGACGAAGGAGAAGCGCATGATCCGGTGGTCGTGACCCTGGGTGAGCATCGGGGCTGGCGACAGACCGGAGAAAGGGATGATCAGGGCAGAACGAAGCCCCCGATCACGGGGGAACAACCGGGGGCTTCGCGTCCGCGACGGCTTCGGAAAGCCGCACATTGAGAACGTAAGACCTGTACGCCCCTTGGGTCAAGCGGAGTTGAGGCACTTGCGGAAGTGGGGTTCCGCCTACTCATTTACGCGGTGATGCGCTTTTACTCTCCGTGATGATCTGGTTCGGGCCCGCTGTCGCAGCCGGCCCAGGAAGCCATTCGTAACCCCCGGGACACTCCCGTACCAGGGTGTCGGCGAAGGGGCGCGAAGGGTCCGCGGAGAAATGGCGAGTCTCCGCCACCGTCCAGCCGTCCCAGAACTCCGACTGCGCAGGTCCGTCCCGGTGGCGGCCGCGTGCCCACGACTCCTCGGGCCCCCGTTCCATCCACAGGAGGGCGGCGAGATGCGGGCGCAGCGCCCGCCGCCCCGCGCCGACGCCCTCGACCAGGACGACCGGGGCGGCGGGCAGCGCGCGGGGGGCACCGAAGGTCCGCAGATTCCAGTCGTACGGGTGATAGCGCGCGACCTCGCCCCGGGAGAGGGGCGCGATCACCTGGTCCCGCATCCGACCCGTCCACGCGAACAGCTCCTCGTGGCTGGCGAGGTCGTCGAGGTGGAGGACGGGCGCGCCCAGCCGGGCCGCGAGGTGCGCGGCGAGGGTCGACTTGCCCGAGCCCGCGTGCCCGTCGACGGCGATCAGCCGGACCGGCCCGCAGGACGGCGCGAGGCCGCGCAGCGCGTCGGCGGCGCGGTCGAGGCCGGCCCGGTCGGTCCGTTCGGTCATGGAGCAAGCGTAACGATCCCGGTGGGAGGCACCGCAGGTCAGGGGCCCGGCGGCGCCAATGGCGCAGACCAATATTGGTGCGGCGACGCGTGCCGAATCGCTGGCAGAACGGCTCCGCGAGCCGCGATAGTGGTCCACGCTCCGCATCCACGCTCCGCCATTCGTCCGCTCCTCGCCGTCGTTCGCCGCTCTCGACCGGGGGTCATCGCTCATGGCCAACTCCACTCCGCGCAGAACCGTCCTCGCCGCGGCTCTCGCCGCCGTCGCCGGCACCTCCGTGGCCTCCACCGCTCCGGCCGTGGCCGCCTCCGCCGGCGCCCGCGGCCACGCGCCGGAACCCGCGCTCGTCGACAACCGCTTCTGGGTCTCCTACGCCGACTGGCGCGGCGGGGACCGCTCCGGAACGCACGCCGTCGCCGGACACCGTCCGGGCCTCGTGATCGGTACGCCCGCAGGGGTCACGGACTACACCGATCCGCACACCGGCACGACCTCCTCCTGGGAGTACGCGAGCTGGACGTCCCCCGTCCACCGCTCCACCGTCCCGGCCACCGAGGTCATCGCCTCCTGGAACGCCGCCACCCCGCCCGGCACCTGGATCGGGATCGAGCTGCGCGGCACCTTCGACGACGGCGGCACCACACCCTGGTACGTGATGGGCCGCTGGGCGGCGGGCGACGGCGACATCCGGCGTACCTCTGTCGACGGCCAGAGCGACGGCAGGAGCTCGGTCTGGACGGACACCCTCGCCGTCGACGACCCCGCGAGCGGCCTCCGCCTGGACGCGTACCAGCTGAGGCTGACCCTGTACCGCGCTCCCGGCAGCGACGTCACCCCGCTCGTGTGGCGGCTCGGCGCGATGGCGTCCGACGTCCCCGACCGCTTCACCGTGCCCGCCACGACGCCCCGAGTCGCCCGCGAACTGGCCGTTCCGCGCTACTCGCAGAACACCCACGTCGGCCAGTACCCGGAGTACGACAACGGGGGCGAGGCCTGGTGCAGCCCGACGTCCTCGCAGATGATCGTCGAGTACTGGGGCCGCCGGCCGAGCGCCGAGGACCTCGCCTGGGTCGACCCGGCCTTCGAGGACCCCCAGGTCTGCCACGCGGCCCGCTTCACCTTCGACCACCAGTACGACGGCTGCGGGAACTGGCCCTTCAACGCCGCCTACGCCGCCACCTACCCCGCCATGAACGCGGTCGTGACCCGCCTGCGCTCGCTGACGGAGCTGGAGTCCCTGATCCGCGTGGGCATCCCGGTCATAACGTCACAGTCGTTCCGCAAGGAGGAACTGACCGGCGCCGGCTACGGCACCTCCGGCCACCTGATGACCGTGATCGGCTTCACGGCGGACGGCGACGTGATCGCGAACGACCCCGCCTCACCCAGCAACGAGGCCGTACGCCGGATCTACCGGCGGCGCGAGTGGGAGAGCATCTGGCTGCGTACGAAGAGGTACGACGCAAACGGCAAGGTCAGAGGCGGTACGGGGGGTGTCTGCTACCTCTTCTGGCCGGTCAGGTCAGCACCAAGTCAGCACCGCGCGCTGCAGGCACTCGGCCTGGTGTGAGCATGTGCGGCCCGACGGCCGTCTCGACGACCTGACGGCAGCGCTCCTGGCCGTCCTGAGTGAGGTGGCCGTACCTGTCCACCGTGACCTTGATCGAACGATGTCCGAGCCAGCGAGACACCTCGTGAATGGACACTCCGTTGGTCAGGGCCACGGTGGTCCATTTGTGCCGCAAGTCGTGCGGGTTGTATGCGGGAAGCTCGAGCCGCCTGATGGCGCGGTCCCACGACTTGCGTAGAAGATCGGGATACGGCATCCCGCCGCTTGCATTGCGGATCGGAAGCCGGTCGATGAACGGCTCAAGGGAAGCAGGCACGGGTATGTCGCGCCATTCGCCCTCTTTCCGATGCTTCAACGGGGCGTATTTCGGCGTGTACTTTCCGGAGGTGTCCTTGTAGCGAATCACCTGCCGTCGGATTCGCAGGGTGCCGTCGCGCATGTCCTCCGGGAAGACTCCCAGAGATTCCCCTATACGAAGTCCGCAACACGTCATGAGCCATACCGCCGGAGACAGACGAGGTCCGATCTCCTTAGCGATGGCGGTTATCTCGTCGAAGCTGGGAAGCTTCCTGTCGTCGACAGGAATTACAGGGTTCTCCAGCTTCTCGGCCTGCGTCATGGGATTCACGGGAATCCGCCTGTGGCGAACAGCGTGGGAGAACAGCGCCGAGAGGGCTATGTGTCGGGACTCGATGGTGTTGAGGGCCGCCCCGTCCCGGCGCCAGCGTGCGTACAGGCCCTCGATGTCCGCCGCGGTGACCTGCGAGATCATCTTGCTCCCCAGGTGGGGGACCACGTGGAGGCGGACGATGCGCTCGTACGACTCGAGGGTGCCGGCGGAAGCGGTCTTCTTAGCGAGCCAGTCGTCCGCGTACCGGCGGAGCGACACCTTGCCGGCGTCGGGGTCGACGTAGATGTTCTCGCGCTTGTCGCCTTCCATCTTGGTGGCGAAGTCGACCGCGTCCTTCTTCCGGGCGAACGACTTCTCCCGCTGACGCCCGGTGCGTCCGCCCGGCTCCCTGTAGCGGACGGTCCACCGCTTGCCGGAAACGGCAGAACCGTTGTCGATGATTTGAGCCAACCTGTTCACCCATCTCTACTCACACGGCTGATGGCCGTGTCTTTCGGTGTGGGTGGTGTTGTAGTCGATTTTTCCGGCCGCGCCAAATGCCTGGGCACCTGAAGATTTGACGACCCGTGTCTCCGCGGTCCGTAGGAGCGCGATGCTGCCCACGCACCGGTGCCCTTCAACCGCTCGGAAGTCGTCCGGGCATGGCCCGCCGAGATCGAGGCGAGGTTCCTACATGCGTTCTCACCGAGCTGGACGGGCAATATTTGTCCCGTCTCATTGAAGGTGAACCACGCCGAGGCCGTAACCGGCGATAGGCCACCTTGAGTGAGACGTGATGCGGTCCGGCCCCAGGTACCTCAGTCAATTCGAGGATTGTGGACCCTGCGCCGCTTCGCGCTCGGCTGCGAACTCGTCGAGGAGCTCGAACAGGACTCTGATCGCACGCTGCTCGTCCTCAGGCAGGAGGTTCCAGACGTCGTCCCAGCCGTCCGGGAAGGTGATGTGGAGGACTTGGCCAGGCCAGGCGTGGCTGCAGTCACGTCCCCGACGGGCGACGAGCCAGTCGTGCCAGCCGGTGAGGCCGTTACCACCGTGCCGCATCGCGTGCTGGTCGTAGCCGGTAAGGAACGCGGTCAGCATGTGGAAGGAGGGCTTGCCGACGAACATGCCGGGACGTTGGCCGACGCTGGCGAAGTACTCGCGCTCGGTCATCTCCGCGAGGGGTCTCATGAGTCTGACCCCTCGTGATCATCGGTGTCGTCGTCCGGAGCTGGACGAAGCCTGCGGCGGGCCGCGTCCAGACGTTCGGTGTAGTCCGTCGCGAAGATCCCGGGCAGCGACTTGTCGAGTGTTCCGGCGATGCGATGAAGGGGCGCCCAGACCGCAGCATCGTCGACGAGACGGCTGAGGTCCGTCATCTGCACCTGCTCCAGCCAGTCCGACAGGACCAGCGCCTCATCCGGGGTGAGCTTGATGATGATCTCCGGATTCTCCACCGCTCGAACATAGTCCGTGGACCGGGTGTTGTCAGAGGCGCCTGGCACAGTGCCGCCGTGGACATCGATTCATTCTGGGCGCTCATCGAAGAGTGCCGGCGGCAGGCTCGGGGACAGGGCGAACGGCTTGCGTGGCTGCGTGGCGAGCTGTCGCGAAGGTCGCAGGCAGAGGTCGTGCAGTTCCAGGTGCGCTTGGACGAGGTGACGCACGAAGCGTTCACGTGGGACCTGTGGGCAGCCGCGGACCGGATCTTCGGCGGCTGGTGTTCGGACGACGGGTTCTGCTATTTCGGCCTGTGGATGGTGAGTCTCGGCCGGGAATCGTTCTCCCAAGCGGTGGTAAACCCCGATGCCCTGGCCGACACTCCGGAGGTCCAGCGCCTGGTGGGCCGTCCGCGGGAGATGTGGGACGACGACTGGCCGGATTGGGAGCCGCTCGACTATGTCGCCATGGAGGCGTACGGGATCCTGACCGGCGTCGACGACGAGTGCGGCGAAGCGTTCTACGAGGCCGTCGACGCCGAGCAGAGCGACGAAGAGGGAAGCTCCGGGCCGCTTGGTGAGCGGTGGGACGTGCGCTGCGAGGACGAGGCAGCGCGCAGGCTGCCGAGACTGAGCACGATGTTTCCCTTGCGATCACTCACTCAGATGGGCAGCTCGTCGGCTTCGGGGAGCTGGGAGTAACCGCATGCCCATTGCCCGGGGACGGACGCGTAGATCGACTCCAGGTCGGCGGCTGTCCTTCCCCGAACGTGCAGCCAGCTGGAGTCACCCTGCCCGTCCAACCGCAGGAGCCTTCCTGGCGCAGAGAACCAGCGCACGGGTGCTTGCCCGATCATCCACGACACCACCGACAGAAACCTCGGCTCCCCTCCTGCAGCGGCACAGTCGCTCAGCTCGTGGCTTCTGTGTCTGCGGCCGTGCCGTAGCGAGTCCTCAGAGAGACCATCACCTCTCCGCTCAACTCCATGCCTGGAGACGGAAAGAACTGGCAGGATGGTTCGTCTGGGGCGGGACGCACCGTTTGCGGTGCTGAGCGAGGAGTGGTGCGTGGGGGCACAGCAGTTGATCAACCATCGTTTCCTGTTGCTGCCCCAGGATCCGCGGGCCGGGGGGCTGTCTGAGGTCCGCAAGGCGGTGGACACCAGTGGTGCGGCTGGGGACTACGCGGCCGTGAAGCTGCTCAAGCAGCGCGACGACCAAGCCATCAAGACGTTCCTGTCGCGCGAGACCGACTCGCTCAAGGCTCTGCACCACCCGAACATCGTGCGAATGCTTGACTCCGGCTGGGACCCCGACCTCGGCCGGTACTTCATTGCGCTGGAATGGGTCGACCGCAGCCTCAAGGACGACATGACCGACGACAGGCCAGTCGGTTGGACGTCGTTCTTCACCCGTACTGGCAAGCCGCTCGCGGCCGCTCTGGCCCACGCGCACGCGCTGCGGATCGAGCACCGGGACATCAAGCCCGGAAACGTCCTGCTCACCGAGGATGGCACGCCCAAGCTGGCCGACTTCGGCATCGCCAAGATTTGGTCCAAGGCTTCCGTCCTCACCGATGCAACGGTGGCGGAGTTCCGCTCCAACCTCTACGCCCCGCCCGAGCAGGAAGACACAATCCCCTACGTCCGGGACGTCTACGGATACGGTGTCCTCGCCATCCAGGTCCTCTCCGGCGGCAAGGCGCGGGACTATCCCGATCTCGCGGAGGTTCTCGCAGAGCTTGATCTCGACACGGAGGTCCGCTCAATCCTGCGGTCCTGTATCGACTTCGACCCCAGGAAGCGTCCCGCGAACGCGACCGTGCTCGAACAGCGCCTGCTCGAGGCCGAGCGAGTGTCCCACGACCAGCAGGCCCGCCGCAGCAACTTCGTATGGCTCAAACTGACCCGCCGTGCGGCCGAAACCCTGAGTAACGTTCCCGCTGGTACGGAGCCGGACTGGGACGTGGCGAAGTCCGAGGTCCTCGCAGACCTGGCAGGTACCGTCCACGCTGACTACGGACACAATCCGAAGACGGACGAGATCGACCAGGGCACCCTGCGGGTCTTCGGGCGCTCCTGGTTCCTCCGGCTCGTCGAGGACGAGAACCAGAGCGATCGGTGTGTGATCCTCGCGGCCGACGCTAGGGGCGAAGAGTGGATGGCCAAGCGGCGTGAGCGGTCGGCGCCGATCGGCCCGGTCCTCACCTGGACCTTCGACGACCCCGGTGAGGACCCCGCCTACGACGGCCTAACCTTCCTTCTCGAGCGACTGGACGAGCACCTGGTCCGACGTGAGGAAGCAGCCCGGGCCGACAAGGATCAGCACCTGGGCGATCTCTTCGGAGGCTGGCGCCGGCTGCTCGAGGCTCGTGAGGAGGTCGCGGCCGGCGGCCGGCAGAACCTCGAGTACGAGCGCGTCACGGGGAGCGGGCGCAACCGGGTCTTCCGCCTGGCCATGCCCACCACCGCCACCCTGGTCGGTGAGGAATGGTCCGTGGCCACCAATTCCTACACCCGGCCTCTCGACCGTGGCGAGGTCACCGCTCAGACCGATGACACCCTCACCGTCCGCTTCCGGCGCCCTGACACCGTCCTTCCCGGCAGGGGTGTCCTCCTGCCGTACCTCGGCCCCAGCCAGAACGCCCTGAACCGGCAGCGCGACGCCCTGACCAACGTCGCGGCGGGTCAGACGACGAACCCGGCCCTGCGCGAGATCATCGAGAAACCTGCGGTCATCACGGTCCGGCCGCCGGCGGAGATCACCCACTGGTCCCGCATCGACCTCGACAAGAGCAAGCGCGAGGTCGTCGCCCACGCGCTTGGAAGCCAGGACATGCTGCTGGTCGAAGGCCCTCCAGGAACGGGCAAGACGACCGTCATCGCGGAGATCGTCGAGCAGGCTCTCAAGCGCGACCCGCATGCCCGCATCCTGATCGTCAGCCAGACCCACATCGCCATCGACAACGCGTTGAAGCGCATCGAGGACGCCGGCATCGGCGGGCTGGTGCGCCTCGGCCGCCCCGATGACCCGCGCGTCGCCGCCAATGTGCAGCCGCTTCTCCTCGACAAGCAGGTGAAGCGGTGGACCCAGCAGGTCCGTACCCGGGCCGAGCGCTACCTCGACGAGATCGCCGCCCATAAGAACCTGAATGGCCGGCGCCTCAAGGCCGCACTCATGCTGGAGGAGCTGGCCTCCGTCGCGGCCGACCTCGCCCACGTCACCCGGACGCTGGACGAGCTCACGGACCGGCCGGCACCGGACCGCACCACGTCCGCCCGCGAGCTCGGTGAGGAGCTGGTCTCGGCCCGGGACCGTCGTGACCAGCTCGTCGAGCAGCGCCGTGAGCTCTTCACCGCCGTCCAGCCCTTGCTCGCCGGCGAGATCACCCTCCGCGAGGAACTGAGCGCCGCCGAGGCCCGCGACGCGGTCGAGCTGCTGCTCATGGATGCTCCGGGCTCCGCCGGCCAGGAACTCATGCGGCTGCTCCGCCTCCAGGGCGAGTGGTTGCAGCGCATCGGAACCGACCAGAACCTGATCACCGCGTTCCTGCGCACCTGTCCGGTCGTCGCCGGCACCGCGCTGGGCTTCCTCGGTCACCCCGCTGCCCGTGACCTGGAATTCGACCTGTGCATCTTCGACGAGGCGTCCAAGGCCACCGCCACCGAAGCGCTCGTCCCTCTCGCCAGGGCCAAGCGCTGGGTATTGGTGGGAGACACCGCACAGCTGCCCCCGGTCGACGAGGACCTGCTGCGCGACCCCAAGATCATGGCCGACCACCAGCTCGTACCCGAGCTGGTCACCACCACGCTCTTTGAGTATCTCGTCCGCAACACCGAGTTCCCGGTCCGACACATGCTGCGCGAGCAGTACCGCATGACCCCGGCCATCGGGAAGCTGATCTCCAACTGTTTCTACCGCGACGAGCTCCTCTCCCTGAACGACCACGCGTTGCCCGGTTACGAGATCGTCGGCAAGCCCGTCACCTGGCTCGACACGTCGAAACTTCCCGGCCGTCGTGAGTCTGAGCGCAGCGCGACACAGACCAGTATCTCCAACCGCGTCGAAGCCCAACTGGCCGTGCGCCGTCTGGAGGTCATCGATCAGGCCATCGGCAAGAACGTCATCAAGGTTCCGGACGACCGGAAGCTCGACGTTCTGCTCATCGCCCCGTACGGCCGTCAGGTCGAAGAGCTGGACCGTCAGCTGACCTACGCCAGGCTCAAGCACCTCACCGTCGAAGTGCTCTCTGTCGACGCCGTTCAGGGTCGCGAATGCGACCTCGCGGTCTTCTCAGTCACCCGGAGTAACACCCGTTCAGAGTTCGGCTTCCTCGGCCAGCCGTACTGGAGGCGCATCAACGTGGCTCTCTCCCGTGCCCGCTTCGGCCTCACCGTCGTCGGCGACGCCGCCTTCTGTCGCAGCACGCCCGGTGCCCTGCGCGACGTACTTGACTACATGCGTCACCACCCCGAGGAGTGCGAGATCCGCGATGCCTGACTTCAGCCCCGACAGCCTCCTCGCAGTCCGTTTCGACGACGCCCGCTCCGGCCTGGAGCTCGTCGCCGTTGTCGACGCCGCTCTGCCTGTGGCTCTTGTTACCGCCGATGTCCTCGCGCAGGACCGGAAGCGGCTGCCATTGCTCGACGAGTTCGTCCTGCGCCTGGTCAACAACAAGGTCACCACCGAGCAGGCCATCTCCGGCCTCCTGGGCGTGCCCGAGCGCATGGTCACCCAGACCGTGGCTCAGCACTTCTCGGACGACTACCTCACGTACGCCCGGCCCTTCGCAGGGGCAGACCCGGCCGACCGGAACCTGCGCCTGACCGGACGGGGAGAGCAGACCGCCCGAGAACTGGCCGCGATCACTCCTGTACGCGTCGAGCAACCGCTCGTCTACGACCAGCTGCTGTGGAAGGCCAGGCCCTACGACCGACACACCGTCATACCCCGCGGTCAGGCCGAGGAGCAGGACATGATCCTCCTGCCCGCCGCCAAGAGCGGACCGGTCGAGTCGGGTGACATCTCGGCCGCAGACATCAACGCTCTACTCCGGGAACGCGGCAACAACGACCGTGAAGTGCTCCAGGTCAGAGGCATCACGCAGACCAGGGCCCGTCGGGTGATCCCGGCTAAGATCCTCGTCTACTCGAACCCCGATCGCACCGACATCGAACTGGGCGTCGTCGTCGATGGCGAGCTCAGTCACGCGCACGAGCTCGCACTGATCACGGCTGGCGGAGCGAAGGCGCTCGGCATCACCGTGGAGCCTGCGCCCGAGCGGCCGATCCTCGAGCCCGATCTCGAGCAGGTCCGTGTCCCGCTCAGTGAGGTCACCCAGCGACGCGCCGAGCGAGCCGCAGCGCAGCTCAGTTCGTCGAGCCCGCTGTCCGCCGCTGTCTCCGAGTCCGCGCCAGCGGAGCCGGAGATCCGGGCGATCGGCGTGTTCGAGCACCCCGACGTCCTCGACGAGGCACTCACCCATGCCCAGAACCGGATCCTGGTCATCTCGCCGTGGATCAAGCAGGCGATCATCACCACCGAGTTCCTGAGCAAGCTCGAGAACCGTCTCCGCAGCGGGGTCCGGGTGGACATTGCCTACGGCTATGAGGAGAACGACACCAAGTCGGATCCCATTGCCATCCGGCGGCTCGAGAACCTCGCCGCGCGCTACCCCGATAAGTTCGCGTTCTCACGCCTCCGGAGCACACACGCCAAGGTCCTGGTCTTCGACGACGTCTGGGTGACCACAAGCTTCAACTGGCTTTCCTTCAAGGGCGACCGCAACCGCAGCTACCGCATGGAGGAGGGGAGCCTCATTCATGACAAGAAACACGCGGACGCCAAATACCAGCGTTATCTCGACCTGATCGGACAGCAACGCCAATAGGTGGCCGGAGTGCTCGGTGATGTAGGCCGCAACCGGTAGTTGTCAGTGCGGCGACGAGCAGCCCAGGCAGCCGAAGGCAGGGAACGACGCTGAGGTCGCTCATTCCGGCAGGACAGGAGCACTGGTGAACACCGCGCAGACCCCTATTCTCGAGTGAGCTCAAGAGCAGTGACCCGATCCCGTCCCGGTCGCAACATCGGGGCGGGATCTTCGCCGTTTCAGGGTCGCTCAATGACTGCTCTGGGAGCCTTGTTGTCAGCGATCAGCCTGCGTCAGACAGCTTGTGCCACCAATGACTACAGCCGCCTGAACAGTCGCGTTCGCGGCGCCGTGCATCGGCGATCGCGAGTACTGAGATCAGGAGCCGGAAGGCTTTGCGGCGTTCGTCGAGAGGTGCGAGACCGGCGATCTTTCCCAGTTGCTCGTCGATCCGGCCTCGTGAGATCAGCACTGCAGGTGTATGCGTCGGGCGCAGCCCGGCACGGCGGATACTCTCCGGTGCGTCCTCAGTGACGGCGCGCGCCTGGACGCAGTGATGGCGCAGGAACAGCAGCACCTCGGACTGCTCTTCCTGGCCGAGGACGTCGAACCATTCGATGCCCTCTGATATCGGGCGCAGCCCCTGTGCGAGCTCGTTGAGCAGGACGTCGCGTTCGGTCATGACTGCCTCCCGTGGGACGGGCGGCGCTGTGCCGCGTTGATCAGGATGCCGAGCAGCACTGCCAGATCGGCCGCTCCCTCCGGGTCGTCGGCCCAGCGAGTGGTCTGGAGCGGGTGCACTTGGTCGATCGCCGCTCCTTCGCGGGCCAGGACGAAGGCCAGCGCCAGCATCGCCGCGCGGGCGTTGCCGTCCTCGAACGGATGGAAGAAGAGGATGTCGAGGTAGGTTCGTGCGGCGCGTGAAGGGAGCGGCAGGTCCGGTTGAGTGCTCTCGGACAGGCACTGCTCGAACCACGCCCGCGTGCCCGGTGCGATGCCGTAGCGTTCTCGCCCTCTCTTGGAGAAAGCCGGCACCGTACGGAAGGCGGCCACGCCCTCGCCCAACACGGTCTGCTGCCAGTCGGCCAAGAGAGCGAACGTCAACCGATCGGCCCTCTTCGCGTCTGCCAGGGCCAGATCGAGGGCTGCCAGGACCCTCGTGGTTCCCTCAGTGTCGCGGCTGCCACGGGTCGCGTTGAAGAAGTCCCGGAAGGTGTCTCGATGCGGTGCGCCATGGCTGCGGTGGGCACTGCTCCAACACGGCCATGAGATCTGTGGACGGATGCGCAGCCAGTCAGCGAGGGCGTCTTTCGGATGGTCGGGGGCGAACGTCATCCGGTCTCGCCCATGGCCCGGGCGAACTGCGAACTCACCGCGTCGACCACCGTGGCGTCCGGCGCGATCCAACTGCCGAATCGGCCGCCGATCGCGCCCTCCGCAATCTCGCCGGCTCGCTCCTCTTCGACGTCGTTGTAGGAGAGGAACCAGCCGAGCACCTGCTCACAGTGTCCGTACCAGCCGCTCTCGGCCTGCGTCCGGTCGGCTACCAGGGTGACCAACCGCGTGCATGCCCGCTCCCAATGCCAGGGATCGACGGTGGCCCCCGTCGAGTGCGGCGGCGGCGCCAGCGCGGCAAAGTGCTCCGTCAGATCCTCCAACCAGTCACGCCACTCAAGCAGGCCGGCGACAACCAGAGGAGCGGTCTCGTCCGCCTTCGTCACGGAATGGGCGGTGCAGCACCACGCGCCGACGATCCCGCCGTCGGTGTCGCCCTCGCCTACCGACCAGTTCCACCCGCAGGCCCATCGGCCGTACTGGTCCACCAGGAACTCGGTGACGGGGAGCAGCGAGCGCCAGCGGTGCTCTTCGGCGGCCTCGGAGCTGGGCAGCAGAGGAACGACAAGCCCGGTTAGTGTCTTGGCCGCATCCTCGTTTAGCTCGAACGGATGCCGCGACGGGTCCACTTCCGCCCAGGTCAGCGCGTGCGCCCACAGCTCAGTCACCATGCCACTCTGCCTTGCGTAGCCGCCCTGGATCCACTCCATATCGCGCGGCCGTCCCATCAGCGGGAAACTATCTTCGGTCAACTGGGAAGCGATCTTCAACCGCTTCTTCGCGCCTGGTCAGCGGTACTCGTGAACGCCCCAGCCTGAGCTACGTCCCAAGAGCCGATCATGTCGCTGAACTCGCCTTCCTCGTCGTCGTAATCGATGCCGTGTTGCGTTTCAGGAGGCGGATCCAGACGTCATTAGCCTGGCGGTAGGACGGTGCGCTCCCCCTCGAGGAAGTGCCGGACATCGGATGCGAGGGATGACATCTGCTCGCCGGCCTCCAGCCATGTGGTGACCGAAGTGCTCCAGTCGCCCGCCGCGCTCCGCCAGGGGCGAATGGTCCAGGTCAGGCCGATGTATCCGCCGGAGCGGAAGACGGCCGAGACAGCGAGGTCGCGGTCCATGGTGTGCCAGTTCCGTTCGCCATCCCAGCCCCGGTAGCCCGCTGCCAGCTCCTCCAGGAACGTGGTGAGGTCGTTGTCCCAGGTCCAGGCGACCACCTCGTTGACACGGGCGGTCAGACCGGGCGCCCAGGCTTCGATGGCGAAGTGAACGGAGTCCTGGTCGAAGCTGAACCGGTCGCAGAACGTCACGCCCACGGACGAGTTGTCCTGGCAGCGGATGGTCACGCAGGGCTTGCCGTCGATGTCGCCGTCGGGGGATGTCATGCACGGAACGCTAGGTCAGCGCTGCCTCGGCCGTCATCCGGATTCGTGACCGGTGCCGTGCAACAGGGCTTCGGCGATTTCGCGGACGCGGTCGAGGGTGATTCCGGTGCGCTGTTCGACAGCGAGCGGGTGGTCGGTGGGTTCGAGCTCGACCAGGGGCCGCTCGCCGATCGGGCGGGTGTGGACGTTGGTCTTCAGGTTGATGGTGCTGGGGGCGTAGATCGGCAGCTCGGTGGTGAGCCAGCCGAAGTACGGCTTCTCCGACTCGCGCCCGGGCGTGTCCCACCGGTCGGCCGCCCGGGAGAAGTTCTCTCGGCTGAGGGAGACCCAGACACCCCAGGAGAAGACTTCGTCGCTGCCGATGACCGGTATCTCGATCAGACCCTTGACGAAGTAGTGCTGCGCCTTGATGACGCACTGGTCCGAGGTGAGCAGGCAGTCGGGGGCGTCGGCGAAACTCGGGTCCCAGACGTAGGGGGCGGCGGCGGAATAGTTCATCGGCAGCTCGCCGTGATGGCTGCCGCAGCACGTGCAGGTGAATCCGAGATCGCTGGTCATGGCGGGAGCCTAGCGATGTACTCGAACAGTCACACTCTGCAGCTAAGACGCACGTCGGGGCGGCGCTGGCCAGCCGACTGCGGTGGGAAGCCACAGGGGCGCGAGGTGGAGGCGTTCATCACAGCGCGATGATCTCTTGATCACCTCGTCCTCTGGAATCACGTGCCTCGCTGCTGTCACTTGGTGCGGTGAACGACCCTGGGGTGAGGAATCGATGACTGATCTGGGAGGTGGAAGGAAGCGCACGAATAGGAGGCGAGAAGGCTGGAAAACGACGGCGCGAGGGCAGGCGGGGTGGTCCAGAGGGGGTGTCCGCCGTCGGTACCCTGGAGCGCATGTCTACTGCTCCGGTTCGCGTTCGTTTCGCCCCGTCCCCGACCGGCATGTTCCATGTCGGTGGTGCACGGTCCGCTCTCTACAACTGGGCGGTGGCGCGACAGTCCGGCGGCACGTTCGTCCTGCGGATCGAGGACACCGACGCGGCCCGGAACAAGCCGGAGTGGATCGACGGGATCATCAACGCGCTCGCGGCGATCGGCATCCACGGCGAGGACGCGGCCTTCGAGGGCCCGTACTTCCAGTCGCACAACGCCGACCGGCACCGGGAAGCGGCCCAGCAGCTCTTCGCGGCCGGCCGGGCGTACTACTGCGACTGCACCCGGGAGCAGCTGAAGGAGCGCACCGGGTCGGACCACCTCGGGTACGACGGGTTCTGCCGGGAGCGAGGGCTGGCCTTCGAGGAGGGCCGGGCGCTGCGGTTCCGGACGCCGGACGAGGGCGAGACCGTCGTGGTCGACCTGATCCGCGGGGAGCCGGCGTTCCCGAACAGCGCAATCGAGGACTTCGTGATCGCCCGCGGTGACGGGTCCCCGGTCTTCCTGATCGCCAACGTCGTCGACGACCTGGACGAGGGCATCACGCAGGTCATCCGCGGCGAGGAGCACCTTTCGAACACGCCGAAGCAGCAGCTGCTGTGGGAGGCGCTCGGCGCCAAGCCGCCGGTGTGGGCGCACCTGCCGGTGATCGTGAACGAGAAGCGGCAGAAGCTGTCCAAGCGCCGTGACAAGGTCGCGCTGGAGGACTACCTCGCCGAGGGCTTCCTGCCCGAGGCGATGGTGAACTACCTCATGCTCCTGGGCTGGGGTCCCGGCGACGACCGGGAGATCATGCCGTACGAGGAGCTGGAGCAGCTCTTCCGGATCGAGGACGTCAACACGGCGCCGGCCTTCTTCGACGTGAAGAAGCTGACGGCGTTCAACGGCGACTACATCCGCGCGCTCTCGCCGGAACAGTTCGTCAACGCCTGCGCGCCGTGGCTCGTCGCTCCGCACGCGCCGTGGGCTTTGGAGGCGTTCGACAAGGACGTGTTCGAGGTGGCGGCGGCGCTGGCTCAGACCCGGATCGCGCTGCTGTCGGAGATCACCGGCTACGTGGACTTCCTGTTCCTCGACGAGCCGGTCGAGGACGAGGCGTCGTGGAACAAGGCGATGAAGGCCGGCGCCGGAGACATCCTGTCCGATACCCGCGCAGAGTTCGCCACCGTCGCGAACTGGAAGGCGGACGACCTGAAGGCCGTCCTCCTCGCCGTCGGCGAGAAGCACGGCCTCAAGCTGGGCAAGGCCCAGGCGCCTATCCGGGTCGCGGTCACCGGCCGCACGATCGGACTCCCGCTGTTCGAGTCCATGGAGCTGCTTGGCCGGGACCGCGTGCCGGCCCGTCTGGACGCGGCGGCGAAGAAGCTGGCCGCCGCGCAGGCGTAGCCGCCGGTCAGGCGATCTTCGTGAGAAGGTCGCCCCAGGCGTTGCCGAAGTAGTTCAGATCGAAGCGGGCCAGGGCCTCGTACGGGGCCTTGGCCTCGGCCTGGCGTGCTGTTGCGCGTTCCCGGACCTGCGCAGGCAGTCGGCCGAGGTCCGGGGCTGGCTGGCCGGTCAGCGCGGCGAGGTCGCCCAGGCCGGCCACCGGGCGGATCAGACAGGGCAGGCCGAGCAGCAGCGCCTCGGCCACGCAGCGGCTCCAGCCCTCCCGCATCTGGGGGAGGAAGACGCCGACGTCGCACGCGCACAGCAGCCGCAAGTACCGCTCGCGCTCCACGTCGTAGTGGGCGCCGTCGAAGCCGATGGTGTTGCTGCCGCTGGTGATCACCCGCAGCCCGGGCGTGTCGGCCAGGGCCGCCGAGACCTTCTCGGTGCCCTTCCAGTGCACGGCCTTGCCCGCATACACGCCGATCACGTCCGGCGACAGACCGAACTCTGCGCGGCACTCGGTTCGGTCGAAGCCGCGGGCCCGCTCGACCTCCGTCATGTCGAAGGCGTTGTAGATCACCCGGACGTTGCGGACGCCTCGGGCCTGGAGGAAGTCGGCCCAGTACGGGGCGACGCAGACCACGGCGGCGCACTGGGGCAACACGCGGAACAGGCGCTCCCAGAGCATGGCCTCGACCGGGGCGGAGTCGTGCTGCAGCGGCTCGTAGTGGTGCAGGAGGAACACCGTGCGGGCCCGCATCTCCGGCGTGAAGAGCAACAGGCTCAGGTCGTCCCACATGAAGGTGCCGGTGGTGCTGTCGAGCGCCCGGATGGTCGGGGCCAGGCGGGCGAGGTGGCGGAGCTTGCGCCAGCGGCGGACGCGGTAGGTGCGCTTGTGGTCCGGGATCGTGCGCCATTCCACGTCGTCGGCCGTCGCCTCATGGAGCATCCGCAGGTAGACCCGGCCACCGGTCCGACCGACCGGCTCCATCGAGTAGACGACCTGCTTCACGGACGTACCTCCTGTTGGTGTCGGACGTACTCGGTGTGGAGCAGTGCGCGCATGGCCGCCAGGTGGGGACTGAGGCCGCAGGCGGCGTCGGCGAGCGGGAGGTAGAAGTCCTTCAGGCTCTGGAGGAACCGCCGACGCCGGTCGATGTTTGGTGAGGCGGCGACATCGCGCAGGTTGTGGAGGCGGTCGGCGAGCCGGACGAGGAGGTCCTCGGACGGGAGCGCGGCCTGCTTGAAGCGCCAGCTGGACTCGTCGCCGGCGGCCTTGGGGCGCTGTTCGAGGCGGTGGTCGGCTGTCATCGCCCGCAGGCGGCAGGTGAAAGGGGGGCCGAGGTGTTGGACGAGCAGCGCCTCCGATTCGGGGGCCACCTCCAGGGCGTCGTGAAGGAGGGCGAGGAGCAGGGTCTCGGGGTGGCTGACCCTGATCTCGGTGCGCAAGAGCGTGACGACGGCCAGCGGGTGTTCCAGGTACGGCGTGCCCTGGTCGCGGGTGTGGCCGTCGTACACCGTGAGCGCGAGGGCGCCGACGACGCGCGCGCGGGACTGCTCGTCCCTGCCCCACGCGGCGGCGCCGAGCACGGTCAGGACGTGGTCCAGATCGGTGGGGTTCATCCGCCTCACCTCCTACGGAGGGCCGTGGCACGGGGGTCGGGAACGTGGTCGGCGAGCAGCAAGGTGTCCCCGACCGCCAGGGCGTCGAGGCCCAGGTCCGCCGTCGCCGACACGGCCTGCTCGGCGGTCCTGGCCGGGGTGGGGAGGACGGCGGCGCCGGAGTCGGTGTACTCGTGGCAGCGCAGGCAGAACCGGAAGTGGTGGCCGCGGGGCGCGAACACCTTGGCCGCGAAGTCCTCGTCCCAGATGCTGAATTCGCTGTCGTCCTTCGCCATGGCGTTGAAGCAGCGGTAGCAGGAACCGTCCATCTCGATCATCAGGTGCTGGTCGAGGTAGCGGTCGCAGATGCCGCGCAGCTCGTTGGCTGGCTGGCCGACGTCGACGTGGTGCACGTGGTTGGTGACGTGGATGGCGCCGTGCCTGTCGCACAGCCTCGCGAGCTGCGTGAGGCGGGTGGAACTGATGCCTTCCAGGACGCTGTTGATGACCACGGTCTTGCCTGCCGCGCGGAGGCGGGGCACGACGGCGTGGACCTCGTCGTAGTTCTCGTGCTCGTCGTCGCAGCCGATGAGGACCTGGTCGTACGACCGGAGGGTGGCCTCCATGATCCGCTTGTTGCGGGCCAGGGTGATGGCGTCCGTGCCCAGGACCATGACCTTGTCCGGCAGGCGGGTGCGGGCCGCGTCGCTGAGGGCGGGGAAGTCCCGGTGCACGGTGGGCTCGCCGCCGTTGATGTGCAGCTGCTGGAAGGGGATGGTCTCCAGCCGGGTCAGGATGGTGGAGAACAGCTCCTGGGACATGTTCTCGCCCTGGGCGCCGTCGGCGAAGATGCAGAAGTCGCAGGACCGGTTGCACTTCGTCGTGATCTTGATCTTCGCCGTCTTCAGGGCGCGGGGCAGGGGCGCACGCGCGGGCATGTCGGAACTCCTTGGGTCAGGGGTGGACGTCAGCGGGCGTGAGGCTGAGGAAGTCCTGCACGGTGGACTTCTGCCGGTGCCAGAGCGAGAGGGTCGCGCGCAGGGTGCCGGCGGTGGTCGGTCCGGTGGGGATCAGCGTCGCCATCCGGGCGGCCAGCCGCTGGACAGAGGTGCTCTGGTCCGCCGCGAGCGCGTTCAGGGTCCATGCGGCGGACTGGAGTTCCTTCGCCTCGCGCCGGATCAGGTAGTCGGTCGCCACGCCGGGCGGCGGGTCGAGGTAGTACAGCCAGCGGGCGACGCGGACACGGAGCATCCCGGCTGTCATCACCCAGTCGGTACGGGCCTGTTCCTCGCCTTGGCCGACGGGGATGTTGGTGTCGGGGACGCGGCGCATCGCAGCCTCTAGAGCGACATGGGCCGCGCGGAGCAGGTGCCGCGGACTCCGCGGACGGGCATCGGGTCGGTCTTCGGCGTGCCCGAGGAACAGCTCGGCGTACCCGTCGAGCCCGTCCGGCCTCCACTGCGTGAGGGCGGCCGTCTTACCGGGGCAGCGGGTCCGTGTCGCGAGCGCGGAGGCGGCGAACCAGCACGGGGCCAGGTAGTGCCAGGCCACACAGTGGCGCCGGTACGCGGCGATGTTCTCCACCACGTTGTCGGTGCTGTCCGCCGCCAGCTGGTACCGGCCGCCCAGCCGCCCGTGGAGGATGCCCCGGTAGAACCGCGCGTCGACGTCGCACCAAGACGCCATCTGGGCCCGGGACTTCCAGCGCTGGAAGTCCCGGGCGCTCCCGCTGATCAGCGACCAGGTCGCCAGCTCGGGTGCGGAGACGAGCCGCCCGTCCGCCTCGGCCCCGGTGAACGCGAAGCCGGGCGGATGCTCCAGGAGTCGCCGATGTGAGACCTTCCGGCTGACCGCGGCGGCGTGCGCGGCGGCCAGCCGGTGGTTCCACTCCTCCCAGTCCGCCGGGGGCCGGGGGAGGAGGACCCGTACGTCGATGTCGGAGTGGGGAGCCAGCAGGTCGGTCGGCTGCCACTTGTGGGCGAGCATCACCGCCCCGACGCCGTGGGCGTCCAGCTCGCGTTCGTACAGCGCTCCGAGTCCCGAGTAGAGGGGCGGAGCTTCCACCACCGCCATCAGCGTTCCCTCGTGGAGGCGCGGGCGCAGGTGGGCTGGGTCGCGTCCGTGGTGAGGAGCGGGAGCAGGGGCAGGACCGGGGTGCCTTCGGGGCGCTCCATCCGGTCCCAGCGCAGGTCGTAGTCGACGTAGTGGAAGCCCTGCCAGGCGTCGTTGGTGTTGCGGTCGAGCATGGCCTGGAAGAGGTGGGCGAAGGCGGCGCCGAGGGTGCCCTCGGTGAGATGGGGCTTCAGCGGGATGTCGCGGTTGTGGAGGATGCAGGGGCGGGCCACACCGGTGGGTGTGATCTTGATGCGGTTGGCGTCGGAGCACGTGGCGCAGCTGGAGTTGGAGATGAAGCCGATGGAGCCCGCCCAGCCGTCCGGGCGGAGGTACTGCCCGGGGCTGCGGACCCCGAGCTCGTCCCTGCGGACCTCTCCTGCGTTCGCGAACCACTCGTGGAGACGGTCTCGGACCTCGGCCTCGTTGATGAACTCGGTGTCGAAGAGTGCCTGGGCGGGGCCGATGTTCTGGAGTTCGATCAGCCGGACGGCGATGGGCAGGTCGCGGGCGAGTTCGGCGACGGCGAAGGCGTCGTCCAGGTAGGTGTGCTGGAGGACGCAGTTGATCTTCACGCTCAGGCCGAGGGAGAGGGCGGTGTCGAGGGTGCGCTGGGTGATGCGCGGGTCGCCGCCGCCCATGATCTCGGCGGACCGGGTGGGGTCGAGGCTGTGGAGGCTGAGGTTGAGGTACGTCAGGCCGGCACCGTGAAGCTTCTCGACGCTCAGGCCGCGGCGCAGGTTGCCGTGGCTGGTCATGCCGATCGCTGCGTCGGCCCCGAGACCGTCGGCGAGGCCCGAGATCACGTCGAGGATGTCCGCCCGGAGGGTCGGCTCACCGCCGGAGCAGTGCGCCTTCTTGATCTTCCAGGCCCCGGCCTCGGCGGCGATGGCCGCGTAGTCGGAGGCGGTCAGGGGGCGGTCCTTGTGCCCGTAGTCCGGCATGCAGCGGGGCTTGCAGAACACGCAGTCCAGGTTGCAGAGCGAGTTCAGGGTGAAGGCCAGGTAGGGGTGGTTGCGGCCGGTCGCGGCGAAGGCGGCGGCGAGGTCGTGATGGCGCGTGGTGGGCATTGGTCAGCCTCCTATGAGGGGAGAGCGGGCAACGGGTACCTCGGCCAGGCCGTTGAGCGGCTGGTCGGTGAGGTAGCGGCGCAGGTTGTCGGCGAAGAACGTGACCGCCTCGTCCATGTACGTGCGGCTGAGCGTGGAGCTCTTCGGCGTAAGAACGACCCGGGGGTGGAGCCGCAGCGGATGGCGGGCGGGCAGCGGTTTCGGGTCGAAGACATCCAGGGCGGCGCCGCGAAGGCGGCCGGCGTTGAGGGCGGCCAGGAGGGCCGCCTGGTCGACGGTCGCCGCGCGGCCGAGGTTGAGGAAGACGGACTTCGGCTTGAAGGCCGTGAAGAGGTCGTGTTCGAAGAAGCGGTCGGTGGCCCGGGTGGCGGGCAGCAGATCGACCACCACGTCGGCGACGGCGACCGCCTGGTGCACCGCCGACGTGTGCATCCACGTGATCCCACCCTCGGCGGTCACCGGCGGCGTCCGCCGTACGCCGATGACGTCCATGCCGAAGGAGCGGGCCGCACGAGCGAGGTGTCCGCCGATGCTGCCGCAGCCGACGATGGTCATCGTCGCCCCCGCCAGGTCGAAGAACTCCTCGGCCAGGTCGTTCTTCCACCAGGTCCGGTTCCGCTGGGCGAACTGGCTCATGAACAACCCGCGTGAGAAACCCAGAACCAGGCCCATGGCGTGCTCGGCCATGGGCCTGCCGTGGAACCCGTACGAGCGGGTCAGAGCCACCCCGACGGAGTGGGCCTCGGCGACGGGCAGATGGTCGGTGCCGGCGGCCGGGGACGCGATCCACCTCAGATGAGGCGCGCCGAACAGCCACGACGGTTTGAACGTCCAGCCGAAGTAGACGTGTGCCTCGGCGAGCCGGTGCGGCACGGCCTCCTCGGTCGCCGTACGGAACTCGACACCGGGGAAGGCGGCGGACAGCGCCCGCTCGTGCTCGGCGGACAGCCGCCAGAAGGAGTGCGGGGACTCCAGACTGATCACCACCACCGGCCGGTTCATCGCGCTCGGCCCTCCGCGCTGGACGCCGGCGCGAGAGCCCAAGGAGCGATGCGTTCGACGACGGAACCGATGCTCGCCTCGTAGTCGTGACGCGAGCGCACCAGGGCCGCCCCGGTGCTCCGGAGCCGGTCGCGCTCTCGGGGCAGGACGGTCAGGGCGCGGTGCAGTGCGGAGGCCAGAGACCTGGCGTCCCGCGGTGCGGCGGTGAAGCCGGTCTCACCCTCGACGACGGTCTGGGCCAGCCCGCCGGCCGTGGTAGCCACCACCGGGCCAGCACCCGCCGCGAACGCCTCCAGGGGGATGCGACCGAAGGGTTCCTCTCGGGAAGGAACGACGACGGCGCGCAGGGCCGGGTTGTGCAGCCAGGCGCGGATCGCGGGGGTGAAGCGCGTGATCAGAGTCGCGTCCAGGCCGTAGGCACGGATGCGCGCTGCCAGGTCCTCCTGATACGAGGTGGGGCGCTCGTGCTCCTCCGAGGTCACGGCCGCCAGGACCAGGTGCGGAGCTCGGACCCCGCGCTCCTTGAGGAGGTGCAACGCCTCCAGGAGGTCGTCGAAGCCCTTCGTCGGCACGGCACGGCCCATGGCGAGCAGGAATCCGGCGCGTGCCTTGAAAGGCAGGGGCGGCGTGCTCGTCGGCCGGGCCATCTCCTCCCGGATCAGCCCGTTCGGGACGCTCACGATGCTTCCCCGAGGGACGGCGTAACTGACGACGAGGTGGCCCCGCATGTGGGAGGAGATGGCGCCGATCCGCCCGCCTCGGACGGTCGCCGCCCGCAGGGCGTCCCGCTCCCAGCGGACTCGGGACATGTCCTTGGGCCTCGTCAGCGCCGTCGTGGAGCGGGGAACGAGCAGCAGGTCCGTGGTCGGCGACGTGTAGGGGGCCAGCCCGAGGAAGGGGATGTCGAGGCCGATGAGAAGGCACCGGCTCGCGCGGTCGGCGATGCGTACGGCCGCCTCGCCTGCCAGGTCGCACAGCTGCATGGAGCCGTGGATCGAGTCCGGCGCCGCCTGGACCTCCGGGATCGTGATGACGTCGGCCCTGGCCTGCCGCAGCATCTGCTGGACTTCGCCGGCCCACCGCCGGTCGTGCGCACCCGCTGTCTCCGACATATGCGGGGTGATGACGGAAAGGTGGCCCGGCGGCAGCAGGCGGGTGAGGGCCGTGAGGAAGGCGCGGTTGCTGAAGCCGGTGCCCGACGCCGCGCCATAGAAGCCCTCGTGGAGGGCGACGACGACACGGGGCTGGCGCACCGCCTCCGGTACGGCGGCCGTCGGCGGGGGAGGTGGAGTGGCATGGTCGATGCGCACCGTGTGGTGCCTCCTTCGAGGAAGGGGGGTCGTGAGCGTGGACATCAATGGGTGCCGTCGGGCGAGTGGTGGGAGCCGCGCCTGAGCCGGCACCAGGCACGGGTGCCGTGGGTACCGGTCGTCAGCGACCAGGCATCGGCCAATGCCTCGACGATGACCAGCCCTCGTCCCGATTCGGCCTGCTCCTCAGGAGCTGGAGTGGACGAGGGTGCGGGGTCAGAACAGCCGCCGTCGGTGACCGTGATCTCGACCTCCAGGCCACCGGCGGTCTGACTTCTGCGGTCGACGCACAGGACCAGAGGCGGCCTGCCCGAGGCGAACGCGTTCGTCGCGAGCTCCGACGTGATCAGGCGGGCGTCATCAAGCAGGTCCGCCTCGGCGTCGTGGAGGGCGACCGCCACAGCCTCCCGCGCGACTTCGGCCGCCTTCGGCCCGTACGGCAGATCCGTGATCAGCGTGGTCGCGTCGGCGCCGTCGGCGTGCCCGGACGCCGAGACGCGGGCCGGACGCTCGGTGTCGTGGTCCAGCACACTGCCGAGAAGGCTTCGGGAGGTGCTCGTGCGGTGTCTCAAGGCCCACCTCGTTCTCCGTCGGCACCGGGGGCGGCGCCTTCCGCCGGGATCCAAGAACACCGGAGGAGCGGGGTGGCGCAGGACCCGATCAACGGGTCAACTCGGTCAACTTCCTTTAGAAGGAGGTGAATCAGCCGTCCGAGGGCGTCACCATGAGGGAGCGCGAGAAGTGATGGATGAACCACTGGGGCAAGAGGTGGTCGCACGTGGCACCGCAGGCAGGGCAACCCAACGACGTACTGGCGGGGTGCCTGGATGAACTCGGATGGAGCCCCAAGGCGCTTGCTCGCAAGCTGAACAGGGTGTTCGGAGCGGGGACGGTGGCCGAGTCGGCGCCGTACCACTGGCGGGACGCTGGCTCACTGCCGCGCTCGCCGTTACCGATGATGGCCGCCTACGTGCTCTCCCAGGAACTGGGTAGACCTGTCTCGGTGGCCGAACTCTGGCAGGGCCGCGTGGGCGATTCCTCGGCGCTCGTCCCTGCGGACACGGATCTCGCACGGCCCTGGACCGTGCAGGGTATGGAGGCGATCGTGGAGGACTGGGTGATGGGAGGGCTCGTAGACCGACGCCGGTTCCTCGCGATCTCGGGCGCGGGACTCCTGGCGATCGTCGCCCAGTACCTCGACGGCACCGCGGGGCGCGGCCAATATGCACCTCGGATCACGCCGTCCGTGGGTGCCGATCCGCTCGTGGACCAGGTCGAACAGCACCTGCCCATGCTTTCCGCGCTCGACGACGAACACGGTGGGGCACGTCACCTCTCTTACGTGGGTGCCCAGTTCCGTGCGGTCGGGCTGCTGATCCGCGAAGGCGGTCATGCTCCCGCCGTCGCGAGCCGCCTCATCCGTGCGCTCGCCGAGATCGGCCAGCTGGCTGGCTGGATGGCCTTCGAGGCCGCCGACCACGGCCTGGCACAGCGCTACTTCGCCACCGCGCTGCGGGCAGCGCACCAGGTGAACGACCTGCCCCTGTGCGCCCACATCCTCGGCGACCTCTCCTTCCAGGCGGCCAGCCGCGGCCACCCCGCGGATGCCATCGCCCTCGGCGAGGCCGCCCGCCGAGCCAGCGACGCCGCCCCGCCAGTCGTCCGGGCATCCGTCCTGTCGCGGCTCGCCTACGCGTACGCCGCTGCCGGCCGGGACAACGACTTCGCCCACACCCGCGGGGCCGCCCGCGAGCTGATCGCCGGCCGGGACGGTAGCCAGGAGGAGCCTCGCTGGATGTACTTCCTCACCGACAACCACCTGGACTGCCAGGCGGGGTACGGCCTCATTCAGATGGGCCGCGCGCAACTGAAGGCCGACGGCGGAACGAGAGGACGGAGGTTCCTCGCCCAAGGGGCGGAGATGCTCCGCTCTGGAGCGTACGACGTCCCGCGAGGCGACCCCAGTCAGCGTAGGGCCATGTTCGAAGGGGCCTGGCTGGCCCTGGGGCACAGCGCCCATGGTGACCTGGAGGCCGCGTGCGAGATCGGCCAGATCGCTGCCGACCGCCTCGATGCCGTGCGCTCGCCTCGCAGTGCGGCCCTGCTCCACCAGCTCGCCGCAGACCTGCGGCGCCGACAGCGCAACTCCCACGTGCGCAGCTTCCTGCCGGTCCTGGAACACGCCCTCGCCGAACACGCCCCGTCGACGCCACCTGGCCGTTAGGGTCGGGATCATGACCGCAGGGGAGCGCGTTGTCGTTGTCGGGGCTGGGGTGGCAGGGCTCACCACCGCCGTCGTTCTCGCCGAGGCCGGTGCTTCGGTGCACGTGATCGCCGAGCAGATGCCCGGCGTCACGTCGCTGGCGGCGGGGGCGATGTGGGGGCCGTACCTGGTCGAACCGAAGGACAAGGTCGACCAGTGGGGGCAGCGGTCCCTGGAGATCTTCCGCGAGCTGGCGGAGGACCCGTCGACGGGCGTCAGGCTGACCAGCGGCATTGAGGCGTCCCGCACGGCCGAGGCACCACCGGACTGGGCTATCACTCTGCCAGGCTTCCGGCCGTGCAAGCAGACCGAGCTTCCGGCCGGGTTCACCGCCGGGTACCGGTTCACCGTGCCGCTGATCGACATGCCCACCTACCTCGACTACCTCCTGCGTCGGCTTGATGCCGTTGGAGGAACGGTTGAGCGGCGACACCTGACCTCGCTCACGGACGCCGATATGGCCCCCGTGATCGTCAACTGCGCCGGACTGGGTGCCAAGGACCTGGCTCCGGACCCGGACCTTCGGCCCATCCGCGGTCAGCACGTCGTCGTCACCAACCCGGGTCTGACCGAGTTCTTCTCCGAGGACACAGGTCTCTCGCCGGACCTGCTGTGCTTCTATCCGCACGGTGACACCGTCGTCCTGGGAGGCACCGCCGTCGACGGTGAGGGCGACCTCGCCTCCGACGACAGTGCGGCGGCCGACATCCTGGCCCGCTGCGCCAAGGTCGAGCCTCTCCTTGCCGAGGCACGTGTTCTGGAGCACCGGATCGGCGCTCGGCCAACGCGGGCCACGGTCCGCGTGGAGGCCGATCGACAGGAGGACGGCAGGCTGGTCGTACATAACTACGGGCACGGAGGCGCTGGCGTCACGCTGTCGTGGGGATGTGCTGAGGAGACTGGTGGGTTGCTGAACGCCTCCTGACGGAGTGTCCGAAGGGCTACGACCCAGTACACGTGCGATGCGGGCGACTGTGCCTCATCTTCGCCAGCACGACGTGTGTGACCAGGACTTGCCACCTCCTCAGCGCCAAGTCCAGTTGCGGAGGGCGTGTCGCCCGCGGTGACTCGGTACCGCAACCTGACCTCTGCTGCGTTCCTCCGCTCAAGTTCGGCTGACAGGTAGAAGCCGCCGAAGCCAGGGATGGTCGGGCACGATCACGTTGATCGCGTCCGCCAACCAGGCGCGCGCCGGAGCGTCGAGCAGCGGCAGTGCAGCTTCGAAGTCGGCCTCGTCCTTGTTCCGGGTCGCCTTGGCCTTGTAGAAGAGTTGGACCTCGGGCGCGAGGTACGGGATGCCCGTCTTGCTCGTGCGCCCGAGCTGGTCGATCGGGAGCCGAATTGCCGGGTCACGCCGCGAGACCCATTGGGTGCCCTCCGCCTCGTCCAGCATGAGCTGCACGGACCAGGGCGCCTTCGGCGTGCGGCGGCACCAGATGTCGTGGAGCGGTGGCTGCAGGACCTCTCCAGGACGCCACAGTCGCAGCTCTCCCTGGCCGGGCGGGTCCGCCACGTACAGGTCCCAGTCGGCCAGCAGGTCCCGCACGAGGGCTTGGTCGCGCCGGAGGACGAGGACGTCGAGATCGCCGTGTGCGCGCAGCTCGCGGCCGACCGCGAGTTCGATTGCGTAGCCACCGGCGATCCACCACGGAAAGTCTGCCGTGGCGAAGACGGCGGCCACATCCTCGGGACGATCCGGCACCCAGTGTCCCAACGCGTCAGCACTCACCCGCCCATACTCCCAGTGATCAGGCGGGTGGAGGCGAAGGCCGGCGGCGGGTCGGCGGTCTCACTGGAGGGCCCTGTCGCCCGCTCGCAGCCCCTGCGCTCATAAACGCCCATGAGCATCAGGGACACCGGCATCCATTGTTCGGCGCGTGACTCGCAACCGGCTTCGTGTACCGCTGGACCGACCACACTCCCAACCCGACGGGCGAAGCCCGCGCGGTCCTGCGACGTGTCCTCACGGACCTGGGGCTGTCCGGGGACGTCGTCAGTGACGGCGTCCTGGCCGTCTCGGAGCTTGTGGCGATCGCGCACGAGCACGCGTGAGGCCCGTACGAGGTGCACGTCCGCTCGGCCGCCAGGAGGTACATCTGCGAGGTCCATGACGGGGACCCTCTGCTCCCCACGGGCCTCTACCGCGGTGCCACATCGCCGTCGGACGCCGAACCGGCCAAGGAGGCGAGCGGGTTGCTCGTCGAGCGTGGACGGGGTCTGCGCATCGTGAACGAGCTGGCCCAGGGGCAGTGGGGGTTCCACGTCACGGAACGTGGCGCCAAGGCCGCCTGGATCGTACTGGCCCCGGCGTTGCCGGACCCGTCCGACGGGAGTGACGCTGACGGCACTCCGGCATCCCGTTCCAGCACGTCGACGGAACGCGGGCTCACCATGTCGCCGAAGGCTGGTCCCCGTTTCTCGTCACAGTGACGATTAATCCGGTATCCTGCTGTCGGAGCTGATGAGCTTGCGCCCGCCGGGCGAGTCATCGGCAGAAGGAGGCATACGTGGCTAGCGACGACGCGACCGGCCCGGTCGCCATCCCGGCCGGGGGTCTAATCGAGCCTCCGATGGCCATGGCGCTCAATGTGCACTCGAGCCCGGGCGTGTACGCGCTGCTGCTGGGGGCCGGCATCTCGATCGCCTCGGGAGTGAAGACCGGCTGGGGGGTCGTGCAGGACATCGTCGGGAAGGTCGCTGCCGTCCGCGACCCCGACAACCCCGATGCCCGGGCCGAGGCCATTGCCGACCCCGAGAAGTGGTGGGAGGTCAACACCAACGAGACCCTGGGCTACTCCGCCCTGCTCGCCGCCGCAGCACCGAAGCCCGCTTCCCGGCAGGCCATGCTCGCGGAGTACTTCGAACCCGAGGAAGGTCAGGACGACAGCAAGGGCCCGACCGCGGCGCACCGGGCCATCGCCCAGTTGGTCAAGCGCGGCAGCATTCGCGTCATCCTCACCACGAACTTCGACCGGCTCACCGAGCGGGCGCTGCAGGAGGTCGGGATCTCTCCCCAGGTGGTGAGCCGCCCGGATCAGATCAAGGGCATCAAGCCGCTCGTGCACAGCCAGGTCACCGTGATCAAGCTGCACGGCGACTACGCCGACCTGGAGCAGCGCAACACCGTCGACGAACTGGAGACCTACCCGGACGAGCTCCAGCAGCTCCTGGAGCGGGTCCTGGACGAGTACGGGCTGATCGTATGCGGCTGGTCCGCGGACTGGGACAAGGCGCTCGTCCGGGCCGTCGGGGGAACCCGGTCGCGCCGGTATCCCTTGTTCTGGTCGCAGTACGGCCGGTTCAGCGACGCCGCCCAGAACCTCACCGCACAGCATGATGCGGTGGTGATCGACGGCAAGAGCGCGGACGAGCTGTTCACCGACCTGGTACGCCGCATCGAAGCCCTCGACCACATGACCACCGCGCCCATCACCCGGGACGCGGCCGTGGCCCAGCTCAAGCGAGCCCTGCCCGACCCCCTCCGCCGCATCGAGCTGTTCGACCTCGTCGACCAGGCCGTCACCCAGATCGTCGACCACAGCACGCCCGAGGAGCGGCCGGTGAATATTACCGGCGCCGAATGGGCCGACGTCTTCGGCTCCAACGTCCGCGGGTACCGGGCGGACAGCGACACCCTGCTGCACCTGCTGGCCAACGGGGTCTTCCACGACGACGGTACCCACAACCATGTGTGGCAGCGTGCCGTCGAGCGCCTCGTCCGCCTGCGCGACACCAAGCCGGGCAGGTACAACGACTACCTTGAGCAGCTGCGCCACGTCCCCGCGATGCTGGCCACATGGACGATCGGCGTCGCCGCCGTCCTCGGCCGCCGTGAAGAGCTGCTGGCTTCCACGCTGTACCGCCCCGAGTGGACTGCTCATACCGGGTCGCAGCCCCGAGTCGGACCGGCCTGGTATCTGAACCCGATCGTCGTTCTTGAGACCGAGCGATGCAGACCATCCGCGGACGCCGCCAGTCGACGGACTCGGCCGCCTCCGCGCCGAGCACCTTCCTGACGAGTGCCTCGAACTCGAGCTGTGCTGACTCCAGCCACGCCATGTAAGAGACGGCCTGCGACAGCACCCCGCTGTCGGACCCCTTCTTGAACTCGATCACCACCGGACTGCCGTTCTCATCCAGCCCGAGCGTGTCAATACGCCCCCGATGCCACGGACCGGTCGCGTACTCCGACGCCAGGAACCGGATACCGGGCATCTGCTCAAGCCCGGCCTCGACCCGTCGCTGCAGCTCAACCTCCAGCGCTACCGTCGACCCGGGCAACTCCACATCCCGCCCGTCCGCGTCCTGCCGGAACAACATCAGCTCAGCCACCAGCACCCCCTCCGTGATCCCTGCAGAGAAAAATCAACGGGGGACTCTGGGTATTCCGCATAAAGCCGTCGCGGCACCGGCTGGTGTAGGCCGAGTACAGCAGACGAAGCGGCTGTGCCCACGCAGCGGCGCTAGGCAGCGTGCTCGGTCGACGGAGAGGGCTCCCAGATGGCTGAAAACCTGACACTCGCGCTTCATCTCGCGCACCACGTACGAGGCCGAAGGGCGCCAGTGGCCAGACCGTGGGACGTTGGCTGCTACCTCTGGCAGAGTGGTCGGCACCGCTAAACGATCCTCGTGAGGAACCTTGTGAGCACGCTCGGTAGCTTCATCTGGTCAATCGCTGACCAGCTTCGGGGCCCCTACCGCCCCAACCAGTACGGAACGGTGATCCTCCCGTTCACGATCTTGAGACGACTCGACTGCCTGCTTGAGCCGGACCGCGCGGCCGTACGGGAGCTGGCTGCGAGGTACGAGAACCCGAACCGGCTCAAGATCGAGGTCAAGAAGGTCACGGGGCGGAGCTTCTACAACACCTCCAACTACGAGTTTGCGAACCTGCTGACCGACGCGGACGGGCTGGCGGACAACCTCACTGACTACATCGACCGGTTCTCCTCCGATGTGGACGTGTTCGAGTACTTTGACTTCAAGAAGGAGATCCAGGCCCTGGAGAAGGCCGGGCTCCTGCGCGAGATCGTCAAGTCCTTCGGCGACGTCGACCTGCACCCCGACGTGGTGTCCAACGCGGACATGGGGGATGCGTTCGAGTACATCATCCGCAAGTTCAACGAAGCCGCGAACGAAACTTCCGGAGACCACTACACGCCGCGTGACGCGATCCGACTGCTGGTCGACCTTCTCTTCGCGGAGAAGGACGTCGACCTCACCGAGGACGGCATCATCCGGTCGCTGTACGACCCCACCGCTGGCACCGGCGGCATGCTCTCCCTGGCCGAGGAGCATCTGCTCGCCGAGAACCCCGAGGCGAAGCTCAGCCTGTACGGCCAGGAGTACAACCCGCAGTCGTACGCCATCTGCAAGTCCGACCTGCTCGCCAAGGGCCACGACGCGAACAACATCGCCTTCGGAAACACGCTCACCGAGGACGCCTTCAAGGGCCGCCAGTTCGACTACTGCATGTCCAACCCTCCCTACGGAGTGGACTGGAAGCAGTACGCCAAGGCGATCAAGGAAGAGCGCGACTCCGCCGGCCCTTACGGCCGCTTCGCGCCGGGACTCCCCGCAACCTCGGACGGGCAGATGCTCTTCCTGCTCCACCTGGCCCACAAGATGCGCGCGCCCGAGGACGGCGGCGGTCGCGTCGGCATCGTCATGAACGGCTCGCCGCTCTTTAGCGGAGCCGCTGAATCTGGCCCCTCCAACATCCGCAAGTGGCTGTTGGAGAACGACCTTGTTGAGGCGATCGTCGCCCTGCCGACCAACATGTTCTTCAACACCGGCATCGCCACCTACATCTGGATCCTCGACAACACCAAGCACCCCGATCGCCAGGGCAAGGTCCAGCTCATCGACGGCACGTCGTTCTGGACCAAGATGCGCAAGAACCTCGGTTCCAAGGGGCGTGAGATCAGCGACCACGACCGCGCTGAGATCGTGCGTCTGTACGCCGACTTCAAGGACGCCGACCCTGACTTCTCCAAGATTTTGCGTAACGACGAGTTCGGCTACTGGACCATCACCGTTGAGCGCCCCCTGCTCAATGCGGACGGGAACCCTGTCGTCGACCGCAAGGGCAACCCGAAACCCGACTCGAAAAAGCGCGACACGGAAAATGTGCCCTTTACCTACGGTGGCTCAAGCGTTGGCGTGGCAGGGAAGCATGAAGTCATCCAAATGTACTTCGACGCGGAGGTGAAGCCGCACGTTCCTGACGCCTGGATCGACTGGGCTAAGACCAAGACCGGCTACGAGATTCCTTTCACTCGCCACTTCTACAAGTACGTTCTCCCTCGTCCGCTTGCTGAGATCGACGCCGACCTGGAGAAGCAGGTCGCGAAGATCCTCGAACTGCTGCGGGAGGTCGAGAAGTGAGTGCGACGATTGCATCCGATAGGTGGACGACGACACGTCTGGGATGGCTTTTTCAGCCGATTTCCGATCGTGGTCACAGGGACGCGATGGTCCTCAGCGTCTACCGTGATCACGGTGTGATCCCGAAGGACAGTCGCACCGACAACTTCAACCGCACACCCGAGAATCTGAGCAACTACCAACTCGTGCGGCCCGGTGACCTGGTCGTGAATCGAATGAAGGCTTGGCAAGGATCACTCGGGATCTCCGAGTACGAAGGCATCGTGAGCCCCGACTACGAGGTGCTTCGGCCGATTGCTCCTGGGAATGACTCGCGCTTCGTCCACAGCCTGCTTCGCTCGCGTGGCCTGGTCGACCAGTATGCCCTCAGATCCACGGGTATCCGTCCCTCCCAGTGGCGCCTGTACTGGGACGAGATGAAGACGATCGAGGTATCCCTGCCCTCGGCGGGCGAGCAGCGAGCCATTGCCGAATACCTCGACCGGGAGACAGCCCGTATCGATACGCTCATTGAGGAGCAGCAGCGGCTGATCGAGATGCTCCGCGAGCGCCGGGAATCGGCGATCCGGGCGGTCCTGCTGCGCGGCTTGGACGGCGATGCACCCCTACGTGCTTCGGGCAGCGATTTTCTCGGTTTGATTCCGTCAGCGTGGACCGTGGTTCCGACACGCCATCTCTGCACCATCACGACAGGTGATGAAGACTCGGGGAACGCTTCCGACGATGGCGCTTACCCGTTCTATGTTCGCGGGCGCGAGATTCTGCGATCGGATGACTATGCGTTCGACGGCGAGGCTGTGATGACCCCGGGTGATGGGCAAGGGGGAACCGGAAAGGTATTTCACTACTTTGACGGCAAATTCCAGGCCCACCAGCGGGTCTACGTATTTACCGACTTCCGCGGGATTAGCGGTCGATACTTCTATTACTATCTCTCGACATTCCTGCGGTCGATCGCGCTTGCTGGCAGTAACACCGTGACTATGGAGTCGCTGCGGCGGCCGCTCCTCGCTGGCTTTCCAGTGGCTGTTCCGCCTGGAGATGAGCAGACCCAGATTGTCGAGTATCTCGAGGAAAAGACCGCGAAGGTCGACACACTCATTGCCGAGACCGAGCGGTTCATCGAGTTCTCCAGGGAGCGACGTACAGCGCTCATCACGGCGACGGTTACGGGGCAGCTCGACGTACGCGAGGGAATGTGATGGCCGATCACAACGAGGCGGTCTTCGAGACGGAGATCTGTGAGTACCTCAAGGCTAACAAATGGTTGTACTCGAAGAACGACCGCGACGGCAGGGGGTACGACCGGGAGAGGGCACTGTTCCCGGACGATCTGTTCGATTGGCTGAAGGATACGCAGAGGCCGGCGTACGAGAAGGCGTTGAAAGCGGCAGGCTCGGAGGAGAAGTTCCTCGACGTGCTGACCGCGGCGCTCGACCGGCCGCTGGAGCACGGCGGTGGGACGCTGAGCATCCTGCGCAACGGGGTGCAGTACATCGGCGGTGGCCGGTTGAAAATGGCGCAGTTCCGTCCGGAGACGTCGCTCAACGAGACCACGGCAGCGCACTACGGGATGATGCGGGTGCGGATGGTGCGGCAGGTGCACTTCTCGACCGCCGACCAGCGCAGTATCGACCTGGTGTTCTTCATCAACGGGCTCCCGGTGGCCACGGTGGAACTGAAGACCGAATTCACCCAGTCGCTGGACGAGGCGATCAACCAGTACAAGCGGGATCGCAATCCGTTGACGAACGGGCGGCGGGAGCCGCTGTTGTCGTTCGGTCACCGGGCGCTGGTGCACTTCGCGGTCTCGAACGACCTGGCGGCGATGACCACGAAGTTGGAAGGGGAGAAGACCCACTTCTTGCCGTTCAACATCGGCTTCGACAGCGGTGCCGGCAACCCGCCCGGCGAGGACGGCCGGTCGGCGACGGCCTACCTGTGGGAGCGGGTGTGGGAGAAGCACGCCTGGTTGGACATCATCGGGCGGCTGATGATCGTGCAGACCAAGGAGGAGTGGGACGTCACCACCGGCACTTCGGTGCGGCGTACGAGCATGCTCTTCCCGCGGTTCCACCAGTGGGAGGCCGTCACGAGCATCGTCGAGGAGGTGAAGAAGGAGGGTGTCGGGCAGAGGTATCTGATCCAGCACTCGGCCGGGTCGGGGAAGACGAACACCATCGCCTGGACAGCCCACCGGCTGGCGCGGCTGCATGTCGATGACAAGAAGGTCTTCGACTCGGTCATCGTGGTCGTGGACCGCACCGTGCTTGACTCCCAGTTGCAGGATGCGATCCGGCAGATTGACGGCACCAGCAAGATCGTCGCTACCATCAGCCCCGAGGATGTCCGCAAGGCCGGCGCGAAGTCGAAGTCGGGCCTGCTGGCGCGGGCGCTGAAGAACGGCGAGCTGATCATCGCCGTGACAGTGCAGACCTTCCCGCACGCGCTGGACGAGATACGGGCCGACGCCGGCCTGAGGGGCAAGCGGTTCGCCGTCATTGCCGATGAGGCGCACTCCTCCCAGTCGGGTCAGATCTCCTCGAAGCTGAAGCAGGTGCTGACGGCCGAGGAGGTCAAGGAGATCGAGGAGGGGGGCGAGGTCGATGTGGAGTCGATCCTGGCCTCGGAGATGACCGAGCGGGCCGAGTCGGAGAACATCTCCTACTTCGCCTTCACCGCGACGCCGAAGAACAAGACCCTCGAACTGTTCGGCCGTAAAAGCACCGACGGGAAACCGTACGCATTCCACCTGTACTCGATGAAGCAGGCGATCGAGGAGGGCTACATCCTCGACGTGCTCAAGGGCTATCAGTCCTATGACACCGCGCTGAAGATCGCCGGCAAGGCCGAGAGCGGTGACGGAGGGGAGGTCGAGGAGGCCACCGCCCGCAAGGGCCTGATGCGATGGGTGCAGCTCCACCCGACGAACATCAGCCAGAAGGTACGGATCATCGTCGAGCACTTCCACGCCAACGTCGCCGACCTCCTCGAAGGCAAGGCGAAGGCGATGGTGGTGACCGACTCGCGTAAGTCCGCAGTGAAGTACAAGCGGGCCATCGACGCCTACATCGCCAGACGCAGCGCCGAGGACGCCTCGTACAACTACCGCACCCTGGTCGCCTTCTCCGCTGGGGTGACGATGGCCGAGGGCGAGACCTGGCACAGCGACTGGGGCCCGCAGCCGTCGAAGGACGACGAGTTCACCGAGAGCAACATGAACCCCGGCGCCGGGGCTGACCTGGCGGCCGCTTTCAAGGGCGATACGTACAAGATCATGCTGGTCGCCAACAAGTTCCAGACCGGCTTCGACCAGCCCCTGCTCTCGGCGATGTACGTCGACAAGAAGCTGTCGGGGATCGCCGCGGTGCAGACGCTCTCACGGCTCAACCGCACCCACCGCACCGCTGGCGGAGAGCAGAAGCGCAAGACGTTCGTCATCGACTTCGCCAACAAGCCCGATGACATCAGGGCGGCCTTCGAGCCGTACTTCAAGAACGCGGCCCTGGAGACCGAGACCGATCCGTACGTCGTCGTCCACCTGGCCAACAAACTCGCCCAGGCCGGGATCTACACCGATGACGATGTCCGCAAGGTCGCCACGCTGTGGATGGCCCGGAAGGGCAACAACGCGCTCTCAGCAGCGATCAGCCCGGCGCAGCACGACTTCCGGCGCCGCTACGCACGAGCGATCGAGGAGGAAGACAAGGTCGCGCTCCAGGCGCTCGACCTGTTCCGCAAGGACGTCTCCACCTACGTACGCCTCTATGACTTCATGTCCCAGATCGTCGACTACGGCGACCCCTACATGGAGATGCTCTCGATCTTCCTGCGTTTGCTGGAGAAGGTCATCGCAGAGTCCGCTTGGACGGCTGACGTGGATCTCTCCGACGTGGTGTTGGTCGGGGTCAAGCATAGCAAGGCGGCCCCCGCCGATATCTCGCTCGTGGGCGACGGGCAGCTGAAGGGCATTAGTGCCGCTGGCACGGGGACGAAGAAGGACCCGAAGTACGTTGCGCTTCAGGTCGTCATAGACAAGATGAACGATCTCTTCGGTGCCGAGTCGTTCGCCGAGTATCAGATCAGGGAGTTCGTGCAGAGCCTCGTCCAGCGGCTGCTCGCCGACCCGAACCTGGTCAAGCAGACCAAGGTGAACACCAAGAAGCAGTTCGTGGAGTCGCAGGACTTCCAGGCAGCCGTTACGGAGGCGGTCGCAGACAACCAGGATGCCCACAACACGATGGCCGACTACTTCTTTACCGACGGGCCGGCCATCAACTCGATCATCGTCGCCCTCGCAGATGCCTTCTATGAAGCAGCGGTTGATCAGCGGGAAAGTTCTTAGAGCTCTTTCAGGGGGGCCACCGATCGGGTTGCAGGGTGATGAAGCTTTGCAGGTCAGCGGCGTGGAACCACCCTCCATGAAAGCAAGCTGAAAGAGCTGAACCTGTTTCATTCTGTGCTGGAGGGTGAAACAGGTTCACTGCGTGTTTCAGATTTCGGCATTGTCTGCTTCGATAAGGCTCCTAGTATGGCGCTGGTCAAAATGCTGCATGCTTTTGCCGGGCGAGCTCGGCTAAGAGTTGTCCCGTAATGCCGTGAGGCTGAGGGTCAGGCTGTGTCCGGGTCGGTGCCGATGGCGCCGGCCGCGCGAAGTGAACGCCCGAGGTCTCCGGTGAGGATGCGGGGGTGTCGCCGCCACCACCACAGGTCGGGGCCGGGGAGCCCGTGGAACTGGTCGAGTGCTATGCCGTCATCGTCGATGGTCGCGGCCTTGTACCGGTCGTCCAGAGCTTTGATCTGCGGGGTCCAGAGCTGGACGATGTGGTCGTCCAGCAGGAGCCACGCCTCGTGCAGCCAGTTTCGGCAGTAGAGGTCGTTGGCGTACTCGTGGATGTAGTCGCCGTAGCCGCGCTCGATGGTGCTCACCAGGGCGGCCCACGCGTTCACCCTTTCAGCGACCGTGAATGCCGTCCGCCAGCCGCGCTGGTGCAACAGCTTTCCCACCTCGGTTTCCGTAGCCACGGGTGTGAGGTTCTCATGCCGAATCCGCCCGGGCGACCGAGATGTCTCCAGCCAGAGGCAGGCGGGCCCCGCAGCCTGATCAAGATGAGACGATCTCGCCGTGGCTGGTGTGATCACGGCGTCGGAGCCGTCCTGGATAGCCCCGTTCACCGGGCTGAGCCCGCGACAGTTCGGCAAAATGGTGACCGTTCTGCGGCACGGGGGTGCGGATGCGGTCCGCAAGGGCCGGCCGTGGAGCCTTCCGCTGGAGGACCGGGCCCTGCTGGTCGCGGCGTACTGGCGAACGAACCTGACCATGCGCCAGCTCGCCCCGCTGTTCGGGATCTCGAAGTCGGCGGCGGACCGCATCATCAACCACCTCGCGCCGATGCGCGCTCTCCAATCCCGCAAACGGTTCGCCAAGGACACCGTTCTCATCGTGGACGGCACCCTGGTCCCCACCCGCGACCACACCATCGCCGAGCGCTCCAAAAACTACCGGTACTCCACCAACCACCAGGTCGTCATCGACGCCGACACCCGCCTGGTCGTCGTGGTCGGCCGGCCCCTTGCCGGGAACCGCAACGACTGCAAGGCGTGGGAGGAATCCGGCGCCAAGGCCGCCGTCGGCAACACCGTCACGATCGCCGACGGCGGCTACCCGGGCACCGGACTCGTCATCCCCCATCGCCGGCAGCGCGGTCAGGCCGAACTTCCGGCCTGGAAAGAGGAACACAACAAGTCCCACAAGCAGGTCCGAGCCCGCGTCGAGCACGTTTTCGCCCGCATGAAGACCTGGAAGATCCTCCGCGACTGCCGCCTCAAAGGCGACGGCGTCCACCACGCCATGCTCGGCATCGCCCGCATGCACAACCTCGCCCTCGCCGGATGAGGGAAGCGGGCCGCATGGCAGCCCACCACGCTTGAGACGACCAGAAGATCATTTACGGGACAGCCCTTAGGGAGGTTCCAGGGACTTTCCGCCGGGTAAGCAGGGAAGGCCCTGACAGCGCTGAAAGAAGCAAACGCGCTGGTCAGGGCCTACAACGTCAGCACTCGATGATGTTCACCGCGAGCCCGCCCCGCGCCGTCTCCTTGTACTTGGCCTTCATGTGACCATTCGGCAACGCTCTTCTAGCCATTGGCGAACCTCCACCGGAGAGAACCGTAGGTGTTGGCCTACCCGGAAGCTCGGCACCCCTTCTTTGAGATGGTTGTCGTACACCCAAGAAGCCGGCTTCCCGAGATAGGCGGCAAGCGCCTTGACGTCCCACATCGGCTCACTCACAGACAGTTCCTCTACGCTTGCTTCAGCTGCTCGCGAGGACGGTAGTGAGGAAGGGCGGCCGCACCAAGCGCGTGGAGGTCTGCCGGCCGACGAGGGCCCCCGGCGTGAGTACCGATCCAGCACGACGCGCCCGAACGGACCGGAACGGACGCCAGCGGAAGTCAGCACCAGGTCAGCACCGCGCGCTGCAGGAGGTCGGTCTGCTGTGAGCATGTGCGGCCAACGGCCGTTTCGACGACCTGACGGCAGCGCCCTGGCTGTCCTGAGCGAGGCGGCCGTACCGGTCCACCGCGACCTTGATCGAACGATGTCCGAGTCAGTGCGACGCCTCGTGAATGCACACGTAATTCGTCAGGGCAATGGTGGCCCACTTGTGCCGCAAGTCGTGTGGGGTATATGCGGGCAGATCGGGCCGTCTTATCGCGCGGTACCACGCCTTGCGCGGGCAAGGGGTGGTTTGGGTCACGGCTGGATCGTGGTGTTGTCGCCGGTGACGGCCGTGCCGATGGTCTGTGCGGCGATGGACCGCTCACCAGACGCGGTGATCGTCACCGAACCGGCCGCGGGAAGCTGGGCGGCCAGTTCGGCAAGCAACTGCGGATCCTCCCGTAGCGCCCGCTTGATCTGCTGGCGCAGGGCGGCAGCAGCATCGGCGTCCCCCGGTTCCTCGGCTGCCTCACGTACCGCCGCCTCCAGTTCCGGGCGTCCGGCCGCGCTCCGGCGCCGCCAGACCGCGTGCAGAATACTGCGCCCTGCGTTCGCCGTCGCTCCCACCGCAGCGTCCTCAGCCCGAGCCAGCACCCCCGCACCATAGGCACCCAGGGCCGGCCGCGCTCAGATACGGCCCTGCCTGCTCCACGAACTGCACGATCTCTGTTCCCACAACCCACCTCTGAATTCCCGTTGCTGACTCAGGCCAGGGCATCAGACTAGGACGCCCAGCGAGCGCGCACGCGCCACATCCGCAATTCGCGGCCCGTCGATTGGCCTCACTCCACGCGGGTCAAGCGAACACCTTCCTGATTCTGACGCAGCTGGCTGTACGCCGACCACCAGGCCGCTGACCAGGGAAACGGAGCACCGTCACTGGAGCACGAACGGCCAGCCGCCGAAGCCGCCTACTTGGCTGAGTCGATCCTTCCGCGGATCTGTGCGACGAGCGGGTTCTCTGGGCCCAGGACGGGCTCAGTCCGGTCGAGGGCTGCGCGATAGAGGGCGATCGCCTTTCGGTGTGCGCCGGCCTCCTGGTGGGTGTCCGCCAAGGCGAGTTGGGCGATCAGGACATTCGGGTGGTCGCCGAGGGTCTGTTGCCAATGGGAGAGGTTGGCTTCGTACAGTGGCACGGCCAGATCGGGTCGGCCGTCTGACCGGTAGATCTCGGCCAGGCACCGCCGTTGCTCGAGTGTCTCCGGGTGGGTGGCGCCGAGTTCCTTCTCGGTGAGCGTGACGCTGCGTTCCAGTAGTTCGGTCGCCTGGGCGGGGCTGCCAGACCCGCCCAGGGCGCGGGCCAGCATGGCGGTGCAATGGAGTGTTTGCGGGTCGGTAGCGCCGAGTTCGGCCTCCAGCTGCGCGCGGATGTCCTCTAGGACGATGACTGCCTGTGCCGCGTTGCCGGACTCGAGGTGGGCGCCGGCCAGGTTCATCCGGCCGGTGACAGCGTGCGGGTGCGTGTCGCCGAAGACGAGGCCGGCCTTCCGCACGGTGGCCTCGAGAAGTTGGACGGCGCGCTGAGCGTCACCGATTGTGAGGTGTGCAATGGCCAGGTTGCTCCGACACACCACGGTGTGCGGATGGTGCTCGCCGAGCGATCGGATGCACCGCTCCAGTGTCGTCTCCGCGAGAGGCACCGACCGCGCCGGATCGTCTGTCTGACGCAGTGCGTCGGCCAGACCGATGTAGTTGGCCAGAGTGTCCGGGTGCGCCTCGCCGAAGACCTGATCGCACTGCGCGATGACGGTCTCGAACAGTGGAACGGCGCGCACCGGGTCACCCGCCGCAAGGTGGGCCTTCGCGAGGCCGCTGCGGGTGGCGAGGGTGTGGGGGTGGGTCTCGCCGAGCAGCGCGGCACGGTGCTCGAGGACGGTGCCGTACTCGGCGATCGCCCGTCCGGCGTCGCCAGCGGTCTGGTACGCCTGCGCCAGCCCGTTCCTGGTGGTCAGTGTCTGGGGGTGGGCGTCGCCCAGCAGGTGGGCGCCCTGCGCTGCCGCGGCCTCCAGCAGTGGGAGCGAACGGGACGGGTTCCCGGCGTCCCGGTAGGCGCAGCCGAGGTTCGCGCGGACGGCAATGGTCTCCGGGTGCGCCTCGCCGTACACCTCCTCGCACCGGGCCAGGGCCGTTTCGAGATGCTGCGCCGCCCGGTCGGGGCGTCCGGCGATCGCATAGGCGTAGGCAAGGTTGTTCCGGCTGGTGATGGTTTCGGGATCGCTGTCGCCGAGCGCCTGCTGCCATTGGGCGAGCACAGCGGTGTACATCGGAATGGCGCGGGACAGGTCGCCTGAGGCGAGGTAGGCCGCCGCAAGGCCGTTCCGGCTGGTCAGCGTGGCGGGATGGGTTGGTCCTAGCGATCGCTCGTACTGCGTGAGGGTCGCTTCATGCAGAGAGATGGCACGATCCAGGTCGCCGGACGCGTGATAGGTGAGGGCCAGCTGCTCGCAGCTGACCAGAGTGTCGGAGTGGTTGTCGCCCAGTGCTTGCCTACGTCGCGCCAACGTCTCCTCGTGGAGACTGACGGCACGGGCCAGATCGCCGGAGTCACGGTAGGAATTGGCAAGGTTGGAAACAACGGTGAGAGTCCCCGGGTGCGAGTCGCCGAAGACCTGCGCACATTGGGTGACCATCGGTTCGAGGATCGCGATGGACCGGCCGAAGTCCCCGGCTCCGTGGTAGACGTTGGCCAGGTTCGCGCGGACCTTCATGGTGAGTTCGTGCTCGGCGCCGGCGAGCGCTTCGCAGCGGGCGAGGGCCGCCGTGAGCAGCGGAACGGCGCGGGCGTCATGACCGAGGTCACGGAGATAGCTCGCAGCGCTCGCGTACCGTCCGGCGGGAAACGTATCTGCGTGCCCGTCAGGAGTGGTGGCCGCGAGCGCGACGAGGTGTGGGAGCAGCCGATCCCAGGCGGGGGACCGGCCAGAGTCGGGCGGTTCTCCCAGCGGTATGACCGCAGCGCACAGCAGCCGTTCGGCCTCGAGCCGGCCAGCCGGCGCCGTGCCGCCAAGGAGCGACTGGTTCCGGAGGGTGGCCTGGACGAGTCGGTGGACGCCCACCGTGTCCCGGGTGAGGGAGACCATGCAATAGACGCCCAGGATCCCCAGGGCCTCGTGGAGGTCGTCGCTGTCGTCGGCGAGGGGGGCCAGCAGTTCCACCGGGATGTCATCGGGCGCCAGCCACGCCAACGTGGACAGGACGGATACTGCCAGAGGGTTGCGCTCCGTGAGGGTGCTGATCGTCTGGCGCCAGATACGGGCGACGGTGCGCTCTGGGTCGACACCTTCAGCAGCCTTGTCCAACGCGCTGATCAGCCTTCGGCGGTAGCGCTCGATGCCGATCGTCGGGTTCTGCGCTAGGTAGGCGCCAGCCTGCATCAGGCCGATGGGAAGCTGCCCCAGGTCGGCGGAGAGTGCCCGGGCTTCATGCACCTGGCGGTGGGTCGGCGGGTTCTCGCCGAGCGCGTGCCTGCAGAGAAGTTCACTTGCCGCAGCCAGGTCGAGCACGTCCAAGGCCAGCGTGGCGACGGAGGCCGGCCAGCCGGCCGACCGTCGGCTGGTGGCGATGACGTAGCCGTTCAGCGCGCCGATGTAGGGCCGCAGATCGGCCGGATCCTCGACATTGTCGAAAACCAGCAGCCAACCTGGATGCCACTGCAGCCACATCATCGCCCAAGCGGCGCGCTCTTCGGTCGATGCGGTGCCGGCCCACGTGGGAATCAGCCGCAGAGCGAGGTCGGCCAGCGATTGCTCGACGCTGGCGGGAGATCCAGCGGCGATCCACCATGTCACAGTGTGGTCGTGGCGGTGTATGTGGGCATACTCGAGCGCCAGGGTGCTCTTGCCGACGCCGCCGAGGCCCTGGATCACGGCAGTCCTGACAGCCCGCTGACCGGGCTCCGCCTTGAGCATGCCGCGGAGCCAGCCCAGCGCGTCCGTGCGCCCCAGACATAGCGGGGCCGGCGGCAGGTTGGCGAACGCGGCAGGCGCCTGAACATCGCGCGCTGAGTTCAGCAACTCGGCCGTGAGGATGGTGACCGGGCCGGTGATCGCCGTCCCGATGCGATGGGCGGCGACAGACCCGGATCCTGTCGCCTCATAGGTGAAGTTCGTCATCTAAAACCCGTCGCCCCGTCACCGATGAGATGCTGTCCGCCGACTATTCTCTGCCGCTTCCGAACGCGACCCGACCCGGAAGAAGCTGCCGCACCGATGGATTGCTGAGTGCACTCGTTTCACTCCGATCTCCGAACCGGTCGGATGTCTCGCTCTCCAGCACGGAGCGTACGCGTTCCCCATGTCGGGTCAGCATCGGCCGGGCTGAGCCGTTGTGAGTGGAGACGTTCACCGGCTGCGGAGACTGCTTTCAACGAGATTTGCAAGAAATATTTGAAAGATGCATCGCCTGCCGCTGTAACCGCCATTCAGTCTCTGCGCCCGTTCTTGGGTGGAGACGACCGCTTCTGGAAGCTCCACCGACTTGACATCGCAGACAAGCACCATCTGCTTCTCACGGTAGGAGCGGCGCATCGCAGCGTGAACGTGTCCGTCGGCCTCCCCGGAGCGGGGGAGGTCCGGTTTGGTCTGCTCCCAGCAGACCGGGCGTACCCCCTTCAGGACGGAACTGAGATCTACAGAGTGATGAAGGCCGCGAGGGAGAGCGCCGCCCAAGGCGTCGGCGGAGAGCCTTCATTCAGCTTCGAGGTTGCCTTCGGTGGCGATGCCGTTGTAAGCGGCGAGCCAGTAATGCCGACGATAGGTGATCTAGTGGACGGAGTTGAGAGCGCAGTTAATTCGCTCTATTCACTCCTGACATGAAGTGATGAGCTCGGCATGAAGGTTCCTACCCGTCAGCGAAGGTGATCGACCAACGTGTACGCGTACGTCTTCTGCCTGTCCGATCCCCGGGACGTCCGCCCTGCGGTCCTTTAGTCCCTATGAATGGGGAAGGTCTTCCGTAAGGGAGCCGCTCCCCCTGCGTTTCTGTGCCCTGCGGGCTGTGGTCCGCGCGAAGTGGCTCATGCTGGCAGCGTGAGACCACGAACCCCGGTCTCCCTGTCCTGCGGGCATTGGTTCCTGCGGAATACCTCGTTCTCATCCTCCACGAGAACAAGGGCGTGTTTCTATGCCCTGCGGGCCTTCGTCCCAAATCGGCTCACTCGCAGGCACTTCCTCTGCGCTTGTTCGGCTGCTCGCGAGGACGTTAGGGGCGAAAGACGGCCGCACCAAGCGGGCGAAAAACCGCCGGGGGCCGAGGGGTGCGGAGTCAGTACCGATCCAGCACGACGCACCCGAACGGGCCGGAACGGACGTCAGCGGAAGTCAGCACCAGGTCAGCACCAGCGCGTCCGCCCTCGATTTGTCTCACGCGGTCCGAGCCTGTGACCTGCATATTTGTGCAGGAGGGCGCCGCGTGGTAAGCGGCGCCCTCCCATTTGGAGAACATCTGGCTCCGTACCAAGCGGCACAACGCGAGCGGCGCCGTGGTCTCCGGTACCGGAGGGGTCTGCTACCTCTACTTCCCCGACCGGCCGGCCCCCGCCCAGCGCAGGGCCCTCGCCGCGGTCGGCGTGCGCTGACGTGTGCGGTACGGCCCCGGGACCGTGACCCGCGTCCTACTCCGGGGCCGTGGGCGGCTGGCACTGTGGGCGCCATGACCGCCACCACCCACGCCGCCGCCCGCACCCGCGCCCGCACCGGGGGGCCCCGGGACGACGGGCCGAAGATCCTCGAGCACGTCCTCGGCTGGACCCTCGTCGTCGTCCTCGCCATGTTCGTCACCCAGACCGGCCTGATGTGACCCCCGGCCCCCGAGGCCGGGCCCCGAGGCGTCGCCTCGTGTGATCGCGGGCCGCCGAACGGGCATACTCCCTGCGCCACGGGCGCCGGGCGCCCCCGCGCGCGAACCGTCGGGGGCAGCATCGGCGCAGCAGTGACCGACGGCGGCGCCGCGTCACCCGCGTGAACCGCCGCAGCGCCCGAGAGGGAGGATGCGCCGCCATGCCCGACCGCGCCCCGCAGACCGTGGAACGCCGCCTGCCCACCGAGGAGGCCCGGGAGCTGCTCGCCCTGGTCCGTGAGATCGCCGAGCGGGAGATCGCACCCCGCGCCGCCGAGCAGGAGGCCGAGGGCCGCTTTCCCCGCGACCTCTTCTCGCTGCTCTCCTCCTCCGGACTGCTCGGACTTCCGTACGACTCCGAGTACGGCGGTGGTGACCAGCCCTACGGGGTCTACCTGCAGGTCCTCGAAGAGCTGGCCGCCGCCCGCCTCACCGTCGGGCTCGGCGTCAGTGTCCACTCGCTCTCCTGCCACGCCCTGGCGCACTTCGGGACCGAGGAGCAGCGGGCCGCCCATCTGCCGGGGATGCTGGGCGGCGGTCTCCTCGGCGCGTACTGCCTCTCAGAGCCGGCCTCCGGGTCGGACGCGGCCTCGCTGCGGACGCGTGCCGTCCGGGACGGTGACCACTGGGTCCTGACCGGTACCAAGGCGTGGATCACCCACGGCGGGATCGCCGACTTCTGCACGGTCATGGCCCGCACGGGCGGCGAGGGTCCGAAGGGAGTCACCGCGTTCCTCGTGCCCGGCGACGCGGAGGGCCTGAGCGCGGCCGCGCCCGAGCGGAAGATGGGCATGAAGGGCTCGCCCACCGCCCAGCTCCACCTCGACGGGGTGCGAATTCCCGACGCGCGCCGGATCGGCGAGGAGGGGCAGGGGTTCGCGATCGCGCTCTCCGCCCTGGACTCCGGGCGCCTCGGGATCGCCGCCTGCGCCGTGGGGGTGGCGCAGGCCGCGCTCGACGTCGCCGTCGCGTACGCCCGGGAGCGGCGGCAGTTCGGCCGGCCCGTCGCGGATTTCCAGGGGCTCCGCTTCCTGCTCGCGGACATGGCGACCGGGGTCGAGGCGGGCCGGGCGCTGTACCTGGAGGCGGCGCGCCTGTGTGACGAGGGCCGGCCCTTCGGGCGTCAGGCGGCCATGGCGAAGCTCTACTGCACGGACGCGGCGATGCGGATCACGACGGACGCGGTGCAGGTGCTGGGCGGCTACGGCTACACGGCGGACTTCCCCGCCGAGCGCTACATGCGCGAGGCGAAGGTGCTGCAGATCGTCGAGGGCACGAATCAGATCCAGCGGATGGTCATCGCGCGCCACCTTGTCGGACCAGAGTCCCGCTGACGCCGCTCATGCGGACGGTCCGGTCCGCCCAGACGGGGGCGGCGGTCAGCCGGTTCCACTCCTGGTCGGTGCGGCCCGGCAGCGTCCGGCCGTGGCTGGCCCACTGGCTGATCAGCGCCTTGTAGATGGGCGGGTCGGAGGCGTGCGGCGTCGGTTGCGGAACCGATTCTTCAAAGCGCGGCTCGGCGAGGCGCCGTCGTCCGCTGCCGATGGGGGCGGTGTACAGCGATGTCATGACTGTCCCAACGCGACCCGCCGGGGCGGGGTCACCGCCGGGGGGATTCGAGGAGGCGTTCGGGGGTTACCCGGGGTCTGCGCCGGGCGAGTCGGGGCGGACGCCCTGGCAGGTCGCGCCGCCCGATCCGTCGCCGCACGACTCTGGCCCCCGGCAGGTCTGCTGACATACCGTCAGATCCCGCTGTCGCCCAGGAGGTCACACGTGTCAGAAGACCGGCCCGTCGCGCTCGACGAGTACCCCGTGCACCAGGCGCCGCTGTCGATGAAGCACCACGTCAGCGGCGACCGCAACGTCTACGACCGCTGCATCTTCCACGTCTTCGACCACGCGGGGCGCGCCCTGCTCATCGCCGGGCTCGGCGTCTACCCCAACACCGGGGTCGTCGACGCCTACGCCACCCTCCGCGTCGGCGACCGGCTGCACGCCGTGCGGGCCTCCGACGCGCTCGGCGACGACCGGATGAACCTGGCGGTCGGCCCGCTGCGCATCACCGTCGACGAACCGCTGAAGACGCTCACCCTGCACTGCGGCGCCGACCCGGCCGATCCCGAAGGGCTCTCCTTCGATCTGATCTGGACCGGTGACTTCCCGGCCGTCTGGGAGCCGCACCACACCCAGCGCCGTGGCGACCGGCTCACCCTCGAAGGGCGCCGCTTCGTCCAGGCCGGCCACTGCACGGGCACGATCCGGGCCGGCGGCGAGGAGTTCACCGTCACGGCGGCGGAGTGGACGGGCACCCGCGATCGCAGCTGGGGCGTACGGCCGATACCGGGGGAGGAGGCCGGCCGCGCCGACGAGTTCCGGCCCGAGGGCTTCCACTGGCTCTGGATACCCATGCGCTTCGACGACCGCTTCCTCATGGTCATCGCCCAGGAGGACGCCGACGGCTACCGCACCCTCAGCGAGGCGGTGCTCGTACGGGAGGGGCGACGGGACGTCCAACTCGGCTGGCCCCGCACCGACATCACGTACCGCACGGGCACCCGGCACCCCGAGCGGGCCGTCGTCCATCTCACCGATGCGGCCGGCAAGCCCCTGGAAGTCGAAGTGGAGATCCTGGCCTCCTCCCCGCTCGCCGTCGGCGCCGGCTACCCGCCCGCCGCCGACTGGCAGCACGGCACCTGGCAGGGCCGCGACTGGACCGACCGCAGGGTCTACGACCTCTCCGACCCGGCGGCGCACCCCATGGCCGCGTTCGGCGTCACCGACCACGCGGCCCGGTTCACGCTCGAAGGGCGTACCGGCTACGGAATCTTCGAGCACGGCTCCTTCGGCCGCCACGACCCCAGCGGCTTCGCCGACCACACCTCCACGGCCGACTGACCGAGACACCTCCCGGCCGACGGGCCAGGCGCCTCCCGGCCCCCCGGCCCAGGCGCCTCCCGGCCGACCGGCCGAGGCACCTCCCCGGCCCACCGGCCGAGGCACCTCCACGGCCGACCGGCCGAGGCGAACCGAGCCCATAGAGCCGAGGCGAACCGAGCCCCCTAGAGGAGAGAGCCCATGGAGACCGCCCCCCGCCCGCGCACCACCACCCGTGATCCCGAGGAGCTCGGCCGCCGGCTCACCGGCTGGCTCGACCGCCACCTTCCGGGCGCCCGGGTCACGGGACTCGCCGTGCCCGGATCCAACGGCATGTCCAGCGAGACCCTGCTCTTCGACATCGAGCACCCCGAAGTCCCGGTGCGGGGCTGCGCGCTCCGGCTGGCCGCCGACCCCGCCGCGTACACGATCTTCCCGGTGTACGACATGGAGCGGCAGCACCGGGTGATGCGCCTGGTCGGGGAGCACACGGACGTCCCGGTCCCGCGCGTCCTCTGGCTGGAGAGCGACCCGGTTCCGCTCGGCGCGCCCTTCTTCGTGATGGCCCGGGCCGAGGGACGCGTCCCGCCGGACGTCATGCCGTACACGTACGAGGGGAACTGGCTGCACTCCGCCACCGACGCCGAACGGGCCCGGCTGGAGGCCGAATCCGTCTCCGTTCTTGCCAGGCTGCACGACCAGTTCCCCTCGAAGGAAGCCGAGTTCCTGCTCCCCGAGGGTGAGGGCAGCCCGCTGCGGCGCCATGTCGACGCCCAACGCGCCTACTACGCCTGGGTGGTGAAGGGACTTGCACCGTCCCCGTTGATCGAGTCGGCCTTCGACTGGCTGGACGCGCACTGGCCGGCCGACGAGGGTCCCGCCGTCCTGAACTGGGGCGACGCACGCATCGGGAACATCGTCTACGACGGTTTCGAGCCCGCGGCCGTCCTCGACTGGGAAATGGCCGGTTACGCCCCGCGCGAGGTCGACCTCGGCTGGACCGTCTACCTGCACCGCTTCTTCCAGGACCTGACCGTCGGTTTCGGCCAGCCGGGGCTGCCCGGGTTCCTCCGCCGCGACGCGGTCGAACGGCGGTACGCGGCCCTCACCGGTCACGTACCGCGCGCCATGGAGTTCCACACCCTCTACGCGGCGCTGCGGCACGCGATCGTGATGCTCAGGGTCGCGTACCGCCAGGCGCACTTCGGAGAGGTTCAGGTGCCGGAGAATCCCGACAGCCTGATCCTGCACCACGCCACGCTCGCGGCGATGGTGCGGGGAAGCTACTGGTAGGGCGTCGTCACGCCGCGCGCCGCATCTGCGGCACCTTGATCGGACGCGAGCCCGGACCGCCGACGTGCGAGAAGGGCTGCGTCCGCCAGTCGAGCCCCTGAGGCAGCGTCAGCAGGAGCGCGGTGTCCTGCTCCTGGACCTCCAGCGTCTCGTCCGCGGGGCGCGCGTCGGACGCGGCGCGGCCGGTGCCGGGGCAGACCGTCAGCACGAACGGGTTCCACGGCGTCGGGCACAGCGCGTGCTCCGGCAGTACGTCCTCGTCCGCGAGCAGCGCGATCGGCTGGACGCAGTCCGGGCAGATCACCCGGTACATCTCGAAGGTGTCGTAGGCGTCGAGCTCGTCGGTCGTCTCGACCGAATCGACAGGCTCCTGCATGGTGAATCTCCCCCTCGGGTGGGTCGACCGAAGTACGTATGGCCTCGACCAAAGCAAGCAATTCCCATACGGCCACCCGCATAACCGTGAGGTCTCGATCGAGCTGCCCACGAACCTGTGGCGTTCGTCACATGCCCCTCGCAGGTGCCTCGCGGGTGCCCATAGACGTCTATAGCGACAGGGCCCCCGGCTGTGCCGATGGTCTCCCGGGGCAATAGGTTGACCGCATGGAGGAGCTGGATCGTCAGATCGTGGAGTTGCTCGTCAGAGACGGGCGCATGAGCTACACCGACCTGGGCAAGGCCACCGGCCTGTCCACCTCGGCCGTACATCAGCGCGTCCGCCGTCTGGAGCAGCGTGGGGTCATCCGCGGCTACGCCGCCGTCGTCGACCCGGAGGCCGTCGGGCTGCCGTTGACCGCCTTCATCTCGGTCAAACCCTTCGACCCGAGCGCGCCCGACGACACCCCGGACCGGCTCGCCGACATCCCGGAGATCGAGGCCTGCCACAGCGTCGCGGGCGACGAGAACTACATCCTCAAGGTGCGCGTCGCGACCCCGCTGGAGCTGGAGCACCTGCTCACCCGCATCCGTACCCAGGCGGGCGTCTCCAGCCGCACCACGGTCGTCCTGTCGACCCCGTACGAAGCCAGGCCGCCGCGCATCTAGCCTGGTCACCATGAGCGAGACCCGTATCGACAGCGAGCACCGCACCGTCCTGCTGCGCGGTGGAGACGTCCACAGCCCCGCCGACCCGTTCGCCACCGCCATGGTGGTCGAGCGGGGACACGTCGCCTGGGTGGGCTCCGAGGGGGCGGCCGACGCCTTCGCCTCCGGCGTGGACGAGGTCGTCGACCTCGAAGGCGCGCTCGTCACCCCCGCGTTCGTCGACGCCCACGTCCACACCACGGCGACCGGTCTCGCTCTGACCGGCCTCGACCTGACCTCCGCCGCCTCGCTCGCCGAGGCGGCGGAGCTGATTCGTCGCCACGCCGCCGCCCGTCCCGACGACCGCATCCTCATCGGGCACGGCTGGGACGCCGCCCGCTGGCCCGAGCGCCGGGCCCCGCACCGCGACGAACTCGACGCACTGACCGGCGGCCGGCCGCTCTACCTCACGCGCGTCGACGTCCACTCCGCCGTCGTCACCACGGCCCTGCTCGACCTCGTCCCCGGCATCCGCGACCTCACCGGCTTCCGCGACGGCGAGCCGCTGACGGGCGACGCCCACCACGCCGTCCGCGCCGCCGCCTATGCGGCCCTCTCGTCCCTGCAGCGCACCGAGGCCCAGCGCGAGGCCCGCCGGCGCGCCGCCTCCCTCGGTATCGGCACCCTGCACGAGTGCGGCGGGCCGGAGATCTCCTCCGAGGACGACTTCACCGGCCTGCTCGACCTCGCCCGTGAGGAGGCCGGTCCCCGCGTCGTCGGCTACTGGGCCGACCTCGACGTCGACCGGGCCCGCGCCCTCGGCGCCGTCGGCGCCGCCGGCGACCTCTTCGCCGACGGCTCGCTCGGTTCCCACACGGCCTGCCTCCACGACACGTACGCGGACGCCGCGCACCACGGCGTCTCCCACCTCGACGCCGCCACCGTCGCCGCCCATGTCGTCGCCGCCACCGAGGCGGGCCTCCAGGCCGGCTTCCACGCCATCGGCGACGCGGCCGTCACGGCCGTGACCGACGGCGTCCGGGCCGCCTCGGAGAAGCTCGGCCTCGCCCGGATCCGCGCCGCGCGCCATCGCGTCGAGCACGCCGAGATGCTCACCCCCGAGACGATCGCCGCCTTCGCCGAACTCGGGCTGACCGCCTCGGTCCAGCCTGCCTTCGACGCGGCCTGGGGCGGTGAGGACGGCATGTACGCCGACCGGCTCGGCGCCGAGCGCGCCCGCACCCTCAACCCGTACGCCGCCCTGCTCCGTGCCGGCGTCCCGCTGGCCTTCGGCTCGGACAGCCCGGTCACCCCGCTGGACCCCTGGGGCACCGTTCGCGCCGCCGCCTTCCACCGCACCCCCGAGCACCGGATCTCCGTCCGTGCCGCCTTCACCGCCCACACGCGGGGCGGCTGGCGGGCCGTCGGGCGCGACGACGCCGGCACGCTCGTCCCCGGCGCCCCGGCCGACTACGCGATCTGGCGCGCCGAGGAACTGGTCGTCCAGGCCCCGGACGACCGGGTGGCCCGCTGGTCGACCGACCCCCGTTCCGGAACGCCCGGTCTGCCCGATCTGACCCCCGGCGGCGACCTTCCGCTCTGTCTGCGCACGGTGGTGTTCGGACAAACGGTCTTCGACCGGCTGAACGGGTGACGTAGGGACGTTCCGTACCGCCGATCGATGATCAACCGGCTCGTCGACGACCTGCGGACCCTCCCCACTGACCTGGCAGTATCGGTCATCTTCGCAGGTCAAGCGGGTGTTGACAGCGAGCCTCCAGGGGCGGGTAGGTTCTCCCGCGTCCACCACAGGACGTCCGACCGGTTCCAAACCTCAGGTTCAGCGCCCGTGCCTCGGGGGCGAGGGAAGGTTTTCCCGGCGGAAGGTGCGACCCGGGTGGGGCCCGGACGTTCAGTAGACAACGGCTCTCGGTCGACCCGCAGCCAGCGGGTTCCAGGTCGGCCCGAAGGGCGCCGGGCCCCGATCCGCACGCCGCGCGTGGCGTCCCGCGCGCCGTCCCGCCCACAATCAGCCCCGCCGCGACGGAGTCGCGCGCGGGGCTCGCTATGGTGGGGGTTCGCGTATGTATCCGAAGGGGCAGCAGTGAACGACGGTGGCCAGAGGCGTTACGGCCCGCTCGGCAGAGCCTTGGTGATCATTCCGACCTACAACGAGGCGGAGAACATCAAGCCGATCGTCTCGCGCGTACGGGCGGCCGTACCGGAGGCGCACATCCTCGTCGCCGACGACAACAGCCCCGACGGCACGGGCAAGTTCGCCGACGAGATCGCCGCCGAGGACGACCACGTCCACGTCCTGCACCGCAAGGGCAAGGAGGGGCTCGGCGCGGCGTACCTCGCCGGCTTCCGCTGGGGCATCGACCACGGCTACGGCGTCCTCGTCGAGATGGACGCCGACGGCTCGCACCAGCCCGAGGAGCTGCCCCGGCTGCTGACCGCCCTCAAGGGCGCCGACCTCGTGCTCGGCTCACGCTGGGTCCCCGGCGGGCGCATCGTGAACTGGCCCAAGTCCCGCGAGTTCATCTCCCGCGGCGGCAGCCTCTACTCGCGCGTCATGCTCGACGTCCCGATCCGCGACGTCACCGGCGGCTACCGGGCCTTCCGCAAGGAGACCCTGGAGGGCCTGGGCCTGGAGGACGTGGCCTCGGCCGGCTACTGCTTCCAGGTCGACCTGGCCCGTCGGGCCGTCGCCGCCGGCTTCCATGTCGTCGAGGTCCCGATCACCTTCGTGGAGCGCGAGATCGGCGACTCGAAGATGAGCCGCAACATCGTCGTCGAGGCCCTGTGGCGGGTCACCGGCTGGGGCCTGACGGCCCGTGCGAACAAGGTCGGCAAGCTGCTCGGCCGCAAGTCCGCGGGCTGAGCACCGCCGGGTCGGGGCTGATCTCCCCTTTACGACGTTCCTGCGACCGGCCAGGCACACTGGGGGACATGACGACCGGCGCCACGCCTTCCCTCGCCCCCAAGCGCTCACGCGCGCGTACGTTTCTCCCCCTGGCCCTCGCCGTCTGGCTGGTCCTCGAGATCTGGCTGCTGATCGCGGTGGCGGACGCCGTGGGCGGGCTCGCCGTCTTCGGCCTGCTGGTCGGCGGAGCCGTTCTCGGCGCCGTGGTGATCAAGCGGGCCGGCCGCCGCGCCTTCAGGAACCTCACCGAGACCTTCCAGCAGGCCCAGGCGGCCGCGCAGGCCGGTGTCCCGCCGACCGGTGCCGAGCGCGCAGGCGCCGGCGACCGCAACGGCTTCCTGATGCTCGGCGGTCTGCTCCTGATGATCCCCGGCCTGGTCTCGGACGCGGCCGGTCTGCTGCTGCTCGTGCCGCCGGTCCGCTCCCTCCTCGGCAGGTACGCCGACAAGCTCGCCGAGCGCAGGATGAGCGCCGCTCCGCCGGGCAGCCTCCAGGACGCGTTCCAGCAGGCCCGGATCCACCGGCCCGACGGAAAGGTCGTGCAGGGTCAGGTCATCCGCGACGACGCCCCCCAGGGCCCCCAGCGGGCTCAGGAACCCCGTCCGCCGCTGACACCGTGACGCTCGTACGTCCCCGCGATCCGCAGGGCGGCTCCAGCCGCGGTCCGCGGGGACAAACGACAGAAACGCCGCGGGGCCCGGTACACACAAGGTGTACCGGGCCCCGCGGCGTTGCTCGGGCCGTGCCGTCCGTCAGGCGGACTTCCGGCTGTCGCGCGGATGCACGGCGATGTTCATGGCGCCGGAACGAAGGACCGCCAGCCTCTCGGCCAGGACCTCCTCCAGCTCCTCGCGGGTGCGCCGCTCCATGAGCATGTCCCAGTGCGTTCGCGCCGGCTTGCCCTTCTTCTCCTCGGGGCCGTCCCCGTCCACCAGGAGTGCCTGGCTGCCGCAGACCTTGCACTCCCACTCCGGCGGAATTTCCGCTTCCACCGAGAAGGGCATCTCAAAACGATGGCCCTTCTCGCATGCGTACTCCACGGCCTGGCGCGGGGCCAGATCGATGCCGCGGTCGGTCTCGTAGCTGGTCACCACGAGGCGCGTGCCGCGAAGAGCTCGCTCACTCATGAATCGTGCCTCCCGGGCTTGTCGCCCACAGGACAGGTGTCGCTGTCGTCGTCATCCGGTCAACGTCCGGTCGGCGGTAAAGATTCCCGTTCCGGGTCATGCGTCGCCCGTCGTGCCGCCCCTTGTTCTACCCACCAGTGCCCGGTTTGTCACATCTGACAGCAGATGTCACCCAGCGTCTTCACCAAAGCAGCACGCAGTAACGGTCCGCCTGGCAGGCCAAAGGCGTACACTACCGGCCTTTCACTGCCGCGTCTAAATCCGCTCCGGAACCGGGTTGCCCGCGGCGGCCACGGCACGCCGTACCGGTACCCGCGCGAGCAGAACGAAACCGGCCGCGAAGAAGATCACCAGAGAGATGATGGCATCTCGGTAGCTCCCGGTCAGCTGATACGCGAGCCCGAACACCAGTGGGCCCAGCCAGCTCAGGCCGCGATCGCTCATCTCGTAGGCCGAGAAGTACTCCGCCTCCTTGCCGCGCGGGACGAGATGGGAGAACAGCGACCGCGACAGCGCCTGGCTCCCGCCGAGCACCAGACCGATCGCCGCCGCCAGACAGAAGAACGCCACCGGCGCGCCTGCCGGCAGGAAGTACCCCGCGCCCAGGATCAGCGTCCAGATCGCCAGGGAGCCCAGGATCGTGCGCTTGGCGCCGTACGAGCGAGCCAGCCGCCCCATGCCGAGGGCGCCCGCGACCGCGAGCACCTGGACCAGCAGCACCGCGGTGATCAGCGTCGTCTGGTCGAGTCCCAGTTCCTTGGAGCCGTAGATCGACGCCTGGGAGATCACGGTCTGCACCCCGTCGTTGTAGACGAGGTAGGCCAGGAGGAACGACAGCGTCAGGGGATACCGGCGCATGTCCTTCAGCGTCGCCACCAGCTGCCGCCAGCCCCCGCCGACCGTTCCCTCGCCCAGCGGCTGGACGTGCCGGTCGCGCAGCCGCCGCAGCGGCACGAGGGTGAAGGCGCCCCACCAGAGTCCGGCCGAGGCGAGACAGATCCGCACCGCCGCTCCCTCGGAGAGCCCGAAGGACTCATGGCCCGAATAGAGGACGAGATTGAGGACGAGGACGAGCGCCCCCGAGGTGTAGCCGAAGGCCCAGCCGCGCGAGGAGACCGCGTCCCGCTCGTCCGGCTCGGCGATCTGCGGCAGATAGGCGTTGTAGAGCACCATCGAGACCGCGAGCGAGGCGTTCGCCACGATGAGCAGGAACGCGCCCAGCAGATAGCGGTCGCCGCTCAGGAAGAACATGCCCAGGGTGGCGGCCGCGCCGGTGTACGCGGCGGCGGCCAGCAGCGGCTTCTTGCGGCCGGTACGGTCCGCCACCGCGCCCACCAGCGGCATCACCACGACCGCGAGCAGGATCGACGCCGAGACGGCGTACGCGAACAGCGAGCCCGCCCGCACGGGTATGCCCAGCGGGTGGACGAAGCCGTCCCCGTCGGCCGCCGACTCGGCGACCGCCGTCAGATAGGGGCCGAGGAAGACCGTGACCACGCTCGTCGAGTACACCGAGCAGGCGAAGTCGTAGAAGTACCAGCCGCGCTGCTCGCGTCTGCGTTCGGCCGGATCGGCGGCGGGCCGCTCCGGCTCGGTGGTGTCGGCAGTCAAGACCGCGGCCCCCTCGTTCGTCCCCGTGGTGGGATGCGCGCGCTCAGACCCACACGCCCCGGTCGGTCAGCACTGCGCGCAGCGTCTCCAGATGATCGGTCATGATGCCATCGACTCCCAGGTCGAGGAGAGAGTTCATCCGCTCCGCTTCGTTGACCGTCCACACATGGACCTGGAGCCCCCTGGCGTGGGCCTCGCGCACGAAGCGGCGGTCCACCACCGTGACGCCGCCCTGGCGCTCCGGGACCTGTGCGGCGACCGCGCCCGCGCGCAGCGCCGCCGGGATGCCGAGGGAGCGCAGGCGCAGGGCGGCGACGCCCTTGACGCCGTAGGAGGTCGCGAGCCGGGGCCCGGCCAGGCGCTGCGCCCGGGCCACCCTGCTCTCGGTGAAGGAGCCGACGCAGATCCGGTCCCACGCCCCGGTCCTGCGGATCACTTCGACCAGCGGGACCAGGGAGGACTCGGCCTTGAGGTCCACGTTCCAGCGTGCCTCGGGGAACTCCTCGAGCAGCTCCTCGAAGAGCGGCAGCGGCTCCTTCCCGGCGACGCGCGCCTCGCGGACGGCGTCCCACGGGAGGTCGCGGATCCGCCCGGCGGTGTCCGTCACCCGGTCGAGCGTCGAGTCGTGGAAGGCGACCAGCGCACCGTCCGCGGTGGTGTGCACATCGGTCTCGAAGTAGCGGTATCCGGCCGCCGCGGCCCGGCGGAACGCCGCCGCGGTGTTCTCGAGGCCGTCCGCCGTGCCGCCGCGGTGGGCGAACGGGATGGGGGACGGATGGTCCAGGTAGGGGTGGCGTACGCGAGTCACGGCCGCAGTATGGCCTGTTTCGGTGTCCCGGAGGCGACCACGGTGCTGCTCGTGTCCTGCTCGGGGATGGCGAAGCGGCGTAGGAAGAACTGGGCGAGCGGGCCGATGGCCAGGGCGTAGAGGACCGTGCCGACGCCGACCGAGCCGCCGAGCAGGAAGCCGGTGGCGACGACGGCGATCTCGATCGCCGTGCGCACCAGGCGGATCGAACGGCCGGTGAGCCGGTGCAGTCCGGTCATCAGACCGTCGCGCGGCCCCGGCCCGAAGCGGGCGGCGATGTACAGCCCGGTCGCCGCCCCGTTGAGGACGATGCCGAGGACGAGCAGGGCGATCCGCGCGGAGAGACCCTGGGCTTCCGGGACCAGCGCGAGGGTGGCGTCGATGGCCAGGCCGATGGCGAAGACGTTGGAGACCGTGCCGAGACCCGGCCTCTGCCGGATCGGGATCCACAGCAGCAGGACGAGCGCCCCGACGATGATCGAGACCGTGCCCATGGTCAGCCCGGTCTTCTCGGCGAGACCCTGGCTGAGTACGCCCCACGGCTCCAGTCCGAGCCCACCGCGTACCAGCAGTGCCGCGCTGCAGCCGTACAGCGCCAGTCCGATGTACAGCTGGGTGAGCCGGCGGGTCATTCGGCGGCCGGTGAGCCGGCCGCGGAGGCCGGAGGCGATGGACAAGTGGTGCCCCCTGTGTGGTGGTGGTGGTGGACTGACTCATGTCACTCTGTGGCGGGAGATCGGATGCCAACCATGGCCAATTCGAGGAAGGTGGACTGAATTCCATGGCTCAGTGGACCTCGGCCGTCGGGCCGGCTCAGCTCGCTCGGCAGCTCCAGGCGCAGCAGCCCCGGCCGGCCGGGCCGGGCACCCGCAAGCCGCCCGCCTACCGCGCGCTGGCCGACGGGATCCGCCTCCTCGTTCTGGAGGGGCGGGTGCCGGTCGCGGCCCGGCTGCCCGCCGAGCGGGAACTCGCGGTCGCGCTGACCGTGAGCCGTACGACGGTGGCGGCCGCGTACGAGGCGCTGCGCGCGGAGGGGTTCCTGGAGTCCCGGCGCGGAGCCGGCAGCTGGACCGCCGTACCGGCCGGGAACCCGCTGCCCGCGCGCGGCCTCGAGCCGCTGCCGCCGGAGTCGCTCGGCTCGATGATCGACCTCGGCTGCGCGGCGCTGCCCGCGCCCGAGCCCTGGCTCACGCGGAGCGTCCAGGGCGCGCTGGAGGAACTGGCGCCGTACGCCCACACCCATGGCGACTATCCGGCGGGGCTGCCCGCGCTGCGGCAGATGCTCGCCGACCGGTACACCGAGCGCGGCATCCCGACCATGCCCGAGCAGATCATGGTCACCACCGGCGCAATGGGTGCGATCGACGCCATCTGCCACCTGTTCGCCGGGCGCGGCGAGCGGATCGCCGTCGAGTCGCCGTCGTACGCCAACATCCTCCAGCTCATGCGGGAGGCGGGCGCCCGGCTCGTGCCGGTGGCCATGGCCGAGGGGCTCGCGGGCTGGGACCTCAACCGTTGGCGCCAGGTGCTGCGGGACGCGGCCCCCCGCCTCGCGTACGTCGTGGCCGACTTCCACAACCCGACCGGCGCGCTTGCCGACGAGGACCAGCGGCGGCAGCTCGTGGACGCGGCCCGCTCGGCGGGCACGGTGCTCGTCGTCGACGAGACGATGTCCGAGCTGTACCTGGACGAGCGCACCGAGATGCCCCGGCCGGTCTGCGCCTTCGACCCGGCGGGCGCGACCGTGCTCACGGTCGGCTCCGCGAGCAAGGCGTTCTGGGCCGGCATGCGGATCGGCTGGGTCCGGGCCGCCCCCGACGTGATCCGTTCCCTGGTGGCGGCCCGGGCCTACGCGGACCTCGGGACGCCCGTCCTGGAGCAGCTCGGCGTCAACTGGCTGATGCGGACGGGCGGCTGGGAGCAGGCGGTCACCATTCGCCGTACGCAGGCGCGCGAGAACCGGGACGCACTGGTCGCCGCCGTGCGGGCGCAGCTGCCGGAGTGGGAGTTCGACGTCCCGGCCGGCGGCCTGACGCTCTGGGTCCGCACGGGCGGACTCTCCGGCTCGCGGCTCGCGGAGGTCGGCGAGCGGGTCGGTGTACGAGTCCCCTCGGGACCGCGGTTCGGTGTCGACGGCGCCTTCGAAGGGTACGTGCGGCTGCCGTTCACCGTCGGCGGGCCGGTCGCCGAGGAGGCGGCGTCCCGTCTGGCGGCCGCGGCCCGGCTGGTGGAGTCGGGCGCGGGCACGGGCAACGAACAGCCCCGGGCGTTCGTGGCGTAGGGGGCGGCAGCGGGGGGAGACGTCTGCGGGTGGGTGCGCCCGCACGGGGGGCCACCTGCGCGGCGGTGTGCCTCCGCATGGCGCGACCTGCCCGCCTGGGGGCGCCCGCGCGTGGGGCACTCGTACCGCTGGGGCGGTGGGAGACCCCCACCGCCCCAGCGGAACCGTGACGCCCTCAGGGGCCCGGTGTGCGGTCAGCCCTCGGCCGGGACCGGGCTCGGCGCCGGGCCGAGGTCGAGGGCGGGCCCCGGGGTCGACGGCTTCGTCGTGGACGCCGGTTCGTGCGCCGGCTCCGACTGCGGTTCCGGCGCCGAGCCGGGGGCCGCCGGGACCGCCGTCGCCGTCGCGTCCAGGCGTTCCGGCAGGAGCGCCAGGACGGCCTGGCGGTGCGTCTCGCTCGTCGCGTCGTCGTACGGGTCGGGCGTCGCCGGCACCTGAAGCCGCAGGACCGGCCCCGTGCCGAGGCGGGCGTAGCCGCGGCCCGGGGGGACGACCGGGACCGGCGTGGTGTGGGGGGTGGTGCCGAGGACCCACTCGATCTGCTCGGGCGACGCGGGGCCGAGCACGACCCGGGCGCGGGTGTGCGTCCGTACCGTCTCGCTCAGCGTGTCCACGCTGTCGAACTGCTCGGCCACCACCACCGTGACCTGCGCGGCCCGTCCGTGCCGCAGCGGCACCTGGAGGAGCTCCTGGGGGTCGGGCCGCCCGTCGGCCGCCGCCAGGTGACCGAGGATGCTCGGCCGGTCGAGCAGGATCCACAGCGGGCGCCGGGTGTCGTCGGGGGCCGGGCGGCCCGCCTGCCGGGCCCGGTTCGCCGCGATGAGCCGCCGCTCCGTCTCGTGCGCCGCCCACTCCAGGCTCGCCAGCGCGCCCGCGAGACCGCACTCGACGGCCAGGACACCGGTGCGGCCGGTCAGACAGGCGTACTCGCCGGTGCCGCTGCCCTCGACGATCAGGACGTCGCCGTGAGGCAGGGCCTGCAGGGCGACGGAGCGCAGCAGGGACGTCGTGCCGCTGCCGGGCTGGCCGACGGCGAGCAGGTGCGGCTCGGTGGAGCGCGGACCCGTCCGCCAGATCACGGAGGGCGCGTCCTCCTCCCCGTCGGCGGCGAGGACCGGCACGGTCCGCTGCACGGCGTCGGCGTCGGTGAAGCCGAGGACGGTCTCGCCGGGCACGGTGACGAACCGCTGGGCGGCGATCGTCGTGGGCAGGGCGGACAGCACGCTCATGACGAGCTGGTTGCCCTCCTCGTCCCAGTCGAAGAGGTACTCGCGGCCGCGCCCCGACTTGGCGTGCAGCAGCTGCTCGATCCGGGCGCGCGACGCGGCCTCGCCGTCGGTGAAGTACGCGGGGTACCTGATCCGCAGTCGCGTCAGGCGCCCGCTCTCGTCGAAGGCGTGGTCCCCGAAGGCGCCGCTCCAGTCGCCCCCGTGGGCGAAGAGGGGAGCGGGGTCCTCGGGGACCGAGAAGTAGGGCACCAGGGCCTCGTAGAGGCCCTTGAGACGTTCGATCTCCGAGTCGTCGGGCCCGGTCTTGACGACCGGGCGCTCACGGCCCGTCCACGCGGCCGCCCCCATCACCGTGACGAGGGCGAGCAGCGGGCCGTACGGGACGAGCGCGACGACGAGGACGCAGGCCGCGACCAGGAGCAGCGTGGGACCGCGCCGCTCCTTGGGGGTCGCGGCCCACCTGGCACGCGCGGTCGCGGCCAGCCTCCGCAGACCACGAGAGATCGTGATCAGCGGATGGAGCACATCGGTGGCGCTGTCGGCGGCCGTGCGCGCGATCTCTCGACTGCGAGCGATCCGGTCGCTGCCGCTGCTCAGAATGCGGGGGAGTGGTCGCCGGGCCACGTCGTACTCCTGGAGTTGTGGAAGGGACTGTCGGGCGTCAGAACTTGATCCCGCCCAAGAGGCTGGCGAGGCTCTGGCCGCCTGCGGTGATGCTCGGGGCGATGGCCGTGCCCGCGAGGTAGAAGCCGAACAGCGCGCTGACGAGGGCGTGGGACGCCTTCATCCCGTCCTTCTTGAAGAACAGGAAGCAGATGATGCCGAGCAGGACCACGCCTGAGATGGACAGGATCATGAGGTGTTCTCCTGGTTGAGGGGACAGTCACCATGAGTCCTTCCAGGTTCACAGCAAGTATCTATGCGATTAAAGGTGCATATGGGTGAATGTGGGGCGATTTCACTTGACTGGCGGATGCGGAGGTGTCGCCCGGGTGGCGAAACGCGCCCGGCGCGCTAGCGCGGGAGGCGCTCGCGTCCCGGATGAGCTGCGGTGATCTTTGCCGTGGACGCTCCGCGTCATGTCGCCGGACGGGCAGTACCCTGTCGATTCACTCGTACGGCGGCGGATGCCGTGCGGGCGTCACCGTTCCGTGGAGAGAGAGGCGGGATCGTCCGATGAGCGAGACTCCGGACCCCGAGGTCGTCGAGCTGGCGAGCAAGGTCTTCGACCTGGCGCGCACAGGGGACGCCGAGGCGCTGGCCGCCTACGTCGACGCGGGTGTCCCCGCGAACCTCACCAACGACCGGGGCGACTCGCTGGTCATGCTCGCCGCCTACCACGGGCACGCCGACGCGGTCACCGCCCTGCTGGCACGGGGCGCCGACGGCGACCGCGCGAACGACCGCGGACAGACCCCGCTCGCGGGCGCGGTCTTCAAGGGAGAGGACGCCGTGGTCCGCGCGCTGCTGGCCGGCGGCGCAAATCCGGAAGCGGGGACTCCGTCTGCCGTGGATACTGCTCGGATGTTTGGGAAGGCAGAACTCCTGGAGCTGTTCGGCGCCCGGTGAGGTCCCGGTGGAGATCGGGGCGAGATCCGGGTGAACGGACACTGAACCCCAGGTGAGAGCGGTGTCGTAAATGTGGTCGCGGTGGCGAAATGGCTGGGTCATCATGACATCGGGCCCGCAAGGGGCCACCGACGAGAGGCAGAGGAAGATGGTCAACACCAAGCGAAGGAACACGGGCGGCTCGACATGTTGCTGCGCGGCCTAGGCGATCACCAGTGCCCCGTACTTCCGGTCGTGTCGACAGCTTGATGTGAGGCGTCTTCCATGTTCGATCCAGTCATAGCGCCGAGCGGTACCCTGCTCGGCCTGCTGCAGAGGGGCCGCGGCGACGGCACCCTGCACGCGCTCGCCGCCCCCCGTGCCGAGGCCCTCGCGGCCCTCAACCACTGTGTTCTCAGCGACCCCCGCCACGACTGGCAGGTCGAGAACCGGTCCCTCTACTACGCACGGCTCTACCTCGACCTCGCCGGCGGGCTCGAGGAGATCGAGGCCCACCTCTTCGGCGCCGAGGACCACATCGACACCGAGGAGAACCGGACCGGGCTCGCGCTCGCCGTCCTCGGGCACCTCGCCTCCTACGGCCGCCAGGACGCGCTGGTGCTGCTCCGGCGGTACGCCGCGACCGGTACCAACTGGGCGTGGGCCCTCGACGAGCTCGCCCTGCGCGACGACGACGCGGGCCTTCGCTCCCTCGCCCTGTCCGTCCTCGCCCGCTTCCCGGCCGGTCCGGAGGGCGACGCCGATCTGTCGAGCGCCGTACGGGACGCCTTCGAGCCCCGCCCGTGGCGGCTGTGGGCCGAGGACCGGCGCGACGCCGTCGGCGCCCGGGTCAGGGCCGCCCAGGAACGAGGCTCCTTCGACCGCTGGCAGCGCCAGATGCGGCCGAGCGGGCCCCGTCCGGGGTGGAGCGTCCAGGCGGTCTTCGACTGGGCCCAGGAAGGCCTGGAGCGCGGTGCCGTGCTGCACGGGCCCGCCGCCCGCTGTCTCACCGCCGTCGCGGGCCCCGAGGACCGGCCGCTGATCGTCGAGGCCGCCCGCAGCGGACCCGACGGGGCGCGTTGCGCCGCCCTTCACTACCTCGCCGAGTCTCGCGATCCCGCCGTCCTCGACCTGATCGAGGCCGCGGCCGGCAGCGACTCCCGTACGGTCTCCGAGGCCGCCGTCGCCGCCTTCGAGCGGATGTGCGGCGAGGCCGCCGTCGACCGTGCCCGCGGCTGGGTCCACCGGCCCGACGCGCTCGGCACCGCCGCCGCGGGCGTCCTCGCCTGCCGGGGCGGGGCCGAGGACGCCACGCTCGTGCTCGGAGCCCTGCGCGAGACCGTCCGGTCCGCGGGTCCGGACGCGACCGCCCTCTACACGCTGGTCGACGGCGCCGGGCGCCTCGGCATCGCCTGCGCCGCGCCCGTACTGCGTCACGTCTACCGGGAGACGGCCTCCTCCCAGCTCCGGGGCCGAACCGCCCGCGCCCTCGCGGCCACCGACCCGACCTTCCCGACGGGCTTCGCCGTCGAATGCCTCTGGGACTGCGAGGAGACCACGCGCGAGGTCGCGGCGCTGCACGCCGAGACCGGCGACGTCCGCGTCGCGGAGCGACTGCGGCGGCTCGCCTTCGACCCGGCCGAGGAGGCCGAGGTCCAGACGGCGGTCCGCAACCGGATAGGCCCGGACCTCCAGGTCTGATCCCGGTCCGGAGTCGGGCCCGGCGTACGGCGACGGGGGCGGGTCGGGCCTCCGGGCTTCGGGGCCGGCGCCGGGTCTCGGGTCCGGTCCGAGCCTCGGGTCCGGTCCGAGCCTCGGGTACGACCCCGGGCCCCGGAGCCGCCGGACCTCGGCCTCAGGGGCGGACCGCGGTCCCGGCGCCCTGGGCGCCAGGGCCCGGCTCGCGGGGCCCTGTGCAGGGTGGACGACGACGGTCCCCGGCGGGGTCGCAGGCAGGGCACGCGGGCCCCTCTGGCGGCAGCCGGCCGACGGGATACGCAGGCCCCACCGGCCTCGGGACGGCACCGTCCCAGGAGGGGACCAAGGCGCCCGCGACGCGGGTGCCTGTGCCACGGACGACGCGGCCTCCTTCGCGGAGGCCGTCCGCTCGGTGCTCGACCGTCCGGAGCCGCCCCGCCGCGCGGCGGCACGCGCGCGTGCCGAACTCTTCGGCTGGGACCGCTCCATCGCCGCGTTCCTCGACGCCCACGACGCTGCCCCGGCCGCGATCCGCGTCCCGCCGCAGGGGGTGCGGACATGACGACCGCACCCCCTGCGGCGGCGGACAGTCCGGAGTGCTGGGGCGGGCCGGCGGAGCCGGGCGCGCCGGCCTCGGACGCCGCGCGGACATCGGATCCGATCCCCGAGGCGTCGGATTCCGCTGCCCGGACCTCGGATCCCGCCGCCTGGATATCGGATCCAATCGTTCCGGCGTCGGATCCGATCACCTCGACATTGGATCCAGTCGCTCCGGTATCGGATCCGATATCCGAGGCGGGCACCGCTCTCCTGCCCCGGATCGGCCACCCCCGCGTGAACGCCATCCCCACGCCCCGTCGCGCCGCCGGGACCCCTCCGGTGCCGCCCGCACCGCTCCGCTTCGCCGTCCTCGGGGACTCCCTAAGCGAGGGAGTCGGCGACCGCGTCGACGGCACCTGGCGCGGCTGGGCCGCCCTGCTCGCCGCCGGGCTCGCCGGACCCGGGCAGCACCTGGAATTCCGTAACCTCGCGGTCAGCGGCGCCCAGAGCCGAGAGGTCGCCGAACAGCAGTCACCCGAGGCCGTGGCGTTCCGCCCCCACCTCGCCTCCGTCGTCGTCGGCGTCAACGACACCCTGCGCCGCACCTTCGACATCGAACAGCTCGCCCGCCGGCTCGACCGGGTCTGCGCGGACCTCGGCGCGAGCGGCGCCGTCCTCCTCACCGCCTGCCTGCCCGACCCCGGCCGGATGCTCGGCCTCCCGCCGCCGCTCGCCCGCCCGCTCGCCCGGCGCCAGAAGGCCGTCAACACGCTCGTCCACGCCCTCTCCGCCCGCCACGACGCCGTCCACCTCCATCTCGCCGACCGCGCCTGGACCGACGACCGGGCCCTGTGGAGCTCCGACCGGCTCCACCCCGGCGAGCGCGGCCACCGGGCGATCGCCGCGCGGTTCCACGCGCTCCTCGCCGCGCGGGGCCTGGCCCACGGCACGGCGCCCTCGCCCGATCCCGAACAGCCGCCACCCACCCGTACGGAGGCACTGGTCTGGCTCGCCAGCGCCGGCACCGGATGGTTGGTGCGGCGCTGCCACGACCTCCTGCCACAGCTCCTGCACCTGGCGGGCTCCGAGCTGCGGCACCGGGCGGGCGGCACCGACGTCCGGCTCGACCTGCGGGCAGAACACGCCCTCGCAGCCGCGCTCGCGGCCGTGTCCCTGGACGCGCCGGTGGTCACAATGGGGGAATGACAGGGCGCTGGGAGTTCTGGATCGACCGTGGCGGCACGTTCACCGACGTCGTGGGCCGGCGGCCCGACGGGCGACTGGTCACCCGCAAGATCCTCTCCCACGACCCCGCCCGCCCCCACGACGCGGCCGTCGCCGGAATCCGTCTCCTCCTCGGACTCGGCCCCGACGAGCCCGTGCCGGCCGACCGGATCGCCGTCGTGAAGATGGGGACGACCGTCGCCACCAACGCGCTCCTGGAGCGGCGCGGCGAGCCGACCGTCCTCCTCGTCACCCAGGGCTTCCGCGATGCCCTGCGGATCGCCTACCAGAACCGGCCCCGGCTCTTCGACCGCCGCATCGTGCTCCCCGAAGCCGTCTACGAGCGCGTCGTCGAGGTCCCCGAGCGGGTCGACGCCCAGGGCCGGGTGGTGCGGCCGCTCGACGAGGACGCCGTCGCCGAGGAGCTGCGGTCCGCCCACCGCGACGGCTACCGCTCCGCCGCCGTCGTCCTCATGCACGGCTACCGCAGCCCCGACCACGAGCGCCGGATCGCCGACCGCGCCCGTGCGCTCGGCTTCACCCAGGTCAGCTGCTCCCACGAGGTCAGCCCGCTCATCAAGCTCGTGCCGCGCGGCGACACCACCGTCGTCGACGCCTACCTCTCCCCGATCCTGCGCCGCTACGTCGACGAGGTGGCCCGCGAACTCGCCGGCATCCGGCTGATGTTCATGCAGTCCAACGGAGGGCTGCGCGAGGCCGCCCACTTCCGCGGCAAGGACGCCGTCCTGTCCGGCCCCGCAGGCGGCGTCGTCGGCATGGCCCGCACGGCCGGACAGGCGGGGTTCGACCGGGTCATCGGCTTCGACATGGGCGGCACCTCCACCGATGTGTCGCATTTCGCAGGCGAGTTCGAGCGTGAACTGGGTACACAGGTCGCGGGTGTACGGATGCGCGCGCCGATGATGAACATCCACACCGTCGCCGCGGGCGGCGGCTCCGTCCTGCACTACGACGGACAGCGCTACCGGGTCGGTCCCGACTCCGCGGGCGCCGTCCCCGGCCCCGCCTGTTACCGCCGCGGCGGCCCCCTGACCGTCACCGACGCCAACGTGATGCTCGGCCGCGTCCAGCCCGCCCACTTCCCCGCCGTCTTCGGACCCGACGGCGACCAGCGACTGGACGACACCGTCGTACGGGAGAAGTTCACCGCCCTCGCCCAGGAGATCGGAGGCGGCCGCACCCCCGAGGAGGTGGCCGCCGGCTTCCTGGAGATCGCCGTCCTCAACATGGCCAACGCGGTCAAGAAGATCTCCGTCCAGCGCGGCCACGACGTCACGCGCTACGCCCTCACCAGCTTCGGAGGCGCGGGCGGCCAGCACGCCTGCGCCGTCGCCGACGCGCTGGGCGTCGACACCGTCCTCGTACCGTCGCTGGCCGGCGTCCTCTCGGCGTACGGCATCGGGCTCGCCGACGCCACGGCCATGCGCGAGCAGTCGGTCGAGGCCGAACTCGACGCGGAGGGGACGCACGCGCGCGTGACGGCACTCTGCGACGAACTCGCCGAGCGCACCACGGAGGAGCTGCGCGCCGACGGGCTGCCCGACTCCGCTGTCACCACCCACGCGCGCGTGCTGCTGCGCTACGCCGGAACCGACGCGAGTCTGCAGGTCGACCTCGCCCCCGCGGCGGAGATGCGCGCGGCGTTCACGGCCGTCCACCGCGCCCGGTACGCCTTCACCATGGACCGGCCCCTGGTCGTCGAGGCCGTCTCCGTCGAGGCCGTGGGGCTCGCCGGACCGCACGGTCCCGTGGCCGTCGAGGCGGGGGAGCGCACCGGGGATCGGTCCGCGGAGCCCGAGCCCCGGTCGACGGTACGGATGCACAGCGGCCGTGAAGCCGCCGACACCCCCCTCCACCGCCGCGAGGACCTGCGCCCGGGCGACACCGTCACGGGGCCCGCGATCCTCGCCGAGGCCGACGCCACCACCGTCGTCGACCCGGGCTGGCAGGCCACCGCGGGCGACGGCGGACACCTCGTCCTCACCCGCGCGACACCCCGCCCCGCGCGCGTGGCGGTCGGCACCGACGTCGACCCCGTCCTTCTGGAGGTCTTCAACAACCTCTTCATGGCGATCGCCGAGCAGATGGGCGTACGTCTGGAGAACACCGCCCACTCCGTCAACATCAAGGAGCGGCTCGACTTCTCCTGCGCCCTGTTCGACCCCGAGGGCAATCTCATCGCCAACGCGCCCCACATCCCCGTCCACCTGGGCTCCATGGGCGAGTCCATCAAGGAGGTCCTGCGGCGGGGCGGCGACTCCCTGCGCCCAGGCGACGTCTACGCGATCAACGACCCGTACCACGGCGGCACCCACCTGCCGGACGTGACCGTGGTGACCCCGGTCTTCGCCGACTCCGGCGACCGGCTGCTCTTCCTCGTCGCCTCGCGCGGTCACCACGCGGAGATCGGCGGCATCACCCCCGGCTCCATGCCCGCCTTCAGCCGGACCGTCGACGAGGAGGGCGTCCTCTTCGACAACTGGCTGCTCGTACGGGACGGGCGGCTGCGCGAGGAGGAGACCCGGGCGCTGCTCACCGGCGCCCCGCACCCCTCCCGCGACCCGGACACCAACCTCGCCGACCTCCGCGCGCAGATCGCCGCCAACGAGAAGGGCATCGAGGAACTGCGGAGAATGGTCGACCAGTTCGGCCTGGACGTCGTCCACGCCTACATGCGGCACGTGCGCGCCAACGCCGAGGAGTCCGTACGGCGAATCGTGGCCGGGCTGCGGGACGGCTCGTACCGCTACGAGACGGACAGCGGCGCCGTCATCCAGGTGGCCGTCCGCGTCGACCGTGAACGCCGTTCCGCCGTCCTCGACTTCGCCGGCACGTCGCCACAGCAGGAGGGCAACGCCAACGCGCCCACCTCCGTCGTCATGGCCGCGGTCCTGTACGTCTTCCGCACCCTCGTCGACGACGACATCCCGCTCAACAGCGGCTGCCTGGAGCCCCTGGAAGTCCGTGTACCGGCCGGCTGCATGCTCGCGCCCTCCTACCCGGCCGCGACGGTCGCCGGGAACGTGGAGACCTCCCAGGCGGTCACCGGCGCCCTCTACGCGGCCCTCGGTGTCCAGGCCGAGGGCTCGGGCACGATGAACAACGTCACCTTCGGAAACGCGCGCGTGCAGTACTACGAGACCGTGGCGAGCGGCTCGGGCGCCGGCGACGGCTTCGAGGGCGCGGACGCCGTCCAGACCCACATGACCAACTCCCGGCTCACCGACCCCGAGATCCTGGAGTGGCGCTACCCGGTCAGGGTGGACTCCTTCGCGCTACGGAAGGAGAGCGGCGGACGCGGCCGATGGCCCGGAGGGCAGGGCGCCGAACGCCGGATCCGCTTCCTCGAACCGATGACGGTCGCCCTGCTGACGGGCCACCGCCGGGTCCCGCCGTACGGCATGGCCGGCGGAGAGCCGGGCACGCGCGGCGAGAACCTCGTCGAACGCGCCGACGGCACCGTCGAACACCTCGCCGGTGTCGACACCACCGACGTAGCCCCGGACGACGTCCTGATCCTCCGCACCCCCGGCGGCGGAGGCTACGGCCCGCCACCCTGACGGCCCCCTGACGCGCTCTGGCGTCCCCCCACCCTGACGGCTCGCCGTGGGAACGGGCGCGCGGGGGATCAGCCCGTCGGCACGAACCGGACCACGGTCCCCGGTGCAGCCTGTGCCGCCGCGGCGAGGTCGGTCTCCCGGGCCACCGCGATCACCGGGTAGCCGCCGGTCGTCGGATGGTCGGCGAGGAAGACCACGGGACGTCCGTCCGGAGGCACCTGCACCGCGCCCAGGACCATGCCCTCGCTGGGGAGTTCGGCGGTGATCGCCCGCTCCAGGGGCGGGCCCTCGGTGCGCAGGCCGATGCGGTTGGAGGCGGTGGACACCCGGTGCGCGCGCGTGGCCAGGGTGTGGAGCGCCCCACGGGTGAACCAGTCGTCGCGCGGGCCGAGCCGGACCCGCAGGACGAGTTCGTCCGGCGGGCCCGGCCACGGAGGAGCGTCGACCGACCCCCGCACGTCCGATTCCGCCCCCAGCGGCAGCACGGTCCCGTCCGCCAGCGGTTCCGGGCCGAGCCCGGACAGCAGGTCGGTGGAGCGGCTGCCGAGGACGGGGTCGACGGAGATCCCGCCGCCGAACCCGACGTACGCGCGCAGCCCACGGACGGCCCGCCCGACGTCGAGCACAGCGCCTGCCGGGACCCGCACCGCCGTGCCCCAGGCGACCGGCCTTCCGTCGACGGTGACCGGGCACGGCGCGCCGCCCACGGCGACGGTGACCGCGCAACGGGGCCGTACCGCGCATCCGTCGACCGTGGTCTCCAGGACCGCCGCCGCCTCCGGATTGCCCACCAGCCGGTTCACCAGCCGCGCGGCGCCCGGATCCAGCGCCCCCGAGCGGGGCACGCCCAGATGCGCGTACCCGGTCCGCCCGAGGTCCTGCACGGTGGCCAGCGCTCCGGACCGTACGACGGCGAAAGCACGATCGGTCACCGGCTCTCCACCACGAAACGCACCCGGGCACCGGGCGTCAGGAGCGCGGCGGGCTCACGCCCCGCGTCCCAGAGGACCGCGTCCGTGGAGCCGATCAACTGCCAGCCGCCGGGCGAGGAACGGGGATACACGCCCGTGTACGGCCCCGCGAGCGCCACCGAACCGGCCGGGACACTCGTACGCGGGGTGTCCCGGCGCGGCACCTGGTACGGATCGCCGAGACCGGTCAGATAGCCGAAGCCGGGGGCGAACCCACAGAACGCGACCCGGAACTCGGTCGCCGAGTGGATCCGTACGGCCGTCTCCACGGACACCCCCCACAGCGCGGCCACCTCGGCCAGATCGGGACCGTCGTAGCGGACCGGGACCTCCACGGCCCGCTCCACGCGCGCGTGGAGCGGCGGAATCGTCCACTCCCGCAACTGGCCCGCGAGGAGGTCCGGCGCTTCGACCCCGTCGAGCAGCACCGTCCGCGCCGCCGGCACGATCTCCCGTACGGGCGGCAGCGCACCGCCCGCGCGCCGACGGAGCAGCTCGGCGTGGAACGCCTCCGTCTCCGTACCGCTCCCCAGCTCGACGAGCAGCGCCCGCTCACCCACCCGGAACACCCGCCGCGCCTTCACGCGAACGCCTCCACCCCGATGCCGCTCGCCTCGAGCTCGGCGCGCACCCGGCGGGCGAGATCCACCGCGCCCGGAGTGTCCCCGTGCAGGCAGAGCGAGCGCGCCCGTACGGCCACCGACGTCCCGCAGTGCGCGGTCACGACCCCGGACCGGGCCATGGACACCGAGCGTTCGACGACCGCCGCCGGGTCGGTGACGACCGCCCCCTCCTGCCCCCGTGGCAGCAGGGAGCCGTCCGCCGTGTACGCCCGGTCGCCGAAGGCCTCGGCGACCACCGGCAGCCCCGCCTTCCCCGCGGCCTCGTGGAGCCGCGAGCCGGGCAGCCCCAGGACCGGCAGCCCGCCGCCCGCGAGCAGCACCCCGTCGACGACCGCCGCCGCCTGCTCCTCGTCGCGCACCACCCGGTTGTAGAGCGCGCCATGGGGCTTGACGTACGAGACCCGCGATCCGGCGGCGCGGGCGAAGACGTCCAGCGCGCCGATCTGGTACGCGACCTCGGCCGTTAGCTCGTCCGCCGGGACGTCCATCGAGCGGCGCCCGAAGCCTGCCAGATCGCGGTACGAGACCTGGGCCCCGATCCGGACGCCCCGCGCGGCCGCGAGCTCGCAGACGCGGCGCATGGTGACCGCGTCCCCGGCGTGGAAGCCGCAGGCCACGTTGGCGCTGGTGACGACGGAGAGCAGCTTCTCGTCGTCGGTGAGCGTCCAGCGGCCGAAGCCCTCCCCGAGGTCGGCGTTGAGGTCGATCGAGGCCCCCGTCATGGTCCCTTCCTTCCGGTCGTACGGCGGTGTGCGCTGTGTCTGGTCTCAGGTGGTCCGCGGGCCGGGAGCCGCCGTCGGTGTCATACGAGTTCCCTTCCGCGCGTCTCCGGCAGCCCGAGCAGGGCGAGCACCGCCAGGCCGTAGCCGATGGCCCCGAAGACCAGCGCGCCGCCGACGCCCCAGCTCTCGGCGAGGAAGCCCACCAGGGTCGGGAAGACCGCGCCCACCGCCCGGCCGGTGTTGTACGTGAAGCCCTGGCCCGTGCCCCGTACCGCCGTCGGGTACAGCTCGGCGAGGAAGGAGCCGAACCCGCTGAAGATGGCCGACATGCAGAAGCCGAGCGGGAAGCCGAGTACGAGGAGGAGCGTGTTCGCTCCGGACGGGATGTTCGTGTAGGCGAGGACGGAGAGCGCCGACAGGGCGGCGAAGAGCGCGATGTTCTTCTTCCTGCCGAGCAGGTCCGTGAGGTAGCCCCCGGTCAGATAGCCGATGAAGGCCCCGGAGATCAGGAACGTCAGATAGCCGCCGGTGCCGACGACCGTCAGGCCGCGCTCGGTCTTCAGGAAGGTCGGGACCCAGGTGGCGAGGGTGTAGTAGCCACCCTGGACGCCGGTCGAGAGCAGCACGGCGAAGAGCGTCGTGCGCAGCAGGGACGGCTTGAAGATGGCGGTGAAGGAACCGCGTTCGGTGGCGGTGCGCCGGATCTCGGCGGCCTGCGGGGCGTCCTCGACGTTCCTGCGGACGTAGACCACGAGCAGCGCGGGCAGGGCGCCCGTCCAGAACATGACCCGCCAGGCCACGTCGGGGTCGACGAACGCGAAGACGAGGGTGTACACGATCACCGCGAGCGCCCAGCCGGCCGCCCACGCGCTCTGGATGCCGCCGAGGGTACGGCCCCGGTGCCTGGCCGAGGCGTACTCGGCGACCAGGATCGCGCCGACCGCCCACTCGCCGCCGAAGCCCAGGCCCTGGAGTGCGCGGAAGAGCAGCAGCGTCTCGTAGTTGGGCGCGAAGCCGCACAGGACGGTGAAGAGCGCGTAGGTCACGACGGTGATCATCAGCGCCTTCACGCGCCCGATGCGGTCGGCCAGGATGCCGGCCAGCGCACCGCCGATCGCCGAGACGACCAGGGTGACCGTGGTCAGCAGACCGGTCTGGCCCTTGTCGAGGCTGAAGTAGGCGGCGATGGCCACCATCGAGAGCGGCAGCGTGAAGAAGTCGTAGGAATCCAGGGCGTATCCGCCGAACGCGCCGCCGAAGGCGCGCCTGCCGCGCGGCCCGAGGGCGCGCAGCCAGGCGAACGCGCCCGTGTCGTCGGGCCGTTCGCCCTGGGTCTGCTGCTTGGTCTGTGTCGTGCTCATGTGCACCTCGCAGAGGGGGAGGAGGCGTGCTGAGTGACGTGCTGGAGGACCGTGCGGTGTCGTCAACGTAGAGGATCGTTCAACGATCCGACAAGAGGTAGGTCGTCACGTTCTTGTGTCCCCGAAGGACCTGGTATTGACTCGGCGCGGACGGCGAAAGGATCGGGGCGCGGTGGGCGGAATCGGCGAACTCGCGGACGACCGGGCGCTGCTCGGACGGACCAGCACGGCGGAACGGGTGGCGGACATCCTGCGCACCCGGATCGCCGAGGGCTTCTTCCCGCCCGGCACCCGGCTCTCCGAGGACAGCATCGGCGGCGCGCTCGGCGTGTCCCGGAACACGCTGCGCGAGGCGTTCCGCCTGCTCACGCATGAACGGCTGCTCGTCCACGAGCTCAACCGGGGCGTCTTCGTCCGGGTCCTGGCCGTCGACGACGTCGCCGACATCTACCGCACCCGCCGTCTCGTCGAATGCGCCGTCGTCCGAGGCCTCGGGGAGCCGCCGTTCGCCCTGGACGGTCTCGCGGCCGCGGTCGAGGAGGGCGTGGAGGCGGCGAATACGCAGGACTGGAAGGGCGTCTCCACCGCCAACATCCACTTCCACCGCGAACTGGTCGCCCTGGCCGGCAGCGCCCGCACGGACGAACTGATGCGGGGCGTCCTCGCCGAACTCCGCCTCGCCTTCCACACCGTGGACGACCCGCGCGGCCTCCATGAGCCTTATCTCGTGCGAAACCAGGAAATTCTGGACGCACTGCGCGCCGGTGACCGTACGACGGCGGAACGCCTGCTGGGCCGCTACCTCGACGACTCCCGCACCCGGATCGTCGACGCGTACGCGAAGGCGGTCGAGCGGCCGGAGCCCCCCGGGGCCTGAGCGGCGCGTGGCCTGAGCGGCGCGCGGCCGGCGGGCGCCCGGACGGGCCCCGTCGCGCTACCATGTCCCGTCACCCGGCGGGGTCGCATCTGCGCCGTTTCGACCGTTGTCAGTTCGAGGACCTAATCTGTGCACCGTGACTTCGCCTGCCTCGACGGACTTCGTTCCGCCCCAGCTCAGCGCGGGGCCGCGGCCCGCGCAGGGCCCGGCCGCCGACGAAGGGCTCGCGCGGCGGCTTCGCGCGCTCGCGTGCACAGCCCCGCTGCACGACCTGGACACCCGCAAGGCGAACCTCGCCGGCGAGTACTCGGTCTACGCGATGGCCGAGGTCGCCCTCGCCGCCATCGACCTCGTCACACTCAACATGGACTTCGACACGGGCGCCGACCATGAGCAGATCGTCGCCCGCCTCCTGCCCCGCGTCGCCGCCCAGGCCCCCACCCGCCCCGCCGCCGAGCACGAGCGCGTTGCCCGCTGGGTCCTGGAGAACCTGATCAACGTCGGCAGCGTGGACCGCGGCTTCCGGGCGGTGTACGGCACGTTCGGCGCCGACGGCGTCTACATCCGCCGCGACTACGACTTCAAGCTGATCGAAGAGGTCCCCGGCTACGGCGGCGGGGTCTACCTCCGTACGACGGACGAGGCGGTCAACGTCCTGGTCGGCGCCCTCGACACCGACGTCACCAGCGCCCAGATCGCCGCCGAGGTCAAGCTGGAGGTCCTGATCAGCCGCGGCAGGCTCGCCGACGCCCAGCTCGCCGCCGAGCAGGCGCGGTACCGGACCGTGCAGTACGCCGAGACCCTCCGCAAGACCCTGGAGGCGACCCGCCGCAACGTCCGCGCGGTGGACTGGCTGCAGGCCGTCCCGGACATGATCGCCGAGGCGCTCGATCACGTCGCCGACCGCTACCGCCACGAGAACGCGATCCTCACCAACATCCGCAAGGCCCGAGACGAGGCCGAGGAGCCGGAGCACAAGCGCCGCGCCGCCGAGCTCGTCGACATCGTCAAGGACTGCATCCGTCGCCATACCCAGCTCCAGTCCCGCCTCCTGGAGGCGGGCCCGCTCTTCCGGGCGGAGCAGGACCGGCAGGCGTTCGCCGCCCCCACCTCGTACACCGGCATAGACCTGTACGGACAGCTCGTCGCGCCGATCCTGCCGCTGCCCGTCGAGCAGGCGACCAAGGTGACGGACGCGTTCTTCGCGCGCGGCACAGGGCTGCGCACCCCGGCCTCGGTGCGCGTGGGCGACCTGGTCGAGATGCTCCTCACCCCGCCCGTCGAGCGTGAGCACCTCGGCGCGGAGATGCCCGAGCCGGACCTGATCGCCACGCCCGACGACAGCCGCTTCAGCGAGGAGCAGCTGGCGAGCGCCATGGAGCTGCTCGACCTCGAGCACGACGCCCCGCGCCGGCTCTCCGGGCTGCTCGCCGAGGCCCGCCTGCGCGACCCGGACCTCCCCTACCTGGTCGCCCTGCTCGCCGTCCACGCGGCGAGCCCGCCGGTCGGAACGGCGTACCGCCAGGGTGAGGAGCGCCTGCTCTTCGCCGTCGACGACGGCACGCAGCTCGACGACCCGGAGTTCGGCGGCGCCGACCTGATAGTGGGCACAGCGCTCCTGGACGCGCTGGGCATGGCAGCGGACCGCACGGAGGCCTCATGACCACGGACCAGGCGACGCCCGACGCCGTGTCCGGCGCACTGCCGGACGCCACGCCCGACGGCGTGCCCGAGCCGCCGCCGGTCCCGCCGGCGCGTCCCGAGGGCGTGCCGATGGCGGAGGGCCCCGCGGCGGTGGAAGCGGAGGCCGAGGCGGAGCCCCCCGCGGCCACGCCCCCCGCCGAAACCGCTGCGTCCGTCGAGGGCGCGGCACCGGCGCCCGCCCCCGCAGCCGCCGCAGCACCGGCTCCGGCGCCAGCCTCCGCTGCGGAACCGGCGGCACCTGCGCCGGTACCGGCCAAGGCCCCTGCCTCCGCCTCGGCCCCCGCACCGGCGCGCCCAGTCGTGCCCGGCCGGCGGAGCCCCGCCCCGTACGTGCGCGCCGTCCGACTCGCCCCGGCCCGTGCGCCCGAGGCCGGCGCCCAGACCCCGCCCCGGCGGCGCGCCGTGAGCGTGACACCGGTCCGCCTCCCGCTGCCCCGCCCCGAACCCACCGCACCACCGACCACCAGCCCTCCCGAGGAGCCCCAGCCGTGAGCGAACACCACGCCGAGCACGCCGACGCGTGGAGCGAGCCGGAGCCCCCGCACACCGCCGCCGCACCGCACAGCCCCACCGCACCGCACGCAGCCGCACCGCACGCCGCCGCCGCGCCCGTCACGCCCGCCGACGCGGCCGACGCCGCGCGGCTCGTGTCGTTCGGACTGCAGCCCAAGCTGCTGCCCGCCCGCGACGCCGAGTACACCGAGCTGCTCCGGCGCTACCGCGAGGACCCCGCCTTCGCGCGCCTCGCCGACGCCGTCGCGACCGGACTCGGACTCGTCGTCCTGGAGGTCTCCCCGCGCGCGGGCATGGCCGTCACCGCCGGTGAGGACTCCGTCTTCGCCGTCCGCATGGGCGACTACGCCCGCCGCGCCTCCACCGACTCCGCCGACCGCTTCCTGCACGGCCTCGCCCACCTCGCCGTCGCCGCCATGGCGTTCCCTCGGCCCGAGGACCTCGCCGACGACGGGTACATCGGCCGCCTCACCGTGAACGGCGTCGACGCGTTCGTACGCCAGGCCTGCCGCCGCCTCGAGGAGCGCGCCGAGCAGCAGGGCGAGAACACCGACCCCGCCTCCGACGCCCCCGGCCTGGAGGCCGCCTGGCGGATCTACGCCCGCCGCAGCTCCACCGGCGCCACCAAGGACGCCCGCCGCCTCGCGGGCTCCACCACCGGCATCGTCGGCAAGGCCGTCGCCTTCCTCACCGACTCGGGCTTCCTGCAGCGCACCGGCGACGACGCGGGCGGCGCCTACCGCACCACCGCCCGCTACCAGCTCCAGGTCCGCGACATGGCCGGCAGCGCCGCCATGGCCGAGCTGCTCGACCTCGGCGTCGTCCCGGTCAGCGACGGCTCCGCGACCCTCCTGCCGCCGCCCGACGGCGACGACCTGGAGCTCGCCGCCGACGCCGGCCTCCCGTTCCATGCGTAACCGCCCCGCGTAATCACAGAACCAGTCGACGAGAGTCCGCCGCCATGTACGAGTTGTCCCGGGTCCGCCTCTACTCCATCGGTCCCGCCGGTGCGCGTTACGCCGACACCGTCCTGGACCTGCGCGGAGTCGGCGCACCCGTGCCCCACCCCGCCCCCACCCAGGCGGAGTTCTTCGAGGAGGAGCCGGTCGGCCCGCCGCGCCGCCCCGCTCCCGCGGGCGTGCTCTTCCTGGAGAACGGCGGCGGCAAGTCCGTACTCCTCAAGCTGATCTTCTCGGTCATGCTCCCCGGCCACCGCAACACCCTCGGCGGCGCCAGCTCCGGCGTGCTGCGCAAGTTCCTCCTCGCCGACGACTGCGGCCATGTCGCCCTGGAGTGGCAGCACACCCTCACCGGCGAGCTGGTCGTCGTCGGCAAGGCCAGCGAGTGGCGCGGGCGCCAGGTCTCCAACGACCCGCGGAAGTTCGCCGAGGCCTGGTACTCCTTCCGCCCCGGCCCGGGCCTCAGCCTCGACAACCTGCCCGTCGCCGAGGCCACGTCCGTCCGCCCGCCGGTCGAGGGCGCCTCCGGCGCCCAGGGCCGCCGCCGCACCATGAAGGGCTTCCGGGACGCCCTCACGGACGCGGGCAAGGCGTACCCGCATCTGGAGGTCTACTGGGAGGAGATCCACGACCGCTGGAACGAACACCTCGGCGACCTGGGCCTCGACCCCGAACTCTTCCGCTACCAGCGCGAGATGAACGCCGACGAGGGCGAGGCCGCCGGCCTCTTCGCGGTCAAGAAGGACTCCGACTTCACCGACCTGCTCCTGCGGGCCGTCACGGACACCCGTGACACCGACGGGCTGGCCGACCTCGTCAGCGGCTTCGGCAACAAGCTCGGACGGCGCGCCGAACTCACCGCGGAACGGGACTTCACCGCCGGTTCCGTCGACCTCCTCGGCCGCATCGTGGAGGCCGCCGAGACCCGGGCACGCGCGCGTGACGTGCATGCCGGGGCCGAGCGCCGCACCCGTACGCTCGCCCGCCGGCTCTCCGCGCGCGCCACCGAGGAGCGCTCCCGCTCCGCCGAACTCGCCCAGCAGGTCACCTCGGCGGCCCATGCCGTCTCCGAGGCCGAGACGGGCCGTGGCCGCAGCTCCCTCGTCGCGGCAGAACTGGCCTACCGGCACGCCTCCCTGGCCCTGACCGTCGCCGAGAAGGGCGCCGCCTCCCAGCGGCGCGAGCTCACCGACGCCCGTACGCTGCACTCCGCCTGGCAGGCCGCCGAGGCCGTGCTCCGGCACCGGGCGGCGGGCGACCGCTCCGCGCGCGTGGCCGCCGCCATCCGCGAGGCCGAGCGCGACGCCGCCCCCGCCCTCGCCGCCCGCGCCAAGGCCGCCGCCGATCTCGTACGAGCCCTGCACGCCGCCGCGGAGGACGGCGAGCGCCACGCCGCCGAGGAGGAGGAGCGCTCGGCGACCCTCCAGGAGACCGGCGAGACCGCCCACCGCGACGCCACCGCCGCCGCCACCGAGGCCCAGCGCGCCCGCAGCGAGGCCGGACACCTCCGCCAGCGCCTCGCCGAGGTCGAGCAGGAGACCGCCGAGGCGGTACGGGCCGGCTGGCTCGACGACACCGCCCCGGACGCGGACCCGGCCCGCGCGGCCCTCGCCGCGAGCGACGCCGAGAAGACCACGGTCGCCGCCTGGGACGCGGCCCGCGACGCCGCCCGCGCCGCGGCCGACCGCGCCCGCGAGGCCGCCGCCGCCGAGTCCCGCGCCGAGCTTGCCGCGGCCCGTGCCACGGACGCCGCCGAGGCCGCCGAGAACGCCTACGACGCCGAGCGCCGCGCCGCCGAGTCCCTCGCGAGCGACGACCGCCTCGCCGAGCTCCTGAGCCTGCCGCCCCGGCCGACGTCCCCGCTGCCGGGCCAGCGCGCGGGGGAGACCGGCACGGCCTCCCGCGCGGGGGAGACCGGCACGGCCTCGGCCCCCGACGGCCCGGCCCCCGGGGGCTCGCAGGCCTCTGACGGTCGCGGCGATCCCGGACAGGACCCGGACGGGGACACCGCCCCGGGCGCCGCCTCCGGTCCCGTCGACGCGACCGGCCCGGTGGCGGACCACGGCCCGCTCACCGTCACCGAGTTCGACCGGAACGCCGACGAACTGCGCAGCCTCCTCGACCAGTCCATCGCCTCCGCGGAACGCCAGCTCTTCGACCTGCGCACCGCGGCCGCCGACGACTCCCGCATCCTCGGCGCGCTCGGCGACGGCGGACTCCTTCCGCCCGGCCCGGACGTCCTGGCCACCGTCGAGTACCTCGGTGAGCACGGCGTCCCCGCCCTCCCCGGCTGGCGCTACCTCGCCCAGGCCGTCGACCCCGCCGACCACGCGGCCGTCCTCGCCGCCCGCCCCGAGCTGGTCGACGGCGTCGTGATCACCGACCCCGTCTCGTACACCCGCGCCCGCGAGGTGCTCAGCACGGCCGCCCTGCTGCCGCGTTCCACCGTCGCCGTCGGCACGGCCGCCGCGCTGCTCGCCCCCGTACCGAGTGCGGAGTCCGGCGAGGACCAGGGTGTCTTCCTCGTCCCGCCGAACCCGGCCATGCACGACGAGCACGCCGCAGACGAGGAGCGGCACACCCTGCGCGCCCGCGCCGCCGCGCGCGACGAGGAGATCCGTCACCTGGCCGCCCGGCTCACCGGCGACCGCTCCCTCGCCGCCCGGATCGGCTCCTGGCGGGCCGACTGCCCGCCCGGCATGCTCGCCGAGCTGGCCGCCGTCGCCGCCACCGCCCGCGAGACCGCCGAGACCGCGGCGGAGACCCTCGCCGAAGCCCGTACGGTACGGGCCGAGGCCGACGAGGCCGCCGCCGACGCCGCCCGCGTACGGGACGAGCGCCAGGAAGCCGCCCAGCGTGCCCGCCGCGCCGCCGACGCCCTCGCGGGCCTTGCGTTCCGCCTGCGCGAGCGCTCCGCCTGGCAGGCCAAGCTCCGCGAACTGGCCGACGACGCCACCGAGTCCGAGGCCCGCGCCCAGACCTGCCTGGAGCGCGCCCGCGCCGCCGACGAGGACCGCAGGGCCGCCCAGCGTGCCGCCGACGACGCCCACCGCACCGCCCGCGCCCTGCGCGCCGAGCGCGCCGAGATCGCCGGCGCACCCGACCAGCTCCCCGAGGAGGACCCGGCCGCGCCGCGCACCGCGCTCCCCACCCTCCGCGAGGCGTACCGCGCCGCGTCCCAGCTGTACGAGAAGGTGGGTGTCGGCGCGGACCTCCGCGCCGAGCAGGCGCGCGCGGAGAGCGACGAGTCGGCGGCGCTCGCCGAGCTGGACCGCCTGACCAACAAGGTCCGCAGCCGCGCCGAGCAGCTCCTGGAATCGACCGACGGCGCCGACGGCCCGTCCCGCCAGGCCGCCGCCGCACGTGCCGAGGCCCTGGTCCAGATGCTGGAGACCCGCGCCTCCGAGGCGAGCGAGAAGCTCGGCCGACTGCGTGGCGAGGCCGAGCGGCTGGCCCCCGAGGACGGCACGGCGCACACCGAGCTCCCCGACGAGCTGGTCCCCGCCGACGCCGAGCAGGCGCAGACCCTGCTCCGTACCGCCACCACCGAACTGGCCTCCCGCAGCGACGCCCTGGAGGCGGCGCGCACCGCGCACGCGAGCCTCCTGCGTGCCCACCGCGCCGCCGAGGACGCCGCGAGCGGCTTCGACGAGACCGCGGGACTCCTGCGCGACCTCCTCCGTGACCACACGGAGGACGACGAGGACGGGCCCGAGACGTACCCCGGCACGCTGGAGGAGGCCCGGCAGACCGCCGCCGAGGCCCGCCGTTCGCTGCGATCCTGCTCCGCCGAGCTCTCCGCGGCCGACGCGGCCGTCCGGGAGGCGAGCGACATCCTCGTCCGGCACGCCAACTCGACGCGTTACGAGCAGGTCCGCACCCCCGCCCGCCAGCAGATCCGCGAACTGCCCGCGGCCGCGCTCCCCGAGCACGCCGCGAAGTGGGCCGAGGCCTTCGCGCCCCGGCTGCGAGTCCTCACCGACGAACTGGAGCAGCTGGAGCGCAACCGCGACTCGATCGTCGACCGGCTGCGCGGTCTGGTGGAGTCCGCGCTGACCACGCTCCGCTCCGCGCAGCGGCTGTCCCGGCTGCCCGAGGGGCTCGGCGAGTGGTCGGGCCAGGAGTTCCTGCGCATCCGCTTCGAGGAGCCGGACCAGGCCACCCTCGCCGAGCGGCTGGGCGAGGTCATCGACGAGGCGACCCGCGCCGCCGTCAAGAAGAACTCCGACCTGCGCCGCGACGGCATGTCCCTGCTCCTGCGCGGCGTTCAGGCGGCGCTCGAACCACGGGGCATCGCGGTGGAGATCCTCAAGCCGGACGCCGTGCTGCGGGCCGAGCGGGTTCCGGTCGGGCAGATGGGCGACGTCTTCTCCGGCGGCCAGCTCCTCACCGCCGCCATCGCGCTGTACTGCACGATGGCCGCGCTGCGCTCGAACGACCGAGGTCGCGACAAGCACCGTCACGCGGGCACGCTGTTCCTGGACAACCCGATCGGCCGCGCCAACGCCACGTACCTCCTCGAACTGCAGCGGGCCGTCTCGGACGCCCTCGGCGTCCAGCTGCTGTACACGACCGGTCTGTTCGACACGACCGCGCTCGCGGAGTTCCCCCTGGTCATCCGGTTGCGCAACGACGCGGACCTGCGGGCGGGGCTGAAGTACATCAGCGTGGAGGAGCATCTGCGCCCGGGCCTTCCGCAGCCCACCGCGGAGGACGGGGCCGTCCACGGCGAGATCACCGCGACCCGGATGTTCCGCCGTTCGCCGGC
>NZ_JBVHDX010000016.1:138683-158550 GCF_055563155.1 Streptomyces sp. NPDC013317
GAGGAGCATCTGCGCCCGGGCCTTCCGCAGCCCACCGCGGAGGACGGGGCCGTCCACGGCGAGATCACCGCGACCCGGATGTTCCGCCGTTCGCCGGTCGAGGAGGCCGTCGCCCCGTGAGTACGCGAACGGCCCGGCCCCCCAGGTGGGGGGCCGGGCCGTTCGCCGTCGCGCCTCGGACCGCGTCAACGGGCCCGAGGCCCACGGTCCGTTGCTCAGGCCGCCTCGGACAGCGCCGGTGCTTCCGCCCGTCGTATCGGAGCGGCAGCCTCCTGGCCGGCAGCGGCAGCCTCCTGGCCAGGATCGGCCTCCGCCGTCCGGGTGGCCTTCTCCGCCCGCCGCCGCTCGCGCCGCGACGTCCGAGCCGTACTGCTCGGCTCGGACACCACGCCGTTCCGCTGCTTCCAGACCTGGCGCGTCACCCACACGTCGAGGACGCCCCACGTCGCCACGACCGTACTGCCGACCGTGGTCAGCAGCATCGGAAAGGCGAGCCACGAACCCGTGACCGAGCAGAAGAAGGCCACCACCGCCTGTATCAGTGTCACCGACGTGATCATCACGGCTCGAACGGCGGCGGTACGCACCGGATCCGGCAGACGACGCCGGCCCTTCTCGTCCTCCACCCACAACTGCCGCGCGGACCGCGCCTCGTGCTCCATCGTTACGTCACTCCCCACCGCTGAACGTCCCTCAGGGGTGGCTGCCCGTCTTGAGTGGCTTTACACGGACACACCCCTCCCCGCAGACAATGACGCTCGACGAGGGCAAAAGGTTTCCCCAGCTCCGTACCGGAACGAACACTTCCAGCCATCCCCATATCGGCCGCGCTCGCCCTCGGCCACGTGTCCTGCGCCACAGTGTCGAAGACCAACTCCCCGAATACCAGGACATCTCCTGATCAACGCTCACTCGGGAGGCTGAAAATCGCCCAGATGCGCCTTCGAGTTGGCTGTGATGCAGTAGTAGGCTCGCGCCGCCGTTTGTTGAAGCTGATGGTTGACGCCATGTGTTGACGCTGTGTGTTGACGCCGCGGCGTCGCAAAGGAGGACCTCCGCGCCGGGCGGAGGCCGGCCGAACTGGGGGAGGCCATGCGCTTTCGCGGGAAGTCCATCCGCCGGAAGATCGTGGCGTTGCTGCTCGTACCGCTCCTCTCCCTCACCGGGCTCTGGGGCTTCGCGACCGTCATCACCAGCCGTGAGGCCGACCAACTCCTCGACGTCGGCTACATCGTCGACAAGGTCGGCTACCCGATCGAGGACACCGCGCGCGTCCTCCAGAAGGAACGCCGCCAGTCGCTGGTCTACCTCGCCGACCCCCGAGCCTCGGACGCCCTCACCACCCTGCGCACCCAGCGCGAGTCGACCGACCGTCAGATCGCCCTCATCCGGCGGAACGCCGCCGAGTCCGGCGTACGGGGCGAGATGCGGCCCGTCGCGGCGCAGCGGCTCGACTCCCTGCTCACCGCGCTCGACGGCCTCGACGCTCTGCGCCGCTCCGTGGAGAACCGCAGCATCGGCCGCATCCAGGCCCTCGACTTCTACAACCGCCTGGTCGACCCCTGTTACAGCTTCCTCACCACCCTCCACGCGCTGGAGAACGTGGAGATGGACAAGCAGGGCCGGGCCCTCGTCGGCGTCACCCGAGGCCGCGAGATGCTCGCGCGCGAGGACGCGCTCGTCGTCTCCGCGCTCATCTCCGAGCGCATCACGGCGGAGGAGCTCCGGCGGGTCGCCGATCTCATCGCCCAGCGCGACCTCTTCTACGACATGAACCTCGAAATCCTCCCCTCCGCCGAGCGCGAGAGGTTCGAGCGGTACTGGGGCAGCCCCAGTACCCAGACGCTGCGCCGGGCCGAGGAGGACCTGATCGCGGCGGGACCCACCCGGGATCCGCGCGTGGTCACCGCCGAGAGGTGGGAGCAGTGGGCCACCCCGGTCCTCGACGACCTCGCCCGGGAGAACACCGCCGCGGGCGACCGCTACCAGGACCGCGTCCAGCCCGCTGCCTACAGCGTGCTGCTCAAGGCCGGCGTCGCCGGCGTCCTCGGCTTCCTCGCGCTGCTCGTCTCCGTCGTCGTCTCCGTCCGCGTCGGCCGCGCTCTCGTACGCGACCTGCGCCGGCTCCGCAAGGAGGCCCAGGAGGTATCCGGCGTACGCCTGCCCAGTGTGATGCGCCGGCTCGCGGCCGGTGAACTCGTCGACGTCGAGACCGAGGTGCCGCATCTGCGGTACGAGGACGACGAGGTCGGCCAGGTCGGCCAGGCCCTCAACACCCTCCAGCGGGCCGCCGTCGAGGCCGCCGTCAAGCAGTCCGAGCTCCGCCGCGGTGTCTCCGAGGTGTTCGTCAACCTCGCGCGCCGCAACCAGGTCCTGCTGCACCGCCAGTTGACGCTGCTCGACACGATGGAACGCCGCACCGAGGACACCGAGGAACTGGCCGATCTGTTCCGCCTCGACCACATGACCACCCGCATGCGTCGCCATGCCGAAGGCCTGGTGATCCTCTCCGGCGCCGCGCCCTCCCGCCAGTGGCGCAAGCCCGTGCAGCTGATGGACGTGGTGCGCGCGGCCGTGGCCGAGGTCGAGGACTACGAGCGGATCGAGGTCCGCCGACTGCCCCGGCTCGGCGTCGGCGGCCCCGCCGTCGCCGACCTCACCCACCTCATCGCCGAACTCCTCGAGAACGCCACCGTGTTCTCGCCCCCGCACACCGCCGTGCAGGTCCTCGGTGAGCGGGTCGCCAACGGCTTCACCCTGGAGATCCACGACCGCGGCCTCGGCATGAACCCCGACCTGCTGCTCGACGCCAACCTCCGTCTCGCCGAGACCCCCGAGTTCGAGCTCTCCGACACCGACCGTCTCGGCCTCTTCGTGGTCAGCCGGCTCGCCCAGCGCCAGAACGTCCGGGTCTCGCTCCAGCCGTCGCCGTACGGAGGGACCACGGCGGTCGTGTTCATCCCGGCCGCCCTGCTCACCGACGCCCCCGAGACCGAGGGCTCGGGTTTCCGCCTGGACCGAGCGTCCACGGACCGGTCCCTGGAACGCGGACCGCAGGGCCGGCAGAGCGGCACGGCCGACCAGCCGGGCCGCCGCCCCGCGCTCACCAAGGTGCCGGGCGGAGCGTCCACGGCCGGCGGCTCCCGGCGGTCCGCGGGCTCCTCGCTCCTCGACGGGCCGCTCGACGCCTCGCTGGACGTGCCCCTCGACGGACCCGTCGAGCTCGAAGCACCCCTCGGCAACTCCGGTTTCGACGACCTGCTCGGCCCGTCCGCCGCGGACCTGGAGGACACCGAGAGCGAGCGCGGCGGCCTCTTCCGGCCCCGTGGCCACCGTCGCGGCCTCGCCCCCGCCCCGGGCGGCGAGCAGCATCAGCAGGCCCCGGACCAGTCCTCCGGCCGGGCCCAGGACCGGAGCGGCCCCGTGCCGCTGCCCCGGCGCCGTCCGCCCACGCTGGTCGTGGACCACGGCCGCCGGGTCGACGAGCCGGGCCGCGCCCACCCGAACTCCGCCGCCCCGGACGACGAGATTCCGGCCCCGGGCACCCCGCCCACGCTGGTGCCCGTACCGCCCGCGGGCCCGGTACCGCCGACCGGCCAGGTGCCGCCCTCGGGTCCCGTACCGCCGGTGGGTCCCGTACCGCCCGCAGGTGCCGGTCCCGTACCGCCCGCAGGTGCCGGGCCCGTACCGCCGGCCGGTGCCGGTCCCGTACCGCCCGCGGGGCCCGTGTCCTCGGACGGCCCCGCGCCGTTCGGCGGGCTGCCCCGCCGGGTCCGCCAGGCCAGCCTCGCGCCGCAACTGCGCGGCACGGGCGACCGCGCCGACACCGGGGCGCCCCCGGGCTCCGGTGCCCCGGCCGCCACAGACTTCGAGCGAGACGCAGAGGAAGTGCGCAGCCGCATGGCATCGATGCAGCGCGGCTGGCAGCGCGGACGCCAGCAGAACGCCGAGACCACAGCACCAGGAACGACACCCGAGGGGGACGGTCGATGACCGCACCGAACGCCGCAGCAACCCACACCTCCGGAGACGGCAACGGCGAGTTGAACTGGCTCCTCGACGAGCTGGTCCAGCGGGTCGGATCCATCCGCAAGGCTCTGGTGCTCTCCAGCGACGGACTCTCCACCGGCGCCTCCGCCGACCTGACCCGGGAGGACGGCGAGCACCTGGCCGCAGTCGCCTCCGGCTTCCACAGCCTCGCCAAGGGCGTCGGCCGCCACTTCGAGGCGGGCAAGGTCCGCCAGACCGTCGTGGAACTGGAGGAGGCGTTCCTCTTCGTCACGGCTGCGGGCGACGGCAGCTGCCTGGCCGTCCTGGCGGACGCCGACTCCGACGTCGGCCAGGTCGCCTACGAGATGACGCTGATGGTGAAGCGGGTCGGCATCCACCTGGGGACGGCGCCTCGCTCCGGGCTGTCCACCGGAGGGTGAGTGGGGGGACTCCATGACTGAGGGCACGACTGAGGGCACGGCCGAGTGCACGGCCGATGCCGAGGCCGCGCGCCCGGCCGGGCAGCACCCGGCCGGGCGCGACGCCGAAGGCACCCGTGCCGCGGAATCCTGGGATCAGGCGCCGCAGCCCTCCCCCCACTGGTTCGACGACGAGGCCGGGCCGGTGGTCCGTCCGTACGCGATGACCCGAGGCCGGACCAGCGCCGCCACCCGGCACCGTCTCGACCTGATCGCCGTGGTGGTGCCCGAGCCCGCCGCCGACGACCCCGGCCGCGACCAGACGCTCTCCCCCGAGCACGTGGAGATCGTCGAACGCTGCTCGGAGACGCCTCAGTCGATCGCCGAACTCGCCGCCGGACTCGACCTCCCGGTCGGTGTCGTCCGCGTTCTCGTCGGAGACCTCGTCGAGGACGAACTCGTCCATGTGACCCGCCCCGTTCCGCCGGCCGAGCTGCCGGACGTGAGCATTCTCCGCGAGGTGATCAATGGCCTTCGGGCGCTCTAGCCGCACCAAGCCGCTCGTCGAACCGGTGACCTTGAAGATCCTGGTCGCGGGCGGCTTCGGGGTGGGCAAGACGACACTGGTCGGCACGGTCAGCGAGATCCGGCCGCTGCGCACCGAGGAGATGCTCAGCGAGGCCGGCCGGCCCGTCGACGATCTGCACGGGGTGGAGAACAAGTCGACCACCACGGTCGCCATGGACTTCGGCCGGATCACGCTCCGCGAGGACCTCGTCCTCTACCTGTTCGGCACGCCCGGCCAGGACCGTTTCTGGTTCCTCTGGGACGAGCTGGCCCAGGGCGCGCTCGGAGCGATCGTGCTGGCGGACACCCGGCGTCTGGAGGACAGCTTCGCGGCGATCGACTACTTCGAACGGCGCGGCATCCCGTTCACGGTCGCAGTCAACTGCTTCGAGGGCGCTCAGCGGTTCCCCGCGGAGACGGTGCGAGGAGCCCTCGACCTCGACCCCGAGGTCGAGCTCCTGATGTGCGACGCCCGCGACCGGGAGTCGGTGAAGAACGTGCTCGTGGCCGTCGTGCAGCACGCTCTGGTCCTCGCGGACCACGGAGCACCCGTGACGACCTGACATCCGGCCGCGGCGGGCGCGACGGACGTGCGGCACCGGATGCCCCGCCGGGTGGCGGTGCCGCTGTCTCAGCGCACCGCCACGACCGCCGATCCGTGCCCGAACAGCCCCTGGTTCGCGGTGATCCCGACCCGTGCCCCGGGCACCTGCCGGTCTCCCGCCCTGCCGCGCAACTGCCAGGCCAGTTCGCAGACCTGCGCGATGGCCTGGGCCGGCACGGCTTCGCCGAACGACCCCAGGCCGCCGCTGGTGTTGACCGGGACGCGCCCGCCGAGGGCCGTGACCCCCTCCCGTACGAGCTTGGCGCCCTCGCCGGCCCCGCACAGACCGATGTCCTCGTACCACTCCAGTTCCAGCGCCGTGGACAGGTCGTACACCTCCGCGAGCGACAGGTCCTCCGGTCCGATCCCGGCCTCCTCGTACGCGGCGCGGGCGATCGACGCGCGGAAGGAATGAGGCGCGGGGGAGACGGTCGCCGCAGAGTCGGTCGCGATGTCGGGAAGGTCGAGCACCGCCTTCGGGTACGTCGGTGTGACGGTGGAGACGGCCCGGACACGGACCGGATCCCGGTGCCCGTGGCGCCGGGCGAACTCCATGCTGGAGAGCACCAGCGCCGCGCCGCCGTCCGAGGTCGCGCAGATGTCGAGCAGCCGCAGCGGATCGGCGACGACGGCCGAGGCCGCGACCTCGTCGACGCTCACCGCCTTGCGGTAGCGGGCCAGCGGATTGAGAGCCCCCGCGGCCGCGTTCTTCACCTTCACCTGGGCGAAGTCGTCGACGGTGTCCCCGTACAGGGCCATACGGCGACGGGCGTAGAGCGCGAAGTACGCGGGGTTGGTCGCCCCGAGGACCCGGAAGCGAAGCCAGTCGGGGTCGTCGGGCCGCTCACCGCCCGCGGGGGCGAAGAAGCCCTTGGGGGCCGAGTCCGCGCCGACGACGAGCACCACGTCCGCCAGGCCTGCGAGGATCTGTGCGCGTGCGGTGGAGACGGCCTGCGCGCCGGAGGCACAGGCCGCGTACACGCTGGTGACGCGCGCGCCCTGCCAGCCGAGCGCCTGCGCGAACGTCGCTCCCGCCACATAGCCGGGATACCCGCACCGCATCGTGTTCGCGCCGACCACCGAACCGACGTCCCGCCAGTCGAGCCCGGCGTCCGCGAGCGCGGCACGCGCCGCCGCCGTCCCGTACTCGACGAAGCTGCGGCCCCACTTGCCCCAGGGATGCATCCCGGCACCCAGTACGGCGATGTCGTTCATGACCGCTCCTCCGTCCCGTCGGCCACGCTCGCGTGCACGGGTCGCCAGTGCCAGGTGGTCCAGATGTGCTCGTCGTCCTCGTCGAGGACGCCCGGCACCAGCTCGACCTCCATGCCGACGGCGAGGTCCCCGGTCCGCACCCCCGGCGCCCCCTGACCGAGCACCACCATCGCCTCGGTCTCCAGCTCGACGGCGATCAGGGTGTACGGGTCCCAGGGCGCGTCGGGATCGGAGACGTACGGCGCCGGTGGGCGGTAGCGGCCGTCGGTGAACGACCACACGCGGCCCCGCCGCGAGAGCGGGGTCTCGACGAGCTCGCCCCCGCCGGGGCAGCCGGGGTTACGGCACCAGGAGTCCTCGCGCGGGAAGAAGACCGAGGCACAGGCCGTACAGCGGGTGCCGAGGAGCCGGAACCCGCTCTCTCCGCCGGTTCCGTCAGGGCAGGGTGCGTCACCGCTGTCACCGCTGTCACCGCCACTGTCGTCCGTGAACCATCCGGCCACCACCGGCCTGCGCGTCCGTGCCACGACGACCCTCCCCGACTCCGGGACACCCTCATCTGACGAAGCGTCAGGAAGTTTGCCATGGATGCCGCGAGCTGAGAACCGTACGGACCTTTATCGCGTCCCTACGTACGGAACGGGCGGCCGGGACCCACGGGGGTGGTCCCGGCCGCCCGTCACCCTCGCGGCCTCAGTGCCCGGCCACCGATCTCCGCGCCACCGGAAAGTCGAAGAACGTGCCGGGGAACGGCTCGGGCTTGAAGGTGAAGTGCCACCATTCCTCGGGCAGATTCACGAAGCCCTGCTCGGCCAGCGTCCCCTTCAGCAGCTGCCGGTTGGCCCGCTGGTCACCCTGGATCCGGGGGTCGTCGGTGTGCGAGAGCGTGTCGAAGCAGTCGAAGCCCGTGCCCATGTCGACGGAGTTGTCCGGGAACCGCTCGTTCCGCGGGGCGGAGCAGTCCACGAGCTGCTCGCCCGGAACATAGGGGCGGGTCCGTGCGGCAGGCAGCCGTACGAGCGTCACGTCGAGGGTCGAACCGCGGCTGTGCCCGGACTTCTCGGCGATGTAACCGTCCTCGAACAGCCTCGACTTGTCGACTCGTGGATAGAACTCCTTCTTCATCCGCTCGTCGGTCAGGTCCTGGGCCCACCGCACGAAGTGGTCCACGGCACGCTGCGGCCGGTAGCAGTCATACACCTTCAGCGAATAGCCCCGCGCGAGGAGATTCACCTGCGCACGGTGCAGAGCCTCGGCCGCGGGACGCGTCAGGATGCAGAGCGGCTGTCGATAGCCGTCGACCGGCTCGCCCACGAAGTTGTGCTGCGTGGTGTAGCGCATCTCCTGAATGATCGTCCGGTCCACCGAACTCAGCGCCACGAACTCCTTGGGCGCCTTCGGCTCCGGTCTGGCCTGCGCGGACGGTACGGCGGCGGTGGCGGCCAGCAGGCCGGCGGCCGCCGACACGGCGAGTCCACGGAGAACGGAAGCAAGTCCTGTCATGTGCACCGTCTATCAGGTTCACGGGGCACGGGAAAGGGTGATCGCGTACGGTCCTGACGTGAAGGACTCCTACTGCTCCAGCTGCGGCACCCGATACGCCGAGGCCGCCGCCTGGCCCCGCGCCTGCGCCGCCTGCGGCGCGGTCGCCTACCGCAACCCGCTGCCCGTCGCCGTCACCCTGCTTCCCGTCACCGACGAGCAGGGGAGCGGCCTCGTCGTCATCACCCGCACGATCGAGCCCGCCCGTGGCGAGGTCGCCCTCCCCGGCGGCTTCATCGACCACGCCGAGGACTGGCGGGACGCCGTGGTCCGCGAACTGCGTGAGGAGACGGGGATCGAGGCGCCGGCCGAGGACGTCCGGCTCGCCGACGCGCTCAGCTCCCCGGGCGGACACCTGCTGCTCTTCGGCCTCCTCCCGGCACGCCCCGTCGCCGAACTCCCGGCCTCGGTACCCACGGACGAGACGACCGGCTGGCACGTCCTCCGCACGCCGGCGGTCCTGGCGTTCCCCTTGCACACGGAGGCGGTACGGCGCTGGTTCGCCGGGGCGTACGCCTGACGGGACGGCTCCAGGTCATCGGATACCGGAGACCGGATCACGGATGTTGGATCCAACATCCAACATCCAACATCCAACATCCGTGATCCGATATCCGGTCGCCGTCCGTCGCGTCCCTACCCCTACAGCCCCCGCACCCGCACCGGCAGCTCCACCTCGACCGCGCCCTCGTTCGTCACGCGCTCCACCACCACCCGACCGCCCACGAGCCGCGACGCGTACCGCTCGATCTCGGCTGCCTCCCACCCGTCGCCGGTGTCCCGTACGACGAGCCCACCGCCGGTCCGCCCGGCGGCCGGAGCCCACACCTCCAACTCCAGCCCACCGTCCTCTCCCTGGACGGGAACCACCGCCCCCGCCCGCGCGAGCACGGGGATGCGGGACAGCGGCGCGTCGAGCAGGACCTGCCCCGGCCCGTCGTACGCCCGGCCCGTCGCCGTGTCGTACCAGCGCCCGCGCGGCAGCCGCACCGCCCGCCGGTCGGCGCCCCCCGAGAGCACCGGCGCCACCAGCAGCGCGTCGCCCACCAGGAAGGCGTCCTCGCAGTCCCGCAGCGCCCGGTCCTCCGGCGCGCCCCACCACACGGGCCGGATGTACGGCGCCCCGGTCAGCCGCGCGAGCTGGGAGAGGGTGACGAAGTAGGGCCGCATCCGCTCCCGCTCGGCGAGAGCCGCACGCGCGTGCTCCAGAACCTCCGGACCGAACTCCCACGGCTCCCGGCGCCCCGCGTCGATCGCCGCGTGCGTCCGGAACAGCGGCATCCACGCCCCCAGCTGGAACCAGCGCAGGAACAGTTCGGGCGACGGACTGCCGTCGAAGCCGCCCACATCCGGCCCCGAGTACGGCACCCCGCACAGGCCCAGTCCCAGGACCAGCGAGAGGGACGCCCGCAGCCCGGGCCACCCGCTCGACACGTCACCCGACCAGGTCCCGCCGTACCGCTGCATGCCCGCCCACCCAGAACGGGAGAAGAGGAAGGGCCGCTCCTGCGGCCGCAGCCTGCGCAGCCCCTCATAGCCGGCGCGCGCCATCGTCAGCCCGTACACGTTGTGCGCCTCCCGGTGGTCCCCGCCCCGCCCGTCGAGGACGTGCCGAGCCGAGCGCGGCAGCGTCTGGTCCCCGAAGGGGGAGAAGGAGACCGGCTCGTTCATGTCGTGCCAGACGCCAGAGAAGCCCTGCGCGAGCCGCTCCTCGTAGAGTCCGCCCCACCACTCCCGCACGGCCGCGTCAGTGAAGTCCGGGTAGGCGCAGTCACCCGGCCAGACCACCCCACGGACCTCCTCGCCCCGGGCGTCGCGGACGAACGCCCCGACCGCCGCCCCGGAGTCGTACACGGCGTTCCCCGGCTCCGCCTTCACCGCGGGATCGACGATCGACACCAGTCGTACGCCCTGCTCCCGCAGCTCCGCCGCGAGCCCCGGCAGATCGGGGAACCTCTTGCGGTCCACCGTGAACACCCGGTGCGCGTCGTAGTGGTCGATGTCCAGATGCAGCACGGACAGCGGCAGACCGCGCTCGCGGTACCCGCCCACCACGCGCCGTACCTCCTGCGCGCTGCCGAACCCCCACCGCGCGTGCTGCGGACCCAGCGCCCAGGACGGCGGGAGCGCCGGAGCGCCCGTCAGGGCCGCCCAGCCGTGGAGCACGCGCGCGGGGGTGCCGACCACCACCCAGCAGCGCAGCGGCCCGCCGCTCATCCGGACCTCGCACGTCCCCGGCCGGTCGTGTCCGGACCCGGCCCCCTCCTCCCCTTCGGCGAGGGTGACGTGACCGTCCCAGGAGTTGTCGTGGAACGCCAGATGCGTTCCCGCGTCCGCGACGACGAACTGCACCGGCATCGTGATGTACAGCGGATCGTCGCCGGGCTGGAACCTGCCCTTGGGGTCGGTGTTCCACAGCCGGTACGTACCGCCCCGCAGGCGCGGCCCCGCCGCCCGCCCGCCGAGGCCGAAGAACCGGGCGTCCGCCGGCACCTCGCTGCGCTGCACCCAGCGTGCGGGTCCCCCCGACACCGGCTCCCACCAGCGCGGCGGCAGGTCCCGGCGCAGCACCACCCCACCGGGCGTACGGATCTCCACCGCACCGTGCCGGGACACCGCGACCGTCACCCGCTCCGACACCACCCGCCAGCCGCCGTCGGTGTCGGGCTCCAGCTCGGCCCGCGGATCGGGCTCGGGCGCCTCGCCGGTCAACGCGTACGACGGAAGCGGCTCGGCCCCGTCCCAGCCCCAGAAGACCGTGCCCCCGGCCGACACCGAGATCCGCAGCTCCGAACGGGCGAAGCGGACGATCCCGCCACCCGGCATGGGCTTCGCCTCGCCCACCTGCCCCGGCACCCGGGCCCGCTCCGCCCCTCTCGGCGGCAGCCCCCACGCATCGGTCCGACGCTGCCGCCACGCCGACCGCACCGCCCGCAACCCCTGCACCGATCCGAACACCCTCACCGAACGCACCAGCTCACGACCGTCCATGCAGCTCACCCTGCCATTGGCCAGGGCCGGTGCGCGGTTCGTTCAACTGCCGTTCACCCGTGGTGGGAGCACATATCCAACGGTCCGACCATGGGCGGGGAGCCCTGGTGCGAAGGACGATCACATGGCATCGTCCCTGTCAGCCGCGTCACGCGCACACCCCAGCACGTGCGCGCGACACACGCAGACCCGCGTCACGCCCAGGGAGACCCGCCCCATGACATCAGCCCACACCGAGCCGCTCTGGCAGCCGGACGAGGAACGCATCGCCGCGGCCGCGGTCACCCGTTTCCAGGCTTGGGCCGCCGAGCGCCACGGAGCACCGTCCGAGGGCGGTTACCCGGCCCTGCACCGGTGGTCGGTCGACGAGCTGGAGTCGTTCTGGCAGGCCGTCGCCGAGTGGTTCGACATCCGGTTCTCCACGCCGTACGAGCGTGTCCTGGGCGACCGGTCGATGCCCGGCGCCGCGTGGTTCCCGGGAGCCCGCCTCAACTACGCCGAGCACGCTTTGCGCGCCGCCGAGGAGCGCCCCCACGACACCGCCCTGCTCCATGTGGACGAGGCACATGAACCCCGCCCGACCACCTGGGCCGAGCTGCGTCGCCAGGTCGGCTCCCTCGCCGCCGAGCTGCGCGCCCTGGGCGTACGGCCGGGCGACCGCGTCAGCGGATACCTTCCCAACATCCCCGAGGCCGTCGTCGCCCTCCTCGCCACGGCCGCCGTCGGCGGCGTCTGGACCTCCTGCGCGCCCGACTTCGGCGCGCGCAGCGTCCTGGACCGCTTCCAGCAGGTCGAGCCGGTCGTCCTGTTCACCGTCGACGGCTACCGCTACGGCGGCAAGGAGCACGACCGGCGCGACACCGTGACCGAGCTGCGCGCCGAGCTCCCGACGCTCCGCGCCGTGGTCCACATCCCGCTCCTCGGCACCGAGACCCCCGAAGGGGCGCTGGCCTGGGCCGACCTGACGGCGGCCGACGTGGAACCGGTCTTCGAGCAGGTCGACTTCTCCCACCCCCTCTGGGTGCTGTACTCCTCCGGCACCACCGGCCTGCCCAAGGCCATCGTTCAGTCCCAGGGCGGCATCCTCGTCGAGCACCTGAAGCAGCTGGGGCTGCACTGCGACCTCGGCCCCGAGGATGTGTTCTTCTGGTACACCTCCACGGGCTGGATGATGTGGAACTTCCTCGTCTCCGGCCTGCTCACGGGCACCACCGTCGTCATCTACGACGGCAGCCCCGGCTACCCCGACACCGGCGCCCAGTGGCGCGTCGCCGAGCGGACCCGGGCGACGCTGTACGGCACCTCCGCCGCCTACGTCATGGCGTGCGCCAAGGCCGACGTCCACCCGGGCCGGGACTTCGACCTCTCGGCGATCTCGTGCGTGGCGACCACCGGTTCCCCGCTGCCGCCCGACGGTTTCCGCTGGCTCCACGACGAGGTGCGCGAGGATCTCTGGATCGCCTCGGTGAGCGGCGGCACGGACGTCTGCTCCTGCTTCGCCGGAGCGGTCCCGACCCTCCCCGTCCACATCGGCGAACTCCAGGCCGCCGGTCTCGGCACGGACCTCCAGTCCTGGGACCCCTCCGGCAAGCCGCTGATCGGCGAGGTCGGCGAACTCGTCGTCACCAACCCGATGCCGTCCATGCCGATCCGCTTCTGGAACGACCCGGACGGCAGCCGCTACCGCGACAGCTACTTCGAGATGTTCCCGGGCGTCTGGCGCCACGGCGACTGGATCACGATCACCGATCGCGGCTCGGTCGTCATCCACGGCCGCTCCGACTCCACCCTGAACCGGCAGGGCGTACGGATGGGCAGCGCCGACATCTACGAGGCCGTCGAACGCCTCCCGGAGATCCGCGAATCCCTCGTCATCGGCCTCGAAGAGCCCGACGGCGGCTACTGGATGCCGCTCTTCGTCCACCTCGCGGACGGCGCGACCCTGGACGAGGCGCTGATCGGCCGCATCAAGCAGACGATCCGTACCGAACTCTCCCCGCGCCACGTCCCCGACGACATCATCGCGGTGCCCGGCGTCCCCCACACCCTCACGGGCAAGCGCATCGAAGTCCCCGTCAAGCGACTCCTCCAGGGCACCCCGATGGCCAAGGCGGTCAACCCGGGCTCGGTCGACAACCTCGACCTGCTGCACTTCTACGAGGAGGTCGCCCGCAAGCGGGCCGCCGAGTGATCCCCCGGCGGGGGGAGCGGCCCACCGGCTCACCTCCCCCCGCCGTCACGCCGAGCTCCTAGCCCTCGTACGTCGCCTGCGCCTCTCCCAGCACCTCCGCGAAGTCCGCGGCCAGTCGCCCCGCGGCCGCCGTCTCCAGGGCCGCCGTCGTGATCCGTACCGCGGTCGGTGACGCGATCCGGAAGCGCGCCCCGGCGGCGACCCACCAGCCGCGCGTCCGCAGCCCGTTGACCACCGCCGACTCGTCCCGTACCGGCACCCACACGTTCAGCCCGTTCGCGCCGACCGACCGGATGCCGTACGAGCCGAGCGCGCCGATCAGCGCCCGCCGCCGCTCCGCGTACGCGGCCTCCCCGGACGCCACCAGCCGGGCGACCGCCGGGTCGGAGAGCAGCCCGACGACCGTCTCCTGAAGGATGTGGCTGACCCAGCCCGAGGTCATGACCATCCGGCCGTCGTGCCGGGCGAGTGTCACCGGGTCGCCGGCGAGCCCCGCCCACCGCAGGTCGATGCCCAGCCGCTTGGAGACCGTCCGTACCTGCGCCCATCGCTCGAGGCCCGCGGCGGCCAGCGTCGGCGCCTCGGATCCGGCGATCTGCGCGTCGTAGTCGTCCTCGACGACCAGGACGTCGGGGAACTCCCTCAGCATCGCCGCAAGTTCGTCCCGCCGCGCGATCGAGAACGACGCCCCGGTCGGGCACTGCGCGCGCGGGCTGCAGACCACCGCCCGTACCCCGGCTCGCAGCGCCGACCGCAGGGCCTCCGGCGTCACGCCTTCCTCGTCCACGGTGACCGGCACCGTCCTCAGACCCAAGGCGGTCACCAGGTCGAGGAGATGGTGGAACCCGGGATCCTCCACGGCCACCGCGTCCCCCGGCCGCAGCTCGACGGAGAGCAGGCGGGCGATGCAGTCGAGCGCCCCGTGGGCGAACGTCACGCGCTCCGCCGGCACGCCGTCGCGGGCAAACCAGTCTCCGGTCAGCTGTTCGAGGGCCGTGAGGCGGGGCGCGGCGCGGTGCGAGCCGTACACCGGGCGGATCTCCGCCGGGGGGCGCAGGACCGGCAGGAAGGCGGGGTCGGGCAGGCCGCTGGCGAGGTCCACCAGGCCCGGCGGGACCTTGGGGGGCCGCCGCGATGCGGCCGATGCCGCCTCCGCGACCACCGTGCCGCCGCGGCCGCGCGTGACCACCAGGCCGCGCCGCCGCAGCTCCTTGTACGCCGTCGCGACCGTGCCGGCGCTCACGCCCAGCTCGTCCGCCAGCCGCCGTACGGGAGGCAGCGCGAGGCCCGGGGCGAGCTCGCCCTCGGTCACGCCGCGCTCGACGGACGCGGCAATCCCCTTGGCCGTAGTCCCCTGGATCGAATATTGTGTTGCCACGTACTGAACTATGTATCAATACAATACTCAGGTCAAGGGGGAACCGAGTGAGCCGCCGGACTTCATGGCACAGCACCGTTCTCAAGCGCATACCCGGCGGCCGCGACGGCCGCCGCATGCTCCTCGTGAGCATCATCGACAAGACCGGCACCGGCCTCTGGGCCGGCTGCACCGTCCTCTACTTCACCTACGTCTCCGGCCTCGGCCTCGGCCAGGTCGGCCTCCTCATGACCGTCTCCGGAGGCGTCGGCATCGCGGGCGCCCCCATCGCCGGCCGCCTCGCCGACCGCTTCCCCCTCGTCCGGCTCATCGTCGGCGCCCAACTCATGCGCGGCGCCGCCCTCCTCGCGCTCCTCACCACCGACAACTTCTTCCTGCTGACTCTCTACTCCGCCCTCGGCGCCCTCCCCGACCGCGCCGGCAGCGTCCTCATCAAGCTCTACGCAGCCCGCCAGGCCGGGCCCGACCGCGTCCGCTACCAGGCCATCCAGCGCACCACCGTCAACATCGGCTGGTCCATCGGCGGCCTCGGCGCCGCCGCCGCACTCGCCACCGGCAGCACCCGCGCCTACGCCCTGCTCCTCGTCGGCAACGTCGTCACCTACCTCGTCATCGCCGCCCTCACCCTGCGCTGTGCCGAACCACCCGCCCCCTCACGCGTCGCCGCCACCTCCCGAGCCGCCGAGGACCGCGCCACCTCCCGGCCCGCGAGCCCCTGGCGCGACCGCACCTTCCTCGCCTACACGGCCACCGACGCCGCCCTCTTCCTCGACGACACGATCCTCCAGGTCGCCGTCCCCCTCTGGATCGTCCATGCCACCACCGCCCCCGTCGGGCTGGCGCCGCTTCTGCTCGTGCTCAACACCGTCCTGGTCGTCCTCTTCCAGGTCCCGCTCGCCCGCTTCGGCGCCACCACCCCGGCCGCCCGGCGCCTCCTCGTCCCCCTCTCCGGCCTCCTCTTCGCCGGCACCCTCGCCCTCGCCGCCTCGGCCACCGGCGGCAGCGCCCTCGCCATCACGGCACTCGTCGCCGGCGTCATCGCCTTCACCTTCGCCGAGATCATCCACGCCACCGCCTCCTGGGAACTCTCCGTCGCCCTCGCCCCGGCGGAAGCACAGGGCGCCTACCTCGGCGTCCACGGACTCGCCCAGTCCAGCCAGCGCTTCGCCGGCCCCCTCCTCGTCGCCGGCGTCATCTCCGCCGGCGCCCTCGCCTGGCCCCTCCTCGGCCTCGGCCTCGTCGCCGCGGGCGCCGCACAGCACCGCGTCACCCGCGGACGCCTCACCAAACCGTCACTGTCAGTGCCGACGGCTACGGTGAGTGAGCACTGATCGACAGCGCTCAGGGGGAGACATGACCAAACCCGGCACCACCACATCCATGCGCCGCGCCCTGCGCCGCGAAGTCCCCAGCACCGTCGGCCTCCTCGCCGACGCCGACGACTTCACCGCCATGCGCCGGTACGCCACCTTCGCCTTCGACGACCACACGGCCTACCTCCGCCAGGTCGAAGGCCTCCTCAAGGCCCTCGCCACCCAGGGCGGACACACCACGGTCGCCCTCTTCGACCCCGAGGAGTACGCGGCCTACTGCGAGGACACGGGCATCGATCCCGACCACCCCGCCAGCCGCAGCCGCTACACCGCCGGCCTGGCCGCCACAGGCGCCCTCGTCGCCTACACCGGACAACCCATGACCACCCTCGTCCCCACCCTCATCGACACCGCCGTCCGCCACGCCACCTGGGAGTACGCCTCCACACTCCTCGCCGACGCCGGAGACTGCGCCGCCTGCGGACAGGACATCGGCCGAGCCGCCTTCTCCCACGCCGCGAGCCTCCTCACCCGGCTCCTCGAAGCCGCCGGCCCCGGCAGCCACCACGTCGTGTGCAGCGTCCCCACTCACGACGAGCACCTCCTCGCCGTGGTCCACGCGACCCGCGACGGAGACGGACCCGCCCACCTCGACAGCGGGGAAGCAGCAGAGTTCGCCACCGTCCTCGCCGCCGGCATCGCCCTCGACAGCTCCGGGGGAGTGGTCCTGCGCACCACGAGCCCGGGAACGCCCGACCGCCTCCATGGCTGGCGCCTCACCGCAGGGACACTCCAACCCCTTACCGAAGCCGAGGTCTTCAGCGCCTACTGCACCGACGCCCGCACCGGAGAGCCGATCGCCCCGGAGCCCGGCGTCGATTACCGAGCCGGCTTCGCCCTCACCCCCGACGAGGACGACTGGCCCTCCCACCACTGACACAGAAGGGGCTCCCCGCCACATCCGTGACGGGAAGCCCCTCCAAGACCTACGAACGAACCGGGATCACTCCCCGGACAGCACCGCCTGAGCGGCGATCCGGGCTTCCTCGGCCGTGTCGGCGGCCCGGGCCGCGGCAGCGGCCCGCTCGCACTGGGCCAGCGTGTACTTCGCGAGCGTCGCCCGCACATAGGGGATGGACGCCGCACCCATCGACAGAGAGGTGACCCCCAGACCCGTCAGCACACAGGCCAGCAGCGGATCCGAAGCGGCCTCACCACACACACCACAGCTCTTGCCCTCGGCCTTGGCCGCCTCGGCGGACAGCGCCACCAGGTCGAGCAGCGCCGGCTGCCACGGATCCTGCAGCCGCGACACCGCACCGACCTGACGGTCGGCGGCGAAGGTGTACTGCGCGAGGTCGTTGGTACCGAGCGACAGGAACTCCACCTCCTGCAGGATCGAACGAGCCCGCAGAGCGGCAGAGGGGATCTCCACCATCGCACCGAACTTCGCCTGGAGCCCCGCCTCACGGCAGGCGTCGGCGAACGCCTTCGCATCCGTACGGTCGGCCACCATCGGCGCCATGACCTCGAGGTACACCGGCAGACCCTCGACGGCCTTCGCCAGCGCGGTCAGCTGTGTCCGCAGCACATCCGGATGGTCGAGCAGCGACCGCAGACCACGCACGCCCAGCGCCGGGTTCGGCTCGTCCGCCGGAGTCAGGAAGTCGAGCGGCTTGTCCGCACCGGCGTCCAGCACCCGCACGACGACCCGGCCCTCGGGGAAGGCCTCGAGCACCTTGCGATACGCCTCGACCTGCTTCTCCTCCGAGGGAGCCTTCTTGCTGTCGTCCAGGAAGAGGAACTCCGTACGGAACAGACCGACGCCCTCCGCACCGGCCTCCACCGCGGCCGGTACGTCCGCGGGACCACCGACGTTGGCGAGCAGCGGCACCTTGTGCCCGTCCGAGGTCGCGCCCGGACCACTGGACGCGGCCAGAGCGGCCTTGCGCGCCGCGGCGGCCTCGGTCAGCCGCGCCTTCCGCTCCTCCGTCGGGTCCACGAAGAGCTCGCCGGTGGAACCGTCCACCGCGATGACCGTGCCCTCACCGATCTCGCCCGCACCCGGAAGCGCCACCACGGCCGGCACACCGAGCGCCCGCGCGAGGATCGCGCTGTGGCTGGTCGGCCCGCCCTCCTCGGTCACGAAGCCGAGCACCAGCGCCGGGTCGAGCAGCGCCGTGTCCGCCGGAGCCAGGTCCCGCGCGATCAGCACGTACGGCTCGTCGCTGTCCGGCACACCCGGCATGGGCACACCGAGCAGACGCGCGACGATACGGTTCCGCACGTCGTCCAGGTCGGCCACGCGCCCGGCCATGTACTCACCCGCGCCCGCGAGCAGCTCGCGATAGTGGGAGAACGCGTCGTAGATACCGCGCTCGGCGGTGCTGCCGACCGCGATCCGGCGGTCGACGTCGGCGATGAGCTCGGGGTCCTGGGCGATCATCGCCTGGGCCTCCAGCACATGCTGAGCCTCACCGCCGGCCAGATTGCCGCGCGCGATGAGGTCGGCGGCCACAGCCTCCACGGCCTGGCGGGCGCGCCCCTGTTCGCGCTCCGCCTCCCCGGCTGAAATCTGCTTGGCCGGCGGCTCGAGAACCGCCGTACCCATGTGCCGGACCTCGCCGATCGCCACTCCGTGGCTGACGCCGACGCCTCGCAGCGTTGTCTCCATCTCACCCGTCTCCGATAGAGCGGCGGCACCCGGCCGCCGCGATGAATGTCGAACTCGTGGTCGTCACGAGGACGAAGCCGACCTCAGTTCCAGCTGAAGAGCTGGTCGTCGGCCTTCACGTCGCCGCTGTCGACGACATCGGAGAGGGAGTCGGCCGTGGCCTCCAGGGCCACGACGGGGCAGATCGGGGACTTGCCGGCGGCCTCGACCTCGGCAGGGTTCCAACGGACGACGGCCTGTCCCCGCGTCACGGTGTCGCCCTTGCTCACGAGCAGCTCGAAGCCCTGCCCGTTGAGCTGAACGGTGTCGATGCCGAGGTGCGTCAGCACCCCGTGTCCCTCGCCGTCGACGACGACGAACGCGTGCGGGTGCAGAGAGACGATGACGCCGTCGACCGGCGAAACGGCCTCGGACGGCTCACGTACGGGGTCGATGGCGGTGCCGGGACCGACCATCGCGCCGGAGAAGACGGGGTCGGGTACTGCGGCGAGACCGATGGCGCGTCCAGCAAGCGGCGACGTCACGGTGGTCATGGGAAGCCTCCCAGGGGCGGAGATGGTGTGGCGCCGTCACTGCCTGTCCTGGACGGCGTACTGTTCAGAAGCGTATGTCATGGGTAGTCCCGGTTCCGCACGAGACGTACCAGTTGGCGGACCTAGGGCTACCCGGAAACGATTTGCCTCTACTGACGGTGGGATGTACTGTCGTACTCCTGCCTGACCCCAACGCGACTTTGAGTCGTGGGTCGGCAGCACCTATCAAGCCAGATCCTAACCCCAGTGGTCTACACCTCTGCATGCCCGCAGGGGGAGTGGTCAGGGGGAGCGAAAAAGCCTGGTAGTGTTTGACCCCGCCGCAAGGGAAAGCGCGAAAAGCGAATTCCCGAAACGGCAGCCCGCTCCAGCGGGTGGCAGAAACGGAAAACGGATCTGCTAAGCTGGAAACACGAAAGACCGAAGGGAAAAGCCCGGAGGAAAGCCCGA
>NZ_JBVHDX010000017.1:0-82287 GCF_055563155.1 Streptomyces sp. NPDC013317
GGCCGCTGCCGGCCCCCCCCCCGGCCGTGCCCGCGGCACTCAACCGCCCCCGCCTCGGCCCGGTCCGGGGGGTGCCGCGCCACGCCGTTATTCCCCCCCCCCCCGCCGTACCCGGCCCGACGTCGTTCAGGCGTCCTGCTCCTCCAGGTCGTCGTCCAACTCGTCGTCGAAGACCGCGCTGACGTCGAATCGGCAGACGATCCGCTCCGGATCGGCCTGCTCGAAGGGGGCGTTCAGCCACTCCCCCGGCTCCGGCAGCTCTTCCGCGGCCGAGACCCAGAGGGTGGAGTCGCCCTCCTCCAGGCCGAACTCCTTGTGCCGCGAGGCGATTTCGTCCGGTTCGTACTCCCCGAACAGCACTCCGAGCGCCGCGTGCGTGCTGACTCCGACGGCCGGAGTCCCGTCCGCGCCCTCCTCGTCACCCTCCAGATCGGTGATGCGCTGAGCCTGGGCGAGGAGCCGCTTGGGCTCCGCCACGGCGTAGTCGCGGCGGATCAGCACGCTGAGGGCGTGTGGCTCCTCCGGTCCTGCGTAGGGCGGCAGCGAGTCGTCGGCACCCGGGATCTCGAAGGGGGTGACCTCGTCGTACCGGTCGTAGAGCCGCTCGTCGTACGCCTCGGCCGCCGCGGCGAGGGCGTTGAAGGCTTCGTAGACGGCCGGGTCGTCGTCCCCCGAACGACGTTCGACCGCCTCCAGGTGACGGTCCAGTGCGGCTTTGACCGCCTCGGCGGCGGCACGTACCTCGGCAGCGGTGGGCTGCGCAGCATCAGACATGGGACGCACGCTATCCGTAGCGGGCCGGTGCCCGCACAATAGATGCGATGCCGGAATACGAATTTGTCGACGTGTACGTGCCGCGCGGCGTCTCCCGCAAGGAGGCCACGCGGCTCCTGACCGACCACGCGGAGTACGGGCACTGGGAGTTGGACCGTCTGACCCTGCACCGGGACGGCAGCCGCAGGGTGCGGCTGCGCCGGCGCATCATCCGTCAGGTCCGCGCCACCTGGTGACATGACATGGGGCCCCGCGATGCGGGGCCCCTGCGCGTTGCGCGACCGGTCCGGTCGCCCGCCGACGCTAGGCGGACCGGCGGTTGCGGCGGTAGAGCACCGCACCGGCGAGCAGCAGACCCGCGCCGGCCGGGACGATCGCCCCGAGCGGACCGGAACCGGTCTGCGCCAGCTCCTCGGTCTCGTCGGGCTGTGTGATCGTGTGCGTACCAGGCGTGTTCGGCCCGCCGGGCGTTCCGGGTCCGCCGGGCTCGCCGGAGTCTCCGGGGTTGCCCGGGGTCCCGGGCGTACCCGGGTTGCCGGGGTTGCCGGGGTTACCCGGGTTACCCGGGTTACCCGGGTTGCCGGGGTTCCCGGGGTTCCCAGGGTTCCCAGGGTTGCCGGGGTTTCCGGGGTTTCCGGGGTTGCCCGGGTTTCCGGGGTTACCAGGGTTACCGGGGTTACCGGGGTTACCGGGGTGCGTCGGCTCGACGCCGTTGCCGCACTCGTTCCCGAACGCCGGGTTGATCGCTCCGATGACCGAGATGCTGTTCCCGCAGGCGTTCACGGGGACGTGGACGGGCACCTGGACGTTGTTGCCGGACGCGACGCCCGGGGAGTTGCTGGTGCTGCCCTGGGCCGACGAGCCGCGGCGGTGCTTGCCCGGCTTGGAGACGTTGGCGCACTTGTTGCCGAACGTCGGATTGAGCAGCCCGACCACATTGACGGTGTTTCCGCAGACGTTCACCGGCGCGTGCACCGGAACCTGGACGGAATTGCCGGACGCGACGCCCGGGGAATTCGAGGCGGTGCCGTTCGCTCCCGCGTCGGCATTCGCGTAACCACCACCGAGGGCGAGTACCCCGCCCGCGGCCGCAACGGTGATCAGGCCCTTGCGCGTGACCTGTCGCATAGCTGTTCCCTGCCTTCTCGGCTTCTGCCTTCTGGCTTCAGAAGAGGGGCCACCGGGCACCACGCCCGGGGCGGAAATGGCCACCGGCCCCGGAGTGCATGGCACGCACTCCGGGGCCGGACTGGCTCAGACCCTCACGGGTCGAGGCACAACGTCAGGCGTTGATGCAGGTGTTGCCGAAGGCGGGGTTCAGCAGCCCGATCACGGAGACCGTGTTGCCGCACACGTTCACCGGGACGTGAACCGGCACCTGGACGACGTTGCCCGAGAGCACGCCGGGGGAACCGATGGCGGCACCCTGGGCACCCGAGTCGGCAACGGCCATGCCCGCACCCGCGAGAACGAGACCGCCCGTGGCAGCCGCAGCAGCGACGACCTTCTTGATCATTATTCCTCCTTGTTGGCAATGCGATCCCAGCCGCGGACCGCACCACCTGTAACGAGGGGAAAGTAATGGGGCTACGAGCGTATGAGTGCATTCACTCGTTCCGGGCACATGCGCACGTGCGCCCGAATATCGGCCGGGGCTCTCAGGAGGCGTCGATGAACCGGTCGAGGACGCGTGCGCCGAACTTCAGGCCGTCGACCGGAACCCGCTCGTCCACGCCGTGGAACATCCCGGCGAAGTCCAGCTCCGGGGGCAGCTTGAGCGGCGCGAAACCGAAGCAGCGGATGCCGAGGTCGTCGAAGGACTTGGCGTCGGTGCCGCCGGAGAGCATGTACGGGACGGCACGGGCGATCGGGTCCTCGGCACGCAGGGCGAGCTGCATGGCGTCGACGAGGGCTCCGTCGAAGCTGGTCTCCAGGGCCTTGTCCCCGTGCACGTCCTCGCGCTTGACCCGTGGGCCGAGGATCCGGTCGAGGTCGGCCAGGAACTCCTCCTCGTAACCCGGCAGGAAGCGCCCGTCGACGTGCGCCGTGGCCTGCCCGGGGATGACGTTGACCTTGTACCCGGCGCCGAGCATGGTCGGGGCGGCGGAGTTGCGCAGGGTCGCGCCGACCATCTTGGCGATGCCGCCCAGCTTGGCGAGCGTCGCCTCCATGTCCTCGGGGTCGAGCGGGGTGCCCAGGGCGTCCGAGAGCTCGTCCAGGAAGGACCGTACGGTCTTGGTGACCCTCACCGGCCACTGGTGGCGCCCGAGGCGCCCGACCGCCTCGCAGAGCTCGGTGATGGCGTTGTCGTTGTTGGTCATCGACCCGTGCCCCGCCGTGCCCTCGACGGTGAGCCGCATCCAGTGCATGCCCTTCTGGGCCGTCTCGACCAGATAGAGCCGCAGGTTCTCGTTGACGGTGAAGGAGAAGCCGCCGACCTCGCCGATCGCCTCGGTCACCCCGTCGAAGAGGTCGCGGTGGTGGTCGACGAGGTGCCGGGCGCCGTACGTGCCGCCCGCCTCCTCGTCGGCGAGGAACGCCAGGACGATGTCGCGCGGGGGCTTGCGGCCGCTGCGCATCCGGTCCCGTACGACCGCGAGGGTCATCGCGTCCATGTCCTTCATGTCGACCGCGCCCCGGCCCCAGACACAGCCGTCGGCGACCTCGCCGGAGAAGGGGTGGTGGGTCCAGTCCTCGGCGTTGGCCGGAACGACGTCGGTGTGGCCGTGGATCAGGAGGGCCGGCCGGGAGGGGTCCTCGCCCTCGATGCGGGCGACGGTGGAGGCCCGCCCCTTGTGCGACTCGATGATCTTCGGCTCGAGACCGACCTCGGCGAGCTTCTCGGCGACGTACTCCGCCGCCGCCCGCTCGCCCGGGCCGGAGTGGTCGCCGTAGTTGCTGGTGTCGATGCGGATGAGGTCACGACAGAGGTCGACGACCTCGTTCTCGGCGGTCTCGCCGCTGTCCCTCCGGGCCGTGTTCGACTCGCTCACGCTGCTTCCTCCCACTACGTGCCCCACGTGCTTGCTGGTGGTCGCCCCCATCCTCGCGCGCCCGGCTCCGGGACCCAAGGGCGCCCGTCGGCCGACACACGTCTGTCACACGGTTCCGCCCGGACCAGGGGTGGTGATCGACCACCCCCAATGTTTGCTATGGTTTTCCACGTCGGAACGGCAGAGCGGCCGGAAAGACAGACACCTTGTCCGGGTGGCGGAATGGCAGACGCGCTAGCTTGAGGTGCTAGTGCCCTTTATCGGGCGTGGGGGTTCAAGTCCCCCCTCGGACACCAGCGAAGGACCCCACGTCATGTGGGGTCCTTCTTGCTTTCGGACGACGGCTTTCGGACGACGGCTTGTGGACGACGGCTTGTGGGCGACGGCTTGTGGGGCGACGGCGCGAAGGGCGCGGTGCGGGACGGAACGACGGAGGGCGAGGCCGGTGAGACGGAGAACGAGGACGCCTGCCGCGCCGCTTCCGCAGCGGGACGGGATCGATCCGGTGCGGGTGCGGCTGCCCGAGGAGCCTGATGCCGACTGGGCGACCGTCGGGGACTACCTGCGGGCGCGGTACGGGGGAGCCATCGGGGACGCGCGGGTCGCGGAGATGCTGCGCGACGGGCGGTTCGTCGGGCTGGACGGGGCGGTCGCCGGGGACGAGCCGTACGTCGCCGGGCTGCGGCTCTGGTTCCACCGGGACTTCCCCACGGAGGAGCGGGTCCCCTTCGAGCTGGGGATCGTGCACCGCGACGAGCGGATCGTCGTCGTCGACAAGCCGCACTTCCTGGCGACGATGCCGCGCGGGCGCCATGTGACCGAGACGGCGCTCGCCCGGCTCCGGCGGGAGCTGGGGATGCCGGAACTCCAGCCCGCGCACCGCCTCGACCGGCTGACGGCCGGCCTGGTGCTCTTCGTCGTGCGGCCCGGCGACCGGGGCGCGTACCAGACGCTGTTCCGGGACCGACTGGTCGGCAAGGAGTACGAGGCGGTGGCGGCGTACGAGCCCGGGATCGCGCTGCCGGTGACCGTGCGGAGCCGGATCGAGAAGGAGCGCGGTGTGATCGCCGCCCGCGAGGTGCCGGGCGAGCCGAACAGCGAGAGCCGGATCGAGCTGGTGGAGCGGCGCGGCGGGCTCGGGCGGTACCGGCTGCTGCCTGCGACCGGGCGGACCCATCAGCTGCGGGTGCACATGAACAGCCTGGGACTGCCGATCCTGCACGATCCGGTCTATCCCGTGGTCCGCGAGGACGGGCCCGAGGACCATGCGCGTCCGCTCCAGCTGCTCGCACGGACGCTGGAGTTCACAGACCCGCTCACCGGCGTCCCGATGCGGTTCGAGAGCGGGCTGCGGCTCCATGGGCTCGACGGGCTCGCCTGAGGCGGTTCCGACAGCCGCCCCAGCTGAGGGCCGCGCCCCGGCTCACCGCCGGGCGGCGGCTGCGGCTGACGGCCGTCGCGGCACTGGTGTCGGCACAGCACGGACCCCCGCAGGCGGTCGCCTGCGGGGGTCTCGGCACCCCGTGGGGGGTCGGTCAGTCCTGGGCCACCGACGCGGTCGCGCGGACGCGCTTGCGGACCAGGAACCAGCCGCCGACGAGCGCGAGCGCGATCAGCGGGAGGCAGTTCACGGTGGTGCGGCTGATGCCGCCGTCCATCCACATCAGGACGAGGACGGAGCCGAGGAAGACCAGCGTGACGATCTGGGTGTACGGGGCCCAGGGCAGCCGGTAGCCGGGGCGGGTGACCCGGCCTTCCTTGGAGCGGTTCACGAACAGCAGCGAGCAGACCATGATCATGGCCCAGGTGCCGATGATGCCGATGGAGGCGAAGTTCAGCACGAGCTCGAAGGCCTCGCCCGGCATGAGGTAGTTCAGGCCGACGCCGAGGACACCGAAGGCGGCGGTGAGCAGGATGCCGCCGTAGGGCACGCCGCCCTTGTTCATGACGCCGGTGAACTTGGGCGCGGAGCCGGCGAGCGACATGGAGCGCAGGATCCGGCCGGTCGAGTAGAGACCCGAGTTGAGGCTGGAGAGCGCGGCGGTGAGGACGACCAGGTTCATCACGCCGGCGGCGCCGGGGATGCCCAGCTTGTCGAAGACGGTGACGAACGGGCTCTGGTCACCGGAGTACGCGGTGTACGGCAGGAGCAGGGCGAGGAGGATCACGGAGCCGACGTAGAAGAGGCCCACGCGCCACATGATCGAGTTGATCGCCCGCGGCATGATCTTCTCGGGGTTCTCGGTCTCGCCGGCGGCGACGCCGCACAGCTCGACGGAGGCGTACGCGAAGACGACACCCTGGATCAGGAGCAGCATCGGCATGACACCGGTCGGGAAGATGCCGCCGTTGTCCGTGATGGTGGACAGGCCCGGCGTGTGGCCGCCGACGTCGTGCGAGGTCACGATCAGGAAGATGCCGATGAGCATGAAGGCGACGAGCGCGCCGACCTTGATGATCGCGAACCAGAACTCCATCTCGCCGAAGTACTTCACGGAGATGAGGTTGGCGGCGAGGACGACCGCGAGGGCGATCAGCGCGAGGATCCACTGCGGGACGTCGCTGAACATGGCCCAGAAGTGGGCGTAGGTCGCGGCGGCGGTGATGTCCGCGATGGCGGTGGTCGACCAGTTGAGGAAGTAGAGCCAGCCGGCCGTGTAGGCGCCCTTCTCGCCCATGAACTCACGCGCGTAGGAGACGAACGCACCGGAGGAGGGGCGGTAGAGGACCAGCTCACCGAGAGCCCGCACCACGAAGAAGGCGAAGACGCCGCAGACCGCGTACGCGATGAAGAGGGACGGGCCGGCGTTGGCCATGCGGCCACCGGCGCCGAGGAAGAGGCCGGTGCCGATCGCGCCGCCGATGGCGATCATGTTGATGTGGCGGGACTTGAGGTCCTTGCGGTACCCGGCGTCGCCGGCGTCTACGTGGGGGGACGCCCCGGATGCCGTCGCCGGTGGCGTGGCGGACAGCGTGTCGGCCGCAGGGAGGGTGCGGTCACTCATGGAGTTGTTCGCCTTCGTGAGGGGAGGGTCTGTGCGGTACCCGGCCGCGCGCGTGGAGGTCGTCCACGGCTCTCACGGCCAGCGCACATCGTCACGGCACGGCGGGAATTCAGCAGTGGCCAATGTCACTGATCGCCCATATTTGAGCTACTTCTGAGGTTCCTACGAGGCGTATGCCTGGGATCGAAAGGTTTTACGGCGCGAGAACGTCCAGTTCCTTGAGCGCGCCGACCGCGATCTGGCGGGTGAGCTCCTCGGCGCGTACCGCGTCACGCTCCCGTACCGCCTCGGCGACCTGGACGTGGAGGGTCACGGCGGCCGGGTCGGGGTCCTCGAACATCACCTGGTGGTGGGTGCGGCCGGTGAGCACCTCGGCGACCACGTCGCCGAGCCGGGCGAACATCTCGTTGCCGGAGGCGTTCAGGACGACCCGGTGGAAGGCGATGTCGTGGACGAGGTACGCCTCCAGCTGCCGGCCGCGCGAGGTGGCGACCATGCCGAGCGCCTGCTCGGTCAGCTCGCGGCACTGCTCGGGGGTGGCGTGCACGGCGGCGAGTCCGGCGGCGACGGGTTCGACGGCGGAGCGGAGCACGGTGAGGGAGCGCAGCTGGCGGGGCCGGTCGGCGCCGGCCAGGCGCCAGCGGATGACCTGGGGGTCGTACACGTTCCACTGCGCGGTCGGCAGGACGATCACGCCCACGCGGCGGCGGGACTCGACCAGGTGCATGGACTCCAGCACGCGGACGACCTCACGGACGACGGTGCGGGAGACATCGAAGCGCTGGGCGAGTTCGTCGGTGCGCAGGACGCTGCCGGGCGGGTACTCCCCCGCGGTGATCGCGAGACCCAGGGTGGCGAGGACGTGCGGATGGAGCCCCTGGGCCGGTGTCGTCATGGGGCTCAGCCTACGCGTGGACCAAGATCGCCCATTAAAAGTATGACTTTAAAGTCACAGTCTCTTGAATACGTCGTACCCAATGGGTTTCATGAGCGCGACGGAATCGATGTCGAAGAAGACAGCGAGGCACCACCCATGAGCTCCCCCTCCCCGACGGCCTCCCCGGTCGTCGTCGTGATGGGCGTCGCCGGCACCGGCAAGACGACCATCGGTCCGCTGGTCGCGGACGCGCTCGGAGTCCCCTATGCCGAGGGTGACGATTTCCATCCTGCGGCGAATGTCGCGAAGATGTCGGCCGGCACCCCGCTGGACGACGCGGACCGCGGCCCCTGGCTCGACGCGATCGGGCGGTGGGCGCTCGGCCGTGAAGGGATCGGCGGGGTGGTGAGCAGCTCCGCGCTGAAGCGGATCTACCGGGACCGGCTGCGGGCGGCCGCCCCGGGCGTGGTCTTCCTCCATCTGACCGGCGACCGCGAGCTGATCGAGCGGCGGATGAGGGAGCGCAAGGGGCATTTCATGCCGACGGCGCTGCTCGATTCGCAGTTCGCCACGCTGCAGCCGCTCGGCGACGACGAGGCCGGTGTGGCCGTCGACGTCTCCGGTTCGCCCGAGGAGATCGCCGCACGGGCGGTGGCCGCGCTGCGCGAGCTCGTCGGCTGATCTCCGCCCCGCGGCAGATCCGCCGTAGCCCCGCGGCAGGCCGCCGTGGCTCTGCGGCAGCCCTGCCCCGCGCCAGAACTCCTGGCGTACCCCAGCGGCACGCGGTACCCGTCGTCCGTCGCCCGTTCCGGGTGTCGGACGGTCCCCCTTCCAGCCCCCACCCGCCCCTAAGGAACCACCGTGACCAGTCTCAGCGTCGAGGTGCTGGCAGCGGACGCCGTCGAGCCGATCACCTCGGCGGGCAACGCCCAGCTCGGCATAGCCGTGCTCGCGGGCATAGCCGTCATCGTCCTGCTCATCACCAAGTTCAAGCTGCACGCCTTCCTCGCCCTGACCATCGGGTCGCTGGCCCTCGGCGCCTTCGCCGGGGCGCCGCTCGCGGCGACCATCGACTCCTTCACCGCCGGTCTGGGCAAGACCGTCGCGGGTGTGGGTGTGCTGATCGCGCTCGGCGCGATCCTCGGCAAGCTGCTCGCCGACTCCGGCGGCGCGGACCAGATCGTCGACACGATCCTCGCCAGGGCGAGCGGCCGGTCGATGCCCTGGGCGATGGTGCTGATCGCCTCCGTCATCGGTCTGCCGCTCTTCTTCGAGGTCGGCATCGTCCTGCTGATCCCGGTGGTCCTGCTCGTCGCCAAGCGCGGCAACTATTCGCTGATGCGGATCGGCGTGCCGGCCCTCGCCGGCCTGTCGGTCATGCACGGTCTGATCCCGCCGCACCCCGGCCCGCTGGTCGCCATCGACGCGCTCGGCGCCAACCTCGGCGTCACGCTCGCCCTCGGTGTGCTGGTCGCCATCCCGACCGTGATCATCGCCGGCCCCCTCTTCTCCCGGTACGCGGCCCGCTGGGTCGACATCCCGGCCCCTGAGAACATGATCCCCGCGCGTCCGTCGGAGGACCTGGAGAAGCGCCCCGGCTTCGCCGCCACCGTCGCGACCGTCCTGCTGCCCGTCGTCCTGATGCTGGTCAAGGCGCTGGTCGACATCGTCGTCGACAACCCCGACAACGCCGTGCAGAAGGTCACCGACGTCATCGGCTCGCCGCTGATCGCTCTGCTCGCGGCCGTGATCGTGGGCCTCTTCACGCTGGGCCGCGCGGCCGGCTTCACCAAGGAGCGGCTCTCCTCGACCGTCGAGAAGTCCCTCGCCCCGATCGCGGGCGTCCTGATGATCGTCGGCGCGGGCGGCGGCTTCAAGCAGACGCTGATCGACGTCGGCGTGGGCCAGATGATCCTGGACTTCTCCGAGAACTGGTCGATCCCGGCGCTGCTCCTGGCCTGGCTGATCGCGGTGGCCATCCGGCTCGCGACCGGTTCGGCGACGGTGGCGACGATCTCCGCGGCTGGGCTCGTGGCCCCGCTCGCCGAGGGCATGGGCACGAGCGAGACGGCACTGCTCGTCCTCGCGATCGGTGCCGGTTCGCTCTTCTTCAGCCATGTGAACGACGCGGGCTTCTGGCTCGTCAAGGAGTACTTCGGGATGAACGTCGGCCAGACGATCAAGACCTGGTCGGTGATGGAGACGATCATCTCGGTCGTCGGCATCGTCTTCGTCCTGCTGCTGTCGCTCGTGTTGTAGCCGCCGACGCACTCCTGCTGCTCGCACACGGACCGGGTCCGAGCGCCTCCTGGCGCTCGGACCCGGTTCCGTTCGTGCCGACCCCGCGGCCTGCGGTCCGCCGCCCGTACGGCCTTCTACCCCACCGCCTGCGCGGCCGCCCGGCCCGCCGCCCGGCCCGAGAAGACGCAGCCGCCGAGGAAGGTGCCCTCGAGGGAGCGGTAACCGTGGACGCCTCCGCCGCCGAACCCGGCCGCCTCGCCCGCCGCGTAGACCCCTTCCAGTGCCTCGCCGCTCTCGGTGAGCACCCTCGACGAGAGGTCGGTCTCCAGACCGCCGAGCGACTTGCGGGTCAGGATGTTCAGGCGTACGGCGATCAGCGGACCGGCCTTGGGGTCCAGGATCCGGTGCGGGGGTGCCGTACGGATCAGCTTGTCGCCGAGGTATCTGCGGGCCCCCCGGATCGCCGTGACCTGGAGGTCCTTGGTGAAGGGGTTGGCGATCTCGCGGTCCCGCGCCGTGATCTCCCGGCGCAGCTCCGCCTCGTCGATCAGCGGCTCGTCCGTGAGGGCGTTCATCCCCCGGACCAGCGCGGACAGGTCGTTCTCGACGACGAAGTCGACGCCGTTGTCCATGAACGCCTTCACCGGGCCCGGCACGTCCGCGCGGGCCCGGCCGATGACGTCGCGGACCGACTTGCCGGTGAGGTCGGGGTTCTGCTCGGAGCCGGAGAGGGCGAACTCCTTGCCGATGATGCGCTGGTCGAGGACGAACCAGGTGTGGTCGTGCCCGGTCCGCATGATGTGTTCGAGCGTGCCGAGGGTGTCGAAGCCCGGGAAGAGCGGAACGGGCAGCCGGCGGCCGGTCGCGTCGAGCCAGAGCGAGGACGGGCCGGGCAGGATGCGGATGCCGTGCCTGGCCCAGATCGGGTTCCAGTTCTCGATGCCCTCGGTGTAGTGCCACATCCGGTCGCGGTTGATGTGGTGGGCGCCCGCCTCCTCGGTGATGCCGAGCATCAGCCCGTCGACATGGGCGGGGACGCCGGAGAGCAGCTTCGCGGGCGGGGTGCCGAGCCGGTCGGGCCACTGCTTGCGTACGAGGTCGTGGTTGCCGCCGATGCCGCCCGAGGTGACGATCACCGCCTGCGCTCGGAGTTCGAAGGTGCCGGTGACCTCCCGGCTGCTCGCGGTGCCGCGCTCGGCGGTGGAGGGCCGGAGGATCTCGCCGCTGACGGTGTCCACGGCTCCGGCGGTACGGCCGAGGCCGGTCACCCGGTGGCGGAAGCGGAGCTGGACCCGGCCGGAGGCGACGCCCTCGCGGACCCGGCGCTCGAAGGGGGCGACGAGGCCGGGGCCGGTGCCCCAGGTGATGTGGAAGCGGGGCACCGAATTGCCGTGCCCGTTCGCGTCGTAGCCGCCGCGCTCGGCCCAGCCGACCACCGGGAAGAAGCGCACGCCGCGCGCGTGCAGCCAGGAGCGCTTCTCGCCCGCCGCGAAGTCGACGTACGCCTCCGCCCACTTCCGCGGCCAGTGGTCCTCGGCGCGGTCGAATCCCGCCGTGCCGAGCCAGTCCTGGAGGGCGAGGTCGCGGCTGTCCTTGATCCGCATCCGGCGCTGCTCGGGCGAGTCGACGAGGAACAGCCCGCCGAAGGACCAGTGGGCCTGTCCGCCCATGGACTGTTCGGGCTCCTGGTCGAGCAGGATCACGCTCCGCCCGGCGTCCACGAGTTCGGCGGTGGCCACCAGGCCGGCGAGGCCGGCTCCGATCACGATCACATCAGCGTCGTACGACATGGACCGAATCTTGGATACACCGATGTATCCAGTCAACAGCCCGGACCCTTTCCCGCCCTCCCACTTTCTAATGTCGAGCATTAACATGGGCGCCATGGCGAGGACATCGGGACCCGAGACCCGGGAGAAGCTGATCCGCGCGGCGGAGGAGGTCTTCGCGGCTCAGGGGGTCGACGGCGCCCAGCTGCGCGACATCGTGGCCCTTGCGGGCCAGAGCAACCCCTCGGCCGTCCAGTACCACTTCGGCACGCGCGCCGGACTCCTCGACGCGGTGATGGCGGGCCGCCAGAGACGTACGGAGCAGGTCCTGGAACCGCTCCTCGCCGAGGCCGCCGACGAGCCGCACGCGCTGGTCCGGGCCCTGGTCACGGCCGAGGCGAGCGAGCTGGGCACCGAGCGCGGCCGCCGCTGTCTGCGGATCTCCGCCCAGCTCAGTCATGAGAGCGGGGTGCGCACCCGCACCCCCCATCCCACGCTCGAGGGCACCGTGTACTGGCGGCTGATCGAGCGCGTCGAGGCCTGCCTGACCGGTCTGCCCGAGCCGCTGGGGCTGGAGCGGCTCGATCTGGCCCTCACGGTCGTCGGCGCGGCCATGGCCGACCGGGCCCGGCAGTACCTCGACGGCACCGAGCCGCTCACCGGGCAGCCGCTCTTCCTCGCCGACCTCGTCCAGACCACGACGGCCCTGCTGCAGGCTCCGCCGCCCACGATCGAAAAGGACCTCTCATGACCGAGAACACCCGCCTCCACGACCTCACCGGCCGCACTGTCCTCATCACCGGGGGCGCCCGCGGCCTGGGCGCCGAGGCCGCACGGCAGGCCGTGGCCGCCGGTGCGAACGTCGTGATCACGGACGTGCTCGACGAGGTCGGCGAGGCGACCGCGGCCGGACTGGGCGGCCGGGCGCGCTTCCTCCACCACGACGTCACGTCCGAGGAGGCGTGGGCCTCGGCCGTCGCGTACGCGGTCGCCGAGTTCGGCGGGCTGCACGGTCTGGTGAACAACGCCGGGATCTCCAGCGGCGCGTTCCTGGAGTCGGAGTCCGTCGAGAACTTCCGCAAGGTGCTCGACATCAACCTGACCGGTACCTTCATCGGCATGAAGGCCGCGATACCGGCGATGAAGGAGGCGGGCGGCGGCTCGATCGTCAACATCTCCTCGGCCGCGGGGCTGATGGGCCTGGCGCTGACCGCCGGCTACGGCGCCTCGAAGTGGGGCGTGCGGGGGCTGACGAAGATCGGCGCGGTGGAGCTGGGCACGGCGGGGATCCGCGTCAACTCGGTCCACCCGGGCATGACGTACACGCCGATGACGGCGGTCGTCGGCATCGAGCGCGGCGAGGGAAGGTACCCCAACACCCCGATGGGGCGGGTCGGCGAGGCGCCCGAGATCGCGGGCGCGGTGGTGTTCCTGCTCTCGGACGCGGCCTCGTACGTGACGGGTGCGGAGCTGGCCGTGGACGGCGGCTGGACGACCGGTCCGACGGTGAAGTACGTGATGGGGCAGTGACGTCGTGACGCGAGGACCCCGTGGGCGATGGCCTCCAGACGTCGGGCCCGGTGATTTCATGGCGGGATGACGAACCCCGCCGAAGAGATCCTGGACGTCGTCGACGAGAACGACGAGGTGGTCGGCCGGGCCCCGCGCGCCGAGGTGTACGCGCGGGGTCTCATCCATCGCTGTACCTTCGTCCTGGTCCGGGACGCCGAGGACCGGATCTTCGTGCACCGGCGCACGCCGGTGAAACTGGTCTACCCGTCGATGTACGACATGTTCGTCGGCGGTGTCGTCGGCGCGGGCGAGTCGTACGACGACGCGGCGCTGCGCGAGGCGGAGGAGGAGCTGGGCGTCTCCGGGCTGCCGCGCCCCGAGCCGCTGTTCCGGTTCCTGCACGACTCCGGGGGCGTCGCCGGGAAGTGGTGGTCCGCGGTCTACCAGGTGCGGTGCGAGCTGCCGGTGAACCCTCAGGTGGAGGAGGTCGCCTGGCACGCGTTCCTTCCGGAGCCGGAGGTCGTCGCGCGGCTCGGCGAGTGGCAGTGGGTCCCGGACGGGCTGGCGGCCTACGAACGCCTGCGTGCGCGCCGCGGTTAAGGTGCCCAGGTGAGTGACTTCGTACAGAGTCTGCGGCTGTGGTTCGCGCCGCAGCGGATCCGTGACGAGGGCGAGACCCCGGACTACCGGTTCTCGCTCGCCAACGAGCGCACCTTCCTCGCCTGGATCCGGACCGCGCTCGCGCTCGTCGGCGGCGGTTTCGCCGTCGACCAGTTCCTGCCGGACCTGCGGTGGGGCGTACGGGTCGGGCTCTCGCTCGCCCTGCTCGCCGCGGGCGTGCTGTGCGCGCTGCGGGCGGTGAACCACTGGGTGCGGTGCGAGCGGGCGATGCGGCGGGGGGACGACCTGCCGGTGTCGCGCTTCCCGACGGTACTGAGCCTCGCGGTGGCCGTGGTCGCGCTGGCGATGGTGGTGGTCATCCTCTTCGGCTGGGCCGGGCGGTGACCGAGGCGGCCAAGCCCGTCCGGGATCCGGGGCTGCAGCCGGAGCGGACCCGGCTCGCCTGGCGGCGTACGACGCTGACCTGCACCGTCGTGGCGGTGCTCGCGACGAAGTCGGCGATCAGTGACGCGATCACGCCGGCTTCGGTGGCGGGGGCCGCGCTCACCGCGCTGGTCTGGATCGGCTTCCTGGCCGTCGCCCACCGCCGGATCCGCGCCCTGGACGCGGCGCGCCCGGGGCCGCTCTCCCCTCGGGGCGCGCTGCTCGCGACGGCGTGCACGGTCGCGCTGGCGGCGTTCGCGGTGGCCGTGGTGCTCTGAGCCGCTCCCGGAGCCGTTCCCGTCCGCTGCTCGCCGTCAGTCTTGCCACTCCACGGTGACCACGACCTTGCCGTGCAGGCCGCCCTCCTGGTTGGCGCGCTGGGCGTCAGCGGCCTGTTCCAGCGGGAAGGACCGGGCCACCCGTACGGACAGGGCTCCCTCGTCGGCAAGCGCGGCCAGCGCGGCGAGGTCCCGGGCGTCGGGCCGCACCCAGAAGTAGCGGCCGCCCAGGCCGATCACCTCGCCGTCCGCGATGGAGGCGAGGCGGCCCTCGGGGGCGAGGACCCTCGGCGTGAGCTTGAGGAACGGTCCGCCGATCGTGTCGAAGGCCGCGTCCACCCCGTCCGGCGCCAGCGCGCGGACCTGCTCGACGAAAGTTGCCTCGTCGTGGACCACCGGTTCGGCGCCCAGCTCCCTGATCCGCTCCTGGCCGGCCTCGCGGGCGGCACCGATGACCCGGCAGCCGAGGTGGAGGGCGATCTGGACGGCCATGGAGCCGACCCCGCCTGCCGCCGCGTGCACCAGGACCGTCTCGCCGGAACGGACGGTGAGCGCCTGGTGGAGCACCTGGTAGGCCGTGAGTCCGACCAGCGGAAGCGCGGCGGACTCCTCGAAGCCGAGGGTGCGCGGCTTGCGGGCGAGGGTGCGGACCGGGGCGGCGACGTACTCCGCGAAGGTGCCGCGGCAGAGGAAGTCCTCGCGGACGTAGCCCATGACCTCGTCGCCGACGCTGAACTCGGTGACGGATACGCCGGGCTGGACGACCACCCCCGAGACGTCCCAGCCGGGTACGACCGGGAAGACGGCGTCGATCATCCCGTCGAGGTAGCCCGCCTGGGCCTTCCAGTCGACCGGGTTCACAGCCGCTGCGCGCACCTTCACGAGGACGTCGTCGGGGCCGACCTTGGGGTCGGGCCGCTCCCCGTACTCGAGCACCTCGGGTCCGCCGTACCGGCTGTAACTGATCGCCTTCATACCCCGAACGATCACGGCGGCCACGAGGCGCCGCAAGCCGGATACCCCCGGCGGAGTGCGGGGGTGCGGCGACCCGCACACGGGGCCCAGGCCGATACAGGGACGAACGCGGCATTTCGGACTAGCCTGAGGCCATGACCCTTCTCCACCACGAGCACCCCACCCACGCGCACACGCACGGGCCCTCGTGCGGGCACACCGCCGTGACCCACCACGACCACGTGGACTACGCCCACGACGGGCATCTGCACCGTGAGCACTCCGGGCACTGGGACGAGTGCGAGCCCTCCTCCCACGTCCCGCACACCCACCCCGACCACACGCATGGGCCGGACTGCGGGCACACGGCCGTCGAACACGGGGACCACGTCGACTACGTGCACGACGGGCACCGGCACGCGGCGCACGGCAACCACTGGGACGACCACTGAGCCTTCTGCGGAACGGGCCCGACTGACAGGCTCCCCCGAGGGGAAGTACTCGCCGGTCGGGCCGTTCTTCACGTCCAGGGGGATTCCTTGTCCGTCACCGATCCGTACGTCACCGATCCGTACGTCGTCGCACTCGCACCGCGCGTGCACGCGTTCGTCCAGCCCGACGGCGGCTGGTGCCTGAACAACGCCGGGTTCGTCGGGGATCGCGGCGAGACGCTGCTCGTGGACACCGCCGCGACCGAGCGCCGGGCGCGGCTGCTCCGCGAGGCGGTCCTGGCCGAGGGACTGCCGCTCCCCCGCACGATCGTCTCCACGCACCACCACGGCGACCACACCTACGGCAACGGGGTGTTCCTGCCGGAGGCCCGGATCGTCGGGCACGAGTCCTGCCGGGCCGAGCAGCTCGCGGCCGGGCGCCAGCTCCATCTGCTCTGGCCGCAGACCGACTTCGGCGAGATCGAGGTGGCGCCGCCCTCACTCACGTACAGCGAGCGGCTGACGCTGTACGTGGGCGAGCTGGAGGTGCGCGTGCTGCACCCCGGTCCCGCGCACACGACCGGCGACTCGATCGTCCATCTCCCGGAAGAAGGGGTGGTGTTCACGGGGGACCTGGTCTTCCACGGCGGGACGCCGTTCCTTCCGATGGGGTCGCTCGCGGGTTCGCTGCGCGCGCTCGAACTGCTGCGCTCGCTGGACGCCCCGACCGTGGTGCCGGGGCACGGGCGGGTGACGGACCCGTCGGCGTACGACGCGACGGAGCGGTACCTGCGCTGGGTGGCGGAACTGGCCCGCGAGGGGCACGCCAAGGGGGCGACCCCGCTGGAGACGGCGCGGTCGGCGGACCTCGGAGAGTTCGCCGAGTGGCGGGAGAGCGAGCGCCTGGTGGCCAACCTGCACCGTGCGTACGCGGAGCTGAACGGGCTCCCCGAAGGCTCGCCGCTGGACCCGGTGACGGTCTTCGGCGACATGGCCGCGCTGAACGGCGGCGTTCCGGTGGCCTGCCACGCGTGAGCGGCACGCCCACGTGACGGCCGGGCGATCCTCGCGAGGGGGCGTTCGGGCCGAGACGCGGGGCCACGGGGGCCGGGAAGTCTGCCCTGCCGTACCTGGCGGGACGTCAGCCCGCCCGGCTATACCGGGAAGGCAGACGACCGGCGCCCGAAAGGACCTTCATGTACGACCGAGCGAGCAGCCGGGCAGCGAAGAAGCGTGACGCCTCGGCGGACCGCACCTCCTCGCCCCGGGCGGTGGCGCCCGCCGAGTCACTGCTCGATCTCCAGCGCTCGGCCGGGAACGCCGCCGTCGTCCAGATGCTGCGCCGGGCCGGTGCCGCGCAGGACGAGCACCGGCACGGCGCGGGGTGCGGGCACGAGGAGGAGCCGGGGCCGTCGGTGCAGCGCTCCTCCGTCCACAGCGTCCTGCGCGGTGGCGGCCGGCCGCTCGACGCCGAGAGCCGGTCCGACATGGAGGCGCGGTTCGGCGCCGACTTCTCCGACGTCCGCGTCCACACGGACTCCGCCGCCCAGGCGTCCGCGACCGAGCTCGGCGCCTCCGCCTACACCTCCGGCAGCCACATCGTCGCCGGGCCCGGCGGTATGGACCGGCACACCCTGGCGCACGAGCTGACCCATGTCCTCCAGCAGCGCAAGGGGCCGGTGGCCGGTACCGACCGGGGGGACGGGCTGCGTGTCAGCGATCCGTCGGACCGGTTCGAGCGTGAGGCCGAGGCGACGGCCCACCGGGTGCTGCGCTCGTCGGCGACCGAGGCCGCCGGGGAGACGGCGGCCGACGCCGCGCCGGTCGCCGGGGGAACCGGCGATGTCCAGCGCATGCACCACCCGGGCAAGATCGACGACGAGGTGCGCAGGCTGCTGGACCAGGCGGACGAGAGCATCAACGACTACGTCGCCGAGTACGACACCTGGGCCGCGAACCGTGCCAAGCCGAAATGGGTCATGAGCAACCCGGAGCTCAACGACAACGTCGAGTACGTCCACGGCCTGGTGGGTCCGCTCCAGGGGCGCGGCAAGGCCGAGGTGGTGGCCGCCGTGGAGGCGAGCCTGCGGGCCGACCTGACCACCACCTCGTCGGAGACGATGGCGAGTTCCCAGGCGGCGGCGCTCAACGCCAAGCGCAAGCTCGTCCTCGGCCGGACGGGCGACACCGGGTCGTGGGCCCAGTACCAGCAGGGGAAGCCCCAGGTCGGGGACCGGCTGCCGGAGGACGCCCGGATGGGCCGGCGGCTCAACACCACCAAGTGGTCCGTCCCGGTCAACTACGCCTTCATGGACGGCGGCATCGCCGAGCGCGCCGTGTTCAAGATCCTCACCGACCTCGGTGCCCCGATCGAAGGCAAGCTGATCGCCGGGCAGTTGCACGCGGGCAACTTCTGGAACGAGGTCGAGGCCCTGGGCGACGGCGCGCTCTGGGACAGCAACAAGGCGGCCGACGAGGGTGGCCCCCAGGCCATGCTGGGCCACGAGATCCTGCAGCTCCTGGAGTCCGGCTACCAGTTCTTCGGCCGGGAGAGCACGTACGCGCAGGGCGCCCGGCTGGTGGCGATCCACCCCGACCGGCCGGCGCCCGCGCCCGGCGACAAGACCCGGCCGATCACACTCCCCTGAGTCCGTCCGCGAGTACGCCGTCCAGCCCCTTCTCACCGGCGGCGCGCAGCCTTCGCAGGGCCGCCGCGTCGTCGCGGTCGCGGTGGGTGCCGTCGTCCTCCAGCCAGCGGCGGTGCAGGGCGGCGAGGGCCTCCCGGTCCAGTTCGACGCCGAGGCCGGGGGCGTCGGAGACGGCGAGGCGCCCGTCCCGGAACTCGGGACGGGTGGTGACGACGTCCTCGGTCTGCCAGGGATGGTGGGTGTCGCAGGCGTGGTCCAGGTCGGGCAGGGTGGCGGCGACCTGGGTCATGGCCGCGAGGCTGATCCCGAGGTGGGTGTTGGAGTGCATGGAGAGCCCGACTCCGTACGTGCGGCAGAGCGCGGCCAGTTCGCGCGTCCGGTGCAGGCCGCCCCAGTAGTGGTGGTCGCAGAGCACGATCCGTACCGCGTCCCGGGCGAAGGCCTCGGGGATCTCCTCGAAGGTCGTCACGCACATGTTGGTCGCGAGCGGTACGTCCGTACGGGACGCGACCTCGGCCATCGTGTCCGTGCCGGTCGTCGGGTCCTCCAGGTACTCCAGGACACCTTTCAGTTCGCGCGCCACCTCCAGCGCGGTCTCCACGGACCACGCGCCGTTCGGGTCGAGGCGGAGCGGCCGGCCGGGGAACTCCTCGGCCAGGGCCCGGATCGCGGCGATCTCCTGCTCGGGCGGGAAGACACCGCCCTTGAGCTTGAAGGAACGGAAGCCGTACGTCCGATCGAAGCGGCGGGCCTGTTCGACGATGCCCGCCGGGTCGAGTGCCGGGCCCCACTCGTCGGTCCCGGCGGTCTTGTAGAAGAGGTACGCGCTGTACTCGACGGAGTCGCGGACCTTGCCGCCGAGGAGGGCGTGGACGGGGAGGCCGAGGCTCTTGCCGAGCGCGTCGAGGTACGCGACCTCGAAGGCCGAGACGACGGAGAGCCGGAGCTTGGCGGCGGTCTGGACCCCGCGCAGCCCACCCGCGTCGACGCGCTCGTCGACAGCCCGTGAGTCGCCGCACACCCGCGCGGCCAGCGCGAACAGGCCGTTCACGTCCGTGACCGCATGGCCGGGCAGCGCCTCGGCCAGCGGCCGTGCGAGATCCAGATACCTCCCGTCGCCGTACGTCTCCCCCAGGCCGGTGACCCCGCCCCGCGTGACGACCTCCACCACCAGGCGCGGGGTGAGGGGCTGGTGGACGCCCTGCGTGTTGAGCAGGGGCGGGTCGGCGATCAGGATCGGGGTCAGCCGGACTTCCTCGACGAGCAGGTCTGGATTCATATGTGAACCCTATTCATGGTTCCGATTCATCACCAGACCGCCCGCGGCACTTTCCGGACCGAACCCTGGACGACATACCGACTGGTCGGTCATCATGAACGCCGACCCGCCCCCCGTCCCCGGAGGTACGCACGATGAGCTCAGCCCCGCCGCCAGGTCTCGATCCCGAGCGGTTGCGCGGATTCCTCGACCGGGAACGGCCGGGACTCGTGCGCGGCCCCCTCGACGCCCGGCTGATCGAGGGCGGCCGGTCCAACCTCACGTATGTGGTCACCGACGGCACCGGCCGATGGGTGGTGCGTCGGCCTCCGCTCGGCCATGTCCTCGCCACCGCGCACGACATGAAGCGCGAGCACCGGGTGATCAGCGCCCTGCACGCGACGGCCGTGCCCGTCCCCGAGACCGTCCTCCTCTGCGAGGACGACAGCGTCCTCGGAGCGCCGTTCTACGTCATGGAGTTCGTCGCGGGCACTCCGTACCGCTCGGCGGAGCAGCTCGCCCCGCTCGGCCCCGAGCGCACCCGCGCGGCCGTCCTCGGCCTGGTCGACACGCTCGTCGACCTGCACGCCGTGGACCCCGCCGCGGTGGGTCTCGGCGACTTCGGGCGCCCCGAGGGCTTCCTCGACCGGCAGCTGCGACGCTGGGGCAAGCAGCTCGACGCCTCACGCAACCGCGAGCTCGCGGGCATCGACGAGCTGCACGCCGCACTCGGCCGCACCCTCCCGGCCTCCCCCGCCCCGGCCGTCGTCCACGGCGACTACCGCCTGGACAACGTCCTGATCGGCGAGGACGACCGGATCAAGGCGGTCCTCGACTGGGAGATGTCCACGCTCGGCGACCCGCTGACCGACCTCGGTCTGCTCGCCATGTACAGCGCGCCGCTCGACGTCCCGCACTCCCCCGTCAGCACGACCGCCACCGCCGCCGGGCACCCCACGCCCGCCGAGCTGATCGAGCGGTACGCCGCCCGCTCGGGCCGCGACACCTCCGCCATCTCCTGGTACACGGCCTTCGCCTGGTTCAAGCTCGCCGTGATCCTGGAGGGCATCCACTACCGCTACACCCTCGGCCAGACCGTCGGCGCAGGCTTCGACCGCATCGGCGAGCTCGTCCCCGTCTTCATCGAGCACGGCCTCACCACCCTCCAGGAAGGCTGATCCGCCATGGACTTCGCATTCGACGCGCGCACCGAGGAGCTGCGGGCGAAGCTGCTCGCCTTCATGGACGAGCACGTCTACCCCGCCGAGCCTGTCGCCGAGGAGCAGCGCGCACAGCTCGCCTCGCCGTGGGACACCCCGCAGGTGGTGGAGGACCTCAAGGCCGAGGCCCGCCGCCAGGGTCTGTGGAACCTCTTCCTGCCCGACGCCGAGCACGGGGCGGGGCTGACCAACCTCCAGTACGCGCCGCTCGCCGAGATCACCGGCCGGAGCCCGCACCTGGCCCCCACCGCCCTCAACTGCGCGGCGCCGGACACCGGGAACATGGAGGTGCTCGCCCACTTCGGCGACGAGGCGCAGAAGAAGCAGTGGCTGCAGCCGCTGCTCGCCGGGGAGATCCGCTCGGCCTTCGCGATGACGGAGCCGGAGGTCGCCTCATCGGACGCCACGAACATCGAGACGCGGATCATCCGTGACGGCGACGACTACGTGATCAACGGCCGCAAGTGGTACATCTCCGGGGCGATGAACCCCGACTGCGCGGTCTTCATCGTGATGGGCAAGACCGACCCCGAGGGCGCGGACATCCGCCGTCAGCAGTCGATGATCCTCGTGCCCCGCGACACCCCGGGCCTGGAGGTGCGCCGGGCGATGCGGGTGTACGGCTACGAGGACCACTCCCACGGCGGTCACGCCGAGGTCGTCTTCCACGACGTCCGCGTCCCGGCCTCGAACCTCGTCGGCGAGGAGGGCGGCGGCTTCGCCATCGCCCAGGCCCGGCTCGGCCCCGGCCGGATCCACCACTGCATGCGGCTGATCGGCATGGCCGAGCGGGCCATCGAGCTGATGTGCCGGCGTGCCGTCTCCCGTACCGCCTTCGGCAAGCCGATCGCCCAGCAGGGCGTGGTCCAGAACTGGATCGCGGACGCCCGGGTGACGGTCGAGCAGCTGCGGCTGCTCGTCCTGAAGACGGCCTGGCTGATGGACACCGTCGGCAACCGGGGCGCCCACACGGAGATCCAGGCCATCAAGATCGCGACTCCGCGCGCGGTGGTCGACATCCTCGACAAAGCCGTCCAGGTGCACGGCGCGGGCGGGGTCTCGCAGGACTTCCCGCTGGCGGAACTCTGGGCGGCCGCGCGGACGCTGAAGCTGGCGGACGGCCCGGACGAGGTGCACCAGCGGTCGCTGGCACGGCGGGAGCTGAAGAAGTACCTGTAAGAACCTGAAAGACCTGTGCGCAGCCGCTCTCAGGGGCGGAGCGCGCGCAGCAGCAGGTCGGCGAGTTGGTCGGCGACCTGCTGCGGCGTCAGCGGACCGTCGGGGCGGTACCAGGTGGACAGGTGGTGGACGGAGCCGAAGTGGTAGTCCACCACCAGGTCCGCCGGGGTGGCGGACGAGAAGACCCCGGCCTGCTGGCCCTCCTCGATCAGTGCGCGGAACCGCTCGTGGTAGCGCCGCCGCTCGGCCCGTACCTGCTTGTTCTTCTCCGGGCTGAGGTGGTGCATCGAGCGGAAGAAGATCGAGGCGTCGTCGAGGTTGTCGATCGTGGTCACGACGACGTCGGCTGCGGCGTCGCGCAGGCGCTGCTCGACCGGGGCGTCGGCGTCCGCGAAGGCGTCGAGCCGCTCCTGCTGGAGGCGCAGGACCCGGGAGTAGACCTCCTGGAGGAGGTCCTCCTTGGAGCCGAAGTAGTGGTAGAGCGCGCCCTTGGTGACGCCCGCCGCCTCCACGATCTCCTGGACGGAGGTGCGGTCGTAGCCCTGCTCCGCGAAGAGCCGGGTGGCGGCGGCCAGCAGCCTCTGGGGGACGGGGGTACCGCTTCCGTCCGTCGTCCTGGCCATGCGCCGCCGCCTCTCTCTGGTGATCATCGGTGTGGGTCGTCCTACGGGTGGGAACGCAGTTCCCTTCTGAGGATCTTCCCACTTGTCGTCTTGGGCAGCTCCGCCAGGATCTCGACCTCGCGCGGATACTTGTACGCGGCGAGGCGCTGCTCGCAGTAGGCGGACAGCTCAGCCGGCTCGACGGCGCTGCCCGGGCGCAGACTGACGTACGCCTTGACCGTCTCGCCCCGGTAGGCGTCGGGGACGCCGACGACGGCGGCCTCGCGGACGGCCGGGTGGGTGTAGAGGACGTCCTCCACCTCCCGTGGCCAGACCTTGAACCCGGAGGCGTTGATCATGTCCTTCTTGCGGTCGACTACGTAGAGCCAGCCGTCCGCGTCCATGAAGCCGATGTCCCCCGTCCGCAGCTCCCCGTCGGGGAAGGTGGCGGCGGTGGCCTCGGGGAGCCCCCAGTAGCCGGGGACGACCTGCGGACCGCGTACGGCGATCTCGCCCTGCTCGCCGAACGGCACCTCCGCGCCGTTCTCGTCGAGGATCCGGACGACCGTCTCCGGCCCGGGGACGCCGACGGACAGGGTGCCGGAGGCGGGATCGACCGGGGCCTCCTTCTCCGGCGGTACGGCGGCGCACGGAGCGGTGCACTCGGTGAGCCCGTAGCCGTTGCGGATGTACGGGCCGAAGCCGGCGCGGAACTTCTCGACGAGGGCGGGCGGGACCGGGGCCCCGCCCGAGGAGATGACCTGGAAGGAGGAGAAGTGGTCCGGGGTGGCCCCGGGGTGCGCGGCGAGAGCCATGAAGGCCGTCGAGGGGCCGACCGTGTAGGCAGGGCGGTGCTCCACGAAGGCGTCGAGGACGACGCCGGCGTCGAAGCGGTAGGCGAGGACGAGGGTGCCGGCGTTGCCGAGGCAGGCGGCGAGTTCGCAGACCAGGCCGGTGATGTGGAAGAGCGGGGCGAGCGCGAAGTACCCGGCGCCCTCGGGGATCGGGTGTCCGGTGCGCTGGCGTTCGGCGTTGTAGGCGATGCCCCTGTGGAGGTTGAGGGCCCCCTTGGGGGTGCCGCTGGTTCCGGAGGTGTAGCTGATGAGGGCCACGTCCTCGCCGCCGAGTTCGCGGCCCGCCGGAGCGGAATGTCCGGCGCGGGCGACGGCGAGGAGGTCGTCGACCTCGGTGGTGACCCGGTCGAAGGCGAGGACGCGCGGGTCGTCGCGGGTCTGGAGGTCGCGTTCGCAGGCGGTGAGCGCGATCCGTACGGGAGAGTCCGCGGCGGTCTTCCGCAGGTACCCGTCCCAGGCGCGGTCGGAGCAGATCAGCGCGACGGCCCCGGAGTCCCGGAGGGCGTGTCCCACCTCGGCCGACTTGTACATCGGGTTGAGCGGGACGACGATCGCGCCCGCCTTCCAGGCGCCGAGGAGGGCGAGGACGAAGTGGGGGCTGTTCTGGAGCATGATCGCGACCCGGTCGCCGCACTCCAGCCCCCGGGCGGCGAGGTGTCCGGCGACCGAGTCGGAGAGCGTGTCGGTCTCGCGGTACGTCAGACGGCCGTCGAAGTAGGCGAGGGCCGGGCGCTCGGGGGCGCGGGCGGCGGCGGCGCGGAAGGCGTGCAGCACGGTGGCCGGCGGGGCTATGGGAGCGCTCTGGACCTCGGTGAGCTGGGCGAGCCAGGGCCTGGCGGCGTAGAGCGACTCCGTCATCGGGCCTCGCCCTCCCACTTCCGCTGGATGTGGTTCATGTTGCCGAGCCACCGTTCGGGATCGTTCGCCCGGGCACGGTAGTAGTCGGCGACCTCGGCGTGCGGGAGGACCAGGAAACGGTCCGCCTCGATGGCGTCGAAGAGGGAGTCGGCGACGTCCTCGGGCTCGATGGCGGTGGGAGCGAGGACGAGTTCGCCGGCCGATCCCGCGGCGGTGAGCATGTCCGTACGGACGCCCTGCGGGCAGATCGCGTGGACTTTGAGGCCGCGGTGGCGGTAGGTGAGGGAGAGCCACTCGGCGAAGGCGTACGCCCCGTGCTTGGAGACGCTGTACGGGGCCGCGCCCACCATGGTCAGCAGGCCGGCGGCGGAGACGGTGGAGACGAAGCGGCCGCTGCCGCGCTCCAGCCAGTCGGGGAGCAGGGCGCGGGCCGCGCGCACATGGGCCATCACGTTGACGTCCCAGGCGGCGGCCCAGACGGCCTCGTCGGCGAAGGCGTCGCCCGGCGAGGCGAGTCCGGCGTTGGCGCACCACACGTCGACGGTGCCGCCGAGGGCCTCCCGGGCCTCCTCGACGATCTCCGAGGCGTCACCCGGGACGGCGGTGCCGCCGATCTCCTCGGCGACGGCCTTGGTGCGGCCGGGGTCGAGGTCATTGACGACGACCCGGGCGCCCTCGGCCGCGAACCGGCGGGCCAGAGCGGCACCGATCCCCCCTCCCGCGCCCGTGACGACCACTCCGGAACCCTGCACCGTACTCATCGAGACCCGCCTCTCCGCTGCGACAGTACGAGCAGACTAACCAGTCGGTATGTCGCGGCGAAAGTCCCGTGCGCACGCCTCGTTCCCTGGGGCCGTCAGGAGCGCTAGCGTGCGTGGCCATGTCAGGGAAGGCGATCAAGGAGGTTTCCGCATGAACCTGTCGAGCCTGTCGAACCCTTCCAGACGCCGCCTGCTGGCCGTCGGCGGCGCACTGGGGGTGGGCGCGGTGACCGCCCCCGCGGCGGTGGCGCACGGGGGCGGCGGACGGGTGCGCACCGGATTCGAGCGGCTGGCCGCCGACGGCTACGCGCCGCTCGCCGGGCAGCGGGTCGGCGTCGTCACCAACCCGACGGGGATCACCTCCGACGTGCGCCACATCGTCGACGTGATGCACGCCGACGACCGGGTGGACCTGGTGGCGGTCTTCGGGCCCGAGCACGGCTTCCGGGGCACGGCGCAGGCCGGCGGCTCCGAGGGCCGCTACGACGACCCCGCGACGGGGCTCCCCGTCTACGACACGTACCTGAAGAGCGGGCAGCCGCTGGCGGACGTCTTCACCGCCTCGGGCGTGGACACCGTGGTCTTCGACATCCAGGACGCGGGCGCCCGCTTCTACACGTACATCTGGACGCTCTACGACTGCATGGTGGCGGCCGCGCTGGCGGGGAAACGGTTCGTCGTCCTCGACCGGCCCAATCCGGTGACCGGACGGGCGGCGCTCGGCCCGGTCCTCGACCGCGCCTTCGCCACCTTCGTGGGGCGCGAACCGATCGCGCAGGCCCACGGGATGACGGTGTCGGAGCTGGCGCGGCTCTTCAACGGGGAGTTCCTGGCGAAGCCGGTGGAGCTGGAGACCGTGCAGATGTCCGGCTGGAGACGGCGCGACTTCTTCGACGCGACCGGGCTTCCCTGGGTGCCGCCGAGCCCCAACATGCCGACGCCCGACACCGCGCTCGTCTACTCCGGCACCTGCCTCTTCGAGGGCACCAACCTCTCGGAGGGGCGCGGCACCACGCGCCCGTTCGAACTCCTGGGCGCGGAGGGCGTGGACCGGCGGTGGGCCGAGGCCGCGAACGCGCTGGAGCTGCCCGGGGTGCGGTTCCGGGAGGCGTACTTCGCCCCGACCTTCTCCAAGTTCCAGGGGAAGACCGTCGGCGGGGTCCAGGTGCAGATCCACGACCGGGACGCCTTCGACCCCGTACGGACCGGGATCGGACTGCTCGTCACCGCCCGGCGCTCGTGGAGCGGCTTCGCCTGGCGGTCGGACAACTGGATCGACAAGCTGACGGGCTCGACGCGCGTGCGGACCCTGATCGACGCGGGCGCGGACACGGACGACGTCGTGGGTGCGTGGGGCGCCGACCTGGCCGCGTTCCGTGCGGTGCGGAAGGAGTACCTGCTGTACCGGTGACGGCGGTGGGACGGCCGGCGGCCACGGCGTAGGACCTGCTCGTGCACTTCCCCGAGGTCTCCGCGGCGCGTCTGCGCCGAAAACCTGGCCGTCCCCGGGTGCGCGCAGGATGCTGGCGCGGGAAGAACATCCTCAGCAGCCTCCTCAGGAGACTTCCCCAGCACTTCCCCGACGCGGAGGGACGGGCAGAGCATGGCCGGAGCGAGTGTGGAGCCGTACCGGGAGATCACCTTCGACAAGGACGGGGACGGGGCGGCCCGCCAGCACGAGGCGCTGGCGGCGCTGGCCGCGCAAGGGGTCACGGATCTGGTGGTGTTCGCCCACGGGTGGAACAACACCCGGTCCGTGGCCTCCCGCCTGTACGCGGCGTTCTTCGCCCCGTTCCCGCAGACCGTGGAGCGGGACGTGCACCTGGGGTACGTGGGGGTGGTCTGGCCGTCGATGATGTTCTCGGACGAGCCGATCCCCGACTTCGAGTCCGTGGCGGCCGTGCACCCGGGCAAGGAGGCGGTGGTGGAGCGGATCGCCGCACTGCTCGCCGAACAGCCGGACGACGAGGCGGCGTTCTTCGAATTCGGGGATCTGCTGCGGGAGTTGACGGACACCGACGGATCGCGCGGCCTCGCGGAGGCCGGACCGGACGTCCCGGACTTCCTGCTCGCGGATCCGGTCGCCGTGTGCGCGATGTTCGCCGACGCGCTGGAGGAGGCCGAGGGGCCGGGGAGCCTGCCGACCCCGCGCGAGGCGTTCGGGGGCAGGCTGACGCGGTTCTGGAAGGGGGCCAAGGAGGCCCTGCGCCAGGCCACGTACTACACGATGAAGCGCCGCTCCGGGACCGTCGGCGAGCGGGGCCTCGGCCCGCTGCTCGGCGAACTCGCCCACAGCTCCCCCCGGCTGCGGATCCACCTGGTCGGCCACAGCATGGGCGCCCGGCTCGTCTCGTACGCCCTGCGCGGACTGCCCGCGCAGGCGCGGAACGTGGCCTCGGTGACGCTGCTCCAAGGGGCCTTCTCGCACTACGCGTTCGCGGCCGCCCTCCCGCACGAACCGGGCCGGGGCGGCGCGCTGCGCGATCTGCAGCGGCGGGTCGACGGCCCGGTGGTCGCCTGCTATTCGCGCCATGACACGGCCCTGCGCGTCTTCTACCCGCTGGCATCACGGCTGGCCAGAGACGCCGACTCGCTGCTCGCGAGCGACCGGCGCTGGGGGGCGATCGGCCACGACGGCGTCCAGGCGGTCCCGGGCACGCGCTCGGCGACCCTGGCGGCGGCGCTGCGCGACGGCCTCCCCGCGGCCGGCTGCGTGAGCGTCGACGCGGCCGCCGTGGTCGGCGAGCACAGCGACATCTGCCACGCGGAGCTGGCCCGGCTGGTGGCGTCGGCGGGACGGTTCGGGGGGCGGTAGGTCAGGTCGTCCGCCGGGCGGCGGCGGCCCGGGCGATGAGACGTTCCATCGTCTCGAACGGCAGCGAGGGGTGGGCGGCGGCCGCGCCGGCCACCCTTCGGTCCGGATCCGCGAGCAGTTCCTCGACGACGTCCGGCGGCAGGGCCGGGTGCACGGCGATCACCCGGAGTGCCTTACGGACGGAGTCCGCGTCCCGCGCCATCCCACGCAGCAGCGCGGCGGAGCAGCCGGGGTTACGGGCGACGGCGCTGTAGACCGGCGGCCCGTGCCGCTCGACGAGGCCGGCGAGCCGCGCCTCGCCGAGACCCGGGTGGAGCGCGATCCGCCTGGCCACCCCGATGTCCGGGTCGGCGGCGAGCCGGCCGGCCTGGGGGGCGGGGAGGTCGGGCCGGGCGGCGACGAGCGCGCGCACCTGGGCCACCCGGCTCGCGGCCAGCTCGGAAAGCTCCGCGTCCGTGGCGGCGAGAATGCGCGGCAGCGGCTCGCGCGGGAGCTTCTCGCGTTCCACGAGCGCGGTGAGCAGGGTGAGGGGTACGGCCGGGTTCTCCGCGACGGCCCGGCGGACGTCGGGATCCGGGTCGTCCGCGAGCAGCCGGAGCAGGGGCTCCCCCGCGCGGGGGTTGCGCGCGACGGTCCTGCGGACGTACGCGGCGGGATGGGCGGCCAGGCGTGGGTGGAAGTGGTCCGGCAGATCGGTCCGTTCCGCGAACTCACCGGCGGCCCAGGGCTCCTCGGCATCCAGGAACTCCTCCAGACCGGCCGGGGGCGTCGCGGGATTGGCCGCGGCCGCGAGCCGTACCCGCCGGACGCCGGCGGCGTGCTCGGCACAGCGCTCGGCGCGACGGTGACATGCGTCACAGCGCGTGGGTGCCGGGTGACCGCCGTCGGCGAGGAGGGCGGCGAGCAGGGCGGGCGGTGCGTAGGCGTTCCGGGCGAGCTCCACCCGTACGACGACGTGGGGATGGCGGGCGAGTTCCTCGGCGAGATCGGCGGAGAGCTCGGCGGACTGGGCGGCGCACTCGGCGACGTACGGCTCCGGGTCGCGCGCGAGGGCGGCGAGGACGTCGGGCGGCAGCCCTGTGACGTACAGGGCCAGCTCGCCGCGGACCTGCGGGTCGGGGTGCGCGGCGAGCGCACGCACCGCCGCCTCGGGGGCGATCCCGGCCTGCGCGGCGGCCACCAGGAGGTCGGGGTCGTCGCGGGGCACCTCGGCCCAGGGAATCCTGCCGTCGGCGACGAGCGTCCAGAGGTCCACGTCGTCGTGGGCGCGCAGGGCGCGGGCCCGGGCCTCGGTGAGGTCGTCGCGGCGCGCCAGGAGCAGGCGGACGTCCTCGTCACCGGCGTCCGCCAGCGGCTGGAAGAGCCTCTCCGGCAGCGCCGGATTGTCCGCGAGACCCGCCAGAACGTCCCGCAACAGATCTCCCCCGCGCGCCCCTGATGACCCCCATCGAATTTTCGATGGAACACGAAGGGGTACTCGTTCGTCCATTCCATAACGTCCTTGACGCCGAAGTACCAGCGACGGAGGTGCGGAGCGATGGCGGGTTTCCGAAGTCTTGCGAGACAGGTGCGCGATCCCGGGAGTGACATGGCGCTGCGGAGGTATTCGCTGCGCAAGTGCCTGGAGCGGTTCGCCCCCTACGGGCACCGCGCGACCTGGGACCACCTGTGCCGCAGGCACGGGTTCGGGCCCGAGGACAGGGAGCTCGATCCGGGGCGGCTGGTGGCCGCGCTGGAGGAGCTGGAGGAGGCGCGGGCGGTCTGGCTCGCGTACGAGAAGGAGTTCGCGGCGCGTCGGCGGCGCGAGAAGCACGAGGGCCTGCGCCGGCCGGGCGCGCTGGACGACTGGCACCGGCGGACGTGGGGCGGCAACGGAGTGGCGCGGTGTGACGATCCGGCCGTGCACCCGACGGAGCCGCTGGCCGAGGTGTTGCGGCGGTTGATCGCCGCGCTGGAATCCGCGCCCGGGGAGCACTGCCCGGTGTGCGCGGGGGACCGGATCGAATGGCGGCCGGACCTGGCGGACGAGCCCTGGTTCGGCCCGGTGTGCGCGGACTGCGGCGTGGTCGTGCCGCGGGCGGTTCTGACGGCGGGTGCGCTGGCGCGGGCTCGGGGAGAGTCTCTGCTCGCCCTGGCGTCGGTGGCCTAGTCACGGTGGAAGACGAGACGCGGGGGCAACGGGGGCAACGGGGGGTGCGCGGGCGACGGGGACAACGGGGGCCCGCGTTGCTGCAGGTATGCCTGAACGGGACCCGGGGGCCGGGGGATTCCGCGGCGGTGCCGATGTCACCGGGCGCCATGGCGGAGTCGGCGGCGCGGGCCGTCGCGGCGGGGGCGCGTGACGTCCATGTGCACCCCAGGACGCCGTGCGGCGGCGACACGCTGTCGCCCCGGGTCCTCTCGGTGACGCTGGCGGCGCTGCGGGAGGCGGTCGGCGTCCCGGTGGGTGTGACGACGGGCGCGTGGGCCGAGCCCGATCCGGTACGCCGGGTGGAGCGCGTCCTGGCCTGGACGGACCTGCCCGACCACGCGTCGGTGAACTGGCACGAGCCGGGCGCGGAGGAGCTGGCGGCCGTCCTCCTGGAGCGCGGGGTGGGTGTGGAGGCGGGGCTCTGGTCGGGCACGGACGGACCGGAGCGGTTCCTCTGTTCGCCGCTGGCACCGCGGGTGCTGCGGGTCCTCGCGGAGGTCACCGACCCCGACCCCACGACCGCGGAGTCCACGGCCCGTTCGCTCCTCGCTGACCTGGGAACGGCCCACGGCCGGCCGGTCCTCCTCCACGGGGAGGACGGCGGCGCCTGGCCGGTCCTGCGGCTGGCCCACCGCCTCGGTCTGGCCACCCGCGTCGGCCTGGAGGACACGCTCGTCCTGCCGGACGGCTCCCGCGCGGGCTCCAACGCCCAACTGGTCGCGGCCGCACTGGCGATGAACGATGTCACGGCCGAGGCCGAGGCCGACTCCGAGGCCGACTCCGCGTAGGCGAAGGGCGCGACGCTACCAGAGCGGAAATCGGTGGCCCACCCGAATTCCCTTCCCGCACAGTGTCCGGCGTGAGAACGACACCCGAGTCACCGGAGAACTGACATGTCGACGCTGCGCGTCACCGCCGAAACCCTGGCCGTCCACGCCCATCCCGACGCCGACGCGCTCGAACTGGCCCAGGTGGGCCTCTACCGGGCCGTCGTCGCGAAGGGCGCGTACCGCAGCGGTGATGTCGCCGTCTACATTCCGGAGCAGGCCGTGCTGCCCACCGCCCTCGTCGACGAGCTGGGGCTGACCGGACGGCTCGCCGGGAAGGCGTCCGACCGGGTCAAGGCGGTACGTCTGCGGGGCGAGTTGTCGCAGGGCATCGTGTGCCGGCCGAAGGCGCTGGCCGACGTCGACCTGGCAGCGGCGGCAGCCGAGGGGACGGACTTCGCCGAGCTGCTCGGCATCACGAAGTGGGTGCCGCCGATCCCGCCGACCATGAGCGGGGACGTGGAGGTGGCGCCCGACCTGCTGCCCTGGGTCGACATCGAGAACCTCCAGCGGTATCCGGACATCTTCGAGCCGGGCGAGCCGGTGGTCCTGACCGAGAAGCTGCACGGCACCGCCTGCCTCACCACGTACTCCGCCGAGGACGGCCGCGTCCGGGTCTCCTCCAAGGGCTTCGGGGCCAAGGGCCTCGCGCTCCAGGAGGACCCGCGGAACCTGTACTGGCGGGCCGTCCACGGCCACGGCGTACCGGCCGTCGCGGAGCGGCTCGCCGCCCGCCTCGGGGCGCGCCGGGTCGGTCTGTTCGGTGAGGTGTACGGGGCCGGTGTGCAGGACCTCGGCTACGGCGCGAACGCCCGTGGCGAGCAGATCGGTTACGCCGTCTTCGACGTGTCCGCCGAGATCGACGGCCAGGTCCGGTGGCTGGACCCGGCGGAGGTCCTGGAGGCCGGCGAACTGCCGCTCGTACCGCGGCTGTACACGGGGCCGTACGACCTGGACGTCGTCGTCGGGCTGGCGAGCGGCCGGGAGACCGTGTCCGGGAGTGAGCTCCATCTGCGGGAGGGGGTCGTGATCCGCCCGGTCACGGAGCGGTACAGCCCGGTCGTGGGCGGCCGCGCGATCGCCAAGGCGGTCAGCCCGGCCTATCTGACCCGCAAGGGCGGCACCGAGTACGAGTGACCGCCACGAAGGACCGAGGGGCCCGTCCACGGGGGTGGCGGGCCCCTCTTCGTTCCCGGGGCGTGTCCGGAGAGTCCCGCCTGCCCGGCGGGCTGCGGCGCTGCTTTCGAAACACGACCTAGCCCTCCCGGCGCTCCCCCATCAGCCGGGAGCCGGTGAGCCGCTCGCCGATCGCGTCGTCCGGGTTGGACAGGACGCAGTTCTGCAGCGACAGACAGCCGCAGCCGATGCAGTCGGTCAGATGGTCCCTCAGCCGTCCGAGCTGCTCGATCCGCTCGTCCAGCTCCGTGCGCCACGCCGCCGAGAGCCGCGCCCAGTCCTCGTTGGTGGGCGTGCGCTCCTCGGGGAGTTCGGAGAGGGCGACCCGGATGGTCGCCAGCGGGATGCCCACGCGCTGCGCGGCCCGGATGAAGGCGACCCGCCGGAGGGTGTCACGACCGTAGCGGCGCTGGTTGCCAGGGGTACGACGGCTGTTGATCAGGCCCTTGGACTCGTAGAAGTGCAGGGCCGACACCGCGGCGCCGCTTCGCGCGGACACCTGGCCGACGGTGAGTTCATGGATCTTCTCTGGAATCTGCGGCACCCCTCGAACCCTACTGTCCGTTGACAGCGGGCCCACCACCCCACATGCTGAGCAAGCGCTTAGAAACAGGAGTCACAGGTTCACGAAGGGACGATCGAAACATGGCTGAGCCGAGGATCTTCACCTCGCCCGAGGAGCTGCGCGCCGCGGTCGGCGAACCGCTGGGACACAGCGACTGGCTGGAGGTCGAGCAGAAGCGGATCGATCTGTTCGCCGACGCCACCGGTGACCACCAGTGGATCCACGTGGACCCGGAGCGGGCGGCCTCCGGGCCGTTCGGGAAGACGATCGCGCACGGCTATCTGACGCTGTCGCTGCTGCCGACGCTGGTGCCGCAGATCATGCGTGTCGAGGGCATGAAGATGGGTCTCAACTACGGCACCAACAAGGTCCGCTTCCCCTCCCCCGTACCGGTCGGCTCGCGGCTGCGCGCGGGCGCCGTGCTGACCGAGGTGACGGAGGCGGGCGGCGGGGTGCAGGTGACGGCGACCGTGACGGTGGAGCGTGAGGGCGGCGACAAGCCGGTCTGCGTCGCCGAGTCGGTCTCCCGCTACTACTTCTGAGCGCCGACCATCCGCAGCACGAGGTCGGCGTAGAGCGCGCCGACCTCGTCCGGCGTCCGGCGGCCCTGGACGTTGAACCAGCGCGACACGTCGATGCAGAGTGAGAGCACGGCCACCGTCGTGCCCGGCACGTCCGGCACGTCGAACTCGCCCGCCGCCACGCCCTCGTCGATGATCCCGCGCACGGTCGCGTCGGACTCCCGGCGCAGCGCGACGATCTCGGTGCGGTGCTCGGGCCCGAGGGCGTCGAGCTCGTACTGGACGACCCGCGCGGTGGTGTGGCGCTCGGCGTGCCAGCGTACGAAGGACCGTACGGCGTCGGCCAGCCGCTCGCCCGCGGTCCCCTCACCGTCGGCGGCGGCCCGGAGGATCTCCAGGGCCTTGTCGTGACCGATGCGGCTGATCCGGTGGAGCAGCTCTTCCTTGGTCTTGTAGTGGATGTAGAGCGCGGCCGGGCTCATGCCGGCGCGGCCGGCGATGTCCCGGGTCGTGGTGGCGTGGTACCCGCGCTCGGCGAACGCCTCGACGGCCGCGACGAGCAGCCGCCGGGCAGCCTCGGGCGTGACCTCGCCCCACGACGCGTCCGTGCCGCCGGGCGTCTCCTCAGCGACGCTCATCGTTCGCCCCTTCTCCAACCGTCAGGACGAACACCATACAACGAAGCTGAGCAAGCGCTTAGGCTCAGAGCTTCTGGAAGGGGTCGTGCTCGGCGAGGAGCTTCTCCAGCCGGGCCTGGTCGACCCGGCTGACGATCTGCCCCGCCTCCTGCCGGTCGCGGACCACCTTGGCGAGGGTGAAGGCGGAGGTCGTGAGGTAGAGGACGGCGATGGCGAGGAAGGCGCGGACCCAGGCGTCGGCGTCCAGCTGGTAGACGCCGATCGCCACGGCCGCGAGGGCAAGGCCGAAGGAGATGACGGCCTGCAGGTGGTAGGCGGCCGTGTTCTGCTGCTTGACCGGTGTGTCACTCATGGGAGCAGGATCGGGCGGATGTGGCGCGGGCCACATCCGCCCGGATACTCAGACGCGTCCGGGGAGATACTCAGAACGCGGACACACCCGTGAGCGCCCGCCCGATGATCAGCTTCTGGATCTGGCTCGTGCCCTCGTACAGCGTCATCACGCGCGCGTCGCGGAGCAGCTTCCCGACCGGGTACTCGTCGATGTAGCCGTATCCGCCGAAGACCTGCAGGGCGTTGTTCGCGGCGCGGACGGCCGCTTCGGAGGCGAACAGCTTGGCCTGGGAGGCGGCGGTGGCGAAGTCCAGGCCCCGGTCGACGAGGTCGGCGACGCGCCAGGTGAGCAGGCGGGCGGCGTCGACGTCGACGGCGATGTCGCTGATCAGCTCCTGTACCAGCTGGTACGAGGCGATCGGCTTGCCGAACTGTTCCCGCTCCCCCGCGTAGCGCACGGCCGCGTCGAGGGCCGCCTGCGCGATGCCGACACAGCCGGCCGCGACCGACATCCGCCCCTTGGCGAGGGCGGACATGGCGACGGAGAACCCCTTGCCCTCGGGGCCCAGCATGGCGGAGGCGGGAACGCGGACGTCCTCCAGGACCAGCTCGGCGGTGGCCTGGCCGCGCAGGCCGAGCTTGCCGTGGATGGTGCGGCGGGTGAGGCCGGGGGTGTCGGTGGGGACGAGGAAGGCGGAGACACCCCTGTGGCCGGGGGCGTCGCCGGTACGGGCGAAGAGCAGGACGACGTCGGCCCAGGTGCCGTTGGTGATGAACATCTTCGAGCCGTTGACGACGAAGGTGTCGCCGTCGCGTACGGCCCTGGTCGAGAGGTCGCCCGCGTCCGAACCGGTGCCCGGCTCGGTCAGCCCGAAGCAGCCGAGCGCGTCGCCGGAGGTGAGCCGGGGCAGCCAGGTGCGCTTCTGCTCCTCGGTGCCCCAGGAGGCGATGGTCTTGGTGACGAGGCCCAGCGAGACGGAGACGATGCCGCGCACGGAGGAGTCGCCGCGGCCGAGCTCCTCGGTGACCAGGCAGTACGAGAGATGGTCGCCGCCCGATCCGCCGTACTCCTCCGGGACGGTCAGGCCGAGGAAGCCGACGGCCCCGAGCTTCTTCACGATCGACCGGTCGACGCTCTCGCTCCGGTCCCAGGCGACGACGTGCGGGGCGACCTCACGCGCGACGAACTCCCCCGCGAGCCGCCGTACGGCTTCCTGCTCCTCGCTGAGCTCCAGGTTCACTGCGCCACCGACCTTCGGGAAGACTTTAATTAGCACTGCTAGTTTCTACTGCGCAGGCCTACTATGTGCGCCATGGCCCGACCGCGCAAGCCCCTGCTGAGCAGAGAACGCATCGTCGAGGCGGCGAGCGCGCTCGTGGACGCGGAGGGCCTCGCGGCCGTCTCGACGCGACGGCTCGCCGCCGAGCTCGGGGTGAGCGGGCCGTCCCTCTACAACCACTTCCGCACCAAGGACGAGATCCTCGACGCGGTCGCCGACGCGGTCAGCGCCAAAGTCGATCTGTCGATGTTCGCGGAGGACGACAGCCGCGACTGGCGTACGGCGCTGCACGACTGGGCGGTCTCCTACCGGGCGGCCCTCGCCGACCACCCCCATGTCGTCCCGGTCCTGGCCCAGGGCCCCGGCCGCCGCCCGGCGGGCCTGAAGGTCGCCGACGCGGTCTTCGGCGCGATGGTCCGGGCGGGCTGGCCGCCGGCCCAGGCGACGTACATCGGGGCGCTGATGCGGTACTTCGTCACGGGCTCGGCCCTCGGCTCCTTCGCCCGCGGCTTCGTCGACGACGAGACGGCCTACGACCCCGCGGACTACCCTCACCTCGGCCAGGCCCACCTCCTCGCGGAACACCGCCAGAAGGTCGACGAGGGCGCCTTCGAGACCGGCCTGAGGGCGCTGCTCGACGGGTTGGCGCTGCAGTACGAGACGGGGGTACGGGGAGCATGGGCCCGACAGGAGACGCCGAGCGGCTCGTAGCGGCGGCACGGAACGGGGACGCGGACGCGGTCCGCGCCGTCGTGGAGGCGGGTGCGGATCCCGACGCCCGGACCGATGACGGACTGCCCGCGCTGTGCGCGGCGGTGGCGGCCGGCGGGCCCGGAGTTCGAGCACGATCACCGGCCCACGGAGCTGCTCCGCCACCGGTGGCGCCTGGAGGACCGTTCGGCGGCTGCCGAAACGTGAGTGCGGGACCCTGGGGGGCATGGCTGCCGAAGACCTCGCCGCGCTCGCGGCGCTCCTCGCCGACGAGACCCGGGCCACGTTCCTCCTCGCCCTGCTCGACGGGCGGGCCTGGACCGCGGGCGAACTCGCCCGGCACGCGCGCGTGGCGCCGTCCACCGCCAGTGAGCACCTGGGGAAGCTGGTCGCGGGCGGGGTGCTCGCCGAGGAGCGGCAGGGACGGCACCGGTACGTGCGGCTCGCCGACGCCGGGATCGCTCATCTCGTCGAGGACCTGGCCGCCCGCTCCGAGCCCGCCCGGAGGGAGCCGCCGCACTCGTTGCGCGCGGCGAGCGCCGGGCACGCGATGGCGCGGGGGCGCACCTGCTACGACCATCTCGCGGGGAGGCTCGGGATCGCGATCACCGAGGCCATGACGGTGCGCGGACTGCTGCGCCAGGACACCGGGTTCGCGCTCACCGACGCGGGCGTGGCGTGGTTCGGGGAGCAGGGCATCGCGCTCGTGGCCGCGGGGCGGCGGCCGGTCGCCCGCGGCTGTCTCGACCGGACCGAGCGCAGGCCGCATCTGGCGGGGGTCGCGGGCGCCGCGCTCTGCCGGCACGCGCTCGACGCCGGCTGGTGCGTACGGATCGGGTCGGAGCGCGCCGTGAAGGTGACTTCCGAGGGCGAGCGGGCCTTCCAGCGGGTGCTCGGCATCGAACCGGCGATATTGCGGTGAACGCCGAAGTGTCCAGGCCCTACGGTCGCCTCATGACCGACTCCCCCGCCACCTCGCGCCTGGCGCTCGCCGCCGCCGGTGTCACCGTCGTCCTGTGGGCCTCCGCCTTCGTCTCGATCCGCAGCGCCGGGGAGGCCTACTCCCCCGGCGCGCTGGCCCTCGGCCGGCTGCTGTCCGGTGCGCTCGTCCTCGGGGCCGTCCTGCTGGTCCGGCGCGAAGGCCTGCCGCCCCGGGCGGCCTGGCGGGGGATCGCGGTGTCCGGGATCCTCTGGTTCGGCGCGTACATGGTGGCCCTCAACTGGGGCGAGCAGGAGGTCGACGCGGGCACGGCCGCGATGGTCGTGAACATCGGGCCCCTCCTCATCGCCCTGCTCGGCGCCCGGTTCCTCGGCGAGAGGCTGCCGCCCCGGCTGCTCGCGGGCATGGCGGTGTCCTTCGCCGGCGCGGTCGCCGTGGGGCTCTCGATGTCGGGCGAGGGCCACGCCTCGGTGCTCGGCGTCGGGCTCTGCCTCCTCGCGGCGGTCGCGTACGCGGGTGGTGTCGTCGCGCAGAAGCCGGCCCTGGCGCACGGGAGCGCCCTCCAGGTCACCACCTTCGGGTGCCTGGTGGGCGCGGTGGCGTGTCTGCCGTTCGCCGGGCAGCTGGTCGTCGAGGCGGCGAGAGCCCCGGTCTCGGCGACCCTGAACATGGTCTACCTCGGTGTGTTCCCGACCGCCCTGGCCTTCACGACCTGGGCCTACGCCCTCGCCCGTACGACCGCCGGCCGGATGGGTGCGACGACGTACGCCGTGCCCGCGCTGGTCGTCCTCATGGCGTGGATGTTCCTCGGCGAGCTGCCGGGCCTGCTCACGCTCGCAGGCGGCGCGCTCTGTCTCGCGGGCGTCGCGGTCTCGCGCTCCCGGCCGAAGCCCCCGTCCGGGACTCCGGCCGACGGCGTGGGGACCACGACGACGCACGGTGAGCGGACGCCCGGCGCGGGGACGCCCGGCGCGGGGACGCCCGGCGCGGGGACAGCCGGCGAAGCGACGTCCCGCGGCAGGGCGTCCGGCTAGCGGACGTCGGGCGAGAGGTCGTCCGCGTCGTCCGATCCGAAGACGACGAGCGCCCGGCCTCCCTTGCCCGCGATCATGTTCTCGAAGGCGCCCGGGATGCCGTCGAGGGTGATCCGTTCGGTGACCAGCGCACTCAGGTCGAGGCGCCCGGCCCGGATGTGTTCGGCGAGGACGGGCAGGTCCGCCGCCGGGTCGGAGTTCCCGTACACGCAGCCGGACAGGGTCCGGCCCCAGTGGAAGAGCTCCAGGGCGTTGAAGGTGACCTGCTGGTCCTTGCCGCCGATACCGACGACCGTGGTGCGGCCGCCGCGCCGGGTGGAGTCCCAGGCGGTCCGGATCGTGGTGGCACGGCCCACGCACTCGACGGCCACGTCGGCGCCGTGGCCGCCCGTCAGCTTCCGGATCTCCCTGGCGGTGGTCGCGGACGCGACGACGTACTCGGTCGCTCCCGCGGCCCGCGCCAGGGCCTCCTTCTCCGGCGAGACGTCGACCGCGACGATCGGCGAGGCGCCCGCGATCCGGGCGGCCTGGAGGGTGGCCAGGCCCACGCCTCCGACGCCGTACACGACGACGGACTCGCCCTGCCGTACCCGCGCCGAGTGGTGGACCGCGCCCCAGCCGGTGAGGACGGCGCAGCCGAGGAGGGCCGCGTCGGTCAGCGGGACGCCGTCGGGGACGGGCAGGACGCAGTTCGCCGCGACCACGGTCTCCTCGGCGAAGGCGGCCACGTTGAGACCGGGGTGGAGACTGGTGCCGTCCTCGGTCTCGGCGTACACGCTCCCCGCGCCGGTCAGCGCGTCGGCGCAGAGCCAGACCTCGCCGAGCGAGCAGGCATGGCAGGCGCCGCAGGACGGCGCCCAGTTGAGGACGACGCCGTCGCCGGGGGCGACATGGGTGACGCCCTCGCCGACGGAGACGACCGTGCCGGCGCCCTCGTGCCCGAGGACGGCCGGGACGGGCACCTTCATGGTGCCGTTGGTGAGGGAGAGGTCGGAGTGGCAGACCCCCGCGGCGGCGAGGCGGACCCGGACCTGGCCGGGACCTGGTTCGGGCAGTCGGATGCCGGCTATCTCCAGCGGAGAGCCGACGGCGGGCAGGAAGGCGGCGCGGACCACGCTCATGACGCGTCTTGCTCCTCAAGGCTCGGAACAGGCTCGGAACGGCCCCGAAGGGTTCGGATCCCCGAAGGGCCGGCAACCCCGAAGGGCCGGAACGGCTCGGAAGGACTCAGAACTGGAGGGACTTGGTCTGGAGGTACTCGGAGAGGCCGTGCGCGCCGAGCTCGCGCCCCACGCCGGACTGCTTGTAGCCGCCGAACGGCGCCAGCGGGTTGAAGCGGCCTCCGTTGATGTCGACCTGGCCCGTCTCCATCCGGCGGGCGAAGGCGACGGCCGCCTCCGGTTCGCCCCAGACGGCGCCCGCGAGCCCGTACACGGTCCCGTTGGCGATGGCGAGTGCCTCGTCCTCGTCCTCGTAGCGCAGGAGGGAGACGACCGGTCCGAAGATCTCCTCCTGCGCGATGGTCATGTCCGGGGTGACGTCGGCGAAGACGGTCGGGGAGACGTAGTAGCCGGTCTCGCGCGGGGCCTCCGGGCCGCCCGCGACGAGCCGGGCGCCCTCCTCGATGCCCTTCTCGATGTAGCCGCGCACCCGCTGCTGCTGCTTCGCGTTGACGAGCGGACCGACGCGCTCGCCGGGGACGTACTTGGCGACGGCCTCGGCGGCCAGCGCCACCGCCTCCTCGTACCGGTCGGCGGGGACGAGCATCCGGGTCCACGCGCTGCACGTCTGGCCCGAGTTGGCCATGACGTTGGCGATGCCGACGGCGACGGCCTTGCCGAGGTCGGCGCTCGGCAGGATGACGTTGGCGGACTTGCCGCCGAGTTCCAGGGCGACTCGCTTGACCGCTGCGCCCGCGAGGGCGCCGATCCGCCTGCCGACGGCCGTGGAGCCGGTGAAGGAGACGAGGTCGACGTCCTCGTGCTCGGCGAGCGCCTGGCCGGCGACCGGGCCGAGGCCGGTGACGAGGTTGAAGACGCCGGCCGGGATGCCGGCCGCGTGGACGGTCTCGGCGAAGAGCTGGGCGGTCAGCGGGGTGTCCTCGGCCGGCTTGAGGACGACCGTGCAGCCGGCGGCGAGCGCGGGAGCGACCTTGGCGACGATCTGGTGGAGCGGGTAGTTCCACGGGGTGATCGCGCCGACCACGCCGACCGGCTCGGAGTAGACCGTGGAGTTGCCGACCTTCTCCTCGAACGAGTGCCCGGCGGCGAGCTCGGCGTACGTACCGGCGACGGCGACGGGCAGACCGGCGTGGACGGCGGCGGCGAACTGCGGCGGCGCGCCGAGTTCGGCCGTGACCGTGGCGGCGATCTCCTCGGCGCGGGCGGCGAGACCGTCGCGGAGCGCGCCGATCAGCTTGGCCCGCTCCGCGGGCGGGGTGGCGGCCCAGCCCGGGAAGGCGCTGCGCGCGGCGCGTACGGCCGCGTCGACGTCCTCGGCGGTCCCGGCCGGGACATGGCCGATGATCCGTTCAGTCGCCGGATCCACCACCGGGATCGTCTCCGTGGAGGCGGCGGGACGCCACTCCCCGCCGATGTACATCGCGTCGTGGCTCTTCATCCGCTACTCCCTCGGTCCTGCGTGCCTGCGGTCCTGCGGTCTTGCGCGGTCCTGCACAGGGCACCCAAACTAGCGCTGATAGTTTTCCGGCGCCAGAGCCGCCGTACGCGGCGGGCCGCTCCCGTCGCCACCGTGGCCGGTTTCAGAAGTCGGCCCGGGTCGGCTCGTCGAGCCGGGCCACGGACTCCTGCCCGTAGGCCTTCCGGTACGCCTCCCTGACCTCCTCGATCCGCGGGTCGAGAAGCCTCGCCTCCGACGCCGGGTAGAGCAGGATCAGCTCGTACGAACGCTCCCGCTCGATGGTGCCGTCGGCGTCGCGCCACTGTCCACGCCCGTTCTGGACGGTCAGGCCCGCCGGGAACCCCGGCGTCACCTTCTGGTCGACGAAGGCCATGAACTGCTCGTCGGTGACGGCGGGGCCGCCGTCGGGGCGCTCGGTCCCGAAGAAGAGGCGAGTCTCCACATACGCCTTGCCCCGGGCCTGCGCCGTGAGGACGGCCTGCGCGGGCGCGCTCTCGCCGAGAGTGGCGTACGCGGCGGGGGCGCCGACCGCGAGCAGCAGCCCGGCGGTGGCGACGGCGCCACGCGTACGCGTGGCGAGCGCGCGGGCCGGCGCGGCCGGCGAGCGGGACAGAGGGCGGGACTGAGGACGGAACAGTGGACGGGGCAGCGGGCGGATCGTCATGGGCTCGTCCTTGCGGTTCGGGGCGGTACGGGCGGGTGCCGAGCCTGACCTGCGAGGCTCCGCACCCCCGGCGACGGACCAGTTCTAGCGTCCGGACCGGACCCGTCCCGCCACCGCCGCGCGTCCCTCACGGATTGACCGGAAGCAGAGGGGCGCGCCGAGGAGGCGCGGGCGGCCCGGGGGACGACGGGCGGCGCGCGCCTCAGGACTCCCGGACGACGTCCGTGAGATGGGCGAAGACGACGACGTTCGACTCGTAACCCTTCTTGGGGTCGAAGGAACCACCGCAGGTGAGCAGCCGCAGTTCGGCGCGGTTGGTGGAGCCGTACACCTCGCGGTCGGGGAACTCCTTCTTGGTGTACGTGCGGACCTTGTCGACCGTGAACACGGCGACCCTGCCGTCGGCCCGTGCGACGCGGACGGTGTTGCCGCGGTCGAGCGAGTCGAGGTTGAGGAAGATGGCCGGTCCGGTGCGGGTGTCGCGGTGTCCGACGACGATCGCCGTGCCGCGCTCGCCGGGGGCGGGGCCGCCCGCGTACCAGCCGACGATCCGCGGGTTCTCGATCGGCGGCGTGGCGAGCTTCCCCGACCGGTCGAGCCCGAGGTCGATCACCGGCGCCTCGATCGTGATCGACGGGACGGCGATGCTGGTGGCGCGTGACCGGGTCAGGGGCGCGGGCGACGGCGCGCGCGGAGGTGCGGGCCTGGGCGCGGTCTTCGGCGGGGTCTTGGGCGCGGTTCTGGGACGGGACTGCGCCTTCGGCTTCTCGTCGGGATGCCGCCCGGGCGCGGGCCGGGCGGCGGACTGGACGGGCGCCCCGTGCACGGCAGCCTGTTCCGAGCCCGTCCGGTCCGCGGCGGCGGCCGGCGGGCCGGACGGTTCGTCGCCCTGGGCCCACCAGATGCCGCCGCCGACCAGGGACAGGGCCACCACCACGGTCCGGGTGAGCCGGAGGAGGCGCCGCTGCCTGCGCGTGGGGCGGAACCTACGAAGCGTCATGCGTGCGGCGACGCGCCCGGCGGACGAGGATCAGACCCGCCGTGCCCGCGAGGCCGGCGGCGAGGGCGGAGGCGACGCCGAACATGGAGCCGTCGTCGGAGGACTCGGTCGTGGTCGTGATGGCACTGCCGCCGCCGCCCGCACCGACCGGACCCTGCGGCGGCTTTCCGCCGTCGCCACCGCTCCAGCCGCCCTCACTGCCGTTCTCTCTGCCACCACCGCCTCCGCCCCCGCCACTGCCTCCGCTCCCGCCGCTGCCTCCACTGCCGCCGCTCCCGCCATTGCCTCCGCTCCCGCCGCTGGCGCTGCCGTTCCAGCTGTTGCCGGAGCTGCTGTCCGAGTCGCTGCTGCCGGAGTCGCTGTTGCCGGAGGTGCCGCTGCCGCTGCCGCCGTTCGCGTTGCCGTTGGTGGCGTTGGCGCGGTCGGAGCTGACTCCGTCGGCACTGCTGCCGTTGCTGCCGCTGCTGCCGATCGCCGAGGTGTTGGTGATCTCGTCGCAGTCGACCCGGAAGTCCCTGCTCTTCCTGGTGCTGGTCTGGCCCTCCCAGGTCCACTCGACTCTGTACGCGCCGTCGACGAGCGTCAGGTCCGGGGTGATCCCGCGACCCGTGGAGTCGATGGTGATCGTGCCGTTCGTGGTGACGCTGTCCACCGGTCGCTGCGGGGAGATCGTCCAGCTGAGTTGCTCCAACCCCTCGAAGTCGAAGGCGGCGAGATAGAACGTGCAGACCCGCGGCTCGGTGGTCTCGCTGTTCACGGCGGTGCGGCGGGGCTCATCCCGGCCTCCGGCGTGGTGGATCTTGATGTCGCCGTTGTCGCCGGGCGCGGCGAAGGCGGTGGGAGCACCGGCCAGGCCGAGGCTGCCAAGGGCGAGCGACGCGGCGGCGATGGACAGCAGGGGACGGACTGCGGGAGCGGTCATACGGGGGTTCCTCCAGTCACATGAAGACGTCGGACAATTAGCCGATCATGTGACTATCTGTCATCACGCCCGTACGGAGGGTGCCACCGACGCCGTGACACCCTCCGTATTCACTCCCCCGGCCGACGGGGTCGGCGCTAGATGATTCCGAAGAGGATCCCCGCCGCGAGCACCACCAGCGAGGTGAGCGCCGCCCACTTCACGGTGAAGCGGGTGTGGTCGCCGAACTCGACCTTCGCCATGCCGACCAGGACGTACACGGCCGGGACGAGCGGGCTCGACATGTGCAGCGCCTGGCCGGCGATCGACGCACGGGCGATCTCCAGCGGCGAGACCCCGTGGGCCGCTCCCGCCTCCGCGAGGACGGGCAGGACGCCGAAGTAGAAACCGTCGTTGGACATGAAGTACGTGAGGGGCAGGCTGAGCAGGCCGGTGACCAGCGCCATGTGCGGTCCCATGCCCTCGGGGATCGCGCCCACGAGCCAGTCGGCCATGTGCTTGACCATGCCCGTGCCGGTGAGGACACCGGTGAAGACGGCCGCGGCGAAGACCATGCCGGCCACGTTCAGGACGTTGTCGGCGTGGGCGGCGAGCCTGGCCTTCTGGTCGGCCATCTTCGGATAGTTGACCGTGAGCGCGAGCGCCGCGCCCAGGAGGAAGAGGACCGGGATCGGCAGCAGTTCGAGGATCATCGCGGTGAGCAGCGCGACGGTGAGGCCGGCGTTGAACCAGTACAGCCTCGGACGCAGGGTCGGGCGGTTCGGGTCGAGCCCCTGGAAGCCCTCACCGGCTCCGGTGGAGTCCGAGCCCGCCGGGGAGCCGGTGGCGTCCGGGCCGCCGGCCGTACCCTTCGCACCGCCGCCGGCGCCGGCGGCGACCAGGACGGTCTCGGTCTGCGGCTCCAGGACCTCGTCGAGGGTGAGGTAGCCGATCCGCCTGCGCTCACGCCGGCCGAGGACGTACGCGAGGGCGAAGACGAAGAGCAGGCCCGTGGCGAGCGCCGGGATCATCGGGACGAAGACGTCCGCCGCGTCCACCTTGAGCGCGGTCGCCGCTCGGGCCGTGGGGCCGCCCCAGGGCAGGGTGTTCATGACACCGTTGGCGGTCGCGGCGACCCCCGTCATCACGACCAGGCTCATCCCGAGCCGCTTGTAGAGCGGGTACATCGCCGAGACGGTGATCATGAAGGTGGTCGAGCCGTCGCCGTCGAGCGAGACGATCGCCGCAAGCAGCGCAGTACCGACCACCACCCGCACCGGGTCGGCCTTGCAGAAGCGCAGGATGCCCCGCACGATCGGGTCGAACAGACCGACGTCGATCATCACGCCGAAGTAGACGATGGCGAACATCAGCATCGCGGCGGTGGGGGCGAGTTTCTCCACGCCCTCGATGACGTAGTCGCCGAGTTGCGCACCCTGCCCGACGGCGACGCAGAACAGGGCGGGGATCAGCACGAGCGCCGCGATCGGCGACATCTTCTTCATCATGATCAGGACCAGGAAGGTCGCGATCATGGCGAAGCCGAGGACGGTCAGCATGGAGGACACCTCACGTTCACCTTCGAACTCCCACCGGGGCGGCTCCCACCGGTGCGGCGTTCGGATGACGTTAGGTGCCCCCTTCCGGCGTTAACAAGACGTTGACGCGTGAGCAATACGAGCAAAACCCCAGGTCACAGCAGGGGCGGCGGGACGGTCACGGCAGGGGCGGCAGGAGGGTCACGGCAGGGGCGACAACTCCACGGGGAATCCGTTGAGCACCGCCGTGCCCGAGAGCGGGTCGAGGCGTGAGCCGTCGAGGAGCTGGTTCACGTTGACCCCGGGCCTGGCCCCGGCGACCGCGAGGCGAGTACCGGGCCGGTCGTGTCCCCAGCCGTGCGGCAGGCTCACCACTCCCCTCCGCACGGCGTCGGTGATCTCCACCTCGACCTCCAGTGCGCCCCCCTCGGCCGCGATCCGGGCGGGTTTGCCGTCGGCGAGGCCGAGGCGGTCGGCGTCGGCGGGGTGGACCTGGAGGGTGCAGCGGTTCGAACCGCCGTTGAGGGAGGGCGCGTTGTGCAGCCAGCTGTTGTTGGACCGCAGATGGCGGCGGCCGACGAGGACGAGACCGCCGGGCGGGGCGTTGAGGGCGGCGCGCAGCCGGGGCAGGTCGGCGGTGATCGGTGCGGGGAGCAGCTCGACGCGTCCGCTGCGGGTCTTGAGGAGACCGGGAAGGCGGGGTTCGAGGGGACCGAGGTCGATGCCGTGCGGTGCCCGGAGGAGGTCGTCGAGAGTGAGGTCGTACGGTCCGAGGCGGAGCATCAGGTCGAGGCGTCGCTCGGCCCCGGTGGCGCCCCTCAGCCCGGCGGCGACGGTCTTGGGGTCGGCGCCGTGGAGGGGTGAGTGCTCCTGGGTGACCGCCTTGGCGAGGGTCGCGTCGACGGCGAGGTCGTCGACGGCCGAGGGCGGTGCGCCGTGCATCCCGCTCACGGCGAGGATCAGCCGTGCGTGGATCTCGCACTCGTCCATCCGCCCGTCCTCCAGCGGAACCACGGCCGGGGTGAAACGGACCTGGTTGCGGACGGCGAGACCGTTGAACGAGAAGTCGAAGTGGGCGCTCCGCGAGGGCGGCGGCGGAGGCAGGACGACATCGGCGTGGCGGGTGGTCTCGTTGAGGTACGGATCGACGGCCACCATCAGGTCGAGGGAGCCGAGTGCCCGGTCGAGGCGCAGCCCGTCGGGCGCCGAGAGGACGGGGTTGGCGGCGATGGTGATCACCGCGCGGATACGTTCCTCCCCCGCCGTCTCGATCTCCTCGGCGAGCGCGGCCATGGGGAGTTCGCCCTTGGCCTCGGGGTGGCCGGAGACCCTGCTGCTCCAGCGGCCGAGCGCGAAGCCCTTGCCGGGGCCCGCCGGCCGGGGCGCGGGAGCGGTCGCGGCGAGCGGGAAGAGCGCGCCGCCGGGGCGGTCGAGGTTGCCTGTGAGGACGTTCAGGACGTCGACGAGCCAGTTGCCGAGCGTGCCGTGGGTGACCGTGGAGCTGCCCATCCGGCCGTAGACGGCGGCGGTGGGCGCGGCCGCGAGTTCCCGGGCGACCGTACGGATGGTGGTCGCGTCCAGGTCGCAGGCGGCCGCGACGGCTTCGGGCGTGAACTCCCGTACCGCCTCGCGTACGTCCTCCACGCCCTCGACCAGGTCGGCGAGCGGGACGCCGGGGTCGGCGAGGCCCTCCGCGAAGAGGGTGTGGACGAGCGCGGCGAGGAAGAGGGCGTCGGTGCCGGGGCGGATGGCGACATGGCGGTCGGCGAGCCGGGCGGTACGGGTGCGGCGCGGGTCGACGACGGTGAGGGTGCCGCCGCGCCTGCGCAGCGCCTTGAGCCTGCCGGGGAAATCGGGGGCGGTGCAGAGGCTGCCGTTGGAGTCCAGGGGGTTGGCGCCGAGCATCAGCAGATGGTCGGTGCGGTCCAGGTCCGGGACGGGGATGGCGAAGGGGTCGCCGAAGAGCAGTCCGCTGGAGACATGCTTGGGCATCTGGTCGAGGGTGGAGGCGGTGAAGAGGTTCCGGGTCCGCAGGGCGCCGATCAGCAGGGGCGGGTAGAGGCCGCCGGCCATGGTGTGGACGTTCGGGTTGCCGAGCACGAGGCCCACCGCGTTCGGTCCGTACGTCTCGATCAGCGGTCGGATCCGGGCGGCGATCGTGTCGAACGCCTCCTCCCAGGTGGCCTCCTGGAGGGTGCCGTCCTTGCGGACGAGGGGCCCGGTGAGTCGGTCGGGGTCGGCGTCGACCTCGCCGAAGGAGGCGCCTTTGGGGCAGATGAACCCCTGGCTGAAGACGTCGTCGCGGTCTCCGCGGGCGCCGGTGATCCGGGTGCCGTCGAGGGTGAGGGTCAGCCCGCAGGTGGCTTCGCAGAGCGGGCAGATACGCAGGGCGGTGGACATGACGGCTCCCTGGGGCGACGGCGGTGACGCACGGGCACCCGCGAGCATACCGACCGGTACGCACGGTGGGGAGGGGTCAGCTCAGCGAGGGTGCGAGGTAGGCGTAGAGGAGCTCGCGGGTCTCGGCGATGAGCGCGGGGTCGCCGGACGGGGCGGTACGGAAGGCGAGCTGGAGCAGCGCGTCGGCGGCCTCGACGCCGACCAGCACCTTGCGGCGCAGGGCGTCGTCGGCAGTGCGGTCGAGGTGGGTGGCGAGGAGGCCGCAGAGGCGGTCGGCGACGAGGTGGTTGGCGTCCTCGGCCCGGACCGCGTCACCCCCGCCGCCCGGGACTCCGCCGTCCGCGCCCCCACCCGCGTCCGTGGTGGCGGTGGGGGCGCGGGTGGTGGTTGCACTGGTGGTGGTGGGGGCGGCGGTCGGCGCGGGGACTCCGAAGTCGACGAGCGCGAAGCCGGGAACGGTGCGCTTCATCGCGATGTATTCGTCCAGGACGCTGTCGATCGCGCTGTACGCGTCGGCCTTGCCCGCCCCGGCGAGGCGCGCGCCGATCCGCTCGGCGTAGCGGTCGAGGTTGCGGTGGGCCAGGGCGTCGGCCATCGCGCGCTTGTTGCCGAAGAAGCGGTAGACGGATCCGATCGGAACGCCCGCGCGGGCGGCGACGGCACGCGTACTCAGCTGCTCGTAGCCGGTCTCGTCGAGGAGTTCGGCGCAGGCGTCGAGGATCCGGGCGAGGCGCTCGGCGCTGCGCTGCTGGACGGGGGTGCGGCGGAGGGAAGGCTGGGGCACGGGGTCCATGATGCCGCTCCGTTCCTGGTCGGGTCAGGCGATGAGCAGTCCGATGCCTCCGAGGGTGTACGCGATCATCAGCGCGAACAGGGGCAGTTGCCCGGCCACGGCGCGGGCGGGCGGGAAGAGCCGCACGGAGCGGTCGTGCGCGGCGACGACGCCGAGGACGTGTCCGGTGACGATCGCGGTGACCTGGAGGGTGGCGAGGGCGCCCGGGGCCAGGGGCGGGGCGGGCACGGGGGCGTTGTCAGTGCCCGCTGCCATCATGACGGTACGTGGTCCTTCCGTCACGAAGAGTGTGAAGTAGTGGGCGACGAGATAGCCGAGGGCGATGGGGAGGAGGGAGTGGGCGAAGGAGGTGAGGGGTGTGGCGAGTTCGCGGGACATCAGGCGCAGGGTGCCGGCGCACAGGGCGTAGAGGGCGGCGACGAGGGCGACGGCGGCGAGGAGGCCGAGGGTGGCGGTGACGGTCGGGCCGAGGGGTGAGGTCTGGAGGGTGGTGATCCAGCGGGGGTTGTCCGAGAAGCCGTCGTAGGCGGTGGAGCCGAGCAGGACGCAGACGGTGGCGACGAGCCCGGGGGTCTGCGGCGTGGAGTCGAGGCCGTCGAAGGGTGAGCGCAGGACGAGCCGGCCGTCGGCGCGGCGGCCGAGCGGGGAGAGCCGGGCGAGGAGGGAGGAGTAGACCTCGAAGGGGTCGGCGTGGGCGAACCAGTCGGGGCCGTGGCGGGCGGCGCCGAGGAGCCCGAGGGCCGTGAGGGTGGCGAGGAAGGCCAGGAGGGTGGTGGAGGAGGCGGGGTCGGGGGCGACGAGTTCGAGCCAGGCGAACAGGAGGAGTCCGGCGGCGGCGGGCCGGATACCGAGGCCCGGAGGCAGGGGGCGGGGGTCGCGTGCGGCCGGGAGCACGGCGTGGAGGGCGCGCAGAGGGTTGAGGAGGCGCCAGACGGGGCCGAGGAGGAGCGAGGCGGGGACGAGCCCCACCCAGAGGAGGACGTAGACGGCACCGGGCGCGGGGTTGCGGTCGGGGTCGTCGGGACCGAGGAGGAGGTGGAGCACGACGGTCAGGGCCGCGGCCGCGCCGGCCGCGCGAAGGGCGGTGCGGGTGACCGGGGCGTCGGCGAGGCGCTGGACGGCGGCGGGCAGCGGTCGGCCCGCCCGGTCGCCGCGGAAGCGGGACGTGGGCCAGAGCAGACCCAGGGCGAGGAAGGAGACGAAGAGCGCGGCGAAGGCGCCCGCGTAGGCGTAGAAGGGCGCGAGCGGGAGGTCGTGCTGGGAGCCGATGCCGTGGGCGAGAAGGCGGACGGGAGTGGTCATCGGACGACGAGTTGGGTCAGGAGCAGCCCCGAGTCGTGGGTCTCGACCTCGAAGAGGCCGGTGCGGTCGAGGGTGAGGGTGAGCGACCCGGGGGTGCCGGGGGCGAGGGGCAGTTCGCGGTCGTAGCCGTGGACATGGAGGGTGTCGGCGCGGTCGCTGGTGACACGGAGGGTGAGCCGCTCGCCCTTCTTCAGCTCGACGCGGGAGGGGGGTGGCTGGACGGACGATCCGTCGACGGTGATCTCGACGGTCCGGCCGGGCGCGGCTGTCGTCGGGGCGGGGGTCGCGGGGGCGGCCGAGGCAGGGGCGGTCGAGACGGAGGTGGTGGAACCGGGGGTGGTGGAGAGGGCGACGGTGGCCTCGACCGGTCTGCCCGCGACCGCCCAGGCGGTGTGGTCGTCCGCATGGAGGCGGACGGTCAGGGTGCGGGCGCCGGGAGGGACGTGGTGCCAGGGGCCGTAGACCCGGTCGGTCTCCTTGCCGTCGACGAGGAGACGGGCGTAGCCGCGACCGGGGAGGGCCCCGCCGCCGACGCTCTCCGGGGTGAAGCGGAACCTCTCCACGGCGAGGTGGATGTTCCAGCCGCCCTCGGTGTCGGGCCGCGTCTCGACCCGGACGGCGGGCGCGCCCTGTGCGGGCACCTCCCGGAGCCGGTGCCCGCCTTCGTCCTTCGCCGCGAGCAGCGTGCCGCTGCCCGCGGTGGCCTCCTGGTGGCTGGTGCCGGGCTTGTGGTGGGTGGTGGCCCGCCCTCCGCACCCTGCGGCGGCCAGGGCGACGGCGAGGAGGACGCCCGCGAGGACGGCGGACCGGCGGCGAGGGGCGGACCGGCGGCGCAGGGCGGACCGGCGGCGGGGGGCGGACCGGCGGCGGGGGGCGGTCGCCGTGGCAGGCGGGCGCCGCCTCACGACGCGCCCCCGTCGCGGGCGCCGTACCCGTCACGGCCGTCACGGCCGTCGCGGCCCTCGCGGCCCTCGGACCTGGCGTGGCTCTCCCGGCTCTCACGGCCCCCGCGCGCGGTCGCGGTGACCGGCGGCGGTCCGGGGTCGGGGGTGGGTTCCTGCTCGCCCGCTTCCCCGGGCGCGCGCCGGCCCGCGACCACCACCGCCCACAGCACCCACACCACGGCGAGGAGACCGCGCAGCCAGGCGGGGCTGAGGGGGATCCAGGGGATCATCAGGACGGCCTTGTCGAAGGCGTCGAGAAGGGTGAGGGCGCCCAGGGCGAGGGTGGTCCAGGCGAAGGCGGGGCGGGTGGGGCGCAGGGCGAGGCCCAGCACCGTCCACCAGACGCCGATCAGCAGGAGCGCCACGGCCGGGAGGGGGCCGGGGGCAAGACCCAGCGTCGAGCCGGCCACGTCCAGGACCAGGCCCGCGAGGCCCAGGGCGGTCGCCACACCCGCCGCACGGCTGCCGCGGAGCCTGCGCCACCACAGGACGCCCCCGACGAGGGCGAGCACGACGGCGGTCCCCAGAGCGAGCTGGGTCTCGACCCGCTGGATGCCCCGCGCGCCGTACCAGTCGCACCCCGCGGGCAGCCGGCGCTCCTGGACGTTGTAGTCGGCGCACACCAGGAGGTGGGCCAGCTTGGCCGGTTCGCCGACGAGCCGGTCCGTGTTCCCGGAGACCTCGCCCCGGCGCTTCCCGCACTCGGGCAGGGCGCCGGGGGTCGACGCACCGGACGCTCCGCCCTCGGACTGCCAGCAGTTGCCGCCGCCCTGGCCGTCCCACCACACGTCCGTGCGGTTGGGCCGGGAGGCGCCCGCCTTGTCCACGCCCAGGCGGTTGCCCGCGTACCGGTTGTGGTGCGAGGTGTCGGTCTGCTTGCCCCAGGCGGACTCGCCCCGGATGAAGGCGGGGACGGCGCTGAGGAAGAAGGCGGCGCGCTGGTGGCCGTACACCCAGTTGTCCTCGTACAGGTTCCAGTTGCCGCCCGCCGTGATGATGCCCGTGCCCGGCGGCATCGAGATCTGCGGGCAGACGACACCCTGCTCGTAGCCGCGCTCGACGGGCGGCTTGGCGCAGGTGCCGTCGGCGACGTACCGGTAGTAGTTCTGGTTGTTGTCGTGGATCAGGTTCCGTTCGAACCGCGCGTGGTTCTGCGGGAGCCCGGGGTGGCCGGGGAAGGCGGAGTCCATGGAGGCGCCGCCCATGTTGTGGTCGAACTCGTTGTCGTGGACGTGGACGGAGTCACCGGCCGTGCCGCTGTAGCCGACCATGTTGTGGTGGCTGCGGCAGCCGGTGATCTCGATGGAGTAGCGCGGGACGTCGTAGCCGCGGCCGTCGTTGATGTCGGAGGCCGAGCCGGGGTAGATGCCGGAGTCCCCGTTGCCGTACGACTCGCAGTTCTTGTAGAGGCCGTGGTCGGAGGCGAAGGTGAGGAAGCCGTACTCGTCGTTCCACCGGGTGAGCACGTCGTCGATGACGAAGCCGTCGGCCGCCAGCACGTACAGCGAGTTGAAGGTGGTCCGCTGGGCGGTGAAGTTGCGGAAGTAGACGCCGTCGGAGCCGTCGGCCCGCAGGGCGTTGAGCTTCGTGTACTTCGCGTCGATGACCACGTCCAGGCGGGAGGCTCCGGTGCCCTCGATCTGGAGGTCCTTCTTGCCGAGGATGGCGACCAGGTTCTGGTTGTGCGGGCACTGCTTCTGCTGCTCGTACGAGAGGATCTGGTAGCCGAGCGCCGACTTGGGGGCCTTCAGCGCGGCGCAGGCGCCGGTCGGGGCGGGCTGCGAGGGCTCCTCCTCGTAGAGGCCGGGCAGGACGGCGATGGTCATGCCGGGCCGGTCGACGGCGTCGACGGCCTGCTGGAGATGGCGGAAGCCGCTCCGCGTGCACCGGTCGAACAGGGCCAGGTTCCGGTCCTTCAGCTCCGCCGGGAAACCGGAGACACGGCGGGTGAAGTCGGCCCGGTCGGTCTTGCAGACCAGCAGATCGGGCTCCCCGGTGCGGAGCACCGGCACGCTGCCGGAGCCGTCGGGGAAGGTGACGGGCCGCTCTTCGTGGGCCTGGGCCCCGGGGGCGGTGACCAGGGCGGCGGCGAGCGCCGCCAGAACGACCGAGAGCGCGACAAGGAGCCTGTGGGTCCACGACATGGGCGTGAGAGTAGAGCAATGTTCATCTTTTGGAACCCCTCGTGCACGCATCACGTCGAACCGAGACCTCGCCGGACCCCGTTGACGCGAGCGGGCGCGGAATCCTACGGTCATGCATAGGATTGTTTCGGGCGTCAGGACAGGAGCGTGCGATGACCACGGAGAACACCGAGCGGGCGAGAAAGACGGCCGCCGGACTGCAGTACTCCACCGGCTTCGGGAACGAGCACGGTTCGGAGGCCGTACCGGGAGCACTGCCGCACGGACGCAACTCGCCGCAGCGCGCGCCCCTCGGCCTCTACGCGGAGCAGCTGAGCGGCAGCGCCTTCACCGAACCGCGCGCCCACAACCGCCGCTCGTGGCTCTACCGCGTCCGTCCCTCGGCCGCGCACCCCCCGTTCACCCGGATCGACAACGGCGCCGTCCGTTCCGCGCCGTTCACCGAGACCGTCGCCGACCCCAACCGGCTGCGCTGGAACCCGCTGCCCGAGCCGGCGCCCGGCACGGACTGGCTGGCCGGTCTCTGGACGCTCGGCGGCAACGGCGACGCGGCCCAGCGCATCGGCATGGCCGTGCACCTGTACCACGCGAACGCCCCGATGGAACGGGTCTTCAGCGACGCGGACGGCGAGCTGCTGATCGTCCCCGAGCGCGGCGGCCTGCTCCTGCGTACCGAACTCGGCCTGCTCGCCGTCCACCCCGGCGAGATCGCGCTGGTCCCGCGCGGTGTCCGCTTCCGCGTCGACCTCCTGGACGAGAGCGCCCGCGGCTACGTCTGCGAGAACTACGGGGCGCCGTTCCAGCTCCCCGACCTCGGCCCGATCGGCGCCAACGGCCTCGCCAACGCCCGCGACTTCCGCGCCCCCGTCGCCGCCTACGAGGACGTCGAGGGGCCGGTCGAGGTCGTCAACAAGTACTGCGGCAACCTCTGGTCCGCGACCTACGGCCACTCCCCGCTCGACGTCGTCGCCTGGCACGGCAACCACACCCCGTACGTCTACGACCTGCACCGCTTCAACGTCATCGGGACGATCTCGTACGACCACCCGGACCCGTCGATCTTCACGGTCCTCACCTCCCCGACCGACACCCCCGGGCTCGCGGGCGTCGACTTCGTGGTCTTCGCCCCGCGCTGGCTGGTCGGCGAGGACACCTTCCGGCCGCCGTACTTCCACCGGAACGTGATGAGCGAGTACATGGGCCTCATCGAGGGCGCGTACGACGCCAAGGCCGAGGGCTTCGTCCCGGGAGGCGGTTCGCTGCACAACATGATGTCCGCGCACGGACCGGACCGCGAGACGTTCGACAAGGCCAGCGGCGCCGAGCTGAAGCCGCAGAAGATCGACGACGGCCTGGCGTTCATGTTCGAGACCCGCTGGCCGGTCACCACCACCGAGCAGGCGGCCTCGGCCGACCACCTGCAGAAGGGCTACGACGACGTATGGCAGGGTCTTGAGCGCCACTTCCGGCCGTAGAGTCTCGTCGTCCCCGAGCCTCGCCGCCCCCGAGCCTCGTTGTCGTCGTACGGAGAACGCCGTGACCGCCTTCGCCCCCGACTCGCTGGTCCTGAACCGCAAGCTGCCGCTCTGGTATCAGGTCTCGCAGTCGCTGCGCGCCTCCATACTCGGCCGCACGCCCGACGCCTCGCTGCGGCTGCCCACCGAGGAGCAGCTCGCCGCCCACTACGGCGTGAGCGTGCTGACGATGCGCCAGGCCCTCAAAGAGCTCGAGGAGGAGGGCCTGATCAGCAGACACCGGCGGCGGGGCACGTTCATCGAGCCCGGCGCGCGGCGCTCCACCCCTCGCCGGCTGCTCGGCTCGATCGACGCGATCGTGGCCCAGCAGTCCGGCGAGCGGACCACCGTCCTCGGCCACGGCACCGAGCCGGTGCCGGGCGAGCTCGCCGAGTTCTTCCCCGATGTCACGGAGGTGGTCGCCTACAAGCGACTGCGGCGGGACGGGGAGAGCGGCGAGCCCACCAACTGGGCGGAGAACGCGGTACGGCCAGAGGTCGCGGCCGGTCTCGACCCGGCCGACCTGGAGCGCTGGCCGATGACGAAGGTGCTGCGGGACGTGATGGGGGTACGGATCAGCCGGATCACGGACACCGTCGAGGCCCGGCTCGCGGACCCGGAGACGGCGGCGCTGCTCCAGGTGCCGCTGCTCTCGCCGATCCTGCACTACACGGGCGTCACCTACGACGAGGACGGCCGGGTGGTGGACGTGGCCCGGATCCGGTACCGGGGCGACCGGTTCTCCTTCACGGTGACGGTGGAGGCGCACTGAGCCCGCTCGCTAGCATCCGGGGCGTGACCGAAGACGTACCGCTGGACGACGCGCCCCTCCTGGACGAGCTGATGCCCTGGTCCGTCGCGCCGCTGCGGCTCGGGCGGTCCTGGATCGTGGCGCCCGACGCCCGTACGCTGCGGGCGCGCTGGGACCGGCTGGTCGGGGCGGAGGGCGCCGAACGCGAGGAACTGTTCCGGCCCAGCCGGGCGCGTACGCCGTCGAGCTCCGTGGCGGCGCTGCCGGGGCAGCGGACCGGCACCGTCAGGTTCGCCCGCGAGTCAGGTCCGTGCCCCGAACCGGTACGGCTCGCCCACGGCCCGTTCGACGAGCAGTGGCTGCTCCCCGACCACCGCCTCATCGACACCGCCCGTCCCGAGCTCTGGCGGGTCGCCGACGAGCGGCAGCTCTTCGCCGTCGAGCAGGGGTACGCGCCGGGCGCGGACGGGCCCGCACTGCTGGTGTCGGCGGCGCTGCCCGCGGGACGCTCCCCGGCCGGGCGGCCGGGCCGGATCCGCCCGCTGTTCCGTCGCCCCGGGGCCGAGGAGCCGAACCTCGCGCCCGGGCTGCTGCCTCTGCTGAGCGAGCGGTACGGCTGCCGGGTCACCGCCCATGACGTCCTGGCCTGGGCCGTGGCAGCCGCCCGTCCGTCGCCCGCCGGCTGCCATGTCCCGCTGCCGGCCCGCCCGGACGTCTGGTCCACGGGTGTGGAACTGGGCCGGGGACTCACGGACATCCAGCTGAGGGGCGCCCGAGGCGGCGAGCGGCCCCGTCTGCCCGGGGGCCGGCGCCCGTATGTGCGTGCGCCGATCCCGGCACGGCCGGGCACGCTCGCGTACGAGCCCGGGGAGGAGACCCTGAGCCTCGACGACGGCCGGATCTCGCCCGTACCCGCCGAGGCGTGGGAGTTCCAGGTCGGAGGCGTACGGATGCTGGAGCAGTGGTTCGCGCACCGGACCGCACCCGCCGAACCCGGCGGCCTGGAGGCCATCGGTCCGGCGGCGTGGCCGCAGGAGTGGACCTCGGAGCTGCTGGAGCTCGTCACCGTCCTCGCGCTGCTCGCCGAGCGGGACCGGGCGCGCGCCGCGCTCCTCGCGGAGGGGCCGTGGCTTTCCGCGGCCGCGCTCCGGGACGCGGGCGTCCTGCCCGTACCGGACACGGCCCGCCGCCCCGCCTCCGTACTGGACCATCAGGAGGAGGGCCCGGAGGGCCAGTTCGCGCTGCTCTAGCGCGCTTCCGGGGTCACCCCGGAGCGAAGGAGTCGAGGACCCGCGTCGGCGTCCGGTCGAAGATCTCCTCGGGATCGGGCGTTCGGCGCCGGCGGCACCGAGCACGGCGGCGAGCCGGGGGTAGGCGCCGCCCGCAAGCCGCTCCATGAGGTTCCTGTTCTTCCCGGGTACGTCTTCGGCAGCGCCCTCGCCAGGCCGGGCACCGAGTACCGCCCACCTGGTGCCCAGGCTGCTCGTGGCGACGGCGGCGGGCGGCGTCATGACGGGATGTTCCAGGCAGCCCAGGACTCGCACCGGGGGCCGGCCGACGCGGCCTGGCCGGTGACGCATCCGGTGGCCGGCCCGCTGCTCTGGTCGCTCGCGCTGATCGCCGTCTTCGCCACGGCGGCCGTGCGCCGCCGTGCCCGGGGGTGACACGCGCGGCCGACGGGTGACGAGGGTGACGGTGACAACGGTGGTGGCCAGAGGGTAGGGAGGGCTGATGAGCATGCAGCCACTCCCCCTGGACGGGATCACGGTCGTCGCGGTCGAGCAGGCCGTCGCCGCCCCCTTCGCCACCCGTCAGCTCGCCGATCTGGGCGCCCGTGTCATCAAGATCGAGCGCCCGGACGGCGGTGACTTCGCGCGCGGGTACGACACTGCGGCGCGCGGGCTCGCCTCGCACTTCGTGTGGTGCAACCGCGGCAAGGAGTCGGTGGCGGTCGACCTCAAGGACGGGCGGGGTCTCGACCTGGTCCGCCGGCTGGTCGCCGGTGCCGACGTCTTCGTACAGAACCTGGCGCAGGGGGCGGCGGCCCGGCTCGGCCTGGACGCGGCCACCCTCTGCGCCGCGCACCCACGGCTGGTCGCGGTCGACGTCTCGGGGTACGGCCCGGGCGGGCCGTACGCGCACAAGCGGGCCTACGACATGCTCGTGCAGTGCGAGGCGGGCCTGGTGTCGGTGACCGGGACGGAGGAACAACCGGTCAAGTCGGGGATCCCCGCGGCGGACATCGCGGCGGGGATGTACGCGTACGCGGGCGTCCTCGCCGCGCTGGTGCGTCGCGGGACGACCGGCCGGGGCGGGCCGGTGGAGGTGTCGCTGCTGGACTCGCTGGCCGAGTGGATGGGGCATCCGCTGCACCACGGGATGCACGGGGGCACGGCACCGGCGCGCACCGGTCTGGCGCACGCCGTCATCGCGCCCTACGACGCCTACCCGACGGTCGACGGGAGCCTGGTGCTGCTGTCGGTCCAGAACGACCGCGAGTGGCGCCGGCTGGCCGAACAGGTGCTGGAGCGGCCGGATCTGGCGGACGATCCGGAGTTCGCGACCAACACCGCGCGCGTGGCCGGGCGTACGGGTACGGACGCGGCGGTGGCGGAGGCGCTGGCGCCGCTGACGGCCGCGGAGGCCCTGGCGCGCCTGGAGGCGGCCGGCATCGCGTGCGCACGGCTGAACACCGTCGCGGATCTGGCGGAGCACCCGCAGCTGGCGGCGCGGGACCGCTGGCGGACCGTCGGATCGGCGGTCGGGCCCCTGCGGACCCTGCTTCCGCCCGTCACCTTCCCGGACGGCCCGGAAGCCCGGATGGGCCGCATCCCGGCTTTGGGGGAGGACACGGATGCGGTACTCGGCGAGCTGGGCGTGGGTCCGGCGGAGCGGGAGGCACTGCGGGAGGACGGCGTCGTGGCCTGAGAGTCGCGGGGTGCGGGGTGGGCGGACGCCGTCGTCGGGGTGTGTCCATCCTCCCGCAGAGCTACTCCCGGGTGACCCCAGCTCTGCGGATCAGATGCCCACGACCCCGAAGGGGCGCCGTCTAGCCGCGGCTGCCGAAGAGGCTGCGACGCAGGCGCCGCAGGGGGGCGAAGAGCGAGACGCGCGCGCTCTTGCTGCGGTGGCTGTGCGCGACGTCACGGGACGTCAGCTCTCGCATCAGCAGCGTCGCCTCGGCCGCCTCGCGCTGGGGCACGACGGGGCCGCCGAGCACCGCGAGATGGCGGTCGAGCCGCGAACTGGTCGCGCTGCTCCCGCACGTGATGGCAGGCACTCGCGGCCTGCTGCGCATTGCTATCTGTTCCATGTCACTCCCCACCCTGACGAGGGCACCCGGCCCGGGCAGGTTAACCCTATCGCCCCGCTGTGACACCCGTGTATCCCGACGGCAGGATTCACCGCACTCGTACGGGTGTTGACGATTACTGTCCGAATCCATCTGATTCCAGGGCGAGTTGGACAGCGCTCGAACACCTGCCGAACCGCCACGAACCATCCTGCCCGCACGGCCCTCGCCGAGGTGATCTGACGGTGTGTGATCTCCGCCACCAAGATCACCCCACACTTTCCCCGTGGTGTTCGAAGTACACGGCCGAGGGGCAGGAATGCTCCACCGGGACCGTAGAAGGATGGGGACACGCCATGACCGTGATCGCGGGGCGGTACCGGCTGCTGGACGTGCTGGGGCAGGGCGGCATGGGCACCGTCTGGCGCGCCAGGGACGAGGTCCTCGGCCGTGACGTGGCGGTGAAGGAGGTCCGCGCCCCGGCGGGCCTCACCGGGGACGACGAGCGCCGGCTGTACGCCCGGCTGGAGCGGGAGGCCTGGGCGGCCGCCCGGATCTCGCACCGCAACGTGGTGACGGTCTACGACGTGGCCACCGAGGACGGCCGCCCCTGGATCGTGATGGAGCTGATCCCCGGGCTCACCCTCTCCGACGTCCTCGACGCGGAGGGCCCCATGACCCCGCGGCGCGCCGCGCTCGTCGGAGCCGAGGTGCTGGCGGCCCTGGGGGCGGCGCACGAGGCGGGGGTGCTGCACCGGGACGTGAAGCCGGGCAACGTCCTGCTGGGCAACGACGGCCGGGTGGTGCTGACCGACTTCGGCATCGCTTCGGTGCAGGGGACGTCTCCCCTCACGATGACGGGAGAGCTCATCGGATCCCCGGAATTCCTGGCGCCCGAGCGGGCGTTGGGGCGGACCCCCGGCCCCGCCTCGGACCTCTGGTCGCTCGGCGTGCTGCTCTACGCGGCCGTGGAGGGCCACTCGCCGTTCCGTCAGGACACCCCGCTGAGCACGCTGCGCGCCGTGGTGGACGAGGAGCTGCCACCGCCGCGCCGGGCCGGGGAGCTCGCGCCGGTGATCGAAGGCCTGTTGCGCAAGGATCCGCGCGAGCGCCTGCAAGCCGCCGCCACGGAGAGGCAGTTGCGGATCGTGGGAGCGGGCGGCAGCGCGGGGCCCGCGGCGTCGGGCGCGGGGCTCGCGTCGGGCGGGCCGGACTCCGCGCGGGCGGCGGCCTCGGAGCCGTACGGGCAGGACCGTCGGGGCGCGACCGGCGACCGCACCCCGCCGCTACCCCTGTCCGTTCCGCCGCCCGCCTCGGACCCGGGAACCCCGGACCGCTCCGGACGGGCCGTCGCCGTCCTCACGGCGGGGATCGTCCTTCTGCTGCTGGCGGTGGGCGGGCTCACGTACGCGCTGCTGCGGAACGAGGGGGGCCGCGACCCGGGGCCCGGCGGAGGGCCGACGAGCAGCTCCCCGGCGACGAGTCCACCGCCGACGAAGACTCCCTCGACCGGTCCCCCCGGCACCACACCCGCCCCGACCCGCACGACGGCCACGCCGACCACCGCGCCGCCGGCGCCGACGGTCCTGGTCCATGTGCGGGCCGTCCGCGACAGCTATAGCGGCCCCTGCCCGCCGCCGGCGGAGCGGGCGCCCGCCTTCGCCGCGACGCTCACGGTGAGCCGCACGCCCGCGTCGGTGGAGTACCGCTGGGTCACGGAGAGCGGCGAGAGTTCGGCGGAGGAGGGGTGGCGGCGGCTGGAGTTCCCGGCCGGCGGACCGGAGGAGCGGAGCGTCGAGCACACGGAGCTGACGCACCGGGAGGACGACACCCGCCGGGACCGGATCCGGATGGAGGTGCGCTCCCCGGCCGAGAAGAGCTCGGACTGGGTGGCGTTCTCGGTGACCTGCGAGCAGGCGACCCCGACGGGCGGGGTCACCTACCCGGGGGACAGCCCTAGGCCACAGCCCTGAAGCTGGGCAGGTAGCCGCCGGACTGACCGGAGGCGGTGGGGTGGTACGACTCCCCGATGTTGAGCCAGTTGACGCTGTGCAGCCAGGCCGAGCCGGAGCAGATCTCGTGTCCGGTGAAGGCGGGGACGACGCTCGCGAAGGTGTAGCCGTGGTCGGCCGCGCGCTTGGCGGTGGCCGCGTTGAGGATGTCGGACCCTTCGTTGATGGCGCGGCGCTCGTTCTCGCTCAGACCGGCGACGCAGCTGCCGCCGATCTTGTAGAAGCGCGGATAGCCGAGGACGACGACCCGGGCGTTCGGAGCCTTGGATCTGATGGCCGAATACACGGCGTCGAGCTTCCCCGGGAGGGTGCTGTCGACGTAGGCCTTGGCTTGATTCACGCGGTTGATGCAGGAGGCTTCCGACTGGAGGACACAGGTGGTCATGACGTCGGCGAAGCCGGCGTCGTTTCCTCCGATCGTGATGGATACCAGGTCGGTGGCGGTGGAGAGGGGTCCGAGCTGTCCGCTCGTGACATCACCCGTTCGGGCGCCCGAGCAAGCGGTGAACGCGAAGGACGAGGGTGAGTTCGCGTTCTTCCAGAGGACGGGGAAGGCCTTGGTGGAGCGCTTGCAGTCTCCGCTGGCGCTGTCGTAGCTCCCGGCGCCGACGCCGGATGAGTAGGAGTCACCGAGCGCCACGTAGTCGAGAGCTGCGGTTTCGGCTGCCTGCGCGGTACCCGCCCCGGTGAGGGCGAGGACGGCACCGAGCAGGAGCGAGGACGAGAATGCCACGAATCGGGACCTTTTCATGGAACCTCCCTGTAGCAGGATCTCTGCGCTACTAGGTAGTAGCAGCGCGCCGGGCCCGCTGGAAGTGTTCATGCCAAGAAGATTTGGCGAGTAGCCGCCGACGCCCCGTCAGGGACCGTCGAGATCAAGCCATCTGATGGATCTTGCATCGAATTGAATTCGCACAACAATGCGCACGAGCTTCATTCGGCCCCAATAACACCACCAGACAAGCGGATTGCGAAAAACCGATCGGGACGGTTCCGTATCCGACCGCCCACGGGCATCAATTAGCAGAAATGGGAGTCGCAGATCCAGGGCTTGCCATACAGTCCTATTCATCAATACCGTCGTACATCTCACCCGCATCGGACCGGCGCGCACAACGGCTCAGGGGAGGGCTTCAGCGTCGCGAGGGTCCGGAGCGGGGCGCGGTAGGGGGGAGTGCCCGGAGTACGCAATACGTGCGCCGGGTCGCGTTGCCGCGCGTTCTGAGATGCCGACTCACCCATGCCGTACAGCGGTTGTCCGCTGTACGGACGGGGTGAGTACCCCCCTTTCGTAACCGGACAGACCACCGGACAGCCCGGGGGCGGGCGGTCCACCGGACGAGAGGGAAACACCACTCATGAGTTCATTCCTGCGCCCGGCCGTCGACCACGAAGCGGTGGATCAGAGCCGAATAGCAGCCCAATACAAGGCGATCACCTCGCATTTGGCGATCACCCCGCCGGTGAGTGTCGTCATCCCCGCGATGAACGAAGCGGAGAACCTTCCGTACGTCTTCAAATCGCTGCCCGACTGGATCCACGAAGTGGTTCTCGTCGACGGAAACTCCACCGACGACACCGTCCGTGTGGCGCGTGAACTCCGGCCCGACGTCAAGGTCGTCAAGCAGGTCGGCAAGGGCAAGGGCGACGCGCTCATCAGCGGGTTCGCCGCCTGCACCGGCGACATCATCGTCATGGTCGACGCGGACGGCTCCGCCGACGGACAGGAGATCGTCTCCTACGTCTCCGCGCTGGTCGGCGGCGCCGACTTCGCCAAGGGCTCCCGCTTCGCCAACGGCGGCGGCACGGACGACATGACGCCCGTCCGCCGGCTGGGCAACTGGGCCCTCTGCGCCCTGGTCAACCGCAAGTTCGGCGCCCGCTACACCGACCTCTGCTACGGCTACAACGCCTTCTGGCGCCACTGCCTCGACAAGGTCGCCCTCGACTGCACCGGCTTCGAGATCGAGACCCTGATCAACATCCGGGTCGTCAAGGCCGGCCTCAAGGTCCAGGAGGTCCCCAGCCACGAGTACCTGCGCATCCACGGCGTCAGCAATCTCCACGCCGTACGCGACGGCATCCGGGTCCTCAAGGTCATCCTCAAGGAGAAGGGCGTCAGACGCGCGGCCCGCCGCCGACCGAACACGTTCTCGGTCAACGTCCCCCGGGGAGAGACGTCTTGAGCGACCACGTCGCTGGTGAAGACCTCGCGAGAGAGGACCTCGCGGGTGACCGTGGGTTCTCCGTCGTGATCTGCGTCTACACGGAGGACCGCTGGGAGGACATCCTCGCGGCGGTCGCATCCGTGCGGGACCAGTCGCATCCGGCCCGGGAGATCCTGCTCGTGGTCGATCACAACGAGCGGCTGCGGGCCCGGCTGTCCGCGCGGTTCACGGACGGGGCGGACGGGACGGAGAAGGTGCGGGTGCTCGCCAACGCGGGCCCCCGCGGCCTCTCCTCCGGACGCAACACCGGAATCGCCGCCGCCCTGGGCGAGTTCGTGGCCTTCCTCGACGACGACGCCGTGGCCGAACGGGACTGGCTGCGGTACTTCGCCGAGGCGTACGACGACCCACGGGTCATGGCGGTCGGCGGGCGGACCGTGCCGGCCTGGGCGTCGGGCCGGCGGCCCGAGTGGTTCCCCGAGGAGTTCGACTGGGTCGTCGGCTGCACGTATCGCGGCCTGCCTCCGGGGCGGGCCAGGGTGCGCAACGTGCTGGGCGGCAACGCCTCGTTCCGGCGTACGGCCTTCGACGCGACGGGCGGCTTCGCCACGGGCATCGGGCGGGACGGCGACCGCCGGCCGCTCGGCTGCGAGGAGACCGAACTGTGCATCCGGCTCTCGCGGGCCCTCCCCGACGCCGTCCTGCTGATCGACGACCGGTCCGTCATCCACCACAAGGTCCCGTCCGCGCGCGAGCGCTTCGGCTACTTCCGTACCCGGACGTACGCCGAGGGGCTCTCCAAGGCGCTCGTGTCCCGGAGCGTGGGCGCGAGCAGGGGACTAGAGGCGGAACGGCGGTACACCACCCGGGTCCTGCCGGCCGGCGTCGTCCGCGGGCTGCGCGACGCGCTGCTCGGCCGCCCGGGCGGCGCGGGCCGGGCGGGCGCCATCGTGACGGGCGTGACGACGGCGGCCGTCGGCTACGTACGGGGGGCGCTGCGGGCGCGCGGGGACGGGGCCACGTTCGCGTCGGGGCCGATCCCGGACCGCCGCCAAGCCTCGGAGGTGGCCGCGTGAACGAACCCGTACCGATCCTGATGTACCACGCGGTGGACCACGAGCCCGCTCCGGCGACCCGTCGGCTGTCCGTCTCCCCCGAGGCGTTCGCCGCACAGATGACGGTCCTCGCCGACCGCGGGTTCACCGCACTCACCACGGCCGAGCTGGCCGACGGCTGGCGCACGGACCGGAGCCTGCCCGCGCGCCCCGTCCTCATCACCTTCGACGACGGTTACGAGGGGGTGCACCGGCACGCGCTGCCGGTGCTCACCAAGCACGGCTTCGCGTCGACGCTCTTCGTCTCCACGGGCTGGCTCCGGGGCCGGCACGACGAGGGCGGGGCCCTGGACACCATGCTCGACTGGGACCAGGTGCGCGAACTGGCCGCCGCTGGTACGGAGATCGGCGGCCACACCCACACCCATCCGCAGCTCGACCAGGTCGACGAGCGGCGTCTCTGGTACGAGACCCTGCGCTGCAGGGAGCTCGTCCGGGAGGAACTCGGCCGCGCGCCGATGTCGTTCGCCTACCCGTACGGCTACTCCGACCGTCGTGTACGGCGCACCGTCCGCGCGGCCGGGTACGCCCAGGCGCTCGCGGTCGGCAACGCGGCGGCACGGCGCCGGCAGGGGCCGTACGCGCTGGAGCGGCTGACCGTCCGGCGGTCCACCGGGATCGAGGAGTTCGAACGCCTCGTGGAGGGCCGGGCGATCACCCGTACCTTCGCCGCCGACCGGGCGCTGACCAAGGGCTACGCGCTGGTGCGCCGTACCCGTGCCGCGCTCCGCTCGGCGGGGCGGTACGGGCTCTGAGGATCCGGGGCCGTGGCCGGCCCCGGATCGTCCCGTTCAAAACACCGTGCGCGGAATGCCCGGTTGCCGGATCATGGTCGCCATGTCTGCCACGCCAGCCGAGGGTTCCGCGCCGTCCGGGTCCGTACCGCCCGACGGTTCCGTGCCGCCCGGGTCCGTGCCGCCCATCGGTTCCGCGCCGTCCGAGCCGCATCGGGCGCTGCCCATCCGACTCAACGTCGACGACAGCGACTCGCCGTCCGACGTCATCGACGCGCTCTTCCTCGGCCGCTTCGCCACGGGCGAGCAGCCGCACTCGCACAGCACGTCCCTGGACCGGGTGAAGCCCGCCGCGACGCTCCTTCCCGCCGGGGCGACGGTGGTGCGCGCGGCCAAGGACGACGACCGCGCCGCCGTGCTCGCCGAGGGGGAGGGCTGGACGCTGCTCATCTCCCGCTGGAACCGCGGCGCGGACGTCACCGTCACCGCGACCGCGCCGGAGCTGGCGGAGAGGATTCTCGGGGAGGCGACGGACGGGGCGAAGGACGAGCCCGAACCGCAGCCCGAGAACGTGACGATGGGCTTCTGGTACGTGTCGCCGCGGCGCGGCCCGCACCGCACGACCCGGCAGATCAGCGCCGGGACCTGGGAGGAGATCCGGCCGAACTACACGGCTCCCGTCGCCGACGCGATGGACCGGCTGATGAAGGTCACCCCGGACGACATCGCGGGCCGGCTGCTGCTGCTCCACGGGCCGCCGGGCACCGGGAAGACCTCGGCGCTGCGCACCCTCGCCCGCTCCTGGCGGGACTGGTGCCAGGTGGACTGCGTCCTGGACCCGGAGCGGCTCTTCAACGACGTCGGCTATCTGATGGACATCGCGATCGGAGAGGACGAGGGCACGGCGAAGGGGCGGTGGCGACTTCTCCTCCTGGAGGACTGCGACGAGCTGATCCGCGGCGAGGCGAAGCACACGGCGGGGCAGGCGCTGTCCCGGCTGCTGAACCTGACGGACGGGCTGCTCGGCCAGGGCCGGAACGTCCTCGTCGGCGTCACGACCAACGAGGACCTGGAGCGGCTCCACCCGGCGGTGGTCCGTCCCGGCCGCTGCCTGGCGCGGATCGAGGTCGGCGGGCTGACCCGGAGCGAGGCGGTGGGGTGGCTGGGCGGCGAGGAGGGCGTGGGCCGCGAGGGCGCGACCCTGGCGGAGCTGTACGCCCTGCGGCGCGGCACCTCGGCCCCCGGCCTCCCGGAGCCCCGCATCCCGGACGCGGGGCTGTACCTGTAGGACGGGCCCTTGCGGGCCCTGGAGCTCCGGCGGCCGTGCAAGGGCCCGCCACGCCGTGCCTACGCCCTCCGCCGTGCGGGACAGCTGCGGCCCCGATCGCCGCCGGACGCCCCCGTCCGGAACGGCTCAGTCTCCGCACGCCCCGCCGGGGACGGCTCAGTCTCCGCACGCCCCGCCGGGGACGGCTCAGTCTCCGCACGCCCCGCCGGGGACGGCTCAGTCTCCGTACGCCGCCCTCAGCGCGTCCGCCACCGCCGCCGACGCGGCTTCGTGGGTGAGGCCGAGGCGCTTCGCCTCTCCCGCGTACGTCGCCGCCGCGCCCGCCGCCAGTCGGGCGGCCGCGTCGCCCGCCGCCGCGACGAACGTGCCGTGCCTGCCCCGGGTCTCGATGACGCCGTCCGCCTCCAGCGACTTGTACGCCTTGGCGACCGTGTTCGCCGCGAGGCCCAGCTCCTCCGCCAGGCCGCGTACCGTCGGCAGCTTGTAGCCGACCGGCACCGCGCCGGAGCGGGCGCGCTCCGCGATCTGGGCGCGCAGTTGTTCGTACGGGGCGGTCGACGAGTCCGTGTCCACGGTGATTCGCAATGTCACGGCCCGATTCTCCCCCCGCCCCGGGGGAAAATGGGAGGCGGCCGCGCCACATCGGCCCGTACCGTGCGGCACCATGACTGTGATCGTCCGTGACGTACGACCGGAGGACGCCGAGCACTTCGCGCGCGTCCGGCGGGCAGCTCTCCCCTTCATGCTGACGAACGCCGCCCAGGTGGCCTTCGACTGGGCCCACGCCCATCCCGAGGCGCACAGCCGGCCGCTGGTCGCCGAGATCGGCGGCGAGGTCGTCGGCACCGCCCAGCTCGGCCTCGTCCACGACGCGCCGGAGCCCGGCGTCGGCTCGGTCAACATCTACGTCCACCCGGAGAAGCGGGGGCTCGGCGCCGGCACGCTGCTCGTGCGCGCCGCCGAGGAGCACCTCGCGCGGTGCGGGGCGACCTCGCTCTTCAGCTGGGTGCTCGACGGACCGGAGTTCCGCGGCTTCGCCGAGCGGCGTGGCTACGCCGCTCGCCGTTCCGCGCACTTCCTCCGCCTCGACCTCGGCTCCGCCGAGCTGCCGCCGCTCGCCGAGCCGCCGGACGGTGTCGAGCTGCGCAGTGCCGCCTCGTTCGCCGCCGATCCCCTTCCGCTGTTCGCCCTCGACGCGTTGACCACGGCCGACGAGCCGGGTGACGTCGGCGCCGAGCTGACGGACTACGAGCACTGGCTGGCGACCACCTGGAACCATCCGCTGTTCGACGCCGAGCTGACCACCGTCGCGGTCGTCGACGGCCGCCCCGCCGCGTTCAGCGCCGCGCAGACCGACGGCCGGGGTCGGTACCACTCCGGGATGACCGGCACCGACCCGGCCTTCCGCGGGCGCGGCCTCGCCAAGCTCGCCAAGAACCACTCCCTGCACCGGGCCCGGGCCGCCGGCTGTACGGAGGCGTTCACCGGGAACGACGCGGGCAACCGGCCGATGCTGGCGATCAACACGTGGTTCGGGTACGAGATCTGCGCGACGGAGGTACGTCATGCCCGCACGCTCGGTTGAGGTCGTGCTCGTGAAGGCGGGCCGCACGAAGATCCGCTACCCCGCCGAGGTCCTCTCGGACGACGGCACCCGGCTGGCGGTCCGCGCCCCGTGGGCGGCCGAGGGGGTACGGGACTTCGGCTTCGTACGGTTCGAGCCGGGTGACGTGTTCGTGGAGCACTACTGGCGCGACCGCTGGTACGCGGTCAAGGAGGTCCGCTCCTCGGAGGGGACGCTCAAGGGCTGGTACTGCGACGTCACCCGGCCCGCCGAGGTCGTGGGGGCGGAGGTCGTGGTCGAGGACCTGGACCTGGATCTGTGGGTGTCGGCGGACGGCGGCGAGGTGCTGCGGCTCGACGAGGACGAGTTCCGGGCGAGCGGCCTCGCCGCCTCCGACCCGGAGGCGGCGGCCCGCGCCGTGGACGCCCTCGACGAGCTCGAACTGCTCGGCCGTGAGGGGCTCGTCCGGCTGCTCGGCGTCAGCCGAGGATGACGTCCGACTCCTGCGCGGCGAGGAAACCGGGCAGGGGCACGCCCAGCGGTCCCGAGGGCGTGAGCTGCATCAGGGTCGCCTTCACGCGGGCCGCGCCGGTCCGGTAGCCGGGCTCCTTGACGACGGCCGTGTTGGACCAGTCGCGCACCTGGCCGTCGCAGACGGCGCGGGTGCCGCCGATTCCGGCGGAACGGTCCGCCTGGACGAGCGTGCTGCTGACGAAGACCGGTCCCGCGGTGTCGTCGAGGCAGCGGTACGTGCCGGAGACGGTGACCGTTCCGTCGGCGGCCACGGTGCCGTACGCGTCGACGGAGAGGTCGTCGGCGGCCGCGTGGGCGGCACCGGCCGCGGCGGCGACCAGCAGCGAGCCCAGCGAGAGGGCGAGACGGATGCGCATGGGGAGATCCCTTCGGGGTGGGGGGTGTATCGCCCGCCAGGGATATCGGATCAAGCCCCGAAGTGGCCGAAACTCACCCTATCGGGGGCGAGTTGAGACGCTTGCGGTAATGAATACGGTCGTACGGTCCGTCCAGTCGCCGCTCGACGACCTCGTAGCCGTACCGCTCGTACAGCTTCTGGTTCTCCCACATCATCGCGTTCGTGAGGAGCCGGACCTCGGGAAGCCCGAGTGCGCGGGCGCGGTCCTCCACGAACGCCAGCAGCCGTCGGCCGAGGCCGGTGCCCTGGGCGTCCGGGTGGACGGCGATGTTGTCGAGATACAGGTGGTCGGCCTCGGCCCTGAGGACCACGAGGCCGACCACCGGGTCGCCCGCCACGAACACCCGCCCGGCGGCGACGTCCGCCGCGTGATCCGCCTCCATCGGGCCCGGCACGAGGCCGATCCGCTCGATGTAGTGGTGATAGGCCGTGTCGGTCACGGCCTTCACCCGGGGGACGTCGGCGCTCGTCGCAGGGCGGATCTCTGTCATGCCGACACGTTACGACGGCGGACGATCACCTTCCTCAGCAGCGGCCAGGCCAGGAGGACGGCGATGACGGCGTACACCGTCACCGAGAAGGGCGTGTTCACCAGGCCGGTGAGCGAGCCGTCGCTGATCTGGAGGGCACGGCGGAGCTGCTGTTCGGCGGCCGGGCCGAGGATGACGCCGATGACGGCGGGCAGGACGGGAAGTCCGTAGCGCCGCATGCCGAAACCGATCAGGCCGACGATCAGCAGGATGACGAGATCGAGCGCCTCACCGCCGACCGCGTACGCACCGACGGCGGCGAAGAAGAGGATGCCGGCGTAGAGGTAGGGGCGCGGGATGCGGAGCAGCTTGGCCCAGACGGGCGCGAGGGGCAGGTTGAGCGCGAGCAGCAGGACCATGCCGACGAAGAGCGAGGCGATCAGGCCCCATACCAGGTCGGGTTCGCGCTCGAAGAGCAGCGGTCCCGGCTGGATGCCGTACTGCTGGAAAGCGGCGAGCATGACGGCGGCCACGGCGGTCGTGGGCAGACCCAGCGTCAGCATCGAGACGAGCGTCCCGGCCGCCGAGGCGGAGGCGGCGGACTCGGGTCCCGCCACACCCTCGATGGCACCCCTGCCGAACTGGTCCTTGTGCTTCGAGAACCGCTTCTCGGTGACGTACGAGAGGAAGGTCGGGATCTCGGCGCCGCCGGCCGGGATCGCGCCGAACGGGAAGCCGATGACCGGGCCGCGCAGCCAGGACTTCCAGGTGCGCCGCACGTCGTCCCTGCCGAGCCACGGCCGGCCGACCGGGATGGCCTCCCCCGCCGTACGGCGCAGATGCGCGGCGACCCAGAGCGCCTCGCCGATGGCGAAGAGGCCGACCGCGACGATCACGACGTCGATGCCGTCGGCCAGTTGGAGCGATCCGAAGGTGAGGCGCTGCTGCCCCGTCATCTGGTCGAGACCGACCAGGCCGAGGGTGAGGCCGATGAGGAGCGAGGCGAGGCCGCGGATCCGGGAGGAGCCGAGGACGGAGGTCACGGCGATGAACGCGAGGACCATGATGGCGAAGTAGTCGGGCGCTCCGATGTCGACGGCGAGCGCGGCGACGGTCGGGGCGAGGGCCACGAGCAGGAGCGTGCCGATCATGCCGCCGGTGAAGTGGCCTATGGCCGCCGCCGCGAGCGCCTGCGCGCCGCGTCCGGCCTTCGCCATCGGGTTGCCCTCCATGGCGGCGACGACGGCCGCGCTCTCGCCGGGGGTGTTGAGCAGGATCGAGGTGGTGGAGCCGCCGAACATGGCTCCGTAGTAGATGCCGGCGAACATGATGAAGGCGCCGGTCGGTTCCAGTCCGTACGTCACCGGGAGCAGCAGGGCGACGGCCATGGCGGGGCCGATGCCGGGCAGGACGCCGATGGCGGTGCCGAGGAGCACGCCGATGGCGGCCCACAGCAGGTTCATCGGGGTGAGGGCGGTGCCGAATCCGTCGATCAGGGAGTTCAGTGAGTCCATGGTCAGAGCACTCCCATCAGCGGGCCGCCGGGCAGCGGAACTCCGAGCAGGTTGTCGAAGACGACGTAGGTGAGGAGGGAGAGCCCGGCGGCGATCAGCGGGTCACGCCGGAGGTGGCGGCTGCCGAGCGCGTAGGCGGCGCCCCAGAAGAGCAGGGCTCCTGAGACGGGGAAGCCGACGGGGCCGATGAGGACGGCGAAGGCGAGGAAGACCCCGGCGAGGAGCAGGACCGTGCGCCAGTCGGCGGGCTCGGAGAGGTCGACGTCCTCGCCGCCCTCGGATTCGCCGCGCCCGCCGCGCAGGACGTCGATCGCGAGGAGGACGGCGACGACGAGGAGACCGGCGCCGACGACGACGGGGACGGTCTTCGGGCCGACGGGCCCGCGCTGGGCGATGTCGACGGTCATGGTCAGGGCGTCGGTGAGGACCAGGACGCCGATGAGGAAGAGGAGGGCGCTGACGCCGAGTTCGGAGTGCTCGCGCAGCCCGGAGGAGGCTCGTCCGCGCGTGGTCGTCGTCGTCACAGTCCCAGCTCCTTCAGCACCGAGGCGACCTGCGCGTTCTGCTCGGTGAGGAAGGTGCCGAACTCCTCCCCGGGCAGGAAGGCGTCGTTCCACCCGTTCTTCCTCAGCGACTCGCGCCACTGCGGGGAGTCGCGCAGCTCGGTCGCCAGGCCGACGAGCTTGTCGCGCTCGGCGTCGGAGAGGCCGGGCGGGGCGACGATGCCGCGCCAGTTGATGAACTCGGTGTCGAGCCCGGCCTCGCGCAGGGTGGGGGCGTCCAGGCCGGGGACCCGCTCCGCGCCGGTGACGGCGAGGAGCCGCAGCTCGCCGGACTCGATCTGGTCGAGGTACTCGCCGACGCCCGAGACGCCGAAGGCGACCTTGTCGCCGAGGATGGAGGCGAGGAGCTCGCCGCCGCCGTCGAACGGGATGTAGTTGACGCTCTTCGGGGCGATGCCGGCGGCCCTGGCCATCAGCATCGGGGCGAGGTGGTCGGGCCCGCCGGGCGCGGAGCCACCGCCCACGGGCAGCTTGCCGGGGTCCTTCCTCCAGGCGGTGAGCAGGTCCTGGATGGTCCTGTACGGGGAGTTCCTGCCCACCACGACGATGTCCTGCTCCATCGTGAGCCGGGCGATCGGGGTGGTGTCGGCGAGGGTCTTCGGGGTCCTGTTGGTGTGGACGGCGCCGACGACGCCGAGGCCCATGGACATGGCGAGCCTGCCGTTGCCGTGCTCGCCGACGAGCCGGGTGAGGCCTACGGTGCCGCCGGCGCCGGGGAGGTTGAAGACCTCGATGCCGGAGGTGAGACCGGCGTCCTCGGCGTTCTTCGCCGCCGTGCGGGCGGTGATGTCGTATCCGCCGCCGGGCGTGTTGGGGACCATGAAGCGCAGGCCCGGGATCCGGGTGCCCGTGTCGGAGCCGCTGCCGGTGGCGAGCAGGGGCGGCCCCACCAACACCAGCAGCGCGGCCCCGAGCAGGGCGAGGGGGGTGCGCAGACGCACGTGTGCCGCCTCTCGATAGGTTTGTGAAGTGGCCCACATGTTGCCCGCGCGTTAAGAACCTGTCTCTCTTCCGCAATCAACGGACGTTGTGGTCCTTGTGGTCGCGACCTAGCGTGTCGGCGTGACGAAGGTGCTGGTGGTGGACGACGACTTCATGGTCGCGAAGCTGCACAGCCGCTATGTGTCGGCCGTGGACGGTTTCTCCGTCGTCGGGGTCGCGCACAGCGGCGGTGAGGCGCTGCGCCTCGCCGACCGGCTGCGCCCGGACCTCGTCCTGCTCGACATCTACCTGCCCGACATGGACGGAATCTCGGTCCTGCGCGCGCTGCGCGGGGCGGGTCTCGCGGTCGACGCCCTGTTCATCACGGCGGCGCGGGACGCGGGCATGATCCGCTCGGCGCTGCGGGCGGGGGCGCTGCACTATCTGATCAAGCCGTTCAACCAGTCGGCGCTCCAGGAGCAGCTGCGGCACGTGGCCTCGCTGCGGAGCCGGCTGGACGAGCTGGACGAGGCGCGGCAGGAGGACGTGGACCAGATCTTCGGCACCCGCCCGCCGGGCTCGCGCGAACTCCCGAAGGGCCTCGCCGCCCACACAGCGGAGCTCGTGGACGGCATCCTGCGGGCCCACCCGGAGGGCCTGTCGGCGACCGAGTGCGCGGAGGCGGGCTCCCTGTCCCGGGTCAGCGCGCGCCGGTACCTGGAGTACTTCGCGGAGACGGGCCGCGCGGAGATCACCCTCCGCTACGGCGGCACAGGCCGCCCGGAACGCCGCTACCGCCGCCTGGGCGGCTGAACGCGGTCACGTGCGACGAGCTTCACCTCGACGGGCCCCGCGAGCCGGCCACGAGCCGGAGTGCGTACGCGTCCTCCGGGGCGAGCACGTCGACCACCCGACAGGCCTCCTCGCCCCGGCCTGTCGCGCACAGCATCCTGACAAGGCGGTACAGGGCGTCGCGGTCGCCGAGTTCGGCACGGTCGCGCAGCGCCCCGTCCATCTCCCGCTCGTGCAGCGCCCTGTTGAGCGCCCGGCGCGCGTGAACGTCCGTGGAGGCCAGTTCCGTCAGTTCGGCGAGACGGTCCGCGCGGACGAGCAATCTCATGTGCCACAGATGGGCGTCGTGCGCGGTGTGGTCGACGGAGTAGCACTCGGCACGGGCGCGGACCAGTGCGACGGCCTTTTCCCAGTCCCCGTCCTCTTCCGCCTCCCGGGCCTCCTCGAACCACATGCGACGAGTATCGCGTGCTGCTGCTCCTCGGGAGCCGCGGGTCGGCGGGGGGCGCGTGCGCCGGCCGGGCCGCATGATCGGATCGGTCCGGATCTGTCGGGCGCGGGCGGGGTGGGCCTTGCCAGGGTGGGAGTCGAAAGGAGGCCTTGTGATCTCGGCACTCAACCAGCTCGTCGACCTCGTCGAGGAGCACCTCGCGGAGGAGCCTGACGTGCGGGCGCTGGCGGGGGCACTCGGTACGACCGAGTACCACCTGCGCCGGATGTTCTCGTCGTTGGCCGGCATGCCGCTGTCGGAGTACGTGCGGCGGCGGCGCATGACCGTCGCCGCCGCCGACGTCGTCCGCGGCGAGGGGGATCTGCTGAGCATCGCGGTCCGGCACGGATACGGCTCGAGTGAAGCGTTCGGACGTGCGTTCCGGGCGGTCCACGGCGCCGGACCCGGTGATGTACGCCGCGACGGAGGCCCCTTGCGCACACAACCGCAGCTCAGGTTCCGCCTGACCGTCGAAGGGAGCGTCCCCATGGACACCCGCCTCGTCAACCGACCCGCGTTCCGCCTCGTCGGACACGCCACCCGGGTCCCGCTCATCCACGAGGGAGTCAACCCGCACATCCAGGATCACATCGCCGCTCTGCCCCGGGAGGAACACCTGCGGCTGAAGGCCCTCGGCGACACCGAACCCGCGGGCCTGCTTCAGATCAGCGACGGGCTCGACCCCGACGCGAGGGAGGGCAGCGAACTGACGTACCTGCACGGGGTCGCGGTGGAGCGGAACACCCGGACCCCGGACGGCCTCGACACGATCGAGGTGCCGGACGGGATGTGGGCGGTCTTCCGTACCAGCGGACCGCACCCGCAGGCCCTGCAGACGACATGGGCGGCGACCGCGACCGACTGGTTCCCCTCCAACCCGTGGCGGCTGCGCCCGGGCCCCTCGATCGTCGCCACCCTCGAGCGCTCGGACGACTTCACGACCGCGACCTGCGAGCTGTGGCTGCCCGTCGAACCGGCGTGACGCACCCCGGAAGGGGGTGAACGCCTCAGTGTGCTCCGGCCCGGCCGGTCCACGGGTAGGGGCTGCGCATGTCGAGGAAGCGGATGTCGAGGTCGGTCTCCAGGTAGTCCATGCGCCGCTCCCAGAAGGCCCGCATGTGCGGGAGGGCGAGGTGGGAGTCGAGATCCGCCTGGGAGCGCCACGCCTCGTAGAAGACGAACACACCCGGATCGTCGCGATCTTCGTGGAAGTGGTACTCCAGGCAGCCGGACTCCTGCCGGGTGGGTTCGACGAACGAGAGCAGGAGCTGCTTCAACTCCTCGACGCGTTCGGGTTTCGGGCGAGCGGTGCCGACGAGTGCGAACGGCTGGGTCATGAGGGGCTCTCTCCCTGACAGGTACAATCGATCTCGTACCTGCCGGACGCTACCGATCCGGAAGGTACGATGCAACTCATACCTCAAGGGAGATGCCGCGAATGCCCGACGGTGAAGGTCACCCGAGCGTCGAGGAGATCGAGCTCGGCCCGGTACTCTCCGCGCTGGCCGATCCGCTGCGCCGCCGCGTCGTACGTGAGCTGGCGGCCGAACCCGACGGCACGGCGCGGACGTGCAGCTCGTTCGGGCTGCCGGTCTCCAAGGCGACCGTCACCCACCACTTCCGCGCACTGCGGGAGGCAGGGTTGATCCGCCAGGTCGACCGGGGCAACAGCCGGATGGCCAGCCTCCGTCGGGCCGACATCGAGCAGCGGTTTCCCGGACTGCTGGGCATCGTGGCGGCCGAGCCGGAGGAGTGAGACAACCGACGACCGGCGGCGCGCCGTACGCTTCTGCACCGGACGGCGGAGTGTGCTTCCCCTCGCCCTGACCGGACATGACGTCCGGTCAGGGTGCCTCGAAGACGATCCGGGGAGTCGTGTCGAAGATTCCACCCACCGGTCTTCCGGGCGGCAACACCGGGCGGAGCCGCTGGAAGACCCGGGCGATCCGGTCGGGCGTGTACGCCCTCATGTCCTCGGTCGCCTGCAGCACCAGTCCGCCGCCGGCAAGCACCGTGACCCGGGCGAACGCCCCTGAGGCGCGCAGCGCCTCCGCGCCGCCGAGACGCTCCGCGACACCGGGAGAGCACACCGTGGTCCACGCGTAGCCGCGCAGGGTCGTGTCGAGTTCCGGGATCGTCTCGTCCTGGAACAGCCCCAAGTTCTCTTCGAGCGCCGTGCGGTGCGTCGTCATGTCGAAGTCGTCCGTGACGCATCCGAACAGACACGTCTGCCCGGCGGATTCCAGTCGGCGGTGCAGGAAGTCCGTCCAACGCCGCTGGAGTTCGGCGGAGCGGTCCGGGGCGAAGAACTCATCCGCCGATCGGTTGGCCATGAGCTGCACCCACTCGGGAGCCTCGAAGTCCCGCTCGGCGGTGACCGTCAGCCACGGGCCCGCGGGATAGCCGTCCGCACCGAGCCGCGCCAGTCTGAGCGTCACCTCCAGTGGCTCCTTCTCGAGACCGTCGAGGAACGCCCCCCACTCCTTCGGCGACCAGACCCGGCCGGAACGCGTGCGATTGCCCCGCGCCATCTTCGCCGTCCACAGAATGCCCCAGAGCTCCCCGGGCTCGCCGTACCGTGCGCCCGTCTTCCGGAGCGCCGCTCCACGGCCGGAGAGATCGAGGCCGTTCGCGAAAGGGTCCAGCACATCCCCGCCCAAGGTCCGGGCGGCATCGACGAACCACTCCTCCACCAGACGCCGATACCCGGCAGGGCACTCGGGCACGGCGTAGTCCAACTCGGCATGCACACTCGCGTTGGGCACGAACCCGACCGCGTCTCCCACAACGTCCCCCACTCTGCCTGGCGACACCGTAGACCGACGCACTGACAACGACCGCTCCTTCAGAGGCGGCACGAGAGGACGCGGACGGGCGCTCACGGACGGAAGGGCTGCTCCGACCAGCGGCCCGAGACCGGGCACCAGCCCCTTCCTGAGCCCGCTCTTACCCCCGCCTTAAAGGCGTCCTAAGGATCGGCGCCTCCCGCTCTCCACGGCCCTTTCCGGGGTTTCCGGCGGCTAGTTTTCTGAGCGTCCCCCCACGCCCCACCCTCGTGAAGGAGCTGTCCCCCCATGACCTCTCGCCGTACCGCCGCCTCGGCCGTGACCGTCACCGCCACGCTCGCCCTGTCGGGGCTCGCCGTCGGCCCGGTCTTCGCGCACGGGTCCATGACGGATCCCGTGAGCCGGGTGTCCGCCTGTTACGCGGAGGGGCCGGAGAGCCCGAAGTCGGCCGCCTGCAAGGCGGCCGTCGCGGCGAGCGGGGCACAGGCGTTCTACGACTGGAACGCGGTGAACATCGCCAACGCCGCCGGGAAGCACCGCGAGCTGATCCCGGACGGCAAGCTGTGCAGCGCCGGCAACGACAAGTACCGCGGTCTCGACCTGGCCCGTGCCGACTGGCCGGCCAGCACCCTCGCCTCCGGGAAGCACACCTTCCGCTACAAGGGGACCGCCCCGCACCGGGGTTCCTTCGAGCTGTACGTGACGAAGGACGGTTACGACCCCTCGAAGCCTCTGAAGTGGTCGGACCTGGAGGCGAAGCCGTTCGCGACGGTCACCGACCCGCGGATGGAGAGCGGAGACTACGTCTTCGACGGCACGATCCCGAACAAGTCCGGCCGCCACCTGATCTACTCGATCTGGCAGCGCTCCGACTCCCCCGAGGCGTTCTACACCTGCTCGGACGTCGTGTTCGGGAAGGACACCGGCGGTACGACCGCGCCGGCGGCGACCGCGCCGACCGACGAGGAGTTCGAGGCCGGGAAGGACGAGTCCTCCGTCGAGCACGGCGGCCACGGCGACGACCACGCAGAGACCGGGGCGGAGGAGACGGCCGCCGCGCCCGCGAGCTCCGCGCCGGCCGAGGCCACGGAGTCCGCGACCGCCGAGCCGGCCGCCTCGGAGCCGGCCGCGCCCAACCAGCCCGCCGCCGCGGGTTCCGACTCGGGCGAGCGCCTCGCCGAGACCGGGGGCGACGCCACCACGCCGTACCTGGCGATGGGTGGCGCCGCCGTCCTGGCGGTCGGCGCGGCCGTGCTCTTCGGCGCTACGCGCCGCCGCGCCGGCCGCTAGCCGACCACGGACAGGCAGGTGGTCGGGGTCGCGTGGGCCGGGTCGAGGGCGTTCTCGACCTCGTGGAACGTGACCCGGTCCAGCGTCCCGATCGCCACGTGCTCCGAGAGGTCGAGCGCGCACTTGTCCTGGATGACGACGTTGGTGACGTTCGGGCCGTCGAGGAATCCCGAGCGGTACGGGGTGACGACCTCGTCGTACTTGGTCGCGATGACGGTGTAGGTGACGCCCGGGACCGTGTCCCCGCCCGCGTTCAGCTTGGTGATGAACGGGGAGCCGGCGATCTGGTCGGCGAGGCCCGGGGTCTTCTCGTTGACGAAGTCCTCGACACCGGGGAAGTACGGCAGGAGCTTGGTGAGGCCGAGGAGGGTCGTACCGTGGTTGTCGGGGGCGATCCCGACGAGCGCGTTGACCTTCGCGGCCCCGCCGAGGAACTTCAGGTAGTACCGCGGCATCATCCCGCCCTGCGAGTGTCCGACGAGGTCGGCCTCGGCGGCGCCGGTCGCCGCGAGGACCTTGTCGACATAGGCGTCGAGCTGTTCGGCGGACTTGTCGATGGGGCCGAGGCCGTGGAAGAAGGGGACGTTCGGCAGCTGGCCGTAGTCGAGCGAGTAGACGCAGTAGCCTCGGTTGACGAGGTACGGCGCGAGGGCGAGCCAGTTGTCGATGGAGTTCCCGAACGTGCCGTGGACCAGCACGACCGGGCGCGGGTGGGCGGCCGAGGGCTTGCAGGAGAAGTCGTTCCAGCCCCTGCTGGAGGTGGTGGAGGCCTGGGCCGAGGCGGCGGTGGGGGCGAGGGTCGCGGCGGCGGTCAGCAGCAGGACCGAGAGGGCTCTGAGCGCGTGTTTCCAGGGCAGCATCGTGCGATCTCCTTGCGGCTCAAGGGAAATCTGTGACGAACGATGGCAGTAAGCCCTGCGGCCCGGACCACAAGTGGGGATGCTCTGCTTCCAGCCAAGCTACGCACGGGTAGCCTCGGCTGGGAAGTTACGCGTCGGTAAAAAGTGACTTCTCGTCAATACGGAGTACGCGGAGGTCGGTAGGACGGTCCGGGGCGCGCACGGACCCGTCGTCGGTCCCGGCGCACGGACCGGGCGTACGGACCCGGCGTCGGTCCCGGCGCACGGACCGGGCGTACGGACCCGGCGTACGGTCCCGGCGTCAGGCCGCGAGCGAGCCCGGCACGATCGCCCGGGGTCCGAACTTCGCCCGCGCCCTGTCCGCCACCGCCTCCAGCCGTCGCGCCTTCTCGTCCGCCGGGTCGAAGGTCAGCTGCCGCGCGGCCCCCTCCGCGGACGCGAGCCCCTCCGCGCGCAGCGCGATCCCCCGCACCCGGGCCCGCTGGAGACCGAAGGAGCCGTGGATCGTGTACACGAGGGCGGCCAGCGCCGCCGAGTGCGCGGTCGGTTCGGCCAGCGTGCGCGTACGGGTGGTGGTGGACCGGTCCGCGTACCGCACGGTCACCGTCAGGGAGCGGCACACCTGCCGCTCCGAGCGCATCCGGGCACCCAGCTCCTCGGCGAGCGAGAGCAGTGCCCTGCGCTGGGCGGTCGGGTCCAACTCGTCGTACGGGAAGGTGCGTTCGGCCGCGAGTGACCGGGAGGCCGCGTTCGGTACGACCACGGACACGTCGATCCCCCTGGCCCGCTCGGCGAGTTCACGTCCGGCCTTCGCGCCGACGAGCCGCTGGAGCACGGCGAGCGGCGCGTCCGCGACCCGGCCGACGGAGTCGAGTCCGTACGAGCAGAGGGTACGGGCGGTGGTGCGGCCGACCCCGTCGAGCGCGGCGACCGGGCGGTCCCGCAGGAAGACGGCCGGATCCTCGACGACCCGGGTGACGCCGGGGCGCGCCTCGCGGGCAGCCATCCGGGCCAGCATCGGGTTCGGCCCGACCCCGATGACGCAGTCCACGCCGTACAGGGCGAGCGCTCTGACCCGCACCACCGAGGCGAGTTCCGTCGGGGTCCAGCCGAAGTAGCGCAACGCGCCGCGGACGTCGGCGAGCAGGGTGTCGGGCGGGCAGGCCTCGACGACCGGGGTGAACTCGCCGACCAGCCCGACCAGCCGGGGAAGCATCGCCTCCCCCTGGGCGTCGAGCCCGAACCGTACACAGAGGATCATCCCGCGCTCCCCGGACTCTGGTGCCACAGCTTCCTTCCGCTGGGAACCCCTTCGCCGGCCGGTTTCAGGTCCGCCCAGGGGTTCATCTCGTATCCGGTCTCCATCGTGATCCGGCGTCCGTCGTCGGTTCCGCCCGTGCGTTCGGGCTGTTCGGGCTGTTCGGCGAGCCGTCCCGCCACCGCCTCCAGACCGCCGGAGGCACGCACCTCCACCAGCTCGGCGAGGTTCCAGGCCGCGGAACCGACCACGCTGAGGCTGCGGGGGCCGCGCCGCTGCACCACGCCCCGGACGAGCAGCAGCCAGGAGTGGAAGACCGTGTGGGCACAGGCCTCGTGGGAGTCGTCGAAGAAGGCGAGGTCGACCAGGCCGGTGCCGTCGTCGAGCGTGGAGAAGATGACCCGCTTGCCGGAGCGGATCGGCGGGGTCTGGGTGGCCGCCTTGGCACCCGCGACCAGGACCGTCTCTCCGTGCCGGGCCTCGCGCAGCCGCTTGGCGGAGACCACGCCGAGTTCGCGCAGGAAGGCGTGGTGGTCGGCCATGAGGTGGCGCGAGGCATCCATGCCGAGGACCCCGAGTTCGGCACTGAGCCGCTCCGACTCGTCGAGGTCGGGCAGGCCGATGGGTGCGGTCTTCCGGCCCTGGGCGAGGGGGAGTTGACCGCCGTAGGAGGCGGCTCCGCGCTGGGTGCGGTGGAGCTCGGTCACGTGCAGCAGCAGATCGCGGCGGTTGGCGCCGAAGGCGTCCAACGCGCCGACCTGGGCGAGCCGTTCGGCCACCGGTTTACGGGGACGGGCCCGCTCCCAGAAGTCGAGCAGCGAGGCGTAGGGCTGTCCGGCCTCGATCCGCGCGCTCTCGGCCTCACTGATGCCGTGCACGTCCGCGAGGGCGAGCCGCAGCCCCCACCGCTCCGGCACATCACCGGACACCAGTTCGATTCGATGAGCGGCCCCGGACCGGTTCACGTCCAGCGGCAGCACCGGGACCCCGCGCCGCCGGGCGTCCGCGAGCAGCAGCCGCTTCGGATACATCCCCGGGTCGTGGGTGAGCAGCCCGGCGTAGAAGGCCGCCGGGTGGTGCGCCTTGAGCCAGGCCGACTGGTACGTGGGTACGGCGAAGGCGACGGCGTGCGCCTTGCAGAAGCCGTACGAGCCGAAGGCCTCCACGATCTCCCAGGTGCGGGCGACGACCTCGGGGCCGTACCCGCGCTCCTCCGCCCGCTGTGCGAACCAGACCTTGATCCGGCCCTGCGACTCGGGGTGCGAGAGCCCGCGCCGCGCCTGGTCCGCCTCGCCCCGCCCGCAGCCGGTCATGATCCGTACGATCTCGATGATCTGCTCGTGGAAGACGACGACGCCGTACGTCCCCTTCAGCGCGTCCTCCAGATCCGGGTGCGGGTAGCGGACGGGCGCCCGGCCGTGGCGGGCCTCGATGAACGGGCGGACCATGTCGGCGGCGACCGGTCCCGGCCGGAAGAGCGAGATGTCGACGACGAGGTCGTGGAAGGTGCTGGGCTGGAGCCGGCCGACCAGATCGCGCTGGCCGGGCGACTCGATCTGGAAGCAGCCGAGGGTCTCGGTGGACTGGATGAGCCGGTACGTCGCGGGGTCGGCGGGCGGGATCGCGTCGATGTCCGGCCGGGTGCCGGTGGCCCGCTCCACCTCGGCGACGGCGTGCGCCATGGCGGACTGCATCCGCACCCCGAGGACGTCGAGCTTGAGCAGTCCGAGGTCCTCCACGTCCTCCTTGTCGAACTGGGACATGGGGAATCCCTCGCCGCTGGTGGGCACGACGGGGGTACGGGTGAGCAGCGAGGCGTCCGAGAGCAGGACCCCGCACGGGTGCATGGCGATCCCGCGGGGCAGGCCGTCGAGGGCCTCGACCAGCTCCCAGAGCTTTCCGAACCTCTCCTTCTCCTGGGCCAGTTCGCGCAGCTCGGGCAGTTCGTCGAGGGCGGCGCGGGCGTCCCGGGCGCGGATGTGCGGGAACGCCTTGGCGATCCGGTCGATCTCGGCCGGGTCCATGGACAGGGCGGCGCCGACGTCCCGTACGGCGTGGCGGACGCGGTAGGTCTCGGGCATGGAGACGGTGGCGACCCGCTCGGTGCCGAAGCGGTCGATGATCGCGCGGTAGACCTCCAGGCGGCGGGCGGACTCCACGTCGATGTCGATGTCGGGCAGCGCGGTGCGGTTCTTGGAGAGGAAGCGTTCCATGAGCAGGCCGTGCTCGACGGGGTCGGCGTGGGCGATGCCGAGGAGGTGGTTGACGAGGGAGCCGGCGCCGGAGCCGCGGGCGGCGACCCGGATCCCCATCCTCTTCACGTCGTCGACCACCTGAGCGACCGTCAGGAAGTATGTGGCGAAGTGGTGATGGGCGATGATGTCGAGCTCGCGGTGCATCCGGTCCCAGTAGTCGCGGCGCCGTTCGTATCCGCGCAGCACCATGCCCGCGGCGGCCCGGGAGGCCAGCACGCGCTGGGCGGTGCGGCGTTCGGCGCCGACCAGGGACGGCTCGGGGAAGTGGGCGGAGCCCATGCCGAGGTCGTCCTCGGGGTCGACCAGGCAGTCGGCTGCGACCGCCTGGGTCCGGTCGAGCAGCCGGTACGCGGTGTCCCGGCGGAAGCCCGCGGCCTCGACGATCCGCTCGGCGGCGGCCAGCATGTCGTCGCCGCCCTTGAGCCAGGCTTCGCCACTGTCGAGCTCCTTGCGGGGGTCGACGGGGACGAGGCGGCGGGCGGAGTCGAGGACGTCGGCGACGGGGCCCTGGCCGGGGTCGGCGTAGCGGACGGCGTTGCCGAGGACGGGGCGGACACCGTGCTCGGCGGCGAAGCCGACGGTACGGGCGGCGAGCCGCAGCGAGCCGGGCCCGGTGCCGGCCCGGCCGTGGTGGACGGCCTCCAGACGGAGGGCGTCGCCGTACCGCTCGCGCCAGGGCACGAGGAGCCGGGCGGCCCGGTCGGGACGCCCGGCGGCGAGCGCCTGCCCGACGTCGGAGTCGGGTCCGAGCAGGACGACGAGGCCGTCGCCGTGGTTGTCGTCCCAGGCCAGCAGGGGTCCACCGGTCTCGCGGGCGTGCGCGGCACTGACCATGCGGCAGATCGCGGCCCAACCGGCGCGGGACCGGGCGAGGAAAACAGCCCGCGAGGCGGACTCCTCGACGAAGGCCCCGCCCCGGACGGGCACGCGCCGCGCAGAAACCTCCCCCCGCCCGGGCCACCCACCACCCACGCGGGTACCGCCCCCACGGGCCGGATCACCGACACCGGAAGGCCCGAACGCGACACGGGAACGCCCTGCCACCCCACGGGAGCCGGCCGCGGCACCGGAACCGACCGCTGGCCCGGACACGCCTCGGGAGCC
>NZ_JBVHDX010000017.1:82385-124751 GCF_055563155.1 Streptomyces sp. NPDC013317
CCGGACGGGGCATGTCCGGACCCCGGTCCGACCGCAGGTCCGGCCGCACCGGAACCGGCCGCCGATCCAGGCGCGGCACCGGAACCGGCCACGGGTCCAACCGCGACACCGGGACCGACCGCGAGCGCGGGTCCGACCGCAGGCCCGGACACGCCTCGGGAGCCGGTCGCGGCACCCGACCCCGGTCCGACCGCAGGTTCGGCCGCGGCACCGGAACCGACCGCTGGCCCGGACACGCCTCGGGAGCCGGACGGGGCATGTCCGGACCCCGGTCCGACCGCAGGTCCGGCCGCACCGGAACCGGCCGCCGATCCAGGCGCGGCACCGGAACCGGCCACGGGCCCGGACACGCCCCAGGAGCCGGACGCAGGCGCGGAAGCGGTCGCCGGCCCGGGCGCAGCACCGGAACCGGACGCAGACTCGGAGACCTGCCCGGACACCTGCCCGGCCTCAGCACCGGAAACGGCTGTCGGCCCAGGCACGGCACCGAGGCCACGCGCGGATCCGGCCGCAGGGCCGGACAGCGGGCCGGCCGCAGGTCCGGCTCCAGTCCCGGAACCGACCGCCGGTCCCGGCGCGGCACCGGAGCCGGCCACAGGGCCGGAGTCCGGCCGGTAGGCCGACGCACCGGCGCCGGACACCGGTCCGGACGTGGCGCCGGCCGGGTGGGAACCGTCGGTGGGGCGGGACGCCCCTGCCGGGGCGGAAGTGTCAGGGGCCTCGGCACCCACGCCGGACGGCACGGCGCCGAGGATGCCCGCATCGGTGGCGGCAGCCTGGGCGGAGCCCGGGCCGGCCCCCGGCAGGGGCGGCCCGGTCGGAGGGACGGTGCCGGACCCGCCCGGCCCCGTACCGGACGCCCCCGCACCCGCACCGCCGCGCCCCGACACCCCCCGCCCGAAGCCGTTCACGGCGTATACGCGCCGGCCCGCGCCGCTGTCGCCCGTCTCGAACGAGGCGGGCGGGGCGATCGACAGGTCCACGCCGAAGAGCGGACGCACGCCCGCCGCCTCGCAGGCCTTCGCGAAACGGATCACGCCCGCGACCGTGTCGCGGTCCGTGAGGGCGAGCGCGTCCATACCCCGCTCCGCCGCCCGCTCCGCCAGCCGCTCAGGGTGCGACGCGCCGTACCGCAGGGAGAAGCCCGATGCGGTGTGCAGATGCGTGAACCCCGGCATGCACACCTCCCGCATCAATTCGCACGTACGTTCCCACCCCCCACTTCCTCACCATAGACCATTTCGAACGTCCGTACGATACGCCGCGCACCTCATCCGTTCAGCCCCGTCCCACCTGCACAGACACCCCTCTCCCCCGAGCGTGGGGGCATGAGCTTCGTCGATGAACTGAAGAGTGCCGTCACCCCCCGAACCGCCCTGCTCGTCGTCGGCGTCTTCGCCCTCCAGCTGCTGTTCATCGCCTCGTACGTCGGGGCGCTCCACGACCCGAAGCCGAAGGACGTCCCCTTCGGCGTGGTCGCGCCCCCACAGGTCTCCGCCCAGCTCGTGGGGCAGCTGGAGAAGCTCCCCGGCGAACCGCTCGACCCCCGGACCGTCACGGACGAGGCCGAGGCCCGGGACCAGATCCTGAACCGGGAGATCGACGGCGCCCTCCTGGTGAACCCGGCCAGGAACACCGACACCCTGCTCGTCGCCTCCGGCGGCGGCACCGTGCTCGCCTCCGCCCTGGAGTCGCTCTTCACCCGGATCGAGGGGCTCAACCAGCGCACCGTACGAACCGTCGACGTCGCCCCCGCCTCCCCGGAGGACTTCGACGGCCTCTCCGCCTTCTACCTCGTCGTCGGCTGGTGCGTCGGCGGCTACATCTGCGCCGCGGTCCTCGCCATCAGCGCGGGCGCACGGCCCGCGAACCTCCAGCGCGCCTTCATCCGGCTCGGGACCCTCGCGCTCTACGCGATCCTCGGCGGCCTGGGCGGCGCGGTCATCGTCGGCCCGATCCTGGGCGCCCTGCCGGGCAGCGTCGCGGCCCTGTGGGGCCTGGGCGCCCTCGTCGTCTTCGCGGTCGGCGCCGCCACGCTCGCCCTGCAGTCGCTCTTCGGCATCGTCGGCGTCGGGCTCGCGATCCTGCTGATCGTGGTCGCGGGCAACCCGAGCGCCGGAGGCGCCTTCCCGCTGCCGATGCTGCCACCGTTCTGGAAGGCCATCGGCCCCGCCCTGCCGCCGGGCGCCGGCACCTGGGTGGCGCGCTCGATCGCGTACTTCAAGGGCAACGACGTCACCGTCTCGCTCCTGGTGCTCTCCGCCTGGGCCGTCGTCGGCAGCGCGATCACCCTGGTGATGTCCTCGCTGAAGCGCAGGCCCGGAACCGAGCCGACCCCCGAGGAGCTCGGCGCCGCGGGCGGCGCCGCCGCCTGAGCCCGGCCCACCCGGCGCGCCCGGCCCACCCGATCCGACCGGCGCGCCCGGGCCGACCGATCCGCACCGGCCCGCACCGGCCCGCACCGGAAATCCCTGGCACACCCGACCGGCGGACCGCTACGTTCGCGGGGCACCTTCGACCGTCCCCGAACCGACAAGGCTCTCCGTGACCTTCGTGCGCCCGGCCCGTCCCGATGAACTTCCCGCCCTGGTCGAACACCCCGGCGACCCCGAGCGCAACGCCGCCACCCGCGCCTACCTCACGCAGCTCCTCGACAGCGCGTGCACCCGGCCCGAGTGGTGCCTGGTCGCCGTGGAGGAGGACGGACGGCTCACCGGCAGCGTGGTGCTGTGGACCATACCGGGCCACGAAGTCCCGCTCGCCTTCGTCCTGTTCGAGGCGCCGGAGCACTCTCCGGAGACCGCGTCCGCGCTGCTCGGCGCGGCGGCCGCGAAGGCCGGGGAGCTGGGCGCGAAGAAGCTGGAGCACGTCGTCGACTCCCCCGCCCAGGCACCGCAGTTCCAGCGGAACCCGGAACGCCGGGGGGAGCTGCTGCGCGACTCCGGCTTCACGGTGATCCGCGACGGCCGGCGGTTCGGCTTCCGGACCCCCGCCGCCTCCGCCTCCGGCGAGACCGGCGGGCTGCCCGCCGACGACCCCCGCCTGACCTTCCGCTCGCTCGCCGACCTCGGCCCCGAGCCCTTCGTCGCCGTCCTCGCCGAGCTGCTCGCGGACACCGCGGACGCCCGGCTCGCCGCCGACGTACGGCAGCACGGCGCGCGGCGCGCGGCCGAGCTGCTCTTCGAGGAGACGGCCGAGCTGAAGCACGAGCCCGAGTGGTGGGAGCTCGGTCACGACGCCGACGGCACCGTCGCCGTGATCAGCCTGCCGGCCGAGAACCCCGGCGTTCCGGTGATCGGCTTCGTCGGCGTCACCCCCGCACACCGCGGCAAGGGGTACGCCACCTCCGTCGTGATCCGGGGCACGCGGGTCCTGGTCGCCGCCGGTGCCACGGAGATCCGCGGGGACTGCGACGCCGCGAACGTGGCCATGGCCAAGGCCTTCGAGCGGGCCGGATACGTGAACTTCGCCGACCGGCTGGAGTTCGCCCGCGCGCTCTGATCCCCACGTCGGCGCCGCGGTCACGCCCGCGATCGCGGCCGAGCGGAAGCGGCCGACGACCCGGAACCTGCGTACGGCACGCCCTACGACTGCGCCCCCGCCACGCCCTAGGCTGTCCGGCCATGGGAAGGCGTGTGCGCACCGACGACGGCCGCCTGCTGCTGGCCGAGGAATGGGGAGACCCCTCGGGGACTCCCGTACTGCTCCTGCACGGCACACCCGGCAGCCGGCTCGGCACCGCGCTGCCCGATCTCGCCGACCGCTGTCCCGGCTTCCGGTTCCTCGCCTACGACCGTCCCGGGTACGGGGGTTCGGACCGGCTCCCCGGGCGGCGGGTCGCCGACGCGGCCAGGGACGCGGCGGCCGTCGCCGACGCGCTGGAGGTGGAGCGGTTCGCCGTGGTCGGACGGTCCGGCGGCGGGCCGCACGCGCTCGCCTGCGCGGCCCTGCTGCCCGACCGGGTCCGGGCCGTCGCTGCGCTGGTGGGCATCGCGCCGCCGGACGCGGCGGGGCTCGACTGGTTCGCCGGCATGACCCCGTTCAACGTCCGCGAGTACGGCCTTGCGACCGAGTCGCCCGAGCTGCTCGACGCGGACCTCGCCGCCCGGGCGGCGGACATCCGGCGTGACCCTGGGCGTCTCGTCGAGGACCTGCGGGCCGAGCTCTCCGACCACGACCTGCCGATCGTCTCCGATCCGGCCGTACGCGCCGTGCTGCTGCGGACCTACCGCGAGGCCCTCGGCGCCTCGCACCACGGCTGGACCGACGACTGCCTCGCCTTCACCCGCCCCTGGGGTTTCGACGTCTCCGCCGTCGCCGTCCCCGCGCTGCTCTGGCACGGACTCGACGACGCCTTCTCCCCGCCCGCCCACACCCGCTGGCTTGCCGGACGGATCCCCGGAGCCACGCTCGCCCTGGAGCCGGACGCCGGTCACTTCGCCGCCCAGTACGCGCTGCCGGCCGTGCTCGAGTGGGTCAGGGCTCAGGAGGGCGGCGGCAGATAGCCGGCGGAACGGGCGCCCTTGAGGCAGTTCATGACCCGCTCATGGCTGTCGCCGACCGTGTCCACGACCCGCATGCGCATGTGGAGGGCGTCGACCTCGTCGACGAATCGGCGGGAGAACGCGCCCATCAGAACGGTCTCGTAGGTCCCGGTGCCCACCAGCGGGAACGTCCCGAAGGTGGGGATCTGGAAGTCCTCGCCCGGGACGAGACCGGCCGCCGTCAGGGTCGCCACCGCCCCGGGAACGTCCGTCCACGGGGTCGAGGAAGGGTCGGTCTCCCCCGCGAGCACGACTCTGCACTCGTACCTCTCGACCACCGCCGTGTACTGGCCGCCGTTGTAGACGCCGGTCCGCCACTCGGCGGCGTTCCCGCGCAGCGTGCCCGTCGTCCAGTCGCTCCGCCAGCCCAGGTAGGGCCGTACGGTACGGGCGTACTGGGCCCGCGCGAGGACGGCGGCCGCCGCGACCGCGAGGAGGCTGCCGAGCGGCTCCATGTCGAGGAGCTGCAGCCGCCACGGCCAGTCGGTCCTGGCCTCCTCCGTCATGTTCGCGCGGACGATCTCCCAGCCCAGGACGGCGGTGAGCAGGCAGAGCAGCACGATCGGGGCCGTGTAGAGCAGGCGGCTGCGCCGTACCCTGCGCTGGGCGTCGCCGGGTATCGGCCCACCGGGCTGGACGGTCACGCGCTCTCCCCCACCACGAGTCCCCGCGCCCGGCCCCGGCCGTGTCACGGCCGGGGCCGGGCGCCCGATGGGATCATGGTGCTACGGAAGGCGGGTCTCCGCCTAGGCCGTTTCGGCCTAGAACACGTTGACCCCGTACGCGTTCAGCGCCTCGGTGACCGGCTGGAAGAACGTCGTGCCGCCCGAGGAGCAGTTGCCGCTGCCGCCCGAGGTGAGGCCGATGGCGCGGCTGCCGGAGTAGAGCGGGCCGCCGGAGTCGCCGGGTTCGGCGCAGACGTTGGTGCGGATCATGCCGTAGACGATGTCGCCGCCACCGTAGTTGACGGTGGCGTTGAGGCCGGTGACGGAGCCGCTGTGGGTGCCGGTGGTGGAACCCCGACGGGTCACGGACATGCCGACCGTGGCGTTCGCGGCACTGGTGATGTCGACGCTGCCGACCGTGCCGGACTTGGTGACGCTGCTGTTGGTGTACCGGACGATGCCGTAGTCGTTGGTCGGGAAGCTGGATCCCGAGGTGGAGCCGAGGACGGTCGTGCGGCCGGAGTTGGAGTACCAGGTGCCCGCGCCGTCGGTGCAGTGCCCGGCGGTCAGGAAGTAGTAGTTGCCCGCGCTGTCACGGACGTTGAAGCCCAGGGAGCAGCGCCAGCTGGACGCGTAGATCGCGTCGCCGCCGGAGATCAGCTTGTTGAACTTCCCGGGGGTCCGCTCGATGCGGAGCGCCCCGGCGTTGGCACCGGCCTGGCGCTTGATCTCGGCTATCTCCGCCTTCGACACGGTGGAGTCGGCGGTGACGACGAGGGTGTTGGTGGCCTGGTCGACGTGCCAGGCGGTGCCCGCCACGTCGGCGGCCAGTACGGCGTCGCCCGCGGCGGAGAGCTGCGACGCGCTGAAGGTCCGGGCGGTGTCGGCGCTCGCGGTGGGGATCGCGACGGCGGCCGCGGCGGCGAGTCCGGTGGCGACGGCGAGCAGACGGACGGATCTCGTGGGGGTGGTGCGCTTGGTCCTCACTTCTCGTTCCTCCAGAGGGGAATCGGGGGCCCGCCGTGGGGGGTCGGACCCGTGAGGCGCGGCCAGGGGCCGGCGCTGTGGGCGAGTCTCGGCCGCCCGACCGGGCACCGCAAGGGCGCCTTTCGGCCGTACGACGCTCAACTACGCTGCTCTGAAGCAGATATGACGACGGCTCAGTAGAGGCTGACGCGGTACTTGGCGAGGGCCTCCGGAACCGGCTGGTAGAAGGTCGTGCCACCGCTCGAGCAGTTGCCGCTGCCGCCGGAGGTGATTCCGAGCGCCTTGGTGCCGTCGTAGAGCGCGCCGCCGGAGTCCCCGGGCTCGGCACAGACGTTGGTCTGGATCATGCCGCGCACCGTGCCGCCGCCGGAGTAGTGGACGGTGGCGTCGAGGCCGGTGACGGTGCCGCTCCGCGTGCCGGTCGTGGAGCCGGAGCGCTTGACGGACTCGCCGACGTAGGCGTCGGCGGCGGTGTAACCGCCGGGGTGGGCGAGCGAGGTGTTGTCGTAGCGGACCAGGGCGTAGTCGTTGCCGGGGAAGCTGGACCCGGTGGTGGGGCCGATCAGGGTGGACTGGGCCGAGTTGGCGTACCAGGTCTTGACGACGTTGCCGCAGTGCCCGGCGGTGAGGAAGTAGTACGTGCTGCCACTGCGCACGTTGAAGCCGAGCGAGCAGCGGTAACCGTTGCCGTAGATGGCGTCGCCCGGTCCGAGCAGCGGCTTGAAGACGCCGGGCGTGCGCTGCACCGTGAGGGCTCCGGCATCGGCGCCTGCGGTCCTGCGGATGGTGGCGATCTCGGCCTCGGAGACGGTGGAGTCGGCGGTGACGACGACCCGGCCGGCGGCCCGGTCGACGTACCAGGCCGTACCGCCGACGTCGGCCTTGAGGACGGCCGCGTCCGCGCGGGCGAGCTGGGCGGATCCCGCGGCGCCGGGAGCGGGCGCCGCGTGGGCACCGGGCAGGGCGAGGGCGGTGGCCGCTGCCAGTCCGGCCGCGACGGCGAGCACTCGGGTGGGCTTGATTCTCACTGGTCTCCTCACGAACTCTCCTTGTGGGAAAAGCGGAGGGGCCTGGTGGTACGGCCCATGCGTGACGAGCGGGATGATGTGTCCCTGACACGCACGGCTGAGATGGTGTCCCACGGCGCCCGCGCGCACAAGACCACGGACCGAAGCACGCCCGCCGCCGGTGCGGCCGCGGGGCGCGTCCCGCGGCCGCCGAGCGGAGGAAAGGACCGGGTCAGGCCTCGACGAGCCGCCGTTCCCCGGCCGGTACGCCGGTGTCGAGAGTGTTCCCCGGGGGCGGGAAGGGGCAGATGAAGTGGTCCGCGAAGGCGCACGGCGGCAGCAGCGCGCGGTTGAAGTCGACCGTCACCGAGCCGTCCGCGGCGGGAGCGGCGGGACGCAGGAAGCGGAACCGGTAGCTGTCGCGGCCGCTGGTGGCGTCGGCGAAGACCGCCCACAGCGTGCCGTCGTCCTCCACGGCGACCTGGAGGGTGTGCTCGACGCCGCGGAGCTCGAAGGAGAGCTCGCCGGTGAGGCCGAGTCCCCGCTCCTTCCCGTCGGCGTTCTCGACCCTGACGTTGCGGGGCTCCTCGTACGCGCGGAAGGTCCCGGGCACCGCCCAGCGCTCGTCGTACGGCGTGGCCTCGATACCCCGGAAGGCGCGGCGCGCCGCCGACTCGGGGTCGAAGTCCCGTACCGCCCAGAGCCCTTCGCGACGCAGGACGACGAGCCGCCGGCCGGCGGACTCCGCCCGGGACTCGTGGATCGGGGCGTGGTCGGCGGTCAGCCGGACGCTGCCGATCAACGGCTTGCCGTCGACGGTGACCGCGTCCTCGGCGCCGGCCGTGAGGACCACCTCGTCGCCGTCGTCCAGCCACCGCCCGGGAACGGCCGGAATTCGACCCTCCGGGTAGTCGGAGAGCCAGTACGTGCCGGCGAGGGAGAGCGGTCCGTACGACGAGGAGACCGCCGCGGTGCGCTGCTCGTGCCAGTGCTGCCAGTCCTGCTGGGGATCCGTGCTCATGGTGTTCAACCCTTCCATACGGGGTCGGGAAGCCCGGACGCGACGCTCGCAGGGGCCACGCGGGCCGCACGGGGCCACGCGGGGGCAGGGCGCCGGGCGTTCACAGGCGAGTTCATCCAGAGCAGCGGCGACTGTCCGTGGCGCCAGAGCCGCCCGCCGCCTGGCGGGTACGGGTCGACGAGATGGATGTCGAGGCCGGACCGCCGTACAGCTCCGGCGCGTTGGCTGCGATGCGCTCCAGCACCCCGGTGCCGCGCGGCCCGGCGCCGACGACGACGAGGGAGCGTCGCTCAGCAGCCGCAGTCACACCCGCAGTCGCAGCCGTCGCAGCAGCCGCCGTCCCCTTCCCCGTCCCCGCAGTTGCAGCAGGAGCAGCAGTCGCCGCAGCCGCTGCAGTCGCAGTTGCTGCACGACCCTTCGCGACGCTCCCGGCTCCACGGGTCCTCGTACGTGCCGCAGCACAGCTGGCACGTACACGCCAGGCCCATCCAGACCGCGCAACCGGCCATCAGGCCGCGGCGCCGGTTCGGCGGCTCGGGCGGCAGCGGGCCGCCGGGACCGCCGGGACCGCCCGGCCCCGGGGCGTACGGGTTGCCCGGCACGGGACCGGGGCCGTACGGCCCCGGCTGGTACGGCCCCGGCTGGTGCGCTCCCTGGTGCTGCGCTCCCACGTGAGCACCCGACCCGTGCGCGCAGGTCGTCGTGCCGAAGGCGCGGTCGACCGAGACGCGCAGCTCGTGGGCGAGCAGCACGTGCACCAGCCGGCCGTTCACGAACTCGGCGTCCCGCAGTGCGAGGCGGATGCCGTGGAGCGCGTCGTCGGCGAGCCGCCGGGCCTCGGTGAGCGGGGTGCCGGTCGCGGTGAGCGGGTTCCACGCGCCTGACGCGGCGTCCGCCGCCCGGTCCTCCACGGCGTCGAGCAGGTGGGCGAGCCGCCCGAAGAGCCGGCCCGCCTCGGCGAGCGGCTCGACGTTCCCCGGCCGGCCGGCGAGCACGGCGGTGTGCGCGAAGGCCGCGGCCGTCGCCGTCTCGGTCGGCTCGGTGACCACGAGCAGCGGTGTACCGGGCCCGGCGAGGCTCTCGACCCCGGCCTGCCGGTCCACGGCGTCCACCAGGACGGCCGTGTCGAAGCCGACCGCCCGCCCGGTCCGCGCGCCCGCCCGGTCCCAGGACCTGGCGACCCGGCGGGCCGCCGCGGCGACCGGGCGGCGCGCCAACAGCCCGTCCCGGTCGGCGACGTGGTCGCGGACCTTCGCCGAGGCGAGGACCAGCGACACGGCTGCCGCGAGACGTGCGCCCTCGCCCCTCGCGACCGGCGCGGTCCTCATCTGGCGCAGCGGGCAGGGACCGGCGGTCCGGCGTCCGCCGTCGACCAGGCCCGTCTGAGCCTCCGTCAGAACCGAGACGATGAGGCCGTCGTAGTTGGTGACCACCCGGGCGAACTGCCCGTGGTCGGCCCGAAGTGCCAGACAGAGGCCGCAGAGATGGGCCATCCATTCGGTCCTGAGGCCCTCGGTGAGCCGGTGGGTGCAGGGCCTGACTATGCCGAACAAAAGACTCCCCCGTGAGTCGCGCGCAGGTGCTGCCGCAGCGGTCTGCGGCGGTGTGGCGGCATCGTATCGACCTGGTCCGTTCACCCGGACGCTCCGGGCGTCACCCTTCTGGACCGACATTCATATTTTAAGTTCCACGACCCCTGCGGAACCTCCGTCAGGCCCCGTATACCGCAAGATTCCTGACGATTCGCCAGAAAACGGCCCTCACGTTCTGCACCAGTACCGTCACGAAACCCGCGCGCGCCGACTATCCACTTGGCGCGCGATCCGCATCATGGACGACGATAGGGATATGCGGAACCACAAGTGACCGCGCTGAAAGGAGGCGACCATGGGATCGGTGCGCAAGGCGAGTGCATGGCTGGGCCTCGTCGAGGACAACGACGAGCGCTACTACGACGACGAGTACGCCGAGACTGCCGAGAGCGGCGACGCCTGGGTGACGGACCCCCGGGTCCGGGTGGCGTCCGACTCGGCGCAGGAGCAGGGCCGCCGGATCGCGACCGTCTCCCCGGACGGGTTCCGGGACGCCCGGGGCATCGGCGAACTCTTCCGGGACGGCGTCCCGGTCATCGTGAACCTCACGGCCATGGAGCCCTCCGACGCCAAGCGCGTGGTCGACTTCGCCGCCGGTCTCGCCTTCGGCCTTCGCGGCTCCATCGAGCGGGTGGCGACGCGGGTCTTCCTGCTGACCCCCGCCGACACGCAGATCATCAGCGGAGACCCCGCGGGGCGTACGCAGGACGGTTTCTTCAACCAGAGCTGAGCCGGGAGCGCCTCCCGGCGGCAGCGCCGGGGAGCTCACCGGCCCGTTGTTCCGACCGGCCCGTCCCACCGAACGGACTCACGACCGCCGGGCATGCCCCGGGGTCGAGCAGACCGGTTCGGCGGACTCGCGGGTGGCCGACCCGGCGGACTCACGGGCGGCCGGTTCGACGGGCTCACGGGTGGCCGGCACCCGTACCTCCGCGGGGGCCTCGGCCACCAGGTCCTCCGGATCGACCATGCACTCCATCACGCGCGGCAGCCGCAGGGCCATCAGCGCGCCGAGCAGCAGCAGCGCCGCGCTGACGAAGAGCGTGACGTGGAGACCGTCCACGAAGGCGTGCCGCGCCGCGTGGTACAGCGCCGGTCCCGCCGTGCCGCCGAGCTGGTCGGCGACCTTGTAGGCCTCGCCGAGCGAGTTCGCGGCGGCCTCGCTCGCGGCGGCCGGGACACCGGGGACGGCGGCCAGGCCGGGCGCGTACGCCGCGTTCATCACGCTGCCGAGGAGCGCGATGCCCATGCCGGCACCGAGCTGGTACGAGGTCTCGCCGATGGCCGCCGCGCCGCCCGCGCTCTCCGGCGGGGCCTCGCTGAGCATCGACTCGTACGCCGAGAAGAGGGTGGTCTGGAGCCCGAAACCGAGCAGGACGAAGCCGCAGGTGAGCAGCAGCGGCCGGTCGTTCTGGCCCATCAGGACGAGCAGGAGCACGGCGGCGGCGGTGAGCACGAAGCCCCAGCCGACCATCCGCCGCGGGCCGATCCGGCGCAGGGTGTACGAGCCGGTGGCACCGGCCGCCATGGCGGCGAAGGTGAGCGGCAGCAGTCGTAGCCCGGTCTCCAGCGGACTGAGCCCGAGGACGAGCTGGAGGTACTGGACGGCGATCAGCTCCAGGCCGACCAGGGCCAGCATGGCGAGCACGATGCAGCCGACGGAGGTGGTGAAGGCGGCGCGGGAGAAGAGCCGCATGTCGATCAGCGGATGCGCCCGGCGCCGCTGGCGGCGTACGAAGAGGATCAGCAGCGCCGCGCCGAGGAGCAGCGGTGCGGCGGTCGCGGGATCGAGGATGTTCTCACCCGCACCGATCCGCTTCACCCCGAGGACCATGCCGAGCACTCCGGCCGCGGCCATCAGCGCGCCGAGGACGTCCCAGGGGCCGTCGCCGCGCCCCTTGGACTCGGGCAGCAGCCAGCGGCCGAGCGGCAGGATGAGCGCCATGAGCGGGATGTTGATCAGGAAGACCGAGCCCCACCAGTAGTGCTCGACCAGGAAGCCGCCGAGCACCGGTCCGGTGGCGGCGCCGATCGCGGCCACCGCCGTCCAGATGCCGATCGCGGTGGCCCGCTCACGCCGGTCGGGGAAGACCGCCCGGAGGATCGAGAGCGTGGCGGGCATGATCATCGCGCCGCCGACGCCGAGGAGGGCGCGGGCGCCGATCAGGACACCTGGCGCGGTGGCGAGGGCGGCGACCGCGGAGGCGACGCCGAACAGCGCGTAACCGAGGAGGAGCACTCTGCGCCGGCCGATCCGGTCGCCCAGCGTGCCGAAGAGGATCAGCAGCGAGGCGCAGATCAGCGGGTAGGCGTCGACGATCCAGAGCAGCTCGGTGGAGCCGGGGCGCAGGTCCTCCGTGAGGGAGGGGACGGCGACGTGGAGAACGGTGGCGTCCAGCGCGACCAGCAGCAGGCTGACGCAGAGGACGAGGAGGACGACCCAGCGGTTGGCGCCGCCGCCGGCGGCGCGGAGTCGTGCTCCGGCCGTGATCGTCCGCTGCATGTACGTACCTCCCAGTGAAGCTCTCGCGCTCGGCGGGCACCGGCCGGGGTTCGGGTTCCCGGGGCGGCCCGGCATCGACGGGCGAGTGAGCCGTCAGCGTACGCGAGTTCAAGGCCCGAGCGCGTGGTGCAGCTCTCACCCCGGCAGACCGCCGGGTGTGGCGTACGCCACTCCGCCTACCCGGCGCGCCTCCTCGAATTCCGGCCGCACAACCGTTTGACGGATTTCCCCGACGTGCAAACAGGCTTCCGGAAAGTCGCCCTCCGGCAATTGGGCGGAAGGTCATCGGATTCTCCGACAGACGCCAGGAATAAACCCCGGTCTGAGACCTACTCCACATCACATCGTCATCACGAAGACACCGGATCGACCAAGGTCGACACTCACTCCCTGTAACGTCGATTGGGTGCGTACCGACATCTTTGCCCGGCTGGACCGGGAGCCGGAACCGCCGAAGATAGAGGTCCCGCGGATGACCCGCACGCGTCTCGCCCTCTTCGGCGGGACGCTGGCGTTCTATCTCGCCATCGTCGTGGCCGTGCTGCTCTCGACGTGGCTGGTGACCCTCGACTGGAAGATCATGCTCTTCCGGCCCTATCAGCAGTGGCCGGACCTGCACGCCTTCCTCGACTACTACGTCGTCCTCGGCCAGCGCGGTCCCACCGCCGTGATGGTGGCGGCCTGGCTGGGCTGGCGCTCCTGGCGCCAGCACACCCTGCGACCGCTGCTCACCCTCGGCGCCGCGCTCCTCCTGCTCAACGTCACGGTCGGCGCGGTCAAGCTCGGCCTCGGCCGGCTCGGTCCCCACTACGCGACGCAGATCGGCTCTGCCGAGCTCTTCGCCGGCGGCGATATATTTCCGTCCGGCCACACCGCGAACGCGGTCGTGACCTGGGGAATCCTGGCGTATCTGGCGACCACCCCGCGGGCCCGGCGCTATCTGTCGGCCCTCTCGGCCGTGGTCGCGCTGGGCGTCGGCCTGACCACCGTCTACATCGGTACGCACTGGCTGAGCGATGTGCTGCTCGGCTGGGCGGCGGGGCTGCTCATCCTGCTGGCACTGCCCTGGTGCGAGCCGCTGATCAGCCGCGTGGAGGCCATGGTCCTCAGCGCCCGCGACCGGCTGCGCGAGCAGCTCCGGGCCCGCCGCAGGCTGGTCCCGTCGCTGCCCGTCGCGACCGGTGGGCCGCGTCCGGCGATGTACCCGCCGCGTCCCGCGGCGACCGAGGAGCCGGTCCGGGAGGTCATCGGCGCCCGCAGCGGGCGGGCCGCCGCCACGCGCGGCGACGGCCGGCTCACCCCGCCGCTCACCGCCCCTCGTCCGCACACGGCGCACGCCGGGCACGGTGGACACACCGCGCACGCCGCACGCTCGGAGCGGTCGCCGGTCACCCCGGCCGGCAGCCGCCGCCCGCCGCACTCACGGCCGCTCACCGGCGGCTGAGCGCACGACCGCATGAGGAAGGGCCCCGGCCGTGGCCGGGGCCCTTCCTCATGCGGTGCGCCGGTCCGCGGCTAGCCGAGCCAGCAGCGGGTGACGGAGCCGTCCGTCACCTCGAAGTTGATCCGGCCCTCCAGGTACTCCATCGTGATGATCGAGCCCGGAGGCAGCGAGCGGACCACGTCCCAGCCGTGGTCGCGGGCGAGCAGTTCGGCGTGCTCCTGGTCGAGCCCCACATAGTCTTCGGGCGGTACGGGGAACCTCGGCTTCGGTGTCATGTGCCTCACGTTAGTCCCTTACCGGTCACGCTTGTGTCACAGCTTCTCGACATATGTTTGACACGAGCGCCGTCACCCGAAAGGGCAGTTTCCAGCCGATTCCCCGGTAATTCAAGGCCCGTTCGGACAGCCCTTCCGAGGGGGTCCGGAATTCCGTTCCACGCCCTGGTCAGGGAAATTCGGGGGCGGAGGACGGCCCCACGGTATTCACGATTTCCCCGCATGACGCGCACACGCTCGGCCGACCGGAGCAGCGCGTACGGCCGCCTCCCGTGTCCCCGCCCCCGGTGCGCGCATCATGTCCGGACGATTCGGAACCGGAGGCATCGATGGGCATCGACACCGCGGACGCGGCCGTCGAATCACCTCGGGAACGGCATGGGCGGGTCCTGATCGACTGGCTCACCACCACCGACCACAAGAAGATCGGCCACCTCTACCTGGCCACGTCGTTCCTCTTCTTCCTGGCCGCCGGGGTGATGGCGATGCTGATGCGGGCCGAGCTGGCCCGCCCCGGAACCCAGCTTCTCGACAACCAGCAGTTCAACCAGGCGTTCACGCTGCACGGCACGATCATGCTGCTGCTCTTCGCGACGCCGACCTTCGCCGGCTTCGCCAACGAGCTGGTGCCGCTCCAGATCGGCGCCCCCGACGTCGCCTTCCCGCGGCTGAACATGTTCTCGTACTGGCTGTTCCTCTTCGGCGGCCTGATGGTGGTCGGCTCGCTGCTCGTGCCGAGCGGGCCGGCCGCCTTCGGCTGGACCGCCTACGCCCCGCTCAACAGCCTGGAACGCTCCCCCGGCATCGGCCCCGACCTGTGGATCATGGGACTCGCGCTCTCCGGCTTCGGCACGATCCTCACGTCGGTGAACTTCCTGGCGACGATCGTCGGGATGCGGGCGCCCGGCATGACGATGTTTCGGATGCCGATCTTCACCTGGAACATCCTCTTCACCACGATCCTGGTCCTGATGGCCTTCCCGGTCCTGGCCGCGGCGCTGCTCGTCCTGGAGTCGGACCGGCGGTTCGGCTCGCTGGTCTTCCAGCCGGAGAACGGCGGGGCGCTGCTGTGGCAGCACCTCTTCTGGTTCTTCGGCCATCCCGAGGTCTACATCATCGCGCTGCCGTTCTTCGGCATCATCAGCGAGATCATCCCGGTCTTCGCCCGCAAGCCGATCTTCGGCTACACGACCCTGATCGCCGCCACCATGGCCATCACCGGGCTCTCGGTGGTGGTGTGGGCGCACCACATGTTCGCCACCGGGGCCGTCCTGCTGCCCTTCTTCTCCCTGCTGTCGTTCCTGATCGCCGTGCCGACCGGGGTGAAGTTCTTCAACTGGACCGGCACGATGCTCAAGGGCTCGCTCTCGTTCGAGACGCCGATGCTCTGGTCGATCGGCTTTCTGGTGTCCTTCCTCTTCGGCGGACTGACCGGCGTCATCCTCGCCTCGCCGCCGATGGACTTCGCGGTCACCGACTCGTACTTCGTCGTCGCCCATTTCCACTACACGGTCTTCGGCACGGTCGTCTTCGCGACGTTCGCCGGTTTCACCTTCTGGTGGCCCAAGTTCACCGGGAGAATGCTCGACGAGCGCCTGGGCAAGATCCATTTCTGGACCCTCTTCGTCGGCTTCCACCTGACGTTCCTCGTGCAGCACTGGCTCGGCGCGGAGGGCATGCCGCGGCGGTACGCGGACTATCTGGAGGCCGACGGGTTCACCGCGCTCAACACGGTCTCGTCCATCGGCGCGTTCCTGCTCGGCGCCTCCACGCTGCCCTTCCTGTACAACGTCTGGCGCACCGCCAGATACGCGCCGAAGGTCGAGGTGGACGACCCGTGGGGGTTCGGCCGCTCCCTGGAGTGGGCGACGTCCTGCCCGCCGCCCCGCCACAACTTCGACGCCGTTCCGAGGATCCGCTCCGAGGCCCCGGCCTTCGACCTGCACCACCCGGATTTCGTGACCTACGAACGGGCGCGACTCACCGCCCCGAGCGCTCCACGGCCCGAGAGAGCCGGTCCCTCAGAACCCTGACCCGGTCGTCGAGCTCCCTGGGGGCGACGACCTCGAACTCGAGCCCCAGCATCAGGACGTGGACGACCATGCCCTGCAGACTGCCGGCGCCGGCGCGCAGCAGACAGGTGCCCTCGCCGTCCGGCTCCAGGACGCCGTCCATCGGGCCGACGACGGTGGCGGCCTCGGCGAGCGGGACGTGCAGCCGGATCGTCGCCTCGGCCGCGTAAGCGGCCCCGGAGACGCCCTTGGACACATAGGCCGCCAGGTCCTCGGCGGGCGGCTCGCGGGGCGGGAAGCGGGGTCCGTGGGGCGGCTTCGGTTCGATCCGGTCGACCCGGAACGTACGCCAGTCGGCACGGTCCACGTCCCAGGCGACCAGGTACCAGCGGCGTTCGGTGCACACCAGCCGGTGCGGTTCGACGGTGCGCCGCGTCGTGGCGCCGCCGTGGTCGCGGTACTCGAAGCGGAGCCGCTCGCTGTCCCGGCAGGCGTTCGCGAGCTCGGTCAGGACCTCCGGGTCGACCTGGGTGGCCGGGGTGCGCAGCATCGGCACGGTGAAGGCGTTGAGGGTGCTGACCCGGCGCCGCAGCCGTCCGGGCAGCACCTGCTCCAGTTTGGCCAGGGCGCGTACGGAGGTCTCGCCGATGCCCTCGACGCCCTGCCCGGCGGCGGTGCGCAGTCCGACGGCGACGGCGACGGCCTCGTCGTCGTCGAGGAGCAGCGGCGGCAGCTCGGCGCCGGCGCCGAGCTGGTACCCGCCGCCCGTGCCGGGGCTGGCGTTGACCGGGTAGCCGAGCTCGCGCAGCCGGTCGACGTCCCGCCGTACGGTCCGGGTGGTGACGCCGAGGCGTTCCGCGAGGTCGGTGCCGGACCACTCACGATGGGCCTGCAGCAGCGAGAGCAGGCGGAGCAGGCGTGCGGAGGTCTCCAACATGGCTCCGAGTCTGCCAGCCGTCGCGGACAGCCACTGTCCTCGACGGCTCAGCGGAACCGGCGGACGAGGACTCCGATCCGGCGCTTGAGCTCGTACCCGGCGTCGACCACGGTGCCGACCGCGCGATGGCGGGTCTCGCGGAACCGGCCGTGGGTGCGGCCGCTCGCGCCCCGGGCGACCAGCTCGGTCCAGATCTCCTCGTGGCGGGCCGCGATCCGGACCGGGTCGAAGCGTTCCGAGGCGGCGAGGGCGGCCCGCGCGGTCTTGGCGCGCAGATCGTCGTCCTCGACGAGTTCGAGCAGGGCGCGGGCCACCGCGGAGACGTCGTCGACGGGCACGAGGCGGCCGTCGACCCCGTCGTCGATGATCTCGCGGGGGCCGTACGGGCAGTCGGTGGAGACGACGGGCAGACCGCACCGCATCGCCTCGACGATCGTCATGCCGAAGGACTCGCGCCGTGAGGTGACGGCGGCGATCGAGCCCTTGGCCCACTCCGGCTCCATCGGGTTGGCCGTGCCCATGAGGAAGACGTTCTCGCCGAGACCGAGCTTCTCGACCTGCCGGGCCAGCGCCTGCTTCACGTTGCCGAAGTGGTCGCCGGTTCCGTAGATCCGCAGCTTCCAGTCCGGGTGGGCGGCGGCCACCTCGGCGAAGGCGGCGACCAGCACGTCGTACCGCTTGACCGGGGTGAGCCGCCCCGCCGCGACGACGACCTTCGAGGCGGGGTCGGCGGGCGGCACGCTCGGCGCGGGCACGCTGTTGGGCACCGCGTCGATCCGTACGCCGGGCAGCCGCAGCCGGGTGCGGTACGAGCGGGCGTCGGCCTCGGTGACCGTGGTGACGGCGTCGAGGACCGCGTACCGGTGCGCGATCTCACGGCGCAGCCGGAAGGTGTGGCCGTCCAGGATCAGGTGCTCCTGGCCGACGAGGACCGGGCCGCGCCGGGTCTGCCGCGCGAGGTGGACGTTGAGGCCGGGGCGGGTCGAGACCACGACGTCGGCCTCGACCGATGCCAGATGGGCGCCGATCCGGGCGTCGGTCAGCGCGCTGTACTGCTTCCACCGGCCGTCGCCGCGCGGAAAGACCCGGGCGGGCCGGGAGATCTCCGGGTGCGCGCCGTCGTAGTCGGCGCTGTCCTTGCGCAGGTCCACGAGATGACGCAGGGTCACGCCGGCGGGGACGCTCAGGATCGGCTCGTTCCGGTGCCGGAAGACGGAGACGATCTCGACCTCGTGCCGCTCGGCGAGGGCGTGGGCGAGGGTGAACGTCGTCCGGATGGTTCCGCCGATGTGGTAGGCGTTGTGGAGCAGGAACGAGATGCGCATCGGACTGGTGGTTCCCCCGGATCAAGTGGTGCGGTCGCTGGCGACTCTACGCGTCGGCCACGCCCGGTTCACGTCCGGTGGGCTCAGGGCCGGTAGCCGAGTTGGGGGACGACGGCGCAGTTCCTGTTCATGTCGCCCTGGCCGACCCATCCCCGTCCGTCCTGCCAACGGGCCACGGAGAGACAGGTGTCACGGGTCTTCGGCGGCTCGGCGAGCTTCTCGAACCGGACGGGCAGCAGCAGGCCGCGGGCGGTGTACGGCTCCGGCCGGTTCATGAACTCCTCGACGCAGGCGCGGGTGAGCCGGTCCCCGCAGGACAGCGCCGCGTCCGTGAACCACATGGCGGCGGCCCAGCCCTCCAACTGCCACTGGGAGAGCGGCCGGTCGCCCATCGCCTCGCGGAACTCCCGTACCGCCGCGTGCCCGGTGTCCTCGTAGTTGCGGCTGGATCCGGTGACGAAGAGCGAGGCGCGGCAGCCGGGGGTCCCGGCGTAGTCGCGCGGCACGGTAGAGGACCAGTTCTGCACGTTGGTCACCTTGGCGGTGACCTTGACGTCCAGCGCCTCCATCGCCTCGCAGAGCCGGACGTTGCCGTGGGTGTCCATGGCGTCGAAGACGAGGTCGGCGCCCTGGGCCCGCAGATCGGCCGCGACGGCGCGGAAGTTGGGCAGGGCGAAGTCGACCTGCTCCTCGACGACTCGGTACCCCTCGGCCCGCAGCCCGTCGGCGATCAGCCGGGCGTACGCGGTCGATGCGGCCTGGTTGTAGGAGACGACGGCGGCGGTGCGGGCCCCGTGTTCGCGCTTGAACCAGTGGTAGACCTCGGTCCCGCCGTACAGGACCCCGTCCCAGCCCGGCGCCTTCCCGGTGCGCGGGGCGAGGCTGCCGTAGATGCCGTACAGGTGCGGATAGGTGTCGTACGCCGGGGTGAGCGGCTGGCCTCCGATGTCGGGGACGCCGGCCTTGGCGACCAGCGGCGCGCCCGCGTAGTCGAGCGCGGTGGTGGCGACGAGCGCGAAGACCTTCCGCTCGTCGATCAGCCGGTGCACGCACTCGTTGTTGCCGACGCCGCTGCCGCCGTCGTCGCAGGTGACGACCTCGACCCGGCGGCCGTTGATTCCGCCGCGGGCGTTGAGGGCGTCGAACCAGGCCCGGGCGCCGTCGCGCGGTCCTGAGAACGCGTCACCGCCGACGGGGCTGGTGGCGCTGGTGATGATGCCGATCCGGAGCGGCTCACCGCCGGAGGGGACAGTAGCGGTGGGCCGCGTCTCGAAGGCACGCTCCGGGAGCCGGCTGCCGCACGCCGCGGTCAGGCCGAGCAGCGCGGCGAGGAGCAGCGTGCCTGCCGTCTCAGCAACCCTGAACCGTCGCACCGCTGAGCTGCGCCAGGCCGCAGAGGGTCTTCACGGAGACCTTCCAGGTCTCGTCCTGGAAGACGGAGGTGCCCTGGGCGTCGGGCACGGCCGGGGCGCCGGAGACGAGCAGGTCGTAGGTGACCTGGGCGTCGTTCGCCGAGGTGAACTCGATCGTCTTGACCTTCGCCGTGGCCGCGGCGGCGGCCTGGTTGGTGAGCAGCGCCTCCAGTGCCGGCCGCATCTGCTCGCCGTTCTCCAGCAGCTCCGCGCGCTCGGACGCCGGGGTGTCGGGGTCGAAGAAGTCGGTCCAGTTCTGGGTGATCTCCGCCCGGGCGGCGGCCGGGTCGGCCGGTTCGGCCGCGGCCGACGCGGTCGGGGTGGAGTCCGCGTCGCCGCTGTCGTCGTTCCCGCAGGCCATGAGGGTCGGCCCGAGCACGAGGACCGAGGCGGCCGCCAGGGCCGCGATACGAGAGCGTGAGCGGGTGCGTCCCACGCGTCGCTTGAGAACCATCTGGCTCACCACCGGGTGTCCGTCGGGGCCGGGCGCCCTGATGATTCCAGGGTGAGCCGATTAAGGGCATAGTGCAAGGAACATGGACATCAAGGGCGAGTCGCTCGGGGGCGGAGACGAGGAGGTCCCGTGCCGACATCCCGGGTACTGCTGTGGGCCGGCCTCGCGGCGGCGGCCGGCGGCGCGGTGCTCTGCGTCCTGGGGTGGTACGGGATCTCCGGCGAGCGGTTCGCCGAACGGCAACTGCCCTTCCTCGCCTCGTGCACGGTGCCGGGGGCGGCGCTGATCGTCGCCGGGGCGGTGCTGGTCGGGGCGGCGGGCCGGGTGCCGGTGCGCAGAACCGCCCCGCCCGCGAAGGCCCTCGAGGACACGGCCCCGCCGTCGTCCGAGGAGCCGCCGGTCCGGGTGCCGGGCGGGACACTCGCCCACCGGCCCGACTGCCCGCTCGTGGCGGGCCGGGCGGACGCCGAGCCGGCCGGGGACGCGGAGCTCGGCCCCTGTCCGGTGTGTGAGCCGTGGCCTCGCTGACGTACGACCTCACGCTCGCCGGACTCGCGGTCGGCAGCGCCGCCGCGCTCACCGGCATCGGACTGATCGTCACGTACCGCGCGACGGGCGTGCTGAACCTGGCGCACGGGGCGATCGCCATGGTCTGCGCGTACGTGCTGCGGCAGCTGGTGGTCGAGTGGGGCTGGCCGCTGTCCCTGGGCGCGCTGGTGACGCTCTTCGTGGTCGCTCCCGGAATCGGTCTGGTCCTCGACCGGGCGGTGTTCCGGCCGTTGGCGCTGCTCGGTTCCAGCCCGGCGCAGACCCTGGTGGCCTCCATCGGTGTCTTCGTGCTCCTGGTGGGCGGTGCGGCGCTGGTGTGGGGCACCGGCGCGCGGGCGGACGCGCCGGTGCTGCTCGGCGACGACCCGTGGACACAGCTCGCGGCGGTGGTGCTGCTGGCCGTCGCCGTGGGGGCGGTGACCCGGTGGACCCGGTTCGGGCGCGAGCTGCGGGCGGTGGTGGACAACCGGCCCCTGGCGATGCTGGGCGGGATCGACGCGGACCGGGTCTCGGCGGCGGGATGGGCGTTCGGCGCTTTCACGGCCGGTCTGACGGGGGTGCTGCTGGCCCCGTACGTACGGCTCGACCCGTACGGGCTGCCGCTTCTCGTCCTCGAGGTGATCGCGGTCGCGGTGGTGGCCCGGATGCGGAGCCTGCCGGTCGCGATCGTGACGGCTCTCGCGCTGGGCGTGGCGCAGGCGCAGCTGACCCGGCTCCACCCGGAGGGGTGGGCGGGGCCGCTGGTGCAGGCGGTGGGGGCGAACCTCTTCGTGCTCGCACTCCTTGTGGCCGCGCTGGTCCTGCCGGGGGTCGCCGGGCGCGGCCAGGACGCGCTGCCGCCGCCGGCCGTCGCGCCCCGGACCGCGCCGGGCGTCTGGTTCACGGTCGGGGTGCTCTTCCTGCTCCCCGTGGGCTTCGCGGGCACGGATCTGCACACGGCGATCCAGGTCCCGGCGCTCGCGATCGTGCTCCTCTCCCTGGTGGTGGTGACGGGCCGGGGCGGGCAGATCGCGCTCGGCCAGGCGGCGTACGCGGGCCTGGGAGCGCTGTTCACGGCGCTGCTCGCGGCGGGCGGTCTGCCGGAGCTGGTCGCGCTCGCGCTCGCGGTGCTGATCGTGGCCCCGCTGGGCCTGGTGACGGGGTGGCCGGCGATCCGGCGCCACGGCCTGGCCCTGGCGCTCGCGACGCTGGCCGTCGGGGTGGCGGTGAGCCGGTTCGTCTTCGCGCAGCCCTACGCGACGGCCGGCCTGGAGCTCGGGCGCCCGGCGGGCTTCGCCGACGACCGCCGCTACTACGCCCTGGAGCTCGTCGTCCTGGCCTGCTGCCTCGTCCTGGTCGCGGCCCTGCGCCGGGGCCGCACGGGCCGTGCGCTCGCCGCCCTGCGCGACCACGAGGGCGGCGCGGAGGCGGCCGGGGTGCGGGTGGGCCCGCTGAAGATCCTGGCCTTCGTCCTGGGCGCGGCCCTGGCGGCCCTGGGCGGCGGCCTCCTCGGCATGGGCCTGCGCGCCTTCGACCCGGAGGCGTACGACCCTGTCCGCGGGCTCCTCTGGTTCGCCGCGGTCATCGTCCTTGGCGCGGACAGCCTCCTCTCCCCGCTGGCCGCGGCGGCCCTCCTCGTCGGCCTGGACGCGGGCACGAGGGGTGGCGTGGCGGCGGCCGCGATCGGCGTCCTGGCTGCTCTGACGGGCCGGATCCCGCCCCTGACGTCCTGGCTGCCCGCCCGCCGGGCACGGCCCTCGGCCGAGGCCACGGCCGCACCCCGTGACGCTCCCCCGGCCTCCCCGTCCGGGGGCACGGCCGGTACGGAGGGCAAGACCGGGCCGGGCAGGGCGGCCACGCCCGCCGCGGCCGGGACCGGCGCGGCGAAAGGCGACGGAACGGCAGGCGGCGACGGAACGGCAGGCGGCGACGGAACGGGAGGTGGCGACGGCACGGGAGGTGGCCATCGGCCGCACCGCCGACGGTCCGCTCGCCTGCCCGGCCCCCCGCCGGCGCCCGGCCCCGCACCAGCCCCCAGCCTCGCTCCCGACCCCGCCGCCGGCCCACGCCCCCCGGCTGTGGCGCCCCGGCTCCGGGCCCACCACCTCACCCTCACCTATCCCGGCGGCCTCACCGCCCTCAGCGATGTCACCCTCGAGCTCCCGCCGGGCCAGGTCACCGCCCTGGTCGGCCCCAACGGCGCGGGCAAGAGCACCCTCTTCGACTGCCTCGCCGGCACCCTGCGCCCCACCGGCGGCCGCGTCACCCTCGACGGCGCCGACATCACCCCGCGCCCCGCCCACGCCCGCACCCGGCTCGGCGTCGCCCGTTCCTTCCAGCAGCTCGCCGTCTTCCCGTCCCTCACGGTCGAGGACAACGTCCGCCTCGGCGCCGAACAGGGCCGGCGCCGCTCCTCCGCGCAGACCGAACAGGCCCTCCGCCTCCTCGGCCTCTCCGGCTCCGTCCGCCACCACCCCGCGGCCGACCTCCCCACCGGCACGCTCCGCCGTGTCGAGCTGGCCCGCGCCCTCGCCGGCGACCCCCACACCCTGCTCCTGGACGAGCCCTCGGCCGGCCTGGACGCCGAGGAGACCGACGCCCTCGCCCGGGTCCTCGCCGCCCTCGCCGCCGACGGCCTCACCGTCCTCCTCGTCGAGCACGACCCGGATCTCGTCGCCGGCGTCGCCCACACCGTGCACACCATGGAGGGAGGCCGGATCGTGTCATGAGCGTCGAGATCGCCCTGCGCGCCGCCCGCGTCCGCTACGGCCCCCTGGAAGCCCTGCACGGCCTCGACCTGCCCGTCCCGGGCGCGACCGTCACCGTCCTCGTCGGCCGCAACGGCTCCGGCCGCACCACCGCCCTGCGCGCCCTCGCCGGCACCGTTCGCCTCGCGTCGGGCCGGGTCCTGTGGCGGGGCGCCGACGTGACGCGCCTCCACGCCCACGCCCGTGCGCGGCGCGGACTCTGCCTCGTACCGGATCTGCGGGCGGTGTACGCGACACTCACCGTCGCCGAGAACCTGGACCTGGCCCCCGGGGACCGGGAGCGGGCGCTGGCGGCCTACCCCGAGCTGCGCCCCCTGCTCGCGCGCCCCGCCGGCACGCTCTCCGGCGGGGAGCGCCGGATGCTCGCGCTCTCCCGGGCCCTGGTGACCCCCGCCCGCGTGGTCCTGGTCGACGAACCGTCCCTGGGCATGTCCCCCGCCGTGGCCGCGCGTACGTACCGGCTGCTCGCCGCCCTCGCCCGGCCGGGCGGCGCCGCCGTCGTGCTCGCCGAGCAGCGGCCCCCGCCCGGACTGCCGTCCGGCACGCTGCTGCACGAGCTGCGCCGCGGCTCCCTCGCGTTCAGCGGGGAGGCGGCCGAGTTCACCGCAGGGCGGTGAGCGGTGCGATCCGCAGCATCGTCCCGACGAGGAGCCGGTTCGGGTCCGCCCCGACGACGCTCCGGTTCGCCTTGTACAGCGGCTGCCAGCCGCCCGCGATCCTGAACCGGCGGGCGATCGAGCTGAGGGTGTCGCCCGGCTGGACCACGTGCGCCCGCCCGCTCAGCCCGTACCGCTTGGAGCAGACCGGCCAGGCTCCCCACCCCTGGGTACGCAGCACCTCCTCCGCGATCGTGATCTGCTGCGCGCGGGTCGCCAGGTCGGCCCGCTTCGCGTACCGCAGTCCGCCGTGCCCCTCCCAGGTCGGCTGCCAGAACTGGAGCCCGCCGTAGTAGCCGTTGCCGGTGTTGATGTGCCAGCGTCCGCCGCTCTCGCACTCGGCGACGCAGCCCCACGGCCACTGGTCCTTGGCGCAGGCGTAGGCGGGGATCCCGGCGGGGGCGGGGACGCGGGCGGCGGACAGGTGCGGGGCTTGTGCCTGGGCCGGCGCGGGGACGAGGGCCATCAGCGCCGCGGCGGACGCACCGGCCGCCCACAATCTGATCTTCGACATCGCGGCAGGCTAGGCAGTGGAGAGGCCCTCAGGTCCCGTGCCGCGCGGGAGGACGCGCATCACCCACCCGGTCGGAGTCACACAAGTTGCCGCACCCGGACGCGTGACCCCGGCCGAGCCTTCCCCGTTGAACTCGGCATGAGACGAGCCGGGAACCGCCCGGCGTCGCACGCACCGAGTCCAGGGAGTCCCCCGTGCCGCGCATGCTCGACGTCAGCGAGGACGTACGCGCCGAGATCGGCGACGAAGAAGCCGACCGGCTGCTGGCCGGCGACAACGCCCCGGGCAGCTACGACTGCACCTCCTGCCGCACGCCGGGCGACTCCGAGCAGGAGCGCACGAGCACGGTGCTGTTCGTCGGCGAGGAGACCGCGGTCCTGGCGTTCGCCCACGCCAGCTGCATCCCGTCCCAGGTGGTGAAGGTCGCCGAGGAGCAGCTCCAGGGCGCCGTCCGCTCCATCGCGGCCACCGACGCGGCGGACGAGCTCGGCGCCGCCCACCCCGAGCAGGCGGTCCTGGGGGTCACCAGCGGCCTCGTCCTGATCGAGGGCGAGCTGCACCCGGCCCTGGTCGTCGAACCGACCGCGCCGGTCGCCCGCCCGGGCACCGACGGGCTGAGCGACGAGTTCCTGCCGCTCCTCATCGAGCAGGGCTTCCAGCCGATCTCCGACGTGAACCAGAAGCCGGGCACCCTCCCCGGCTGGTCCGTGCTGGTCGCCATGGGCCAGCTGCACTCCGTGCTCCAGCCGGGTACGGGCGGCACCGGCCAGGCCGCCTGGTGGCAGGCGCACCAGCCGCTCCAGGTCACCGAGGGCTGGCGCGCGGCGGCCAACAAGTCGCACACGGTCCTGGTCTTCGCCGCTCCGGTCGGGTCGATCGGCCAGCAGCCGCGCGAGGACCTGCTGCGGGACGCCCTGGAGAAGGCCGCGGCCAACGGGCGCCTGGTCGCCGCCGCGATGCCGCTGGCCGGCACGTGACGGAGCACGGGCGGACGGGCATAGGACCGGCGTGGGTCCCCGTGGGTCCGACCGTGCCCAGTCCCCGGCGGCCTTCTCTTTCGGAGAGCCGCCCGCATCCGACGGAGGGCGGGGTCGTTGGCACATACGTGCACACATACGACCCACCCCGCCAGCCCTATCCGAGTCAGATCCCGTCCATGCGCCCGGCGCAGGACGTCACGGCAGGCCAGTCGGCCACGCCGATCTACGACGCTCTGTACTCGGAGTACCGCCGGTCCTTCCGCACGCTGCCGGGTGACCGCAGCGGCGAGGAGGATCTCGGCTTCCGGGCCTTCGGGACGCCGGTGAGCGCGGGGTTCTACGGGAGCCACGGACACCGGCCCGCAGCGCATCCGGTGGCGTGGTCGGCGCAGCACCACGTTCCGGCCGCCCTTCCGGCGGCCCTCCCGCCGGGTCCCCGCAGGGGCCTGTAGGGGGCCGGCGGATCCCGGGAGTCTCCCGGAGGAGCGCACGTACGGCGGAGGGCCGGGGCACATCGCCCCGGCCCTCCGCCGTACTCGCGCCACGGCACTCACGCCATGGCTACTTCTTGCGGCCGCGCTTCTCGCGGACCCGGACCGAGATGTGGATCGGCGTGCCCTCGAAGCCGAACTCCTCCCGCAGGCGGCGCTCGACGAAGCGGCGGTAGCCCGCCTCCAGGAAGCCGGAGGCGAAGAGGACGAACCGGGGCGGCTTGGTGCCCGCCTGCGTACCGAACAGGATGCGGGGCTGCTTGCCGCCGCGGATCGGGTGCGGGTGGGCGGCGACCAGCTCGCCGAGGAAGGCGTTCAGCCGGCCGGTGGGGACGCGGGTCTCCCAGCCGGCGAGCGCGGTCTCGATGGCCGGGACAAGCTTGTCCATGTGGCGGCCCGTCTTGGCGGAGACGTTGACCCGGGGCGCCCAGGCGACCTGCTGCATCTCCGTCTCGATCTCGCGCTCCAGGTAGTAGCGCCGCTCCTCGTCGAGCTCGTCCCACTTGTTGTAGGCGATCACGAGCGCGCGTCCGGACTCGACCGCCATCGTGATGATGCGCTGGTCCTGGACCGAGATGTTGTCCGTGGTGTCGATCAGGACGACGGCGACCTCGGCCTTCTCGACCGCGGCGGCGGTCCGCAGGGAGGCGTAGTAGTCGGCGCCCTCCTGGAGGTGGACCTTCTTGCGGATACCGGCGGTGTCCACGAACTTCCAGGTCTTGCCGCCGAGCTCGATCAGCTCGTCGACCGGGTCGCGGGTGGTGCCCGCCAGTTCGTTGACGACCACACGGTCCTCGTTGGCGACCTTGTTCAGGAGCGAGGACTTGCCGACGTTCGGGCGGCCGATGAGGGCGATCCGGCGGGGCCCGCCGATCGCGTTGCCGAAGGTCTGCGCGGGGGCCTCGGGCAGGGCCTCCAGGACGGCGTCGAGCATGTCGCCCGTACCGCGGCCGTGCAGTGAGGAGACCGGGTACGGCTCGCCGAGGCCCAGGGACCACAGGGCGGTGGCGTCGGCCTCGCCCGAGGGGCCGTCGACCTTGTTGGCGCAGAGGACGACGGGCTTGCCGGCGCGGCGCAGCAGCTTGACGACGGCCTCGTCCGTGTCGGTGGCGCCGACGGTGGCGTCCACGACGAAGACACAGGCGTCGGCGGCCTCGATGGCGTACTCGGCCTGGGCGGCGACGGAGGCGTCGATGCCGAGGACGTCCTGCTCCCAGCCGCCGGTGTCGACGACCTTGAAGCGGCGACCCGCCCACTCGGCCTCGTAGGTCACGCGGTCGCGGGTGACGCCGGGCTTGTCCTCGACGACGGCCTCGCGGCGGCCGATGATCCGGTTCACCAGGGTCGACTTGCCGACATTGGGGCGGCCGACGACGGCGAGGACGGGGAGCGGGCCGTGCCCGGCCTCCTCGATCGCGCCTTCGACCTCCTCGATGTCGAAGCCCTCTTCCGCGGCGAGCTCCATGAACTCCGCGTACTCGGCGTCGCCAAGTGCCCCGTGGTCGTGCTGGTCGTTCATGAAGTCCGTTCCTTGATCATTCGTGGTCGGTGGGTCCCCGAGCCCCGGGGCCCACTACTCAGAGTCTCGCTCAGCGCCCGGTGAGGCGCCTGGCGTCCTTCAGGTGGCCGGTCAGCCGCTCCTGAATACGTACGGTGGCGTCGTCCAGCGCCTTGCGGGTCCGCCGTCCGCTGCCGTCCCCGGCCTCGAACGCGTCACCGAAGACGACGTCGACACGGCTGCGCAGCGGGGGCAGTGCCTTGACCAACCGTCCGCGGCGCTCGGAACTTCCCAGGACGGCCACCGGCACGATGGGCGCCCCGCTGCGGACGGCGAAGTAGGCGAGCCCCGCGCGCAGGGAGGCGAAGTCGCCCTCGCCCCGGGTGCCCTCGGGGAAGATCCCGAGGACGCCACCCTGCTCGAGAACGCTCAGCGCGTTCCCTATCGCGGCGCGGTCGGCCGTGGACCGGTCGACCTTGAGCTGCCCGATGCCCTCCAGGAAGGGTCCGAGCGGCCCGACGAACGCTTCCTTCTTGATCAGGAAGTGCACCGGCCGGGGCGCCGTGCCCATGAGCATGGGGCCGTCGATGTTGTGCGCGTGGTTGACGGCGAAGATGACGGGTCCGGTGGCCGGCACGCGCCAGGCACCGAGGACGCGCGGTCTCCACAGGCCGTACATCAGCCCGATGCCGATACCCCGCCCGACCGCGGCGCCCCTCAGGGAGGGCTGTGTCACTGCGCGGCCGCCCTCTTCTCCTCCACCAGCGTCACGACGCACTCGATGACCTGGTCGAGCGTCAGCTCGGTCGTGTCGACCTCGACCGCGTCGCCGGCCTTGGCGAGCGGGGAGGTCTTACGGCTGGAGTCGGCCGCGTCCCGCTTGATGAGGGCCTGCTGGGTGGCGGCCACGTCGACGCCCTTGAGCTCGCCGGAGCGGCGGGCGGCGCGGGCCTCGGGGGAGGCGGTGAGGAAGATCTTGAGGTCGGCGTCGGGGAGGACCGTGGTGCCGATGTCCCGGCCCTCGACGACGATGCCGCCCTTGGCCTCCTTGGCGATGGACCGCTGCAGCTCGGTGATCCGGGCCCGGACCTCGGGGACGGCGCTGACGGCGCTGACCTTGGAGGTGACCTCTTCGGTACGGATCGGCCCGGCGGCGTCGACGCCGTCGACGGTGATCGTCGGCCGGGCCGGGTCGGTGCCGGAGACGATGAAGGGCTTGGCGGCGGCGTTGGCGACGGCCTCGGCGTCGCCGGTGTCGACGCCGTTGCTGATCATCCACCAGGTGATCGCCCGGTACTGCGCACCGGTGTCCAGGTAGCTCAGCCCCAGCTTGGCGGCAACCGCCTTCGAGGTGCTCGACTTGCCCGTGCCGGAGGGCCCGTCGATGGCGACGATCACGGTTTCCACGGTGGGGAACACCTTCCTGGGGTGAGCGGGTGCGGCCTCGCGGACATGCGCGGCCTACACAAGGTTACCGAGTCCCGGGAACCCGTTCGGCCGAGCGGTCGCGGACGGCCCCGTGCCCGGGGCCGCCCCGGCCCTTCGTCACCCCTGCCTGAGCGCCCAGCCCCGTTCCCTCAGAGCCGCGCCGAGCATGGGAGCCGCAGCGGGCTCGACCATGAGCTGGACGTGACCCGCCTGCTGGCCCGTCGCGTGCTCGATGCGGACGTCCTCGATGTTGACGCCCGCCCGGCCGGCGTCCGCGAAGATGCGGGCCAGCTCGCCGGGCTGGTCGCTGATGAGGACGGCGACCGTCTCGTACTGCGCCGGCGCCGCGCCGTGCTTGCCCGGGACGCGTGCGCGCCCGGCGTTGCCGCGGCGCAGGACGTCCTCGACGCCGCTCGTGCCCTCGCGGCGCTTCTCCTCGTCCGTGGACTGGAGCGAGCGCAGCGCCCGGACCGTCTCGTCGAGGTCCGCCGCGACCCCGGAGAGGACGTCGGCGACCGGACCGGGGTTCGCCGACAGGATGTCGACCCACATGCGCGGGTCGGAGGCGGCGATCCGCGTGACGTCACGGATGCCCTGCCCGCAGAGCCGTACCGCCGTCTCGTCCGCCTCCTCCAGCCGCGCGGCGACCATCGAGGAGACGAGCTGGGGGGTGTGCGAGACGAGCGCGACCGCGCGGTCGTGGGCGTCCGCGTCCATCACGACCGGGACGGCGCGGCAGAGCGCGACCAGCTCCAGGGCCAGGTTCAGGACCTCGGTGTCGGTGTCGCGGGTCGGCGTGAGGACCCAGGGCCGTCCCTCGAAGAGGTCCGCGCTCCCCGCCAGGGGGCCGGAGCGCTCCTTGCCCGACATCGGGTGCGTCCCGATGTAGGCGGTGAGGTCGAGCCCGAGCGCCTCCAGCTCCCGCTTCGGGCCGCCCTTGACGCTCGCCACGTCCAGGTAGCCGCGTGCGACCCCCTCCCGCATGGCGCCGGCCAGCGTGGCCGCCACGTGCGCGGGGGGCACGGCGACGATCGCGAGGTCGACGGGCGCCTCGGGCGCCTCGTCCGTACCTGCGCCGAGCGCCGCCGCCGTACGCGCGCGTGCCGGGTCGTGGTCGCGGAGGTGGACGGCGATGCCCCGCCCGGCGAGCGCGAGCGCGGCCGAGGTGCCGATCAGGCCGGTTCCGATGACGAGCGCGGTTCTCACTGGGCGATGTCCTTGCGCAGGGCGGCCGCGGCACCGAGGTACACATGCGCGATCGCGGACTTGGGCAGCTCCGACTCGACGTGGGCGAGGAGGCGTACGACCCTCGGCATGGCACCCTCGATGTCCAGTTCCTGCGCGCAGATCAGCGGCACGTCGACGACGCCGATGCGGCGGGCCGCGGCGGCCGGGAAGTCGCTGTGCAGATCGGGCGTGGCCGTGAACCAGATGCTGATCAGGTCGTCGGCGGTGAGCCCGTTGCGTTCCAGGACGGCGGTGAGCAGCTCCTCGACCTGCTCACTCATGTGCCCGGCCTCGTCCCGTTCCAGCTGGACGGCGCCTCGGACCGCTCGTACCGCCACGTCGTGCTCCTTACCTGACCTGCGAAACCCTGCGAGAGTGCTTCGATCAGCCTAGTCAGCCCGGCGGACACGCCGTCGCGGCGACCGCCCTCCGAGACGGGAGGGGGCCGCCGCGGAGCCGGGTCAGAGCTGCTGCCGCCTGATGATGTCCTCCAGCGAACCCGTCGGCACCTGACCCTGGGGGGTCAGCTTGTCGACGGCGGACGGCAGGACCTGGGCGATCTCGTCGGCGGCCTGCTGCCGGCTGACACCCGCGTCCTGCGCGACCTTCTCGAGCGTCCCGTCGGGGAGGGCCTGGGCGATCTGGTCGCCGCTGACGGGCTGGTTCTGGCCGGTGCCCACCCAGGACCGCGCCTGGTCGGCGAGGCCGGACCTCGTCAGCATCTCCATCAGTCCGCCGAGCGGATCGGAGCCGTTCGCGCCGCCCTTGCCCGCCATCAGCGCGCCCAGCAGCGAGCCGAGGATGTCTCCGCCGCCCTGCCCACCGGCGCTCTGACCGCCGCCCAGAAGACCGCCGAGGAGACTGCCGAGATCGTTTCCTGCCATCGTCCTGCCTTTCGTCCGGTACGAAACACGGCCAATGTCACCCAGGCCGGACAGTGCCGCCACTCGGGGTAGTCAGGGCCGCGGGTCGGCGCGATACAACTGTCGGATGCTGCTGCACGTCGTACCGCTGGACGAATGGTCCGCCGATCCCGACCGCCCCTACGCCCCGCCCTCGCTGGCCTCCGAGGGCTTCGTCCACTGCTCGCCGGACGAGACGGCGGCGCTGACGGTCGCCGACGCCCACTACCGGGACGCGCACGGTCCGCTCCTCGTCCTGGTCATCGACGAGACCCTGCTGAGCGCCGAGGTCCGCTGGGAGGGCTCGGAGGACGTCCTCTTCCCACACGTCTACGGGCCCGTCGAGCGGGCCGCCGTCACGGCGGTCCACGAGGTGCGCCGTGACTCGGACGGCCGAGCGAGGGAGCTGACCCCCTGGGTCTAGGCGTGTTGCGGACCCCGGCCCTGGCGCGCGGCCAAGCTGTACGGCATGACTCCTGACACCACGCCCCGCCGTACCGTGCTGATGGCCGGTGCGGGCTCCGTCGCCGCCCTGGCCACCGGCTGCGGCTCCGACGGCGACACGGACAGCGGTACGAGCGCCAGTCCGACGGCCCCGGGCACGGACACCACGCCCGCGGCGACGACGACGCCCGCGGAGGAGCCGACCGGGTCGCCTGCCACCTCGCCGGCCCAGGACGCGCTCGCCCGGACGTCCGACATCCCGGTCGGCGGCGGCACGATCTTCAAGGAGGAGAAGATCGTCGTCACCCAGCCGACCGCGGACGACTTCAAGGCGTTCTCGGCGATCTGCACCCACCAGGGCTGCATCGTCGCCAAGGTCGAGAACGGCACGATCGACTGCGCGTGCCACGGTTCCAAGTTCCGCATCACGGACGGCTCGGTGGTCGACGGACCGGCCACGCGCCCGCTCCCGGCCGAAGAGATCACCGTGTCGGGAGACTCGATCACCCTCGCGTAGCCTGGCCCGCATGACTCCGGCAGACCTGGTGCGCGACCACACGATCTACTCCTGCGTCATGGGGTCGCGCGCCTTCGGTCTGGAGACCGAGGACAGCGACACCGACCGCCGGGGCGTCTTCCTCGCCCCGACCCCGCTCTTCTGGCGCTTCGACAAGCCGCCGGCGCACGTGGAGGGGCCCGCGGAGGAGCAGTTCAGCTGGGAGCTGGAACGCTTCTGCGAGCTGGCGCTGCGCGCGAATCCGAACGTCCTGGAATGCCTGCACTCCCCCGTGGTCGAGCACATCGACGAGACCGGCCGCGAACTGGTCGCGCTGCGCGAGGCGTTCCTCTCCCGCCAAGCCCACCAGACCTTCGTCCGGTACGCGGGCGGGCAGCGCAGGAAGCTCGACGCGGACGTCCGCCAGCACGGTCACCCGCGCTGGAAGCACGCGATGCATCTGCTGCGGCTGCTGATGAGCTGCCGCGACCTGCTGCGCACCGGGGAGCTGACCATCCACGTGGGCACCGACCGCGACCGCCTGCTGGCGGTGAAGCGCGGGGAGGTCCCGTGGACGGAGGTCGAGTCCTGGATGACCCGCCTCACCGAGGAGGCCGACACGGCGGCCACCCGCTCCCCCCTCCCGGCCGCCCCGGACCACGCGCGCGTGCAGGACTTCCTGATCCGCGCCCGCCGCGCCTCGGCCCTACGCTCCCTCTAGCCGCAGCCGCACGACGAAGTCGTGCAGCGCGTCGAGCGCCCCCGTGGCCTCCCCGCCGAGCGCCGTCGCGGCCTGCGCGGCGTCCAGGACGCAGTGCAGCGCCTCCACGTCGTCCCGTACGCGCGTCAGGTCGACCTCGGCCGGCCCGTGTTCGGCCGCCGCCTTCGCGTCGATCAGCTCCGCCACGTACGCGGGCGCCTCGGCGACCTCCCCGAGGAGCGTGGGGAGATGGGCCTGGATCTCTCCGGAGCGCATCAGATGGATGCCGGTGAGCAGCGCCCGGACGGTGTAGAGCAGCGGCTTCAGTTCCTCCGTCTTCTCGAACAGGCGCCACTGCGTCCCCGCGAACCCCCGGTAGTGGTGGGCGTGGTGGCCGGTGAGCACCCGCGGCGCCAGGGAGACCAGCTCGGCGTGGGCGTCGGAGGTGTGGACGACGAGCGGCGACAGCAGCTGCTCCAGGACGTAGCCGTTGCGCCGCAGCATCAGCCGGACGAACTTCCGCACGTCGTGCGTGACCAGGTCCATCTCCACGCCGTCCTGTTCCCACATACGGCTGCGGGTCTCCTCGGGCTCGCGCAGCCCGATCAGGCCCTCCACCGGCAGCCGGTGCGCGCCGCGCAGGTCCACGTCCGAGTCGCGGGACGGGAACCCGTAGAGATGGGCGCCCGAGACGGTCGCGAAGACCAGCGGGTCGGGCTGTTCGGCGACGACGGCGGAGAGGTCGACTTCGGGTACCAGGGTGACGGTCATGGCGTCAGCCTGCCAGGTGGGTCATACGTCCCAGAGGGCGCCCAGGGTCAGTAGTTCGCTGCGGTACTCGATCCGCTCCTCCCACTCCTTCGGCCACGCGCCCGCGCCGAGGTGGGCGCCCGCGAAGGCGCCGGCAAGGCAGGCGATCGAGTCCGAGTCGCCGCGCGTGCAGGCGGCGCGGCGGAGGGCCGTGACGGGGTCCTCGGGGAAGAGCAGGAAGCAGAGGAGGCCGGTGGCCAGGGCCTCCTCGGCGATCCAGCCGTCGCCCGTGTACGTGCAGGGGTCGAGCTCCGGGTCCGCGGTGCGCTGCACGGCGTCCAGCTTCTCCAGGACGGCCAGGCACTCGTCCCAGCCGCGCTCGGTGAAGTGCCGGGCGGAGGGGTCCTGGGAGCGGGTCCACAGGTCGCCGAGCCAGCTCTCGCGGTAGACGGACCGGTTCTCGTACGCGTACGAGCGGAGGTGCCCCACGAGGCCCGTCGGGTCGACGCCCTGGGTCAGCAGGTACACGGCGCGGGCCGTCAGGTCGGAGGCGGCGAGGGCGGTCGGGTGGCCGTGGGTGAGCGCCGACTGGAGCTGGGCGGCGCCCGACCGCTGCTCCTCGCTCAGCCCGGGTACGAGGCCGAGCGGCGCGACGCGCATGTTGGCGCCGCAGCCCTTGGAGTGGATCTGGCTGGCGTCCTGCCAGGCGCGGTCGCTGTCGAGGAGGTCACAGGCCTGCAGGCACGTGTTCCCCGGCGCCCTGTTGTTCTCCGGGGAGTGGTACCAGGCGACGAACTCCGGGCGGACGAGCGCGGCGAACCGCTCGGGGCCCACCACCCCCCGCTGCTGGCATGCCCGGATGCCGCGGGCGAGGGCGAGGGTCATCTGGGTGTCGTCGGTGACGTACGCAGGGCCGTTCGGGCCGCCCGGGAGCTCCATCTCCCGCCAGGGGCCGGACTTCGCCAAGATCGACGGGACGTCGTTGAACTCCGTGGGGAAGCCGAGCGCGTCCCCGAGCGCCAGCCCGATCAGGGAACCGGTGGCGGCCTGCTTGGTGGTGGTCCTCATGAGGTGGATCGTCCTTCCGGTCGCAGCAGCGGCGGGTGGAGGGCCGTGGCCTCCCCCGCCCGGTAGAGAGCGGCCGGTTTCCCCCGTCCGCCGGTGAGGCGCGGTGGTCCCTCGACGGCCTGGACGAAGCCGGGCGTGGCGAGGACCTTGCGCCGGAAGTTGGGGCGGTCGAGTTCGACGCCCCAGACCGTCTCGTACACCTGCCTCAGCTCGCCGATCGTGAACTCCGGCGGGCAGAAGGCGGTGGCGAGGCAGGTGTACTCGAGCTTGGCGCCGACCCGGTCGTGGGCGTCGCCGAGGATCCGGTCGTGGTCGAAGGCGAGGGGCCCGTACGCGCGTTGCGCCCCGTACGGCTTCCAGAGCGCCCGCGCCGCGTCGCCGCCGCCCCGCGGTTCGGGAGCGTCCGGGACGAGCGCCGCGAAGGCGACGGAGACGACCCGCATCCGCGGGTCGCGGTCCGGTTCGCTGTACGTCCGCAGCTGTTCGAGGTGGAGCCCGGCGACGGTGTCCTCGGAGAGGCCGGTCTCCTCGGCCAGTTCGCGGCGCGCCGCGGTCTCGGCGGACTCGCGGGGCAGGACGAAGCCGCCGGGCAGCGCCCACGCCCCGGCGTACGGCAGCTGTCCGCGTTCGACGAGCAGCACGTGGAGCCGTTCCTCGCGGAGGGTGAAGACGGCGAGGTCGACGGTGACGGCGAACGGCTCGAAGGCGTGCGGGTCGTAGCCCTCGGGGGCCCGGGGCGGGGTCATCGGCGCTCCGGCAGGGGATCGGCGAGGTTCCAGCCCTCGGCGAGCAGGGCGTCCACGGCGGTGATCGCCGCCGCGAGCCGCTCCTCGTGCGGCCCGGTGAGCACGGCCGTGCGCCGTCCGGTGCGGGAGAGCTGGGCGTGGAAGCGGGCCGTCATCCAGGGCCGCAGGTGTTCTCCGTCCCTCAGCCCGTCGTCCTCGAAGGCGACGCCCTCGTGGTCGGTCAGCAGCCACAGGTGCTGCCGGCCGCGCGCGGCGATCTCGCCGACCGCGGGGCTGGTGGTGCCCATGTACCGCTCGTGCCAGATGGTGGTGGCGAAGGCGTCGGTGTCGCAGAAGAGCACCGGCGACCCGGTGCGCGCGGCCTCCTCCTCCAGTTCGGACTGGCGCAGGGCGATGAGCGGGAAGTCCTCGGAGTGGAAGGTGACGTCCTCCCAGGTGGCTCCGGGGCGCAGGGCCTGGAGTTCGGCGAGCTTGACCTCGCTGAACTCGCGGCCGTACTCCGGTACGCAGCGGGTCCCGGCCCAGACGCCGCCCCTGGACCGGTAGTGGTCGGTCAGGGCGCGGGCCATGGTGGTGGTGCCGGTGGACTCGGCGCCGAGCACGACCACGCGCCGGGTGAGCGCGGCACGCACGGGCGGTGCGAGGAGGTCCCAGCAGCCGACGGGGTCCTTGCGGACGGCGGTGCCGGAGACCGGGAAGAGCGTACGGTCCGGGTCGACGCAGACGGACTCGGCGCCGAAGCGGCGGGCCAGCTCCTCTCCGTACGACTCCGAGGTGAAGACGGCGTCGACGGGTTCGGGCACCGCGGCCCGGAAGACGGCCATGTGGGCCGCCCACACATCGGGATCGAGGAGGTCGACGGGGATGTCGTCGACGGCACCGACGACGAGGACGTCGGGGTGGATCTCTCTCATCCAGGCGACGCGGTCCTCCAGGGTCAGGCTCTCGACGGAGGAGGCGCAGACGAGCACGGTGAGGCGCTCGCAGCGGTCGCGGGCGGTGCGGACGAGGTGGTGGTGGCCGGCGTGCGGCGGATAGAACTTGCCGAGGACCAGGCCGTGTCCGTACGTCTTCATGCCGTCGCCTCCACGGGGAGGGCCTGCCGTGCGGTGAGGTCGCGGCTCCAGTTGCGCAGGCCGAGGACGCAGAGCGTCAGGAAGCCGGCGTACAGCAGGGAGGTGAGGTACAGCTCCTTGTACGCGTACAGGGGGATGTACACGAGGTCGGCGGCGATCCAGAGCCACCAGGACTCCAGCCGCTTCCGGCACTGACCGTAGGTCGCCATGAGGGAGAGCGCGGTCGTCGCCGCGTCCCAGAAGGGGACGGTCGAGTCGGTGGCGCGGTCGAGCAGCAGCGTGAGCGCGAGGGTCCCCACCACCCCCGCCGTGATCAGCCATGTCCACTCGGTGCGCGTGGTGCGGCGCACCGGGAGGGTGTCGGAGCCCGGGCCACCCCCGTGGGTCCAGGTCCACCAGCCGTACACGGCGAGGGTGATGAAGACGATCTGGAGGCCGGCGTCGGCGTAGAGCCCCGCCTGCGTGAAGAGCAGGACGAAGAAGAGGTTGTTGGCGATGCCGACGGGCCAGTTGGCGAGGTGCTGGCGGGCGACCAGCCAGACGCAGAGGGCACCGCTGCCGAAGCCGAGGACCTCGGTCCAGCTGACCGGGGTGTCCAGAAGGGTGAAGAGAGGCCGCTGCAGGGGTTCGAGAAGTTGTGCGAGGCTCACGCCCGCCTCCTTAAGAGTCATATTGACTATAAAGGGCGGGGCGGCTGATCCACAAGTACGACAGCGCACGCGAAGAAGCCCGTGACCGCCGGGCGGGCGGTCACGGGCTTCTTCGCGTGAACGGTCTTCTGCGGGTGAGGCGACGGCGCTACATGCCGACTTCCTTCATCAGCATGCCGACCTCGGTGTTCGTCAGACGGCGCAGCCAGCCCGACTTCTGGTCGCCGAGACCGATCGGACCGAAGGCGGTACGGACGAGCTTCTCGACCGGGAAGCCCGCCTCGGCGAGCATGCGGCGCACGATGTGCTTGCGGCCCTCGTGCAGCGTGACCTCGACCAGGTAGTTCTTGCCCGTCTGCTCGACGACGCGGAAGTGGTCCGCGCGGGCGTAGCCGTCCTCCAGCTGGATGCCCTCCTTGAGCAGCCGGCCGACCTCGCGGGGCAGCGGGCCGGTGATGGCGGCCAGGTAGGTCTTCTTCACGCCGTACTTCGGGTGCGTGAGGCGGTGGGCCAGCTCACCGTGGTTGGTGAGGAGGATGATGCCCTCGGTCTCCGTGTCGAGCCGGCCGACGTGGAAGAGCCGGGTCTCGCGGTTGGTGACGTAGTCGCCGAGGCACTGACGGCCGTCGGGGTCCTCCATCGTGGAGACGACACCGGCCGGCTTGTTCAGCGCGAAGAAGAGGTACGACTGGGTCGCGACGGTCAGGCCGTCGACCTTGATCTCGTCCTTCTCCGGGTCCACGCGCATACCCTGCTCGAGCACGATCTCGCCGTTGACCTCGACCCTGGCCTGCTCGATCAGCTCCTCGCACGCACGGCGCGAGCCCATGCCGGCGCGGGCGAGCACCTTCTGCAGCCGCTCACCCTCCTGCTCGGCGCCGGGGAAGGTCTTGGGGGTCTTCACCTGCGGCTTGTTCGCGTACCGCTCCCGGTTGCGCTCCTCGGTACGGGCGTCGTACTCACGCGAACGCGCCGGGGCCGTACGGCCGCCACCGCGCTGCGGCGACTGCTTCGGCCCGCCCTTGGCACCACCGCGGGCGGCGGCGCCACGGCCCCGCTTGGGGCCGTCGGAGGGGCCGCCGCCGGAGCCGCCCACGTCGTACTTGCGCTCCTCGGGGCGGGGGTTGCGAGGCCGGCCGCTGCCGCCGCCGCTGCCGCCGCCCTGCCGGTCGTCACGGCTGTTGCCGGCGCCCCGGTAATTGCCGCGGCCACCGCTGTTGCCACCACGGCTCCCGCCGTTGTTTCCGCTGTTCCTGCCGCTGCTGCTTCGCATCAAATGTCCGTCGTCTTGTCTCTTACGTCTTCGCGATCCGGAAGGTCCGGATCGAACGACGGGACTCCTTCCAGCGTCTCCGCCTCGATCGCGTCCGCCTCGGGGAGGAAGGGCGCGAGCTCCGGGAGCTCGTCGAGGCCGCGCAGGCCCATCCGCTCCAGGAAGTAGTTCGTCGTCCTGTACAGGATCGCACCTGTTTCGGGTTCCGCGCCCGCCTCCTCCACAAGACCGCGCTGGAGGAGGGTGCGCATGACCCCGTCGCAGTTCACTCCGCGGACCGCGGAGACGCGGGAACGGCTGACGGGCTGGCGGTACGCGACGACGGCGAGGGTCTCCAGGGCCGCCTGGGTGAGGCGGGCCTGCTGTCCGTCGAGGACGAAGGCCTCGACGGCGGCGGCGTGCTCGGGGCGGGAGTAGAAGCGCCAGCCGCCGGCGACGAGCCGCAGCTCGAAGCCGCGGCCCTGGACGGTGTACTCGTCGGCGAGCTCGCGCAGGGCGTCGGCGACCTCGCGCGGGGTGCGTTCCAGGACCTTCGCGAGATGGGCCTCCGTGGCCGGCTCGTCGACGACCATGAGAACGGCTTCGAGGGCGGGCCTGAGGTCGCTCATGCCTTCTCCTCCACGGGTTGATCGAACTCGTCGGTGACCTGGGTCTCCTGGTCGCCGCCCGTCCAGGTGACGGTCAGCTCCCCGAGGGCGTCGTCCTGGTCGAGGGCGACGGCCTTCTCCCGGTAGAGCTCCAGGAGGGCGAGAAAGCGGGCGACGACGGTGAGGGTGTCGCCGGCACCGTCGGCGAGCTCGCGGAAGCTGACGCTCCCGCGCTCGCGCAGGAGGGCGACGACGATGCCGGCCTGTTCGCGGACGCTGACGAGGGGGGCGTGGATGTGGTCGACGTACACCTGCGGCTTGGCCCTGGGCTGCATGGCCTTCACGGCGAGCTTGGCGAAGCCCTCGGCGCCGAGGGAGATGACGACCTCGGGGAGCAGCTCGGCGTGATGGGCCTCCAGGCCGACGGTCCGGGGGTGCCGGCGGCCCTCGGTCTCCCACCGCTCGTTGAAGATCTCGGCGATCTGCTTGTACGCGCGGTACTGCAGGAGCCGCGCGAAGAGCAGGTCCCGCGCCTCCAGGAGCGCGAGGTCGGCCTCGTCCTCCACCTCGGCGGCGGGCAGCAGCCGGGCGGCCTTGAGATCGAGCAGCGTGGCGGCGACGACGAGGAACTCGGTGGTCTGATCGAGATCCCAGTCGGGTCCCATGGCACGGATGTGCGCCATGAACTCGTCGGTGACCTTGGAGAGGGCGACTTCGGTGACGTCGAGCTTGTGCTTGGAGATGAGCTGGAGGAGGAGATCGAAGGGCCCCTCGAAGTTCGCCAGCCGAACCGTGAACCGCCCGTCGCCGCCGGGGGCGCCCGGCTCGGCGGTGGCGACGTCTGCGCCGGACGCGGCGCCGGCGGGGGGCTCGGCGGTGGCGGCGGGGGGCGCGGCGGTGGCGGCGGGCACGGCGGATTCGGCGGTCGCGTCCCGCTCGGTCGCCGCGGGGCCGGGGGCCGTGCCCGGGCCGGGGAGTGCCTCGGGGGCGGTGGGCGGCGTGTCGGCGCCGGTAGGAGCTGTGCAGGCACCGGTGGGCGGCGTGTCGGCGCCGGTAGGAGCTGTGTAGGCGCCGGTGGGCGGCGTGTCGGCGCCGGTAGAGGCTGTGTAGGCGCCGGTGGGCGGCGTGTCGGCGCCGGTAGAGGCTGTGTAGGCGCCGGTGGGCGGCGTGTCGGCGCCGGTGGGCGGCGTCGCGCCGTGGGAGCCGTCCGGGGGCGTCCCGCCCTCCGGTGTGGCCGCGGGGGCCGTGGGGTCCTGGTCCTCGGGGGGTGGCGCCGCGGGCGCGGCCGTGCCCGGGCCACGGCCCAGGGCGCGGCGGTGCGGGGGGCGGGACGTTTCGGCAGGGGGTGGCGGCATCGGGGTCCAGGGAGGAGCAAGGGGGCGTGCAGCCCGCAGGCTACCCTCAGCGGCCGCGCAGGCGGCGCACGAGGATGCTCGCGTCGCCCCGGGACTCCAGGTCCGCCAGGACCACCGCGACCGCCTCACGGACGATCCGGCCGCGGTCCACGGCCAGCCCGTGCTCACCCCGGAGCACCAGGCGGGCGTGCTCCAGGTCCATCAGCTCCTCGGCGGAGACGTAGACCGTGATCTTCTCGTCGTGCCGCTCACGTCCGCTGGGCCGCCGGTTCGGCGACCGGCCGCGCCGCCGGGCCTGAGCGGGGGCCGCCGCCGGCCCCTGGGCGGCCGTGGACGGCGCCGCCGCGGGCTCCGTCGCGCGGGCCCGCGGCTCCGCCTGATCCGCGGGCTGCGCCGCCGAGTGCTCGGCGGAGACCGCGCCGGAGCCGGAGCCCGTGCCCGAGCCCTCCGCCGCCTCCGTGTCGCTCTCGCCCGCCGGAGCCGGCACCCGGCCCCGGGGCGAGGAGGACTGCAGCGCCATCCCCCCGGTCGTACGGAACAGTTCGTCGGCGCCGGGCAGACTCACTCGGCGTGACACCGGGCGAGCACCTCCCTGGCGAGCTGACGATAGGCGGCCGCACCCACCGAGTTCGACGCGTACGTCGTGATCGGCTCACCGGCGACCGTGGTCTCCGGGAAGCGCACGGTACGGCCGATGACGGTGTGGTAGACGTGGTCGTCGAAGGCCTCGACCACACGCGCCAGGACCTCACGGCTGTGCACCGTACGGGAGTCGTACATCGTGGCGAGGATGCCGTCGAGCTCCAGCTCGGGGTTGAGCCGCTCCTGGACCTTCTCGATCGTCTCGGTCAGCAGGGCCACACCGCGCAGCGCGAAGAACTCGCATTCCAGCGGCACGATGACCTTGTGAGCCGCCGTCAGGGCGTTCACGGTCAGCAGGCCGAGCGAAGGCTGACAGTCGATCACGATGTAGTCGTAGTCGTTCATCAGCGGCTTGAGGGCGCGCTGCAGCGTCGACTCGCGCGCCACCTCGCTGACCAACTGCACCTCGGCCGCCGACAGGTCGATGTTGCTCGGCAGCAGGTCCATGTTGGGCACGGCGGTCTTGAGCAGCACCTCGTCCGCCGACATGCCCCGCTCCATGAGCAGGTTGTAGACGGTGAGGTCGAGCTCCATCGGGTTCACACCGAGACCGACCGACAGGGCTCCCTGCGGGTCGAAGTCGACGAGCAGCACCCGCCGTCCGTACTCCGCGAGCGCGGCGCCCAGGTTGATGGTCGACGTCGTCTTGCCGACGCCGCCCTTCTGGTTGCACATCGCGATGATCTTCGCGGGTCCGTGATCGGTCAGCGGACCCGGGATCGGGAAGTACGGCAGGGGCCGTCCGGTCGGGCCGATCCGCTCGCGGCGCTGACGGGCAGCGTCGGGTGCGAGGGTGGCCGCGTACTCCGGGTCGGGCTCGTACTCGGCGTCAGGGTCGTAGAAGTGCCCCTCGGGCACCTCGTCGTAGGCGGCGAAGTGGGTGGACTCTCGGCCACTCTCGTTGCCGGCCGTGGCGTTCACGTGTAGGCCGTCCATCATCTTCATCGTGTGGGCTGTCGTCATGGGCTGATGCGTCGCGTTGGTCGCGAAGGTGCGGACAGCGACGGAGCCGACAGGGATTCCTGGCTGTCCGCCCCCGGGAGTAAATGTCGACTCATTCACAAGTCGTCTTACCTCCTTGGATGTGACCAGGAACATTTATCGATAGGTCAGCGTGGCACCATGCCGACGGTTGGCGACTCTATGGCGTGTCACCGCTCCGCAGCAACACAATCCGCCGGACCCGGCCCGATGTGTCGGCAACCGAACACGTCTCTGTCAAGGGTGCGCAGCCATGCATCCACACGTTTCGGGGGTGTGCGAAACGGTTAAAGGGTTACGTTCGAGGCGAGTTGATCGGCGCCCCGAACGTGGCCGGATGCGTGAGGTTGACGGCGTCGGTTGACGCGACGTCTAAGGAGCTCAGCCCAGGAGGCTCGCCAGCTCGACGTGCTCGAGGCCGTGCGCCT
>NZ_JBVHDX010000017.1:124844-154391 GCF_055563155.1 Streptomyces sp. NPDC013317
ACGTCGGCCGGATGCGTGAGGTTGACGGCGTCGGTTGACGCGACGTCTAAGGAGCTCAGCCCAGGAGGCTCGCCAGCTCGACGTGCTCGAGGCCGTGCGCCTCGGCGACCTCCTTGTAAACCACCTTGCCGTCATGGGTGTTGAGGCCCAGACCCAGGGCGGCGTCGCGGCGCAGCGCCTCGACCCAGCCGTTGTTCGCCAGCGACACGATGTACGGCAGCGTGGCGTTGGTGAGGGCGTAGGTGGAGGTGTTCGGCACCGCACCCGGCATGTTGGCGACGCAGTAGAAGACCGAGTTGTGGACCTGGAAGGTCGGCTCGGCGTGGGTGGTCGGGTGCGAGTCCTCGAAGCAGCCGCCCTGGTCGATCGCAATGTCGACAAGGACACTTCCGGGCTTCATCTTGGCGACGAGCTCGTTGGTGACCAGCTTCGGGGCCTTGGCACCCGGGATGAGGACGGCGCCGATGACGAGGTCGGCCTCGATGACGGCCTTCTCCAGCTCGAAGGCGTTGGAGACGATCGTCTTCACCTTGGTGCCGAAGATCTTGTCGGCCTCACGGAGCTTGTTGATGTCACGGTCGAGCAGGGTCACGTGGAAGCCCATGCCGACGGCGATCTGGGTGGCGTTCCAGCCGGAGACGCCACCGCCGATGACGACGCACTCGCCGGCGTGGGTGCCGGGGACGCCGCCGGGGAGCACGCCACGGCCGCCGACCGAGCGCATCAGGTGGTAGGCGCCGACCTGCGGGGCCAGGCGGCCCGCGACCTCGGACATCGGGGCGAGCAGCGGCAGGGCGCGGTTCGCGGTCTCGACGGTCTCGTAGGCGATGGCGGTGGTGCCGGACTCCAGCAGCGCGTCCGTGCACTCGCGGGAGGCGGCGAGGTGCAGGTACGTGAAGAGGGTCTGGTCCTTGCGGAGGCGGTGGTACTCCTCGGCGATGGGCTCCTTGACCTTCAGGAGCAGGTCGGCGATGGCCCAGACCTCGTCCGCGGTGGGAAGGATCTGCGCACCGGCGGAGACGTACTCCTCGTCCGTGATCGAGGAGCCCACACCGGCGTTCTGCTCGACGAAGACCTGGTGGCCGTTACGGACGAGCTCGTGGACACCGGCGGGGGTGATGGCCACGCGGAACTCGTTGTTCTTGACCTCGCGGGGGATGCCGACCTTCATCGTCGATCACGGTCCTTGAATCAGGGGAGGGAAACGGGGGTGCACTGCGATACATACCCGGATGCACTACCGCACACCGGGACAGACCGCGGTCGATCGCGGCGCACCCAGTCTAATGAAGGAGTTCCCTGTGTCTAGCCTTGCAAAGCATTAATCTTCACTGGAAGCACTACGGATTTCGTAGGCGGAAGTCTCGCTTCCGAGGAGTCTTTCGGCCGCGGACCGGTGCAATCGGGCCGCTGCGGGGTCGCCGAGCCGGTCGAGGGTGTCGGCGAGCCGGAGCTGCAGCGCCGCCTGCAGCCGTACGTCCCTGGCCCTCCGCGCCCACTCGACCGCCTCCTCGCAGGTCCGCAGGGACTCCTCGGGCCGTCCGGCGTACTCCTGGACCCGGGCCGCTTCGCTCAACGCCCGCGCGTGACCGGGGAGATCCTCGAGGCGCCGGTAGGCCGCGGCGGCGGCGCGCCAGTTCCGCAGGGCCTCGCCGTAGCGGCCCGCGTAGGTCTGGACGGTGCCCAGCCGTGCGTAGAGCCGGGCCTGGTCGGCCCGCTCGTCGCGGGCGAGGCGCTGGGCGAGGGCCCGGCCGTACCAGTCGCCGGCCCGCTGCCAGTCCCCCAGCTCCTGGTACGAACCTCCTACGGATTCCATCGCGCGACCGATCGCGTAGGGATCGTCGGCGGCCCGGCCGGCGTCCAGGGCGGCGCGGTAGCGGGCCAGTGCGTCCCTGGTACGGCCGGTCCCGGCGTCGAGGTCCGCCATGTTCAGCAGGGCCGCGGCCCGCTCCCGGTGCAGGCCGCGCCGCTCGGCCACGTCCAGGACGAGCCGGTGCAGGCCGTAGAGGACCGGCGCCGCGGCCTCGGCACCGCGATGCGCCGTCTCGGCCCTGACCAGGGCGGCGACGAGCCGGCGGGCCAGGGTGTCAAGCTCTCCGTCGGCCACGGCGAGACGGGCGGAGGCGAGCAGTACGGGGCGGCGGCTCTCCAGCCATTCGGCGGCGGCGGGCACGCTGGTGAAGCGCAGCGCGCGGGGCAGTCCCGCGAGCTTCTTACGGGCGGGGGACCCCTCGGGCTCGGTGACCGCGCGGCAGGACTGGAGGAGCCGTACGGTCCGCTCCAGCATCCTGGCCCGGGCGAGCTGCACCTCGGCGGGGCGGTCGCGCTCCTCCATCTGTTCGCGCAGAAGGGGGACGAGGTGCCCGGGCAGCTCGTACTGACCGTCCTCGCCCTCGGCGGCGAGACCCAGCGCGACGAAACCGGCCAGGGTGCTCGCGGCAGCCGAGACGGAGCAGCCGGCCAGGGCGGACGCGGTGTGGGCGTCGGCGCGGCCGAGCGGGGCGAGGCAGAGGTATCGCAGGATCCGGGCGGCCGGCGGGGCCAGGGATGCGTGGACGAGCTGGAAGGTGCGGGAGAGCGGGTCGCCTGAGAGGGCGCGCAGCCGTTTGGCGAGGTCGGCGACGGAGGCCTTGGGACGGGCCCCGAGCCAGCCGCCGGCGAGAACGACGGCGGACGGCTGGCCGCCGCACTCCTCGACGAGGGTCTCGGCGGCCTGCGGGTCGACCGTCACGCGGACGGAACCGGTGAAGGAGGTGAGCAGCTCGATCGCCGACTTGGGGTCGAGGCCGCCGAGGGTGCAGGGCCGCACGTCGGGGATGCCGGTGAGCGGTCCCTTGGCTACGGCGACGACGAGCGCGTCGGGGTTGTCGGGGATCAGCGGGTCGACCTGCTCGGCGTCGACGCAGTCGTCGAGGACGAGGACGCTGCGGCGCTCGGCGAGAGCCTTGCGGACCAGTTCGGTCAGCTCGTCCTCCCCGGCGCCGGGCGGCTCGGCGACGCCCAGCTCCTGGAGCAGGCCCTGCGCGACGCGTGAGGTGGGGACGGGGTCGCCGCCGGGTTCGGTGAGCCGGGCGCGGAAGACGCCGTCGGGGTAGGCGGTGCCGAGCCCGGCGACCAGTTCCCGGGCGAGTCTCGTCCGGCCGGAGCCGGGGCGTCCGGCGATCAGCAGGACACGCGCACGGGGGGCCTTGTGGCCGGCGAGGGTGTCGAGTCCGGTCCGTTCGATGTCGGCACGCAGGGCCTTCAACTCCCGCTGACGACCGTAGAAGTTCCGCACCCCGCCCGCTGCCACCGCCTGATCCGTCACGGGCCACGCTCCCGTCCACCTGCGCACGAGCCGATCCCGCGGGGGTCTCCGCACGGGCGATCACGAGCGTAGTTCAGGGCGTGGGCCGGACCGGGCGGGGCAGGGCGGGCAGTTCCCCCGATCGGATCAGCCGATGTTCACACCGGCCCCCGAGCGCCACCCCGCCCCCGGTCGCCCACACGGGCCGTGAGGCCCTAGGCCTCGAACGGCCTCGCCGGCCACGCCGCATCCGCCGCGCGCAGAGCCTCCACGCCCTCACCCGCCCGCGCCGCCGCCAGCGAAAGCACGCCCACGACCAGGCAGTTGTTGTGCAGATCGCCCGCCAGCGCGCCCCGGACCAGGTCCGCGAGCGGGACCCGGGCCAGCTCCATGTCGGCCTCCTCGTCGGAGACGTCGAAGCGGTCGCCCTGCGCCTCCGAAAGGTCCCGCGCCAGGAAGATCCGTACCGCCTCGTCGCAGCCGCCCGGCGTCGTGTAGACGTCGGTCAGGACCCGCCAGTCCTCGGCCTTGACGTGCGCCTCCTCGTACAGCTCGCGCTGCGCGGCGTGCAGCGGGTTCTCCCCGGGCACGTCGAGGAGGCCGGCCGGGATCTCCCAGAGCTTCTGCCGTACGGGGTGCCGGTACTGCTTCACCAGCAGCACCCGGTCCTGGTCGTCGAGGGCGACGACCGCCACCGAACCGGGGTGGACCTGGTAGTCGCGGCGCGCGACCGTCCCGTCGGGCATGACCACGTCGTCCGTGCGGACACTCGTCTTGTTTCCCTGGAACGGGGTCGTCGTCGCGACGACCCGCCACTCCTCCGGGGTGTCCTGCAACTCCATCTGCGTCCTCCCACACGAACCACGTACGAAAGCCGGGGTACCGGCCCGGTGAAGGACCTGTACCCCGGCAACGTTAACTCCTCGTACTACTTGGCCGTCTTGCGCTCGACAGCGGCCTTGACCAGGCCCGCGAAGAGCGGGTGCGGACGCGTCGGACGCGAGCGCAGCTCCGGGTGGGCCTGGGTCGCGACCAGGTACGGGTGCACCTCTCGCGGGTACTCGACGTACTCGACGAGCTTGTTGTCCGGGGACGTGCCGGAGAAGACCAGACCGGCCTTCTTCTCCAGCTCGGCGCGGTACGCGTTGTTGACCTCGTAGCGGTGGCGGTGGCGCTCGTCCACGTACGGCTGGTCGTCGTAGACCTCGCGCACGATCGAGCCCTCGGCGAGCTTCGCCGGGTAGAGGCCGAGGCGCATCGTTCCGCCGAGGTCGCCCGCGCCCTCGACGTACGCGAGCTGCTCCTCCATGGTCGAGATGACCGGGTGGGCGGTCGCCGCGTCGAACTCGGTGGAGTTGGCGTCCGGGATGTCGGCCAGGTTCCGGGCGGCCTCGATCACGATGCACTGCAGGCCCAGGCAGATGCCGAGCAGCGGCACCTTGTTCTCACGGGCGTACTGGATCGCGCCGATCTTGCCGTTGACACCGCGGTCGCCGAAGCCGCCGGGGATCAGGATGGCGTCGACGTCGCCGAGCTGCTTCTTCGCACCGGCCGGCGTCTTGCAGTCGTCGGAGGTGACCCACTTGACCTTGACCCGCGCCTTGTTGGCGAAGCCGCCGGCGCGCATGGCCTCGGTGATCGAGAGGTACGCGTCGGGCAGGTCGATGTACTTGCCGACGAGGGCGACCGTGACCTCGTGCTCCGGGTTGTGGACGCGGTCCAGCAGGTCGTCCCACGTCGTCCAGTCCACGTCGCGGAACGGCAGGTCGAGCTTGCGCACGACGTAGGCGTCCAGGCCCTCGGTGTGCAGGACCTTCGGGATGTCGTAGATCGACTTGGCGTCGATGGCGGCCACGACGGCGGCCTCGTCGACGTCGCACATCAGCGAGATCTTGCGCTTGATGGCCGTGGGGACCTCGCGGTCGGCGCGCAGCACGATGGCGTCCGGCTGGATACCGATGTTGCGCAGCGCGGCGACGGAGTGCTGGGTCGGCTTGGTCTTCAGCTCACCGGAGGGGCCGATGTAGGGGAGCAGCGAGATGTGCACGACGAAGACGTTGTCGCGGCCGACCTCGTGGCGGACCTGACGGACGGTCTCCAGGAACGGCAGCGACTCGATGTCGCCGACCGTGCCGCCGACCTCGGTGATGACCACGTCGACGTCGTCGGTGGCCATGCGGCGGATCCGCGACTTGATCTCGTTGGTGATGTGCGGGATGACCTGGACGGTGTCGCCGAGGTACTCGCCGCGCCGCTCCTTGGCGATGACCTGCGAGTAGACCTGGCCGGTCGTGACGTTGGCCGAGCCGTCGAGGTCGACGTCGAGGAAGCGCTCGTAGTGGCCGATGTCCAGGTCGGTCTCGGCTCCGTCGTTGGTGACGAACACCTCGCCGTGCTGGAACGGGTTCATCGTGCCGGGGTCGACGTTCAGGTAGGGGTCGAGCTTCTGCATCGTGACCCGCAGGCCCCGCGCCTTGAGGAGCGCACCCAGGCTGGAGGCGGTCAGGCCCTTGCCGAGGGAGGAGGCGACACCCCCGGTGACGAAGATGTGCTTGGTCGTCGTGGTTTTGGGCGGCATCGCCAAGAGGGGGCTCCCGTGGTCGCGTTCTGGAGGTGCGTTCCGGCGTGCCCTCCGGAAGAATCGGGGGGGGGTGCCGTCGCTGCGGTTGCGGGGGCTCGGCTGTCGCCGTTTCCCACCGGTCCACGGGGTACCAGGGTATCAGCGACATCGGGAGACTGCTTCCGGCCACACGGGGCAGTCGAGTGCACACGGATGGCGACGCGCCCCCGGGTGCGCGTCCCGGCGCCGGGTTCTCGCGGCGTCAAGCCCTGCTCACCCGATCGGAGCCACGACGTGACGAGAACGCAACCCGATGCGTCGTATCCTGCTCGGACACTCGCCGCCGAGCGTCAACGATCAGTTGACTCAACGACCCGTTGACTCGACGATCGGCTGACCGCCGACCTGACCGCTGACCTGTAGCAAGCGCCCTGCGGGGCGGACGTGGCCGTTCGACTGGAGAGAGCACGTGGCCGGGCGCATCGAGGATTACGCACTCATCGGAGACATGCAGACCGCTGCCCTGGTCTGCCGGGACGGCAGTGTCGACTGGCTCTGCCTGCCCCGCTTCGACTCGCATGCCGTCTTCGCGGGACTCCTCGGCACGGAGGAACACGGATTCTGGCGGATCGGTCCCGCCGGCCCCGACGACGCTCCCCCGCCGCCCGCCGACCGCCGGCGCTACCTCGGCGACTCGCTCATTCTCGAGTCCGAGTGGGACACCCCGCGCGGCACGGTCCGGGTGACCGATTTCATGCCCCCGCGTGACGGCGCGCCGCAGCTGATCCGGATCGTGGAGGGCGTGTCCGGCCGGGTGCCGATGCACTCCGCGCTGCGGATGCGGTTCAGTTACGGACGCGTGGTGCCGTGGGTGCACAAGGTCGGGGACCGTACGGTCGCCGTCGCGGGCCCCGACTCGGTCTGGCTCGACACGGACGCCGAGACACACGGCCAGGACCTCACGACGTACTCGGACTTCACCGTCACGCCCGGCGACCGGATCACCTTCACCATCAGCTGGCAGCCCTCGCACAAGGAGGCGCCCGCCCTGCCGGACCCGGAGGGCTCGCTGGGGGCCACCGAGGACTTCTGGCGGGAGTGGGTGGAACACTGCACGTACCACGGGCCGTACCGCGAGGCCGTGGTCCGCTCGCTGATCACGCTGAAGGCGCTGACCTACGCGCCGACGGGCGGGATCGTCGCCGCGCCGACCACCTCCCTGCCGGAGGAGATCGGCGGCGTGCGGAACTGGGACTACCGCTACACCTGGCTGCGCGACGCGGCGATCACGCTGTCGTCGATGCTGCGCACCGGCTACCGCGAGGAGGCCCGGGCCTGGCGGGACTGGCTGCTCAGGGCGGTCGCGGGCGACCCCGAGAACCTCCAGATCATGTACGGGATCGCGGGCGAGCGTGAGCTCGGCGAGGCCGAGCTGGACTGGCTGCCGGGATACGAGAACTCGGGTCCGGTACGGGTCGGCAACGGGGCGGCCAACCAGCTCCAGCTGGACGTGTACGGCGAGGTCACCGAGGCCCTGCACCTGGCGCACATGACGGGGCTCTCCCGCAACGACTACGCCTCGCTCCTCCAGCTCAAGCTGATCCGCTACCTGGAGACGCACTGGGACCAGCCCGACGAGGGCATCTGGGAGGTGCGCGGGCCGCGCCGGCACTTCGTGCACTCCAAGGTGATGGCCTGGGTGGCGGTCGATCGGACGATCAAGCTCATCGAGTCCGGGGACGCCGACGGCCCGCTGGACCGCTGGCGCGAGCTGCGCGACGAGATCCACCGGGACGTGTGCGAGAAGGGCTACGACAAGGAGCGCAACACGTTCACGCAGTCGTACGGCTCCAAGGAGCTGGACGCCTCGTTGCTGCTCATTCCGCAGATGGGCTTCCTCCCGCCGGACGACAAGCGGGTCATCGGCACGATCGAGGCGATCCAGCGGGAGCTGTCCACCGAGGACGGCTTCGTGCTGCGCTACCCGACGGCGGGCGAGGACGCGGGCGTGGACGGCCTGGAGGGCGACGAGGGCGCCTTCCTGGCGTGCTCGTTCTGGCTCGCCGACGACCTGGCGATGATCGGCCGGGTGGACGAGGCCCGCAAGCTCTTCGAGCGGCTGCTGGCGCTCCGCAACGACCTGGGACTCCTCGCCGAGGAGTGGGACTCGCGGCTGCAGCGGCAGGTGGGCAACTTCCCGCAGGCCTTCAGCCACGTCCCGCTGATCGACACGGCACTCCGCCTGACGGCGAGCGGCGCGTACGGCGGCTGAGAGCCGTACGACGGCTGAGGCCCCGTACGGCGGCTCAGGTCCCGCAAGGCGGCCGAGGCGCGGGGGGCGGCGGTGCGGAATACGCTGAAAGGGTCCTGTCCCCCCTAGGAAAGGGGGGCTCCCCATGGCTCCCCGGATCAGCGTCCCGCCGACCGCGCTCACCGGACTCCGCGAGGATCTGGCGGGCGAGGTGTACGTCCCCGGCGATCCCGGTTTCGACGAGGCGCGGACGATCCACAACGGCATGATCGACCGGCGTCCCGCCGTCATCGCCCAGTGCGCGACCGCGGAGGACGTCTCCAACGCGGTCCTCTTCGGCCGGGAGACCGGGCTGCCCGTCGCCGTGCGCGGCGGCGGTCACAGCGTCGCCGGATCATCCGTCGTGGACGACGGACTCGTGATCGATCTGCGCCGGATGCACACGGTCGTCGCCGACCCCGAGAACATGACGGTACGGGTCGAGGGCGGGGCGACCATGAGCCACCTGGACCACGCGACCCAGCCCTTCCACCTGGCCACCACCGGCGGCCGGGTCTCCACGACGGGCGTGGGCGGCTTCACGCTGGGGGGCGGATCGGGCTGGCTGGAGCGGAAGTTCGGGCTCGCCTGCGACAACCTCCTCGCCGCGGAGCTGGTCACCGCCGAGGGAAAGCACGTGCACACGGACGCGGAGTCGAACCCGGAGCTGTTCTGGGCGCTGCACGGCGGCGGCGGGAACTTCGGCGTGGCGACCTCGCTCACCCTGCGGCTGCACGAGCTGCCGCAGATGAGCTTCGCGATGCTGTTCTTCCTGCCCGAGCAGGCGCCGGAGGCGGTGCGCGCCTTCCGGGACCTGGCGGACCGGGCCCCGGACGAGGCGGGCGGCGGCGTCATCTACTGCCCCGCCCCGCCCGAGCCGTTCATCCCCGAGCACCTCGTCGGCGAGCTGGTCTGCGGAGCGCTGATCTCGTACGCCGGTCCCGTCGCCGAGGTCCGTGACCTCGCGGCGCCCCTGTTCGCCCTGAAGCCGGCCGTCGAGATGTCGACGGACATTCCGTACGTGGACTTCCAGTGCATGCTCGACGATCCGCCGGGGCTGCGGAACTACTGGTCGGCGGAGTACCTGCGCGGCCTCCCGGACGAGGCCGTGGACGCCTTCTGCGCGCGCGGGGCCCTGATCCCCTCCCCGACGCCCACCCAGCACGTGCTGTTCATGATGGGCGGCGCCGTGGCGGCCGGTCCCGCCGACTACCCGATCCCGTGGCGCTCGGCGCCCTGGGTCGTCCACCCGTTCGCGACCTGGGAGGATCCGGCGGACGACGAGCGGGCGATCCAGTGGGTGCGGGATGTCCGGGCCGACGCGCGGCCGTGGTCGACCGGGGACGTGTACCTGAACTTCATCGGCGCCGAGGGCGACGCGCGGGTGGTCGCGGGGTTCGGCGCCGACAACTACCGCAGACTCGCCGACGTGAAGGCCGCGTACGACCCCGACAACGTCTTCCGCTTCAACCACAACATCGCCCCGGCCGCCGCCTGAGTCTCAGCGGAGCGCGTCGATCACCTCCCGCGCCGCCCGCTCGCCCTCGGTGGCTCCGCCCTCCATGAAGCCCTGGAAGTCGTAGCTGCAGTGCTCGCCGCCGATGTGGACGTTCCCCTGGGAGGTGCCCTCGTAGCCCGCGTACCGGTGCAGGTATCCGACCGGCCAGCAGGAGTACGCGCCGAGGGCCCACGGGTGGCGGTGCCACGCGGAGAGCTGGGCGCGGCCGGTGTACGCGGCGGAGGTGCCGGGGAAGAAGGCGTCGATGCCGCTCAGGTGACGGTTCACCAGACTGCGCACGTACGGGTCCGACTCGGTGGAGAACGGCCCGGCGGGCGTGAGGGACTTGGCGAGGCCGCCTCCGCCGTACTGGATGAGAATGCCTCCCGTACCGCCCTGGACCTTGGTGGTGTCCCAGGTCTGCTGGACGTCGGTGTCGGTGAAGCAGTCGCCGGCGGAGACGCCGGGCCAAGGGCCGGTCCCGCGCCACGGCCGGGTGCCGAACTGCATGTTGAGTTTGGTGCAGTACCCCATCCGGGCGTCCCGCAGCAGGTTCTTCATCAGCGGGTCGAACCCCGCCTGGGTGAGGTCGAGCTGCTGGAGTATCGGCAGGGGGACGGCGAGCACGGTGTGGTCGGCGACGACGGTACGGGTGACGCCCGACTCGCTGAAGGTCAGCGTCTGCGTGCCGTCCGCGTTGGCCCGTACGGCGGTCAGCGCCCAGCCGTGGCGCAGGGTGCCGGGTGCCAGAGCCGCCGCGATCGCCTTCGGAAGCCGGTCGTTGCCGCCGGTGATGTGGTAGCGCTCGTTCGACAGCCCCCAGATGTTGAAGTTGCCGGGATTGGTCTGGTAGCCCATGAGCAGGACCAGGGCGAGCGACGACTGTTCGGTGGTGTCGGCGCCGTACTCGACGTTGTAGGCGACGTCGATGAAGCGGCCGAGCCGCGAGGAGTGCCCGCCGGGGACCCTCGACTCGATCCACGCGTGGACGGACATGTTGTCGAGCGCCGTGCCGGTCGGGGTGGTGCGGTTCCAGGTGACCTCCCCCGCCTCCGACAGGTCGCGGCGCAGGGCCTGGTACACCGCCTTGAAGTCCTCGTCGGCCTGGTGGCGGGGGTAGTACGCGCCGTCGAACCAGAGGACCTCCTCCGCGCCGGTCGGGCCGCCGCCGAGGAAGTCCTCGACGGGGAGGTCGAAGCGGCGGCAGAGCTCCAGCATCTTCTTGTGGCTGGTGTCGATGAGTTCGCCGCCGATCTCGGACGTCTGCCCGTACGCCCAGTGGCTCCGCTGGGTCCACATGCGGCCGCCGACGCGCGCGGGGTCGGCCTCGTAGAGCGTGGGGCTCAGACCGGCGTCCTGCAGGGTGAGGGCGGCGGTCAGGCCGGAGATGCCGGCGCCGACCACCGCGACACGGGCGGGTGTCACCGCCCGTGCCACGGCCGGCCGGGAGACCGCGGTGGCCGCGGAGACGGCGATCCCGGCCGCGGCGGCGTACTTCAGGAGGGAGCGACGGCCGACCGGGTCGGACCGCATCTCCCTCAGGGCGTCGACGGGAAGGTTCAGCCGCCTGGCGTCGGCGTGCTCGGCGGCGAGGCGGTTCAGGAGGTGCATCGGATTCGTGCGTGCCATGGGGCGCTCCTGGTCTGGGTGAGGGATCAGCTCTGGGGTACGGCGGCGGGGGCGGGAGCCGGCTGGGCCTCGACGTCGCGCTCGGCCGCGTCCTCCAGGACGATCCGGCCGATGATCTCGTAGCGTTCGGGCCGTCTGGCCTTCAGGTAGAAGCCCAGGCCGAGACCACCGAGGAAGACGGCTCCGACGATCCACGGGATCGCCTTGAAGAAGAGGGAGTCGGCGGCGAGGCCCGCGGCCGTCTCCATGTTGACGATCAGCAGGACGACCACGGCGATCATGCCGATGCCGCCCAGCAGCGGCGCGGTGAGCGTCCTGAACCAGTGCCGGTCCTCGGGGTGGTGCGCGCGGAAGTAGCCGATGACGGCGAAGGAGCAGAGGGTCTGGACGATGAGGATGGCCATCGTGCCGAGGATCGCGAGCAGGGTGTAGAGGTGGATGTACGGGTCCTGACCGGTGAGCCAGAAGGCGCCGACGAGGGCGACCGCGATGGCGCTCTGGACGTAGGAGGCGATGTACGGCGAGCCGTGTCGGGGGTGCGTGCGTCCGAGCGCCGGGTGGAGGAACCCCTCGCGGCCGATGGCGTAGAGGTAGCGGGAGGCGCACTGGTGGAAGGCCATGCCGCAGGCGAAGGACCCGGTGAGCAGCAGCCACTGGAAGGCGTCGACGGCCCAGGCGCCGATGAAGGCCTGGGTGGGAGCGAAGAAGAGGTCGAGGGGGGCGGCGGAGGAGGACAGTTCCACGGAACCGGAGAGCCCGTTGCCCGCGATGGTCATCCAGGAGACGTAGATGTAGAACAGGCCGACGCCGATGACGGATATGAGCGTGGCCCGGGGGATGACGCGCTTGGGGTCGCGGGACTCCTCGCCGTACATCGCCGTCGACTCGAAGCCGACCCAGGACCAGAAGGCGAAGAAGAGTCCGAGCCCGGCGGAGGCGCCGGTGAAGGCGTTCTTCGGGTTGACCGGCTCGACCGGGATGCCGTCGGGACCGCCGCCGGAGATCAGGACGGCGGTGGCGACGGCGAAGAGGACCGCTATCTCGGCGACCAGCATCACACCGAGCGCCTTGGCGGTGAGGTTGATGTCGAAGTACGCGAGGACTGCGGTCACGGCGAGCATCGCCGCCGCGTACACGATCCACGGCAGGTCGACACCGAGCTGGTCGGCCACCGTCGTCCGGGTGAAGTAGGCGAAGACGCCGACGATCGACGCCTCGAAGACGATGTACGCGAGCACGGCGAGCATGCCGGAGGCCATGCCGGCGATCCGGCCGAGGCCGTGCGAGATGTAGCCGTAGAAGGCCCCGGCGGCGGTGATCCGCTTGGCCATGGCCACGTAGCCGACCGAGAAGATGGTCAGGACGAGGGTCGCGAACAGGTAGCCGGCGGGCGCGCCGGTGCCGTTGCCGAAACCCACGGCGATGGGGAGGTTCCCCGTCATGGCCGTGATCGGCGCGGCGGTGGCGACGGCCATGAAGACGACGCCGACCAGACCGACCGAGTTCGCTTTGAGACGGTGCACCTCAGGGGTGGGGTTCTCTGCCATGGCCGGAGAGGATCCTCTCGCGTGACGTACGCCACAATCGACATGCGGTCGCACAATTGGCCCGACGAGGCGACGAGTTGTCGACGGTACGGACGAAATGTCGAGTCCCGTGACCGCCGGGTGATGTCACCGCAACACGGACGGCGGTAGCGTCCGGCCATGGACAGTCAGGGCGGGATCACCGTGCAGCGGGCGCTGGAGCTGCCCGGTCTCCGCAGCGGCCTCCCGGAGGTGGTCGCGGGTGCGGACCGGCTGAACCGGACCGTGCGCTGGGTACACGCGGGCGAGGTCCCGAACATCGCGTCGCTGCTCAAGGGCGGTGAGCTGCTGCTCACGACGGGGCTCGGCCTCGGTACCCGCCCGGCGGAGCAGCGCGCGTTCGTACGGAGGCTCGCGGACCGGGGCATCGCGGCCCTGGTGGTGGAGCTGGGGCCGAGGTTCTCGCGGCTGCCGGCCACCATCGTGGAGACGGCGCGCTCGGCAGGCCTGCCGCTGGTGCAGCTGCACCGCGAGGTGCCGTTCGTGGCCGTCACGGAGGAGATCCACACCGAGATCGTCAACGGCCACTACGCGCTCCTGCGGCAGGCGGAGGAGGTCCACCGGCAGTGCACGGAGGCGCTCCTCGGCGGCGGCGGGGTGCCCCAGGTGCTGCGGATCCTCGCCGACTTCACGGCGAATCCGGTCTTCCTGGAGACGGCCGACGGACAGCTGCTCTACGCGGCCGGTACGGAGTCGGGCCCGGCGGACCCGCTCCAGGTGTGGGACGGGCTACGGGGCCAGCGGGCGGCACGGGAGTCGGGGCCGCCGACGGGCGCCGTGCTCGTGGACGTGCCCGGCGGCGGACCCGGTACGGGATCGGTCCGGGCCCGCCTCGTGCTGCTCGCGGTCTCCGGACCGCTCGCCCCCGTGCACCGGATGGCGGCCGAGCGGGCGGCGGGAATCCTGGCGGTCGTGCTGATGCAGGCCCGCCAGGAGGAGGAGCTGGCGGCCCGGGGCAGGGGCGACTTCCTGACGGACCTGGCGGAGGGCCGGATCACGGCGGAGGACGCGCCCGCGCAGGCGCGGGTGCTGGGCTTCCGCCCGGTGGACGACGGCCCGCTGCTGCCCGTGGTCATGCGTCTCGCCCCCGAACTCTCCCCCTCCGGCAACTGGGCGCTGCTCGCGCGGGCGGTCCTGGAGGAGCTCTCGTCGGTCGGCGTTCCGGTGCTGCTCGGCGTGCGGCCGGTGGAGGGCCGTGTGCCCCTGCTGCTCGGTCTTCGCTCGGAGTCGGAGCGTACGGCGGTGGCGGACCGGGTCGCGGCGGCGCTGCGCGCGGGCGTGGAGCGTGCGGGCCTCGCGGGGTCGGCACCGGGCGGAGCCTGGGCGAGGCCCGGCACTCAGCCGCCGGTGGTCGTGGTGGGCGTCGCGGGCGGCTGGGCGGCGGCAGCAGCGTCCCTGCGGCACGTGGGCGAGACGGCGACGGCGGCGCAGGGCCTCTCCGACCGCCCCTGGTACGACGCGCGGCGGCTCGACATCGACCTGCTGCTGTGGCGCCTGCGCGACCATCCGGACCTCGCGGCCTTCGTCGACCGCGCGATCGGCCCCCTGCGGGACCACGACCGCGCCGCCCGCCCGCCGCTGCTCCCGACCCTGGAGACGTACCTCGCCCACGCGGGCCGCAAGGCGGAGACGGCCCGCGAGCTCCACCTGAACCGCCAGACGCTCTACAACCGGCTGGCCCGTATCTCCGAACTCCTCGGCACGGACCTGGACGACCCGCAGACGGTCCTGGCGCTGTCGCTCGCCCTCCGGGCGCGACGGCACACTCCGTAGCACGCGCGACGGCCGGACCGACCGGGACGCCAGGGCCGGACCGGACGGGACCGGACGGCCGACCGGGACGCCAGGGCCGGCCGTGACCCGACAGCTCGTCGTACACGCTCAGGGGCGGCCGACCGGGACGCCAGGGCCGGCCGTGACCCGACAGCTCGTCGTACACGCTCAGGTGCGGCCGGACAGCTCGTCGTACACGCTCAGGACGTGCGCGATCGTCTCGTCCTCCGTGGGCCAGGTCCTCGCCTGTGTCCGGCCGGCCGCCGCCAGGTCCATGCGGCGGTCGGCGTCCTCCAGCAGCCCCCGTACGGCGGCGGCCAGCGCGCCCGCGTCCCCCCATGGCACCAACTCGGCCGCGTCCCCGACCAGTTCGGGCACACCGCCGACCGCCGTGGCGACCAGCGGCACACCGAGCCGCAGCGCCTCCTGCGCCAGCAGGGCGCGCGCCTCCCACCGCGACGGGAGGACCGCCACGTCGGCGGCGGCCAGCAGCTCCGCCACGTCCTCGCGTCGGCCGATCAGCCGCACCCCGAGACCCTCCGCCTCGATCCGCCGCTGGAGCGCGGCCCGTTCGCGCCCCTCGCCCGCGATCACCAGCAGGGGCTGCGGGTCCATGTCCCGCCACTCCCGTGCCGCGTCCAGGAGGAGCCCGTAGCCGCGCTCGGGCACGAGGGAGCCGACGGCCATCAGCAACGGCCGGTCGACCGCTCCCAGTTCGGCCCGCGCCTTGCCGTCGTGCAGACAGACCGGGGCCCGTGAGGCGGGAACGGTCACGGGGGCGAGCCGCGCGTCGCGCGCGCCACGCCGCCGAGCCCGGTCGACCAGCTCGGACGACGTCCCGAGGACGACGGCGGACGCCCGCACCGTCTTCCGTTCGAGCAGCCGGAGCAGCCCACCCCGGGCCCCGTCCACATGGGTGCGGGTGTGCCAGGTCGTCACGAGCGCAGGCGCACGGACCGTACCGGACAGCGCGAGCGTCGCCCGTACGGAGGCGTGCAGACCGTGCGCGTGCACGACGTCCGCGCCGACGCAGGCGTTACGGAGCTGGGCGACGGTCGCGGGGTCGTTGCGGCGCGGCACGGGCACGAAGTGCGCGCCCGCGCCGATGAAGTCGTAGGCGTGGTCGAGTTCGGCCGGGGCGCACACGGTCACCCGCACGCCTCTCGCCACGAGCCCCGAGGCAAGTGATCGGACGTGAGCGCTGCTGCCCGCGCTGCCGCCGCCCAGCACTTGGACCGTACGGAGCTGTGTCACGCGCCCAAGGATGCCAGCCCGTACGCACGTTCCGGCACCGAAGCCCCCTCGTCGCCGTGTCCAAGCCCCCAACTCGTCACGCGCTATCACTCACATGGGTGAACGTGCGAGGGTGCTGATCCGGTCTCCGAACGCGGCGGCGGCGACGAGTCCGGCCGCGTGGACGGCGAGTCCGAACCGCCCGTTCCCGGCGGCGATGGCGCTGCCGACGGCCGCGCCGAGCGCGTGGGCGCCGGTGTCGCCGAGCATGGTGCGTTCACCGAGGTCGTCGGCGAGGACGGCGATCGCGGCGCCCATGGGGGCGGCGGCGATCGGTCCGCGCAGCAGGCCCGGGGCGGCCAGCCCGAGCACCGTCAACCCGGCGCGCCCCGGTGCCACGTCCACGAGGTTGACGAAGTGGGCGGTGCCGGCGATGACGACGCCCGCGAGGACCTGGTCGACGGGCCGCTCCTTGAGCAGCGCCCCGGCCACGAGCCCGGCCGCGCCGATCCCCACGAGCTTCACGGTGCCGCTGGTGACCTCGCCCTGGCGCAGGGCCCCGAGGTGCGCCCGGAGGCCCCGCCGGTGGTCACCCTTCAGGTCGTCGTACGCCCCGCAGGCCCCGGCTGCGAGCACGGCGAACGCCGCCGGCCCTCCCCCGCCCTCCGGCCGGAGGGACCCCCGATCCGCTGTGCTCGCGACCGCCACGGCCGTGGCGAGGGCGGTGGCGGGACCGGCGTACAGGTCGACGCTCCGCCCGGCGTGGTTCTCCCGCCGCCACCGCGGGTCGTCCCGCCGCCGCAACACCCCGTACGCCGCCCGCGCGACCCCCGCGGCCACGACGAACGCCCCCACCCTGCCCAAGGACCCGATCATGCCCCCACCCTAGGCAGGCCCCCCACACGCCGGAAAGCCACTCCGGCCCGGCCACGCCGCGTCCGTCACGCTCGTCCGGGACCGTGCAACGCCACGCGCCGCACCGGCGACCGGCCGCCTGTCGCCGGCTGTCGGCGACCGGAGTCCGGACAGGGGCGGGCGCATGTGCGTCGCGACGCATCGCGGCACCGCGCCGAGCGCGAAAAGGCCGGCGGCATGCGGCAGGCAGGCCCAGCCCGTCGGGCATCGAGCCGCGCCGTCGCCGGCCCGCCGACGCCGCCAGGGCGCCGGCCGCCCCTGCGACCGCGACCTCCGCCCGAAAGCGACAGTCTCGCGTCGCGCCAGGGCCGCCTCAGCCGTCCGCCCTGGCCGTTGCCAGGAGTTCCTCGGCGTGGGCGCGGGCCGTCTCGGAGTCCTCCTGGCCCGCCAGCATCCGCGACAGCTCGCGGACCCGGTCCTCGCCCTCCAGGACCGTCACGCCGGAGCGGGTCACCGAGCCGTCGTTCGTCTTCTCCACGAGCAGCTGGCGGTCGGCGAACGCCGCCACCTGCGGCAGGTGGGTGACCACCACGACCTGCGCCGTCCTGGCGAGCTTCGCCAGCCGTCGGCCGATCTCCACGGCCGCCTTGCCGCCGACGCCCGCGTCGACCTCGTCGAAGAGATACGTCGGCACCGGGTCCGTGCCCGCGAAGACGACCTCGACCGCCAGCATCACCCGGGACAGCTCACCACCGGACGCGCCCTTGGCGATCGGCCGCGGCGGCGCCCCCGGGTGCGGGGCGAGCAGCAGCTCGACCTCGTCGGCACCGGACGGCGTGTAGGCGACCCGGCGCCCGCCGACCTCCACGCCCTCCGGGTCCTCGGTCTGGCGGATGGCGAAGGACACGCGCGCGTGGGGCATGGCGAGCGAGGCCAGCTCGGCGGTGACCGCGTCGGCGAACCGCGCCGCCGCCTCCGTACGCGCGTCGGTGAGCGCCTGCGCGAGGACCGACAGTTCGTTCCGCAGCGCGTCCCGCTCGGCGGTCAGTTCGCCGATCCGGTCGTCGTCGCCCTCCAGCTCCGTGAGCCGGGCCGCGCTCTCCTGCGCCCACGCCAGAACGGCCGAGACGTCCTCGCCGTACTTCCGGGTGAGCTGGGTCAGCGCCGCCCGCCGCTCCTCGACGGCCGCGAGGCGGCGCGGGTCGGCGTCCAGGTTGTCGGCGTACCCGGCGAGCTCCCCCGCCACGTCGGCGAGCAGGATGGAGATCTCGCCCATCCGGTCGGCGAGCGCCGCGAGCGCCGGATCGTGCGACCGTACGGCTTCGAGCGCGCGCCCCGCCCCGGCGACGAGGGTCGTCGCGTCGACGGCCTCCGGGTCCTCGGGCTGTCCGGCCAGCGCCGCGTGCGCCAGCGCGGCGGCCGAGGCGAGGGCCTCGGCGTGCCCGAGGCGCTCCGCCTCCGCGGCCAGCTCGACGTCCTCCCCGGCCAGCGGTTCGACGGCCTCGATCTCACCGAGCCCGAAGCGCAGCAGATCGGCCTCCTGCGCCCGCTCGCGCGCCCGGGTGGTGATCTCGTCCAGCTCGGCGACGACGGCCCGCAGCCGCCGGTACGCCTCTCCGTAGGCGGCGAGCGGCACGGCGACGGCCTCTCCCGCGTACCGGTCGAGCGCGCCGCGCTGCCGGGCCGGCTTGAGCAGCCCCTGCTGGTCGGTCTGGCCGTGCACGGCGACGAGTTCGTCCGCGAGCTCGGCCAGCAGACCGACGGGCACGGAGCGCCCGCCGAGGTGGGCGCGCGAGCGGCCCTCGGCCGAGACGGTCCGGCTGACGAGCAGCGCGCCGTCGTCCAGCTCCGCGCCCGCCTCCTCGGCGCGTACGGCGACGCCCGAGCCCTCGGGCAGCGTGATCCGCCCCTCGACCACGGCGGAGCCCGCGCCGATCCGCACCAGGGCGGGGTCGGCGCGCCCGCCGAGCAGCAGCCCGAGGCTGGTCACGACCATGGTCTTGCCGGCGCCGGTCTCGCCGGTCACCGCGGTGAAACCGGGCGACAGCTCGACAACAGCGTCGTCGATGACCCCGAGCGACCGTATCCGCATCTCCTCCAACACGGGGAAGACCTTACGAGGTCCGGCCCCGCCTGTGCGACGGCCCCTGCCGGAACGGGGCGAATCCGCAGGTCGGAACCGCGGCTGTCACCCGTGGGGGTGGGCGGCCCCGGCCTCGGGCCGGGGCGCCGGGTCCCCGGCCGTCGCCCTAGTGCGGCGCGCCGCGCCACCCCGAGACCGGGAGGGCGAACTTCGCCACCAGACGGTCCGTGAAGGAGGCGTGGTGCAGCCGGGCGAGCCGTACCGGGACGGCGCCCCGCCGGACCTCGACCCGTGCGCCCGCCGGGAGTTCGACCGTGCGACGGCCGTCGCACCACAGCACGCCGTTGGGCGTGTGCGGCTCCACCTCCACCGCGAGCACGGACTCGGGCGTCGTCACGAGCGGCTTGGCGAACAGCGCGTGCGCCCCGATCGGGACCATGAGCAGCGCCTCGACCTCGGGCCAGATCACGGGTCCGCCGGCCGAGAAGGCGTACGCCGTCGAGCCCGTCGGAGTCGCGCAGATCACGCCGTCGCAGCCGAAGCCGGTGACCGGCCGGCCGTCGATCGCGAGCACGACCTCCAGCATCCGTTCCGGGGAGACCTTCTGCACGGCGGCCTCGTTCAGCGCCCAGTCGCGGTGCAGCACGTCGCCGTTCTCGTACACGACCACGTCGAGGGTCATCCGCTCCTCGACCTCGTACGCGCGCGTGACGACGCGGTCGACGACCTTGTCGAGGTCGTCGCGCTCGGCCTCCGCGAGAAAGCCGACCCGGCCGAGGTTGACGCCGAGCATCGGCACGCCGGACGCCCGGGAGAACTCCGAGCCGCGCAGCAGCGTCCCGTCGCCGCCGAGGACGACGAGCAGCTCGCAGCCCTCCAGCGCGTCGGTGCAGGCCTCCGGCACGGTCTCCACGGACGGCGGGAGCGGCAGGTCGGCCGCCTCCGCCTCCAGGACGCGGACGCCGATGCCGCTCCGCAGGAGTCCGAGTACGACGAGTTCGGCGCTGCGCACGGCGGCCGGCCGGCCGGTGTGCGCGAGCAGGAAGACAGTACGGCTACCAGGTGGTGCGGTCGTTGAGCTCAACGAGGTCCCTCCGCCACGGCGCGGTCGACATCCGCCGGATCAAGCGCGGGCGCCCCTGCCCGCAGCCAAAGAAAGTACTCGACGTTGCCGGAGGGGCCGGGCAGCGGGCTCGCCGTCACGCCCAGCACCCCGAGCCCGAGCTCGGCGGCCTGGCGCGCCACGTTCCGTACGGTGTCGGCACGGAGCTCGGAACTGCGGACGACGCCGCCCGTGCCGAGGCGCTCCTTGCCCACTTCGAACTGCGGCTTCACCATGAGCACGAGGTCCGCGTCGGGGGCCGTGCAGCGCACGAGGGCGGGCAGCACGAGGCCGAGCGGGATGAAGGAGAGGTCGCCGACGACGAGGTCGACGGGGGTGCCGTCGATGGCGTCGAGGGTCAGCTCGCGTACGTTCGTCCGGTCCTTCACGGTGACCCGCTCGTCGCTCTGGAGCGACCAGGCGAGCTGTCCGTAGCCGACGTCGACGGCGACGACGTGCGCGGCGCCCGCCCGCAGCAGGACGTCCGTGAACCCGCCGGTCGACGCGCCCGCGTCCAGCGCCCGCCGGCCCTCGATCGTCAGCCCCTGCGGCACGAAGGCGGCGAAGGCACCGGCGAGCTTGTGGCCGCCGCGCGAGACGTAGTCGGGGTCGGCGTCGTCCTGGGCGACGAGGATGGCCGCGGCCGTCTCCACCTGGGTGGCGGGTTTGGTCGCGACCGTCTTGCCGACGGTCACCCGGCCGGCGGCGATCAGCTGGCTGGCGTGCTCGCGCGAGCGGGCGAGCTTGCGGCGTACCAGCTCGGCGTCCAGACGGCGGCGTGCCACTCCTGCCACGTTCGGTTCAGCTCCTGTGGTTGTACGACTGGTTGTACGACGGCTTCTACGACTGGTTCTACGGACGGACCGGCGGAACCGTTCACGGTCCCGGGGCCGGTCCGGGGCGGACGGCGTCGAGCGAGGTCAGCTCGTCGCGCAGCCCACGGTGTACATCCTCGTACACCTCCAGGTGTCCGTCCGCCGCGAGGTGGTCGGCGTCACCGAGCCGCTCCAGAAGGGCGTCCACGGAGGGACGGCCGGTGGGGACGCGCTGCACGCCGAGGGGCGCGGGCGCGGCGGGTTCGAAAGCCGCTTCCTCGCCGGGTCCCGGCGCCGCCTGCGAGGCCGGGTCCGAGGCCGGGTCCAGAACCGCGCCCTCGCCCTCGCCCTGACCCTGACCCTGACCCGCGGCAGGATCCGCGTCCCGGGCCGGGCGGCCCGCGCCCGCGTCCGGGGCCGGCGCTGCGTCCGTCACGTCGTTCATCCCCCGACGCTATCGCGAAGCCCTGGGGTACGGTCGATCACGATGGCCACGATCGAGGAGTGCCGCAGCGCACTCGACAGACTTTCGGACAATCTCGCGCGCGCGGACGGCGAGGTCCGCAGCGCCGCCGCGCTCGACCGCAGCCTGAGCTGCCACATCACGGACCTGGACACGACGTTCACCGGCCGCCTCGCGGCCGGTCGGATCGAGGTCCAGGACACGGTGCCGGGTCCGCCGCCCGCCAAGGCGCAGATCCGCCTGGCGATGACGGGCGACGACCTGGTGGCCATGGTGGGAGGCGAGCTGAACTTCGCGAAGGCCTGGGCCTCCGGCCGGGTCAGACTGGAGGCCGGCTTCCGCGACCTGCTGAAGCTGCGCTCACTTCTGTAGCGCGGGCTGCTCCCTCTTCGCCCGGGCCTTGCGGCCCGCGGGCACGACCAGCGGCGTGCCCGTCTCCGGGTCCTCGATGACCTGGCAGTGCAGCCCGAAGACCCGCTCGACGAGCTCGGCCGTCACGACCTCGGCCGGCGGCCCCTCCGCGACCACCTCGCCACCGCGCACGGCGATGAGGTGGGTGGCGTACCGGGCCGCGTGGTTGAGGTCGTGGAGGACGGCGACGAGGGTCCGGCCCTGTGTCTCGTGCAGCTCGGCGCAGAGGTCGAGGACGTCGATCTGGTGCTGGATGTCCAGGAAGGTCGTGGGCTCGTCGAGGAGCAGCAGGGGCGTCTGCTGGGCGAGCGCCATCGCGATCCACACGCGCTGGCGCTGACCGCCGGACAGCTCGTCGACGTACCGCTCGGCCAGTTCCGCGACGCCGGTCGCGGCCATCGACTCCTGGACGATCCGCTCGTCCTCCGGCGACCACTGGCGCAGCAGCCCCTGGTGCGGGTAGCGCCCGCGGGCCACGAGGTCGGCGACCGTGATGCCGTCGGGGGCGACGGAGGACTGGGGCAGCAGACCGAGGGTCTTGGCGACCTTCTTGGCCGGCAGACTGTGGATGCTCTGCCCGTCGAGGAGCACCCGGCCCTCCGAGGGCTTGAGCATCCGGGACAGGGCGCGCAGCAGGGTCGACTTGCCGCAGGCGTTGGGGCCGACGATGACCGTGAACGAGTTGTCGGGGATCTCGACGGACAGGTCGCGGGCGATGACCCGCTGGTCGTAGGCGAGCGTGACCGATTCCGCGCCGAGCCGCTGGGTCTGGCGGTCCATGGAGGTGCTCCTGTTGTTCTTCTCGTGGGAATCCGTCATATCCGTCCCGCCTTGCGCTCGGTGACGAGCAGCCACAGCAGATAGCAGCCGCCGAGCACCCCGGTGACGACGCCCACCGGCAGCTGCCGGTCGCCGAAGGCGTTGGTGGCGGTCCAGTCAGCGACGAGCAGCAGGACGGAGCCCATGAGGGCGGAGACCGCGAGATTCGGGCCGGGCGCGCGGGTCAGCCGGCGCGCGAGCTGAGGGGCGCTGAGGGAGACGAAGACGATGGGCCCGGCCGCGGCGGTGGCCACGGCGACGAGCAGCACGGCGGAGGCCATCAGCACGATGCGGGTCCGCTCCACCCGCACGCCGAGGGCGTACGCGGCGTCGTCGCCCATCTCCAGCATCCGCAGCGCCCGCCCGTGGCCCAGGACCAGCGGGATCAGCACGCAGCAGACGGCGAACAGCGGCCAGAACTGCTCCCAGTCCCGCCCGTCGAGCGAACCCGTCATCCAGACGGTGGCGCGGGTGGCGTCGACGAGGTTGGCCTTGGTGATCAGGTAGTGGATGACGGCCGTGAGCATCGCGGCCGCGCCGATACCGACGAGGACGAGCCGGTAGCCGTGGACCCCGCGCTTCCAGGCGAGCAGGTAGATCGCGGTGCCCGTGATCAGGGCGCCGACGACGGCACCGCCCGCCGCGGCCGTCGCGCTGCCCTGGAAGAGGACGATGACGGCCAGCGCGCCGACCGTGGCGCCCTGGCCGAAGCCGATGACGTCGGGGCTTCCGAGCGGGTTGCGGGAGATGGACTGGAAGACGGCGCCGCCGATGCCGAGCGCCGCGCCGACGAAGACCGCGACGAGGACGCGCGGCAGCCGCAGGTCCATGACGGCGAACTCCTGAACGGCGGTGCCGTCGCCGAGGAGGGTGGCGACGACGTCGCCGGGGGCGATGGGGAAGTCTCCGCTGCCGATGAGCACGACGGCGGCCGCGAGGGCGAGGGCGAGCAGCCCGACCAGGGAGAGAGCGGCGCGGGGCGCGTAGCGCAGGGAGAGCCCGGCGCCGGTCCGTAGCGTCTTGGTGGTCACAGCTGGGCCATCCTCTTGCGGCGGACGAGGCGGATGAAGACGGGCCCGCCGATCAGCGCGGTGACGATGCCGACCTGCAGCTCCGCGGGGCGGGCGACGAGCCGGCCGACCACGTCGGAGCCGAGCAGCAGGACGGGCGAGAGTACGGCCGCGTACGGGAGGATCCAGCGCATGTCGGGACCGGTGATGGCGCGTACGAGGTACGGGACCATCAGGCCGAGGAACACGATCGGCCCGCAGGCGGCGGTCGCGGCGCCGCACATCAGCGTGACCGCGGCCATCGCGAGCACGCGGGTCCGGTTGAGGTCGGCGCCGAGCGCGCGGGCGGTGTCGTCGCCCAGCTCCATGGCGTTGAGCGGCCGGGCGATGAGCAGGGCCAGGGCGACACCGGCGAGGATGAACGGCGCCACGCGGCGCACGGTCTCCATGTCGGCGGAGGCGAGCGAGCCGACGGTCCAGAAGCGGAGCCGGTCGAGCGCGGCCGAGTTCAGCAGCTGGACGGCGTTGACGTAGCCGTAGAGCGCGGCGGTGGCGGCCGTTCCGGCGAGCGCGAGACGCACGGGCGTGGAGCTGCGGCTGCCGCCGAGGACGTACACGACGACGGAGACGACGGCCGCGCCGGCGAACGCGAACCAGATGTAGTCGCCGACGTCCGAGATCCCGAGGAAGGCGATCGCGGAGACGACGGCCGCCGCGGCGCCGGCGTTGACGCCGAGGAGTCCCGGTTCGGCGAGCGGGTTACGGGTGAGGCCCTGCATCACGGCCCCGGAGAGGCCGAGGGCGACGCCGACGAGCAGCCCGAGCAGGGTCCGGGGGACGCGGACGTCATGGATGATGACGTCGTTGCCGACACCAGTGTTCTGGAACAGCCCGTGCCACACGTCGCCGAGCGGCACCGGTTTGGCACCGATCATGACGCTCAGGACACAGACCAGCAGCAGGACTCCGACGGCCGCGACCAACCCGACGGCGCGCACGGAATGCCGGCGCGTCGGCTTCTGGTCGGGGCCGGTCGGATCCGCGCTCGCTCGGGAGGGACTCTCGACCAACACGGGAGTTAGGTTAGCCTACCCTGCTATCGCTCTTCGATCCCCGCCCCCAGGTCAGAGCCCGGGTCAGAACGCCGGTGCGCAGCCCTTCACAGCGCCAGCCGCGCCAGCGCCTTCCCCGCGTCCAACCCGCAGGCGCCCGCCCCGGCCTCCGTCCACGCCGCGGCACACAGCGCCCGTACCCCGTCCAGGGCAGGCCCCTCCCCCTCGAGGACGAGTTCGCCGCCGCGCGCCTCGGCCGACCAGCCGCCGCACACGAACCCCCCGTGCACCCCGACCACGCGCGGCTGCCCCGTCAACAGCCCGCGCAGATCCGCGTCCACATACGTCGGCCGGTGCTCCGGAACAGCGGCGAGCAGCTGCGCCACGTCCGTCACCCCCGTCAGTACGAGCAGCGAGTCCACGCCCCCGTTGAACGCCCCCTCGATGTCCGTGTCCAGCCGGTCCCCGACCACCAGCGGCCGCTCCGCCCCCGTCCGCAGCACCGTCTCGCGGTGCATCGGCGGCAACGGCTTGCCCGCCACCTTCGGCTCCACGACCCCGCCCGTGGCGATCCGTACGACCTCCACCGCCGCCCCGTTCCCCGGCCCGATCCCCCGCGCCCCCGGAATCGTCAGGTCCGTGTTCGAGGCGTACCACGGCACGCCCCGCGCCACCGCGTAGCCCGCCTCCGCGAACCGCGCCCACGGCATCTCCGGCCCGCCGAACCCCTGCACCACGGCCGCGAGACCGTCCACGTCCGCCGACTCCACCGGCTCCAGGCCCCGCTCGCGCAGCGCCACCCGGAGCCCCTCACCCCCGACGACCAACACCGGCGAACCCGCGGGCACGTCGTCGGCGATCAGCCGCGCGACCGCCTGCGCGGAGGTGATGACGTCCGCCGCCTCCGCCGGAACGCCCAGCTCGGTCAGGTGCGCGGCCACCGCGTCCGGGGTCCGCAGCGCGTTGTTGGTGACGTACGCGAGATGCATCCCGCCGGCCCGGGCCGCGCCCAGCGCGTCCACGGCATGGGCGATCGCCTCACCGCCCGCGTACACCACTCCGTCCAGATCCAGCAGCGCCGTGTCGTACGCCTCGCTCAGCGCCCGCTCGATACCGGCCGGCCGGTCCCTGACCTCCCGCGAACCGTGCCGCGGACCGGGCTCCGAGCCCGGCTCACGACCCCGCTCCGAGCCCTGCCGCACGCCCTGATCGCCCTGCCCGCCGTCACCCATGACCTCGTACTCCTCACGTCTCAGCCGTCCCGACTCCCCCGATCATCGCTCATTGCCACCGCCCACTTACGATTGCGCAATGATGAGCAGAGGTCCTGCGGCCAATGACGGTCTGCACCTGGTCCCGTTCCGGGGACTCCGCTATGTCCCGGAGCGGGTCGGCAGCCTGGCCGCCGTGACCTCACCGCCGTACGACGTCGTCGTACGGCCCGACGGACTGCACCACCTCGAGTCCGCCGACCCCCACAACATCGTCCGGCTGATCCTGCCTCAGGCCGTCACCGCGGGCACCCGCCACCGCAAGGCCGCTGTCACCCTCGACCGCTGGCTCGCCGAGGGCGTCCTCGCGCCCGACCCCGAGCCCGCCCTGTACGTGTACGAGCAGAGCGGCGACGGCATCCTGCAGCGGGGGGTCATCGGTGCCCTGGAACTCTCCACCCCGGCCGAGGGGATCGTGCTCCCCCACGAGGACGTGATGCCGCACGTCGTCGAGGACCGCGCCGCGCTGATGCGGACCACCGCGGCCAACCTGGAACCGCTGCTCCTCACCTACCGGGGCGACGGCGACGAGACGGCCGAGGTCATCGAGCGCACCGTCCACCGCGAGCCCCTGCTCGCCACCACCACGGAGGACGGCTTCCACCACCGCCTCTGGGCGATCACGGACCCCGACGACCTCGCCACGGTCTCCGCGGGCCTCGCCGAGCACCAGGCTCTGATCGCCGACGGCCACCACCGCTGGGCGACCTACCTCCGGCTCCGCGAGGAGCACGCCCAGCCGAGCCCGTGGAACTACGGCCTGGTCCTGCTCATCGACACCGCCCGCTACCCGCTCAGGGTCCGCGCCATCCACCGGCTGCTCAACCGCCTCCCCGTCGGCGAGGCCCTCGCCGCCCTCGGCGACGGTTTCCGCGTGCGCCGCGTCGAGGGCACGCTGCCGACGGCCATGGAGGCCCTGGCGGCCGCCGCTTCCGGCGGCAACGCCTTCCTCCTCGCCGGCGACGGCGCCTTCCACCTCGTGGACCGCCCCGACCCGGAACTCCTCGCCCGGACCGTCCCCGCCGACCGCCCGGAGGCCTGGCGCACCCTGGACGCCACGGTCCTGCACGCCACGCTCCTCGACCACCTGTGGCACATCCCGGACGACCCCGAGGAGATCAGCTACATCCACGACACCGAGGCGGCCGTGGCACAGGCCGAGCGCCGCGGCGGAACGGCGGTGCTCATGCATCCGGTACGGGAGGACGTCGTACGGGACCTGGCCCGGCAGGGCGTCACCATGCCCCGCAAGTCGACGTCCTTCGGACCGAAGCCGGCGACGGGCCTGGTGCTCAGAAGCCTGGCGCTGGACTGAGACATGGAGAAGGGGGGGGGCCCCCCCCCCGGGGCGCCCCCCCCCCCCCCGCCCCGCGCCCCGCCCCCCCCCCCCCCGCCGGGGGGGGCGGGGGGGGGGGCGCGCCCCCGCGGCGCCCCCCCCCCCCCCCCGCCGCCGCCCCCCGCCCCCCCCCCGGGGGGGGGGGGGGGCCCCCCCCGGGGGGGGGGGCCCCCCCGGGGGGGGGGGGGCGCCCCCCGGGGGGGGGCCCCCCCCTTCTCCATGTGCCTGACGGCGTCCGCGCTTACGCCCGGTCGTCGTCCAGGTCCTCGTCGTCCTCGTCGTCGATCCCGTCCGCGTCGTCCACGGCGTCCTTCGCGTCGGACTCCTCGGACTGCTCGGTCTCGTCGGTCTCGTCGGACTCCTCGGACTCCTCGGACTCGTCCAGCTCGTCGATGGCGTCCACGAACTCGACACCGTCCAGCTCGGCGAGCCGGTCGGAGGCGTCCGTGGCCCCGTCCTTGTCCGACTCCGCCGTCTTGGCGAACCACTCACGCGCCTCGTCCTCGCGCCCGGCCGCGAGCAGCGCGTCGGCGTAGGCGTACCGCAGGCGAGCGGTCCACGGGTGGACTGCGGTGGACGCGAGCTCGGGGCTCTGGAGGGTCACGATGGCGGCGTCGAGCTGCCCCATGTCACGGCGGGCACCGGCGGCGACGAGACGCATCTCGACCTGCCCCGCCTTGTCCAGCTTCTGCACCTCGGGCTCACCGGCCATGGCGAGCGCCCGCTCGGGCCGGCCCATGCCGCGCTCGCAGTCGGCCATCACGGGCCAGAGCTCGACACCACCGGTCATGCGACGCGCGGCCCGGAACTCGGCCAGCGCCTCGGAGTACTTCTGGGTGGCGTACGCGGCGAAGCCGGCGGCCTCGCGGACGGCGGCGACACGGGAGGCGAGCCGCAGGGCGATACGGGAGTACGCGTACGCCTGCTCCGGGTCCTCGTCGATCAGGTTGGCGACCATGACGAGGTTACGGGCCACGTCCTCGGCGAGCCCCTTGGGCAGGCTCATGAGCTCCTGGCGCACGTCCGCGTCGATCTCGTCGCCCGTGACGTCCTCCGGGATCGGCAGCCGCTTGATGGGCGCACGGTCCGGCCGGTCCCGGTCGCGGTCGTCCCGACGGCCGTAGCCACCCCGGTCGTCGCGACCGCGGTAGCCGCCACCGCGGCTGTCGTCCCGGCGGTCGTCACGCCGGAAGCCACCGCCGCGGCTGTCGTCGCGGCGGGGCCCACGCGGCCGGTCGTCGCGACGGAAGCCACCGTCACGGCGGTCGTCACGGGGACGCTCGTCACGACGGTCATCACGACGGTAAGCCGGCCGCTCGTCACGACGGTCGTCGCGACGGAAGGACGGGCGGTCGTCCCGACGCTCGTCACGACGGTCGTCACGCGGACGGTCATCACGACGGAAGCCACCACCGCGGTTGTCGTCACGGCGGTCGTCACGCGGACGGTCATCACGACGGAACGACGGACGGTCGTCACGACCGCGGAAACCACCACCGCCGCGGTTGTCGTCACGCCGGTCATCACGACGGAACGACGGACGGTCGTCACGGCGGTCGTCACGCGGACGGTCGTCACGGCGGAAGCCACCGCCGCGATTGTCACCACGGCTGTCGTCACGGCGGAACGACGGACGGTCGTCACGGCGGTCGTCACGCGGACGGTCATCGCGACGGAAGCCACCGCCGCGGTTGTCGTCACGGCGGTCGTCACGCGGACGGTCGTCACGGCGGAAGCCACCACCGCGGTTGTCACCACGGCTGTCGTCACGGCGGAAGGACGGGCGGTCGTCACGACCGCGGAAACCGCCACCACGGTTGTCATCGCGGCGGTCATCACGACGGAACCCACCGCTGCGGTTGTCGTCACGCCGGTCATCCCGACGGTCGTCGCGACGGAAGGACGGACGGTCATCGCGGCGGTCGTCACGCGGACGGTCGTCACGGCGGAAGCCACCGCCGCGGTTGTCACCACGGCTGTCGTCACGGCGGAACGACGGACGGTCGTCACGACCGCGGAAACCGCCACCACGGTTGTCGTCACGCCGGTCGTCGCGACGGAAGGAAGGACGGTCGTCACGGCGGTCGTCACGCGGACGGTCATCGCGACGGAAGCCACCGCCGCGATTGTCACCACGGTTGTCGCCTCGGTTGTCGTCACGACGCGGGCCACGGAAGCCGCCTCGCTCGCCACCGTCCCTACGACGCGGCTCGCGCTCCGGACGATCGTCGGGAGAGTTGGGGGACATCGGCGTGACTCCTGTCTTCGGGTACTGCAGTCATTCTCGCGCAGTCGGCACCCCGACGCGCTTCGGAAAAATCATGGAAAAACAAAAGGACCCTTGGTCCCAGCATGAACGCTGGGACCAAGGGTCCTGAAAGATTGTTCGGCGGCGTCCTACTCTCCCACAGGGTCCCCCCTGCAGTACCATCGGCGCTGAAAGGCTTAGCTTCCGGGTTCGGAATGTAACCGGGC
>NZ_JBVHDX010000018.1:0-2758 GCF_055563155.1 Streptomyces sp. NPDC013317
ATCGGCGTCTTCCGCTCCATCCGGCGCCCGGTCTACGACACCCTCATGGCCGACCAGCTGGAGACCGCCATCGAGCAGCACGGCAAGGGCGACCTCCTCCCCCTGCTCACCGGCAACGACAGCTGGACCGTCGCCGGCTGACGGAGCACCGCGTGTCCGACGAAGCCCGGCCCCGTACAAGGGGCCGGGCTTCGTCCGCTCCCCGGCACGGCCTTTCAGTAGACAACGGCTAGTGCTACTGTCTATTCTGGTTTCACCCCCTCCGTGCGGAGCGGGTTCGTCGCCGCTCGGATCGCGGCTCGTGGTGCGGCCCCGAATGTGCGGCCGGGGCCACGCCGCCCCCACGTCCTCGCGCGGTCCCACCGCGTCTCCACCCTCGACTCACCAAGGGAAGTGCCCACCGTGCTCACCAGGATCGCCGAACTCGCACTGCGCAGAACCCGGTTACTTCTCGTGATCGCCGCCGCCGCCGTCGTGCTCATGGGAGCGTTGGGGGTCGGGGCCTTCGGCAAGCTGCTCAGCGGCGGCTTCGACGACCCCGACGCACCCTCCGCGCGCGCCCAGAGCGTCATCGACGAGAAGTTCGGCGGCGAGACCGACCTTGTCCTGCTCGTCCGCGCCGTGGACGGCAGCCCGCTCGACTCGCCGGCCGTCGAGGAGCGGGGCCGTACCCTCACCGAGGGGCTCAAGAAGGACTCGAAGGTCGGCAACGTCATCTCGTACTGGGAGACCGGCGCCGAGGCCCTGACCTCGCACGACGGCAAGAAGGCCCTCGTCCTCGCGCACGTGAACGGTGACGAGAACGAACGCGCCGACCTCGCCAAGGAACTGATCGAGGAGTACGGCGGCGTCAAGAACGGCGTCGACGTCCAGGCCGGCGGCCTCTCCGCGATCATGAACGACGTCACCACCCAGGTGGGCAAGGACCTCGCGGTGGCCGAGGCCATCGCCGTACCCATCACCCTCATCCTGCTCGTCCTCGCCTTCGGCAGTGTCGTCGCGGCGCTCCTCCCGCTGGTCATCGGGATGTTCGCGGTCATGGGGACCTTCGCGGAGCTCTTCGTCATCGGCAGCGCCACCGAGGTCTCCGTCTTCGCCATCAACCTGACGACCGCCCTCGGCCTCGGCCTCGGCATCGACTACGCGCTGCTGCTGGTCAGCCGGTTCCGCGAGCAGCTGGCCGCGGGCGCGGAGGTCGACGACGCCCTGCGCCGTACCGTGCAGACCGCCGGCCGGACGATCGTCTTCTCGGCGGCCACGGTCATCGCCGCGCTCGCCGCGCTGCTCATCTTCCCGCCCTTCTTCCTCCGTTCCTTCGCCTACGCGGGCATCGGCGTCGTCCTCATCTCGGCGCTCAGCGCCCTCTTCGTCATCCCGCCGCTGCTCGCCGCCCTCGGGGCGCGGGTGAACAAGGGCCGTCTGCCCTGGGCCGCACGTGTACAGCGCACCGACACACCGTTCTGGGGCAAGCTCGCCGCCCTGGTCATGCGCCGGCCCGCCCTGACCGCGCTCCCGGTCCTCGCCATCATGCTGCTGGCCGCGAGCCCCCTGCTCTCCGTCACCTTCGGCACGCCGGACGAGCGCGTCCTTCCCGAGAGCGCGGGCAGCCGCCAGGTGGCGACCCAGCTCCAGGCCGACTTCCCGGGCGACGACAACAACGCCGTCCAGATCGTCGCGCTGAACGGTGCGACCGGCCCCGCCTTCCAGGAGTACGCGAAGGAGGTGTCCCGGCTCGACGGGGTCGAGCAGGTGGCCACCAGCACGGGCTCGTACCGTGACGGTGCCGCGGGGAAGCCCGGTCCCGCCGCCGCGGCACTCGGCCGCGACGACGCCCAGCGGCTCATCGTCACCATCGGCCACGAGACCAAGTCGGACGAGGCCCAGAGCCTCGCCAAGGAGATCCGCGCGGTCGCTCCGCCCACCGGCACCGAGGTGCTCGTCGGCGGCCAGGACGCCCGCCTGGTCGACTCCAAGCACTCCATCGGCGTCCGGCTGCCCATCGCCGCCGGACTGATCGTCGTCACCACCTTCATCCTTCTGTTCCTCTTCACCGGCAGCATCGTGCAGCCCCTGCGCGCGCTCCTGCTGAACGCGGTCAGCCTCACCGCCTCGGTCGGCGTGATGGTCTGGATCTTCGAGGACGGCCATCTCTCCTCGTGGCTCGGGTTCACACCGCAGCCGCTGGACACCTCGATGACCGTGCTCTTCTTCTGCGTGGCCTTCGGACTCTCGATGGACTACGAGGTGTTCGTGACCAGCCGGATGAAGGAGCTCCACGACGCGGGTCACGACCGCGACACCGTCGTGACGCAGGGACTCGCCAGGACCGGACGGATCGTCACCGTCGCCGCCGGTCTGCTCTCGGTCAGCTTCTTCGCCTTCGGCACGAGCGACATCAGCTTCCTGATGATGTTCGGCATCGGCAGCGGTCTCGCCGTGGTCATCGACGCACTCCTCGTGCGCGGCGTCCTGGTGCCCGCGGCGATGCGCATCCTCGGCGGAGCCGCCTGGTACGCCCCGAAGGGTCTGCGCAGGCTGCACGACCGGGTCGGCCTCAGTGAGGGCGACGCGGCGGACGACGCCGAGCGGCAGCCGGTCCCGGCCGTCTGAACCGTCCGGACATGACCGTGGCGGGGGGGGGGCGGTACCCGGGGGCCGGCAACGTCTGCGGGGCGGGGGTTAGGCCGATAAGGGGGTGGCGCATCGTCTTGAAGAGGGCGAAGTGCGCCCGGTTTGAGTGAGCCCGCGCGGTGATCAC
>NZ_JBVHDX010000018.1:2768-135245 GCF_055563155.1 Streptomyces sp. NPDC013317
GGCGGGGTGGGGGGGCGCGGGGGCGCCGCAGGGGGGGGGCAGCGGGCGCGGGCGGGCGTGCCGGGGCCGCCCGTGCGGGTGGGGCGGGGCGCGGTTAGCGCGCCGCCCGCCACGGAGTCCGTGCCGGTGGTTCGTCAGTACAGCGGGTCGGGCTTCATCAGGCCGAGGGCGATGAGCGCCCGTGAGGCGAGACCCACCGCGGTGATCCCCAGGACCTGGGCCGGCTTGAACGCCGGCGGCAGGCTCATCACCGTCCTCCGCGCGGCCCGGTGACTGCTGTGCGGGCCGAACAGCCGGTAGACGTGCGGCGTCTGGGAGCCGCACCAGAGCCGGAGGGCCAGCCGCGGGTCCAGGACCAGGGCCGGGTGCCACGGGAGGCAGCCCAGCACCTTGGCGAAGTCGAGCATGTAGTGGTTGTAGTGGACCAGGGTCCGCAGGTCGGGGTTGCCGTGGAAGACCTCGTTCTCGTACGACGCCTGCCGCTCGATGAGGTTCTGGAGCCGCACCCGGTCCGGCAGTGCCTTCTTCCCGCTGCACAGCAGGGCGAAGTAGCGGCTCTGCATCTCGGAGCAGGCCGGAACCCCGCCCGCGGCCGGCCGCGCCCAGCCGATGAAGACCACGCCGAGGCCGAGATCCGGATGGATCATGTGCTTGTACAGCCTGCGCACGTCGGTGACGTTCACGTCCTTGAGGATGCTGAAGTCCTCGACGTACCCGGTGTTGAGCATGATCGTGTCGATCTTCTCGCGCCGGCCGTCCTTGAAGAGGACGTAGTCCTTGCCGAGCCGCTCGATCCCCGAGCCGTTGACCGTGAGGGTGCTGTCGACGATCCGGTGGATGAACGCGTCGTTCTTCGTCAGGAAGTGGTTGAAGAAGTGCGGGTTCTTCGAGTTCCAGTCGGCCACGGCGCGGGCGGCGGCGGTCTTGCCCCGGCTCTTGTTCCGGTTCATCCCGAGCCGCATGAAGGTGCCGGCGGCGGCCAGGGGGACCGAGTGCAGCAGCTGCGAGGTGTACGCGTCGTTGGTGAACGGCCGCCCGGCCGGGTACCGCTCGACGATCGGCTGGTAGCGCCGTACGGACAGGGTGCAGCTCTCCGTCACCTGGGCGATCTCGTTGACGACGTCCGCCGCCGTCTCGCCGATGCCCACGCAGAGGACCCGCTTGCCGCGGAACGGCTCGGCGTTCCGGTAGTGGGCCGAGTGGACGATCTCACCCGCGAAGTCCTCCTGTCCTGGCAGGTCGATGTAGTTCGGCACCCGGTGCGTTCCGGTGGAGATTGCCACCGAGTCGAACCGGTGCACCGCCCTGTTCTCGGGCGCGTCCACCGGGGCGACCTCGACGTCGTACCCGCCGCTGTCGTTCTTCGCCACGCTCAGCACGTCGGTCCCGTACCGGATGGTGGGGCCCAGGTCGAACTTCTCGGCGAAGTCCCGCAGGTACTGCCGGTACTCGGCGGCGGACCAGTACAGCCGCTCCTGGCCCAGCGGCGGAGGGAAGCTGGAGAAGGTCATCATGTAGTTGGAGATGGTGAGCATCGTCGAGTCGTAGGCGCCCGCCTCGTCGGCTCCGACCGATTCCCGGAACACCCCGCCGAGATCGGTGTTGCGGTCGAAGCAGGTCACCTCATGACCCTCGTCCAGCAGCTCCTTGATCGCCACCAGACCCGATGGGCCGGCGCCGATGACACAGACACTCTTCCTCATGCTTACCTCTCCGCCTCGGAGTGTGTTCTCTGATGTGACGTGCTCTCGCTGGGGCCGGACACTCCGGTCGGGTCAGCGGCTTTCGAAATGGACCGGCAGGCTCTCGTAGCCGGTGAGGAAGTTGGAGAAGAGGGGCCGGGGTGTCCCGCGCAGCTCCATCCGCGCCACCTGCTCCACCAGCGCGCCCAGCAGCGCCCGCAGTTCGGCCCGCCCCAGGAAGGCGCCCAGGCAGTAGTGCGGCCCGTGGCCGAACGACAGGTGCCGGTTGGGGGTGCGGGACAGATCGAACCGGCGCGGCTCGGCGAAGACCGACTCGTCGTTGTTGGCCGAGATGTTCCACAGGGTGACGATGTCGCCGTCGCGGATCAGCTCTCCGCCGACCTCGAAGTCCTCGACGGCGGTGCGTGCGAGGTGGATCCCCGGGGTCGCCCAGCGGATCACCTCCTCCACCGCCGTGTCGAGGGAGACACGGCCCGACCGCAGGGCGTCCCACTGGTCCGGGTTCTCGATGAGCGCCAGCACCGCGCAGATCGCCGAGAGCCGGGACGTCTCGTCGCCGCCGAGAATCAGGCTGTAGCAGTTGACGGCCATCTCCTCGACGGTCAGCCGCCGGCCCTCGAACTCCGCGGTCGCCAGCATGCTGATGACGTCGCTGCCCGGATCGTCGCGACGCTCCTGGGCCAGTTCCATGAAGTACAGCACGATCTCGTTGCGGGCGCCGATCGCGTCGAGCGCGCTGCTGTCCGCGCGGTCCGACGAGAGCGCCATCTTGTTCCACTGCAGCAACTGCCCGCGGTCCGCGGCCGGAATGGAGAGCAGATCGCAGATCGTGTTCATCGGGATCTTCTCGGCCACCTCGGCCGCGAAGTCGCACGTTCCCTTTTCGACCACGGCCGACATGAGTGCGTCGGTACGCTGCCGGACCTTTTCGACGACCTCGCCGAGGACCCGTGGGGTGAACGCGGTGAACATGAGATTCCGCAGGCTGCGGTGGCGTGCGCCGTCGGTGACCGCCAGCATGCTTCCGCCGGCCGAGTCATCGCCGCGCAGCACGACGTCGAGGACGTTTCCGCGGGCGGAGATCAGAGCCGGATGATGGAAGAGCGACTGGATGTCCGCGTAGCGGGACACCACCCAGAAACCGGGGTTCCGGTCCGTGGGCTCGTGCCAGTAGACGGGACGCCGCGCACGCACCTCGCGCCAGAACTCGTGCACGTCGTTCTCGGCGAAGGTGGCCGGGTCGGTCAGGTCCAGTGAACGAACATCGAGAGCGGGCTGACTCATTGCCTCAGATTGACAGCGGGCTCCCGGTGCCGCGCGGAATCTTGCCGGTTCCTTTCCGCCACGGCCCGCTGCCGGGACGGGGGTTCGGTACGCCCGACCTGCGGTCGGCGGGCCTGCCCACCCGCGTATTCCGGCCGCCCGGCGAGGTGTTGCGAAAGGCGGCCTCCGACGCGTGGTACCTCCTGATTGTCCGACGGCATCTCAGGCCTAGACTCTGCGACCTCGGGGCCGCCCGCATAGCGGCGTCGACGGCACGGAACAGCGAAGGAAGCGGAACCTGTGCAGTCCCCCAACACGAGGCCCGGCAGGATCGGGCGATCGCCTCGTCTGTCCCGAGAGACGATCCTCGTCGCCGCGCAGCGCGTGCTCGACGAGGAAGGGGCCGAGCACCTGTCCATGCGCCGCCTGGCCAGGGAGCTGTCCAGTACGCCCATGGCCCTGTACCGCCATGTGCGGGACAAGGACGAGCTGCTGATGCTCCTGCTGGACGCCCACGTCCGGCGGATCCCCCGGCCTGAGTTCCCCGACGACCCGCGTGAGCGGGTCGTCGCCGGCGCCCAGGTGCTCCACGGCATCCTCGAGGGCTGCCCCTGGGGGGTGGAGGTCCTCGCCTCCGACAGGTTCGTGAGCACCTCGGCTACATGGATCGTGGAGAGCATCGTGGACGCTCTGGTGCTCTGCGGGCTGAGCCCGGCCGACGCCGTCTACGCCTATCGCGTCATCTGGTTCTGCCTCGTCGGCGAGCTGACGGCGCGGCCCTTCAGGGAGCGGGTCATGGTCTCGGCCGAGGACCGCCGACAAGCCCTCGAAGCGGTGATCGACGGGCTCCTCAGCCAGAACACCCCGTGATGAGGCCGGGCTCCCACCGCCCGAGAATCCGGAATCTATAGTTCCGTTATAGCGGCCACTTAGCCTCTCCTAAGTCGAGCTTGACCAGGGCGGTTCCGAGGCCAGAATGAGGGCGATCCGATTTTTCGTACGCGTATGCTGCGGTCATGCGTCCTTGCGGTGACGAAGGGGGAGCCGGGTGAGTATTGACGTCCTGGTATTCGATGAACTGCATTTGTCCCGGGCCTCACTCACGGCATTACTGGACCGGCGTGGCGAGATCAGGGTCGCCGGAGCGGTGGACACCAACCGGGCCGCTCTCGAGTTCGCGGAACTGTGCCGGCCCGATGTGACGATCATGAGCTACGAAGGCCGGGACGACGAAACCATCGAAATAGCCGAGAAGATATCGAGCCTGCCGGACTGCCGCACCCTTCTGCTGGCCACCGCCTGCACCCGGTCGGTCGTCCGCCGTGCATTCACGGGCGAGATCGCCGGCATGGTCCGGCGCAATGTCTCTCCCGGGCGATTCCTCGAGGCCATTCGCATGGTGCATCAGGGCGAGCGGGTATTCGACGCGGCGCTGACCGTCGCGGCGGTGGCGAACGAGGACTGTCCCCTGAGCGTACGTCAGCTCTCCGTTCTCGAACTGCTCTCCCGTGGGGACACGGTCGTGGAGATCGCGGGAAAGCTGTGCCTTTCCGAGGGCACCGTGCGCAACTATCTCTCCGACGTGGTGACGAAGCTGGGCGTGCGCAACCGGATCGACGCGTTGCGCGTCGCGCGGGACGCGCACTGGATCTGAACCGAGGCCCCGTTCCGGATTCCCCCGGTGCGGCCGTCCAGGCCGGGTGACGAACACACGCCCGGCCGTTCGCTTCGCCCGTTGCCGAGCGCCGATCAGCCCTCATACGCTGGCCGGGAATTCGACCGGATCGACGTCATTCGAATTCTCCGAATTCACCGTCCGGCCGGCCGCCACCTCTCAACGGTTCGGAGAGCTGATCCCATGGAATCCCGCAGCCGACGCGTCGGCCGGCCACGCCGTCTCTCGCGGGAGGCGATCCTCCGCAGCGCCGAGCGGATCCTCACCGAGGAGGGGGCGGAACACCTCTCCATGCGCCGCCTGGCGAAGGACATGTCCAGCACGCCCATGGCGCTCTACCACCACGTCAGGGACAAGGACGAACTGCTGCTCCTCCTGCTGGAGGTGCGCACCGAGCGCCTTCCCCCGGCCGAGCTGCCGCGCGAGCCCCGCGAGCGACTCCTCGCCGGCGCCCGCAGTCTCCACGAGATACTCGCCGACAGCCCCTGGGCGATGGACGCGCTGACCCCGGACGGCCGCGTGAACACGCCCACGCGACGGATCGTCGAGACCATGATCGACGCCGCGGTCGCCTGCGGACTGAACCATGAGAGGGCCCGCCACGCCTACCGCGTGATCTGGTACTACACCCTCGGCGAGCTCCTCGTCCGCTTCCACCGGGAGCGTGCCCGGCGGCAGGGTGACAGCACGCCCTGGGAGCGGGCCATGCTCTCGCTCGACCCGGTCGCCTTCCCTCTCCTCGCCGGGCTCGGGGCCCAGTTGACCGAGATCGCGGGCACGGTCCACTACCAGCGGGGACTCGAAGCCGTCGTCGACGGACTCCTGCGCCAGGGCGCGTGACCGGTCGCCGAGGCGGCGGCGCCTCGCCGCGCACCGTCGCGCCTCTCCCGGTGAGCCGGTACGGGGTCAGGTGCCCGACCACGACCTGAACCGGCGCAGCCCGTAGAGCAGGGGCGGCCGCTGACGGTGCCGGACGATCCGGCGCACCTCGCCGAAGACGATCACATGGTCGCCGACGGTCTGGGTCAGGGACACCCCGCAGTCCGCCACCGTGTGCGCGTCACGCACCAGATGGGGCCCGGAGGCGTCGGGGTCCTGCTCCCAGGGGAGCAGCTCGAACCGATGCGGATTTCCCGAGGCGAACAACTCGGCCGCGTCCTGTGCTCCTTCGTGCAGCAGGTTCACCGTGAAGGCGCCGCGGTCCAGGGCGGCGCCCAGGGTCGGGCTGCCCGCGCGCAGGCAGACCAGCAGCGTCGGCGGCGTGAGGGCGACGCTGCACACCGAGGAGCAGGTCATGCCCCACGGCGCGCCGGCCGCGTCCACGCTGGTGACCACACCCACCCCGGTGGGGAAGCCGCTCATCATGGCGCGGAACTCGCCGGGCGTCGCTCCGGCCACCGTGACCTGGGGCGAGTCGGAGGCCGTGGTCGAGTGCTCGCTCATCGGGTGCTGCCTTCCGTCGCCACGGCACGGGGGAGTACGGCGGGTTCCGGCACGGCGCCGCGTCGCTCGGCCCGGTCGACGACCTGGAGCAGCGGCCCCGTCATGGCCGTCGTCGCCAGAGCCATCACCACCAGGGCGAGGACCAGCGGCGCGGGCAGGATGCCCGCGCTGTACCCGGCCTCGATCACGATCAGTTCGGTCAGCCCGCGGGTGTTCATCAGGACCCCGATCCGCAGCGCCGGGAGGCGGGGCGAGCCGGCGAACCGCGCCCCCACGTAGCCGCCCAGCAGCTTGCCCACGCAGCCCAGCACCAGCGTGCCGACGATCAGAGTCCAGGACGCGGCGGTGAACGCCTTGATGAGCACGGTGACGCCGGTGACCACGAAGAAGATCGGCGTCAGCATCCGTCCGGTGCGCGACACGGCGTCCACCGGCTTGGCCCAGGGGGCGAGGTCCTCACCCGGGATCGCCAGGCCGACCATCGCGGCGCCGACGATGGCGGTCATACCGAAGTGCTCGGTCAGCATCGCCGTACCCAGCGCCGCACCGCCCAGGAGGATCGCTGTGGTCCTCGGCATCCGGCGGCAGAGCCGGCGCGCCGTGCCGGTGCGCAGCCCGAGCCGCAGCAGGAGGGCGCAGCTGCCGCCCGCGAGGAGTGCGCCGAAGGATTCCCACAGCCCTCCGAGATGGCCCGCGCCGAGCCCGATGGCGAGGGTGAGCAGGATCCAGCCCATGCTGTCCATGACGATGGCGGAGGCCAGCGAGAGTCTGCCTTCGGCCGAGTCGTTCAGGCCCCGGTCACCGAGGATCCGGGAGAGCACGGGCACTGCGGTGATCGACATCGTCACCGCGACCATCAGGAAGAAGGCGGGCAGGGGCACATGGCCGCGGGCCGCCTCGTCGTGGGTGAGCCCGATCAGGCCCACCAGCAGCAGGCCCGTGGTGAGCGGCACCACGAAGGCGCCCGCGGTCAGCGCCGTGAGCGCCTGCCGCGGCGGGCCGCCTGGGCCCGGCCGCAACTTGTGCGCGAGGCCGACCAGATAGAGCACGAGCCCCGTCTGACCGACCAGCTTGAGTACGTCGATGACGGCGGCCGGTAACAGGGCGTCGAACAGGGCCCGGTCGGACAGGGCGAGCACGACGGGTCCGACCAGCAGGCCGACCGTGACCTCGCCGACCACCTCCGGCTGACGCAGCCACCGGGCGGCGGCCCGGCCCGCGCGGGCCAGGAGCAGGAGGGCGGCGAGCGCCACGATCACGTGCGCGGCTCGTGCGAGGAACTCCGAGGGATCCATGATGGTGGGGGCCTTTCGTGGCCGTTCCGGTTCGGTGGGTCCTGACAGGGGCGGCGCGGCGGTCGTGGGCCCGCGCCGGCGTTCCGGCGGGCGGTGCGTCGAGGAGCCGGCCGTCGATGCCGGGCCGATGCCGGTGCGGGTGCCGGTGCCGGTGGCGGTGGCGTGGGTCGGTGGCGTCGGCCGGACCGGTCGACGAGCGCGTCAGCGCCGTTCCGGGACCTGCGGATAGCGAGCGGCGATCGCCTCGCTCGCCCTGGGGCCGCGGGCGAAGAGGAAGGCGGCCGTGTCGAGACGCCGGCCGGTCACCCGGTCCACCACGACCGGGTCCGCCTCGGCACCCGTCGCGGCGTCGACCACGATCAGGCTGCGGTCCTCCGGGCACAGCCGGTGGTTGCCGTACGCGGCCATGGCCAGGATGAGCGGGCGCAGGGCGCGGCCGGCGTCGGTCGGCCGGTACGTCCGGTCCTCCGGCGCCGCCGCCTGGTCCTCGGTGTCGAGCAGGCCCCGCGTGACGAGCTGGTCCATCCGCTCCCGGAGGACCTCGGCGGGCGTCTCCAGGTTGCGGCGGATCACCTCGAACCGGTCATGGCCGTCGAGGACCTCGTGCAGGATCTCCAGGGTCCACCACGGGCCGATGACCCCGACGGTACGAGCCAGCGGGCAGTCGGGGATCCGCGCCTTCGGGCCGGCCTGCCGGGAGGGCTCCGTACGTCCACCGTCCGTGCCGCTCACGCGTTCGCCACTCACCGTCAGCTCCCCCTGGGTGATCGGAAACGTCTGTGGACCCAGCCTGTTCCGTCGCCGGGCCCCGGGCGGGCGACCGGAAAGAAAACGGCAAGACCCGGTCGGGGCCGCCGGGCCGGCCGGAACGCCCGAAGGGCGGTTCCGATCAGCGAGTTCGGCTCTACGGCGCCGGGGGAGCGGCCTGGGAGAGCAGTCCGTCGACGAGGACTCCGAGGGTGGCGGGAAAGGTGTCCCGCGCCGCCAGCGCCGTCCACCGGTCGTTGAGGGCGGTCAGGTGCGGCAGCTGGTCCGGGTCGAGATCGTTGACGAAGGCACCGCCGTCGACGGACGGGACCTCCTCCGACCCCACCGCCTCCTCCTCCGTCTCCGGCGCTTCGGAGGAGTGGTCGCGGATGAGGACCTCGCCGACCGTGAAGTACCAGATGTTGCGGAAGACCTGCACGGCCTGTTCGGGCGTGCACCCGTGGTCGACGGCGCCGGACAGGATGTCCTCGATGAGCCGGAGGGCCGGGGTGCTGAGCCGGGAGATGAACCGGTCGCCGGTGAGGACCTCGGCGGACAACGGCCATTCGGTGAGGGCGTCGTGGATCGCGGTGGCCGCCGCGACGACGCGGTCCCGCGGCTCGTCCGACGGCTCCGGGTGGGGAATCTGCTGCGCGTACTCGTGGATCAGGAGCAGCAGCAGGTCTTCCTTGTCCCGCACGTGGTGGTAGAGCGTCGTCGCCCCGATGCCGATCTCGGCGGCCAGTCCGCGGATCGTGAGCTTCTCCCAGCCGCTCTCGTCGATGAGCCGGCGGGCGACGGTGATGATCTGCGTCCGGGAGGTCACGGGCGGGCGGCCGACCCGGCCGTGCGTGGGTTTGGTACGTGGCACGGTCCCATCATGCCTTTCCGTGAGGGCCGTGATGACCTCGGTTTCGTGCGCCCGGCACCGGTGCGGACCCGGTCGCCGGGTGGCGGTCCCGCCGCCGCCACGAGCCCGGAGCGCGGGCGGCGGCGACGGGCGGGACCACGTCCGAGAGGGGGAGGAGATGCCGGGTCGACCCCGGGAGACCCCGGTGAGGGCCCCCGGGTCCACCCGGGACCCTCACCGCGACCGGGTCGCCTTCAGGGCCTTCTTGTCGATCTTGCCCACCGGGGTGTGGGGCAGGTCGGAGACGATGATCAGTTCGTCCGGGAGCTTGTACGACGCCAGTCCGCGGCCCCGGATGTGGTCCCTGACCGCACGCAGTGTGACCTGGTCCGCGGCCTCGACCGCGTCACCGTTGAGGACGACGAACACACAGAGCCGCTCGTCGAGTTCGTCGTCCGGGACGCCGACCACCGCGGTGTCCCGGACCAGCGGGTGCGTCAGTACGTGGCCCTCCACCTCCTCGGCCGAGACCTTCTCGCCGAGGTGATGGATGATGTCCTTCAGCCGGCCCTCGATGACGACGTTCCCGTCCCCGGTCATCCGGGCCAGGTCGCCGGAGCGGTAGAAGCCGTCCGCGGTGAACGACCGGCGGTTGTGGTCCGGCGCGGCGAAGTAGCCCCGGATCGTGTACGGGCCACGGGTGAGCAGCTCCCCGATCTCACCGGTGGCGACCTCGCGGTCCTCGGAGTCGACGATCCTGATCTCGTCGTCCGGGCAGACCGGCCTGCCCTCGGTGCCGAAGACGACCTCCGGCGGGTCCTCCGGACGCGTGTGCGTGATCAGCCCCTCACCGATGCCGTACACGTTCATCAGCCGGCAGCCGAGGCTCTCGCTCACCCGGGCCGCCGCGGCGGGACCGAACTTGGAGCTGCCCACCTGGATGGTCACCCCGGACATGTCGACCGGAGTGGTCCGCGCGGCCTCCGCCCACAGCAGGGCCAGCGCGGGGACCAGCGTCGTCAGTGTCACCCCCTCGCGCTCGATCAGCGGAAAGACGTGGTCGGGGCTGGGGTTGGCGGCCAGGACGGCCTTCCCGCCGAGGATCACCGCGCCCAGCGCCCCCGGGCAGCCGAGCGCGGCGTTGTGCGGCACCGGGTTCGCGGCGAGGTAGACGCCGCTGTCGTCGAACTCCACGACCCGGGCGCAGGCCGCGATGTTGTACGCGTAGTCGTCGTGGGTCCGGGGGATCAGCTTCGGCACACCGGTGGTTCCGCCCGACAGCAGCAGCAGCGCCACCTCGGAGGAGTCGACCGGCGCGAGCTCCCGCACGTCGGACCGGGCGAGTTCGGAGAGCGGGGTGAACTCCGCCGCGTCGCCGTCGACCACGACGTGCCGCAGACCGGGGGCGTCCCGGCGCACCTCGCGGGCCAGCGCCCGGTAGTCGAAGCCCTGGAACCGGTCGGGGCCGATGTAGGCCACCGCGTCGGAGGCGCGCGCCAGATGGAGGATCTCGTCGCGACGGTGACCGGGCAGCGCGAGGACCGGGATCGCGCCGATGCTGAACAGCGCGACGACGGTGGACAGGAAGCCGATCCTGTTCGGCAGGTGCACCACCACCCGGTCGCGGTGGCCGATGCCGAGATCGAGCAGACCGGAGGCGACACGGTCGGCCTCTTCGGTCAGCTCGGCGTAGCTCGTGCGCCGGGTCGCGTCCACGGCCGCCGTCTTTCCCGGGTGGCGCCCGGCACTGGCGTCGACCAGCTGACGCAGGGAGGCCCCTGCCCAGTAGCCGGCGCGGCGGTAACGTTCGGCGAAGTCGGGTGGCCAGGGAACGAACCCGTCCAGCATGTGTCCTCCTCGGGTTGAGACGTCCTCAGGTTCGTCCACCGGCTCCCACGGCCGTGTCAATCCCGACAGAGCTTTGACAGATTGCCCCGGCCGGTCGGCGGGTTTCGGTGAAGCTCGGTGCCGTGAATCGCATACAGACGCGTGACCGAGGTTGGGTGCGGGCCCTCAACAGCGTGGAGCGCCCGGCCCGTCGGCTGGTGTGCTTTCCACACTCCGGAGGTTCGGCGGCGACCTTCCGCGCCTGGGCACCGGCCGTGCCCGGCGACTGCGAGCTGCTGGCCGTGCAGTATCCGGGGCACGCCGACCGGATCGCCGAGGAGCCCGCGAGCAGCGTGACGGGGATCGCGGCCCACGTCGCCCTGGACCTGTGCGGCCTGGAACCCGTTCCGTGCGCCCTGTTCGGGCACAGCCTCGGCGCGCTCGTCGCGTACGAGACCGCCCGCGAGCTGCAGCACCGGGCGAGGCCCGTGCGGAACCTGTTCGTCTCGGGTGCTCCGGCACCGGGCCGGGCGGGCGGCGGGACCACGCACCTGGCGACCGACGACGACCTGTGGTCCGGACTGCGGGCGCTCGGCGGGATCGACCCCGCCGTCGCCGAGGACGCCGAACTGAGGGAGCTGCTGCTGCCGGTCGTCCGGGCGGACATCAGACTCAACGAGACCTACCGGCCCGACCCGTACGCCGAGCCGCTCGACTGCCGGATCCGCTGCTACCGCGCCACCGAGGACCCCCTGGTCGACGGTGACCGGCTGGCGGCCTGGGCCGAGGTCGGCACCGGCCCTGTCAGTGCACGGACCTGGCCGGGCGGACACTTCGACCTCGTCTCGGACCCGGCGGAGCTGATCGCCGATCTCGTCGCGGCCTTCGCGGAGGGTGTGGTCGTCCGATGACCCTGGCCGGAAAGTCGGTCGTGGTGACCGGAGCGGCGACCGGCATCGGCCGCGGGATCACAGAATGCCTGCTGAAGGCGGGCGCCGGTGTGACGGCCGTGGGGCGCCGCGAGGAACCGCTGCGGGACCTGGCGGACCGGTACGGGGCCGCCGTCGCATGGCTGGCCCAGGACGTCGGCGCGCCCGGCGCCGCCGAACGGATCGTCGCGACGGCGACCGACGGCTTCGGCAGGATCGACGCGGTCGTCAACAACGCGGGCCTGGCCCGGTTCGGCCGGCTCGACGAGACCGACCCCGCGCTGTTCGACGCGATGTTCGCCGTCAACGTCCGTGCGCCCGCCGAGCTGACGCGCCAGGCGCTGCCCCAGCTGCGGGCCAACCGCGGCAGCGTCGTCAACATCTCGTCCGTGGGCGGCGTCGTCTCCATGCCGGGGCGCGCCTTCTACGGCGCGACCAAGGCGGCGGTCAACAGCCTGACGCGCTCGCTGGCGAGGGAACTCGCCCCGGACGTACGGGTGAACGCCATCCTCCCGGGCCCGGTGGACACGCCGATGTGGAGCGAGACCGGCCTGGACGAGGCGGGCACCGAGCAGTTGCGTGTCGACCTCCTCGCGTCGACCCCGATGGGGCGGTTCGGAGAGGACACGGAGATCGGCCGATGGGTGTGCCTGCTGCTCGACACGGAGACGTCGGGCTGGGTCACCGGTGCGCTGATCCCGGTCGACGGTGGGCGCACGGCGTGACCGATCGTGCGCGTCCGAAAGAAGAACCCAACGGAGCAAAGGTGGTACGAGCGTGAGCCGGGACATCCTGTCCGCCGCGGAATCGATTCCTTCGTCGTGTCTGCACCGCATCTTCCGGGCCGCCGAGCGGCGCGAGGCGGAGTCCGGCGCCGAAGTGGTGAAGCTGCACGTCGGCGACCCCTACTTCAACCCCTCCGACGACGTCGCCGACGCGTTCGTCGACGCCGTGCGCCGGGGCGACACCAAGTACACCGGCGTGGAGGGCCTGGGCGAGCTCCGCGAGGCGGTCGTCGACAAGCTCCGCACCGACAACGAGGTGGACAGCGCGGTCTCCCGGCTGCTGATCACCCCCGGGTCGTGCCAGGGCCTGGCCGCGCTGCTGCAGACGCTGGCCGAGCCCGGCGCCGAGATCCTCATCCCGGAGCTCCACTGGCCCGTCCACCTCCAGCAGGCCCTGCTCGCCGGGTTCCGGCCGGTGCTGTACCCGCTCGGTCCCGGTCTGCGCCCCGACCCCGAGGTGATCGCCGCCGCAGCGACCGAGCGCACCCGGGTCCTGCTCGTCAACTCCCCGGCCAACCCGACCGGCGTGGTCCTGGACCGGGACGAGCTGCGGAGCCTGCTCGACCTGGCCCGCGCCCGCGGCTGGCACGTCATCAGCGACGAGGCGTACGAGCACTTCCTCTACGACAGCGAGCACACCTCGGTGGCCTCGCTGGAGCGCGACGTCCCGCCGGCCGAGCGCATCGTCCACAGCGTCTTCAGCTTCTCGAAGAGCTTCGCGATGACCGGCTACCGGCTGGGCTACGTGGCGCTGGCCGACGACCGGGCCGCCGACGTGATGAAGGTCGTCCAGGAGGCGAACATCATCGGCACGTCGACCCCCGTGCAGCATGCCGGGATCGCCGCGCTGAACAGCCGCGCCGAGTCGACGGCGGTCAACCGCAAGAAGGTGCAGCACAACAGGGACGTGATCCTGTCGCCGCTCGTCGAGGCCGGGCTCCTGCGCGAGCTGCCGGCCGGCGGCTGGTACGCGATGCTCGACGTGGCCCGGACCGGCCTCGACGCCGAGACGTTCGCGACCCGGCTCCTGGAGACCAAGGGCGTCGCGGTCGTACCGGGCGAGGGCTTCGCCATGCGGCCCGACGCGGACGACCGGGGCCGCGTCCACTCCCACGACTACGCCCCCTGGGCGCGGCACCTGGTCCGGGTCGCGTTCTGCGTGGACCCGACGGCCCTGGAGACCGGGGTGACCCGCCTCCTGGAGTTCGTCGACGAGTGCGGCGACGGCGCGAACGTCGCGGCACGGTGAATCCCGATCAAGCCGGCCGGTGCGAAGGAAGTGAGGACGTCATGAGCAAGAGTGTTGTCATCGTGGGTGGCGGGACCGCGGGCTGGATGACCGCCTCGTATCTGAAGGCGGCGTTCGGCGACCGGCTGGCGGTCACCCTCGTCGAATCCAGGAACGTGCCCACGATCGGTGTGGGCGAGGCCTCGTTCAGCACGATCCGCCACTTCTTCGCCTATCTCGGCCTCGAAGAGTCGGACTGGATGCCGGAGTGCCACGCGACCTACAAGCTGGGTATCCGCTACGACAACTGGCGGGCCGAGGGGCACCACTTCTACCACCCCTTCGAGCGGCCCCGGACGGTCGAGGGCGTCTCCCTCGCCGACTGGTGGCTGCGGAAGAAGCCCAGCGCGGACTACGACCGGGACTGCTCCGTGATCGCCGCGCTCTGCGAGGCGAAGAGCTCGCCCCGGCAGTTCGAGGGCAGCCTCCTCGCGCTCGGCGCCGGTGAGCAGGATCCGGCGGCCGTGGGCCGGTCCACCATGGCCCAGCAGACGACGCAGTTCCCGTACGCCTACCAGTTCGACGCGACGTTGCTCGCGAAGCTCCTCACGGGATACGGCACCGACCGCGGCGTCCGGCACGTGCTGGACGACGTCGTCGACGTCGCGGTGGACGAGCACGGCGACATCAGCCACGTCCGCACCAAGGAGAGCGGCGACCTCTCGGGCGACCTCTTCATCGACTGCACCGGTTTCCGCAGCATGCTGCTCAACAAGAAGCTCGACGTGCCGTTCCTCTCCTACCAGGACACCCTTCCCAACGACAGCGCGGTCGCGCTGCGCGTGCCGATGGAGATGGCCGACCAGGGGATGGGCCCGTACACCCGGGCCAGCGCCCAGGCCGCCGGCTGGATCTGGACGATCCCGCTCTACGGCCGGACCGGCACGGGCTACGTCTACGCGAGCGACTACTGCACCCCGGAGGAGGCCGAGCGCACGCTGCGCGCGTACGTCGGGCCGGCCGCCGAGGACCTGGAGGCCAACCACATCCGCATGCGGATCGGTCGCAGCGAGAACTCCTGGGTGAACAACTGCGTGGCGATCGGGCTCTCCAGCGGCTTCGTCGAGCCGCTCGAGTCGACCGGCATCTTCTTCATCCAGAACGCCATCGAGCAGCTGGTCAAGCACTTCCCCGGCGGCCGCGAGGACGAGCAGCTGCGCGTCTCGTACAACCGGCAGGTGGCCAACGTGATGGACGGCGTACGGGAGTTCCTCGTGCTCCACTACGTCGCCGCCAAGCGGAACGACAACGCGTACTGGCGTGACGCAAAGACCCGTACGATGCCCGACGCGCTGGCCGGCCGCATCGAGCAGTGGAAGGCGAAGCTCCCCGACGCGGACACGATCTTCCCGTACTACCACGGCTTCGAGCCCTACTCCTACACCGCGATGATCCTGGGGCTCGGCGGCCTCGACGTCCAGCCGCTGCCCGGCCTGGCCCTGATGGACGACATCGCCGCGGTCAAGGAGCTCCAGCTGGTCCGGGACCAGGCCAGGACCCTGGTCGAGACGCTGCCGAGCCACGCGGACTACATCGCCCACGTCCACCGCCGGAGGACAGCCGGCGCCTGAGGAACGACCTCCCCATGGACCGGAGCCGGGGGGGGGGGGGGGGGGGCCCCCACCCCCCCCCCCCCCCCCCCCCCCCCCCCCCCCCGCCCCTCTCGCGGTCCTGATCAGTCCTCCGCGACCGCCAGGAGGGCCTCCAGCAGCGGCCCCAGCCGCGTCGTACGCTCCTGGGGCAGCCCCTCGGCCACCGCGCGGGGCAGCGCCTGGTCCACCCCGTGGACGACCGACAGATGGCGCCGGCCGCGGCCGAAGGCCGTGTAGACCCAGGCCCGGCTCAGCCCCTGCGCCGCGTCGCCCGGCAGCACCACGACCGCCGCCGGCCAGCACATCCCGGCCGCCTGGTGCGCCGTGAGCGCCCAGCCGTGCCGCAGCGCGGACTCCACCCGGTCCTTCGGTACGACGAGCTTCCCGCCCTCGCACTCCAGCCGAAGACCCTCGGTGTCGGCCGAGACGACCGTCCCGGTCACCGTCCGCCCCGGGGCCGGAACGTACGCCACGCGGTCGCCCGGGTCGAAGCCGCCGAAGCGGCCGGGGCCGGGGTTGAGTCGCTGCTTGATCGCCGCGTTCAGCGCGCGGGTGCCCGCCGAACCGCCATGGCCGACGGTGATCACCTGGGTCTGCTCGGTGGGCACGCCGATCGCGCGGGGAATCGAGTCGGCGACGAGCTGGACCGTGCGGTGGACGGCCTCGCCCGCGTCGCGGACGGGGACGATCACGACCTCCTTGCCCGGGGCCTCCACCTGGTTCAGCTCACCGACGCCGATGCCGGAGACCAGCTCGCCGATCGGCCCGGGGTCGGGGATCCGCGAGGCGATCTGCGGGCACACCCGGGCCGCGAGGACATCGCCGAACACCCGGCCCGCGCCCGCGGAGCCGAGGACGCCGGGGTCGCCTCCGAGCACCAGACGGCAGCCGTCGGCCAGCGACTCCACGAGCATCGCGGCGCTCTCGACGTCCAGCTGCGGCGCGTCCAGGACGACCAGCAGGTCGAGGGCGAAGGCGCCCTCCGCGTCCCGGCCGGGTCCGGCCGTGCCGGACAGCAGCGCCGAGACCGTCAGCGCCTCCGCGCCGAGCCGGCGGACTCCGTTCTCGCTGTGCACGGCCACGGCGACCCGCAGGCCCCGCTCACGGGCGGCCTCGGCGAGCGCGACCGGCTCGCTGCGGGCCGCCTCGCCGCCGGTGTGCAGGACCAGGCCGTGGGCGCCGACGGCGCGCACGAGCTCGGGTCCCTCCCAGACCTCGCCGGACACGGTCTTCACCAGCCGGGCCAGGCCGTCCGCCAGGCTCTCCTCGGCGAGGGCGTACCGGTCGAGCCCGAGCAGGACCGGCACGTCGGCTTCGGCGGCGTCGCCGGCCGCTTCGGCGGTCTCGTCGTCCTCGTCCTCGTCGTCGACGTCCCCGGGCGTCGGCTCCTCGTCCTGGAACACCAGCACCGCGCCCTCGGACACCGCCTGGCGCAGGGCCTCGTCCGGATCCGGCACGGACAGCTTGCCGAGGCCCGCCCGCACCGCGCCGTCCTCCAGGGCCGTGTGCCCCTTCACGGCCGCCCGTTCGAGCAGCCAGGACACCAAGGCGACCGCCCGACGGGGATCGTCGGGACCGCACTCCGCGCCCAGCAGGGCACGCGCGAAGCCGTCGGCGTGCTCGGGCTGGACTCCGGGCACCGAGAGGAGGAGCCAGGGGTCCTCGCGCAGCGCTTCGGCGGCGCCCTCGCCCAGGGCTGCGGCGACCTGCCCGGTCAGCGACTCCGGCGCCCCGCCACGCGCGAGGACGGCCCGCACGGCCTCGAGCGTCTCGGGGGCCGCCGTCTGCTCGGCGGCCGGCGGGCGCGCCGTCACGACCGGCGCGGGCGCGGGCGTCGCCGTGGGCGCGGGGCGTCGTGGCGCGGGCTCGGACGGCTCGAAGAACGCGGTGTCCGGCTTCGTACCGCTCTCCACCGCCCGTACCGCCGCGAGCAGATCGGCCGCCGTGCCGCTGAGCTTCCCGCCCGCGTCGACCGGCGCCGCCTTCTCGGCCTTGCGCTGCTCGATCCTGGCCCGCAGCTCGCGCTGTGCGGCCAGCTCGGCCTGTGCCTCGGACACCTCCGCGGCCTTCGTCTCCCCGTCCGCGGAAGGGCTCGCGTCACCGGCCTCCGGGGTGCGCTCGGTCGCGGCCTCGTCGGCCTCGCCCGGCACGGGCTCGGCGGCCTCGGGAGGGGTCTCCCGCGAAGGCTCGGTCACAAGGTGCTCCAGTCCTGGTCCGGATAGCGGTGCACGGGCGCCGACACATCGTCGAGAGCCCGGCAGATCTCGTCAGGAAGACTAAGGCTCTCCACTGACAGCGCGGCCGTGAGCTGCCGCGCGTTGCGCGCGCCGACGATCGGGGCGGTCACCCCCGGACGGTCGCGGACCCAGGCGAGCGCCACCTGGAGCGGCGTCGTCGCCAGGCCGTCCGCGGCCGTGGCGACGGCGTCGACGATCCGGCTCGCCGCGTCGTCCAGGTACGGCTCCACGAAGGGCGCCATGGTCTCGGAACCGCCCCGGGAGTCGGTGGGCGTGCCGTCCCGGTACTTGCCCGTGAGCACCCCGCGCCCCAGCGGTGAGGACGGCAGCAGACCTATCCCCAGGTCCAGGGCCGCGGGCAGCACCTCCCGCTCGACGCCCCGCTGGAGCAGGGAGTACTCCATCTGCGTCGCGGCGAGGCGAGTCCGCCCCGTGCCCGCGGCCCCGAGCTGCCAGGTCCCCGCCTTCGCCAGCTGCCACCCGCAGAAGTTCGACACCCCCACGTACCGTGCCCGGCCGCTGCTCACGGCGATGTCCAGCGCCTGGAGGGACTCCTCGAGCGGGGTGTACGGATCGAAGGCGTGCAGCTGCCACAGGTCCACGTGGTCCGTGCCGAGCCGGGCCAGGGAGGCGTCGAGCGCGCCCAGCAGATGGCCCCGGGATCCGTCCATCCGCCGGTCCGGGTCGGGCACGCTCCCCGCCTTGGTGGAGACGACCAGATCCCGCCGTGGCACCAGCCGTTCCATGAGCTGCCCGAGCATGTACTCGGCCTCGCCGCCGCCGTACACGTCCGCGGTGTCGACCAGCGTGCCGCCCGCGTCCCAGAACGCCTTCAACTGGTCGGCGGCGTCGTGCTCGTCGGTGTCCCGACCCCAGGTGAGGGTGCCGAGCCCGAGCCGGGACACGCGCAGGCCGGTACGTCCGAGATGCCTCTGCTCCATGGGACGCGAGATTACTGGCCAAGACCCCACGCGGAGAGAGCCTGTGGACAACCTCCCCCTGACGGATCCCGTCGCCTCGCGCTAGAGTCCGGCGCAAGGGACGTTACTGATCGGTAAAGAGGGTGTGTGGTCATGAGGCTCGGCATCAACCTCGGTTACTGGGGCGCCGGTATGGACGGCGACAACCTCGCCGTCGCCCAGGAGGCGGACCGCCTCGGATACGACGTCTGCTGGGCCGCCGAGGCCTACGGCTCCGACGCGCCCACCGTCCTCTCCTGGGTGGCCGCCAAGACCGAGCGGATCGACATCGGCTCCGCGATCATGCAGATCCCGGCCCGTCAGCCCGCGATGACCGCGATGACCGCCGCCACCCTCGATTCGCTCTCCGGGGGGCGCTTCCGGCTCGGCCTCGGCGTCTCGGGCCCGCAGGTCTCCGAGGGCTGGTACGGCGTCAAGTTCGACAAGCCCCTGGCCCGCACCCGCGAGTACGTCGAGATCGTCCGCAAGGCCATGTCCCGCGAGCGGCTCACCTACGAGGGCGAACACTGGACGCTCCCGCTGCCGGACGGCCCGGGCAAGCCGATCAAGCTCACGGTCCACCCGGAGCGCGAGCACATCCCGCTCTACATCGCGGCGATCGGTCCGAAGAACCTGGAGCAGACCGGTGAGATCGCCGACGGCGCGCTGCTGATCTTCCCCTCCGCGGAGCACCTGGAGGAGACCGCCCTCCGCCCGCTCCGCGCGGGCCGCCAGAAGGCCGGGCTCACCATGGAGGGCTTCGACGTCCACCCCACCCTGCCCCTCGCCCTCGGCGACGACATCGACGCCCTGGCCGACATCTTCCGCCCGTACACCGCCCTGTACGTCGGCGGCATGGGGAGCCGCAAGCAGAACTTCTACAACCAGCTCGCCCAGCGCATGGGCTACGAGAAGCAGGCCGCCGAGATCCAGGACAAGTACCTGTCCGGGGACAAGGCCGGCGCCGCCGCCGCCGTACCGCGCCAGCTGATCGACCAGACCACCCTGCTCGGCTCCGTCGAGCGGATCGCCGACCGGATGAAGGCCTACGCCGAGGCCGGCGTCACGACCCTGACCCTCGCCCCGGCCGGCTTCACCCTCGACGAGCGGGTGGCGGCGCTGCGGGCGGGCACCGAGGCCCTGGAGCACGCGGGCCTCGCCTGAGGCACGTCGTCGCGCCCTGAGAGGTTCTGCGGCCGTGGTGGGGGCTCGGGGGTCTTCCCCGCCACGGCCGTCACGCTGCTCAACGCGCCACACGGCGCACGGTTACGAGCGGAACGCTCCATCTTTCAGCCGAACGGCCCCCCGCTCGTGTTGCCGGGAGGCCGGTACCGCATTTGACTCGTTCTCTGCGGACGTGCGGTGTGCGGACGCCCGCAGGGAGGTGGAGCCATGCTCACGGCCAAGGGCCTGTTCCAGGAAATCATCGACGACGACGAGTCCTTCCAGCTCTTCTGTTCCATCGCCGCCAGCGGCGAGGCCCAGGGCGGCTGGGAGAACGCGCGGATCGCGGCCCTCGTCCCGCCCGCCATGCGGGATCTCGCGCCCAAGATCACGCGGCACGGGGCCGACGAGGACAAGCACGGCCGGATCTTCAACGCGCTCCTGAAGAAGCGCGGACTCGACCCCGTGCCGGTGCCGCCCGACACCGACTACACGATGCTCCTGGAGAAGCGCGGGATCGGCCTCGCCCACGAGACGCTCCGCCGTGACGAGCCGCTGAGCGAGGAGGACGTCATCGTCTACCTCTCGCACAGCCGGGTCACCGAGCAGCGCGCCGCGGACCAGATGCGCATGCTGGTCACCTACTTCGGGGACCACCCCGAACTCGGCAAGGCCATCCACATGATCGACAACGACGAGGCCAACCACCTGGCGTACTGCCACGAGGAGCTGCTGGCCCTCGCGTACGTCGGACACGGCCGGCTCATCCAGCGCACCCTGCGCGAGTCCGCGCTCGCCGAGATCCAGGTCTACCGGGACGTCAGCCTCGCCGTGATGAGCCACATGGGACGCATCCTCGGCTGGCCCAAGGCCAAGTCGGCCGTCCTGGCCGCCGGGATCCACGGCGTGTACGCGTGGGAACGGGCCGCCGGCTGGCACAAGATGGTCGGCCTGAAGATGCCCGAGCGGCGCAACGCGCTGGGCGGTCCGATGACGCCGGCCCCCGCGTTCTGAACCGCCGGGGCCTCCGCCACGGGCGGCCCGTGGCACCGCGGCAGCCTCGGCTACATCCAGCCGCGGCGCTTGAACAGCCGGTACAGACCGAGGACGGCCCCGGCCATCAGCAGGATCACCGCCGGGTACGACCAGGGCCAGGTCAGCTCCGGCATGTGCTCGAAGTTCATGCCGTAGATCCCCGCCACCATCGTGGGGACCGCGGCCATGGCCGCCCACGCCGAGATCTTCCGCATGTCGTCGTTCTGTCGGACGCCCATCTGCGCGAGATGGGCCGACAGCACGTCCGACAGCAGCCGGTCCAGCCCCTCCACCTGCTCGTTGGCACGGGTCAGGTGGTCGGCGACGTCCCGGAAGAAGGGCTTGGCGTGCTGGCTCACGAACGGCACGGCGCCGGTCGCGAGCTTCTCCACCGGCGCCGCCAGCGGGCTCGCGGCCCTGCGGAACTCCAGCACCTGGCGTTTCGCGGTGTAGATCCGCTCCGCCGTGGTGCCCGCATTCCCGCCCGTCGGCGCGAACACGTCGGCCTCCAGCGCCTCCAGGTCGACCTGGAGTTCGCCGGCCACCTCCAGGTAGTGGTCCACGACGGCGTCGCTGATCGCGTACAGGACGGCCGTCGGGCCGTGTCGCAGCACCTCGGGCTCGGCCTCCAGACGGCGGCGTACCGACGCGAGCGGCGCGCCCTCGCCGTGCCGGACCGTCACCACGAACGAGTCGCCGATGAAGACCATCAGTTCGCCCGACGAGACCCGGTCGCTCTTCGGCTCGTAGACCACCGGCTTGAGGACCACGAAGAGCGAGTCGTCGTAGACCTCCAGCTTGGGCCGCTGATGGGCCTTCAGCGCGTCCTCCACGGCCAGCCGGTGCAGCGCGAACTCGGACGACACGTGATCGAACTCGGCCTCCGTCGGCTCGTGCAGACCCACCCACAGGAAGGCGTCGCCGGTGGCTCTGGCCTGCGCCAGGGCGTCGGAGAGGTCGGTGGGGCCGTCCGTGCGGCGCCCGTCCCGGTAGATGGCGGAGTCGACGATCACGGGCGGTATTCTTCCCCGCTTTCCCCGTCCTGCACGTGAGCGTGGCCCGTGATCGTGGACGGGTCCGCCCCGCGCGCGCGTGCGGCCGCCTACTCTTGCCGCCATGGCCACGCTGATTCTCGTCCGGCACGGACGCTCCACCGCCAACACCTCGGGTGTCCTCGCCGGGCGGACGCCCGGGGTCGCCCTCGACGAGCGGGGGGTGGCGCAGGCCGCCGCCCTGCCCGGCCGGCTGGCCGGGGTGCCGCTCGCCGCCGTCGTCACCAGCCCTCTGCAGCGCTGCCGCGAGACCCTGCGTCCCCTCCTCGACGCCCGGCCCGGCCTCGCGCTCCACACCGAGGAGCGGATCAGCGAGTGCGACTACGGCGACTGGTCCGGCCGCAAGCTCGCCGAACTGGCCGACGAGCCCCTCATGGAGGTCGTCCAGGCCCACGCGTCCGCCGCGGCCTTCCCCGGCGGCGAGTCGATGCGCGCCATGCAGGCGCGGGCCGTCGACGCCGTACGGGACTGGAACGCGCGCGTGGAGGCCGAGCACGGCGAGGACGCCGTCTACGCGATGTGCTCGCACGGCGACATCATCAAGTCGATCGTGGCCGACGCACTCGGCATGCACCTCGACCTCTTCCAGCGCATCCACGTGGACCCGTGCTCGGTCACCGTCATCCGCTACACGCGGCTGCGCCCCTTCCTCGTACGGCTCGGCGACACCGGCGACTTCGCCGGCCTCGCGCCCCGGGAGACCGGCGATCGGGGTGGGGCAGCCGAGGTCGGGGGCGGTGCGGGCGCACCGTGATCCATCCGCGCAGTAGGGTGGACGGGCCGCCGTAGCGCGGGCCTCCACCACCGCCGAGACGCAAGGGAGTCCGGGACGTGTCCCGTCAGGTGTTCCTCTACGACCCACCGGAGCGTTTCGTGGCCGGTACGGTCGGGCTGCCTGGCCGCCGTACGTTCTTCCTGCAGGCGTCCGCGGCCGGCCGGGTCACCAGCGTGGCCCTGGAGAAGACCCAGGTCGCCGCGCTCGCCGAACGCATCGACGAACTCCTCGACGAGGTCGTGCGCCGCACCGGCGGCAACGCCCCCGTCCCGGCCATGGCCCCGGCCGACAACACCGACACCGCCCCCCTCGACGTCCCCGTCGAGGAGGAGTTCCGGGTCGGCACCATGGCGCTCGCCTGGGACGGCGAGGAGCAGCGCATGATCGTCGAGGCGCAGGCGCTCGTCGAACTCGACGCCGAGTCCGAGGAGGACCTCGCCGCCGCCGAGGAACGGCTGCTCCAGGACGAGGAGAACGGGCCGCCGATGCTGCGCGTCCGGCTCACCGGCGCGCAGGCCAGGGCCTTCGCCAAGCGCGCGCTGGACGTGGTCAACGCGGGCCGCCCGCCGTGCCCGCTGTGCAGCCTGCCGCTCGACCCCGAGGGACACGTGTGCCCGCGCCAGAACGGATACCGACGCGGCGCATGAGCGGTCCCGGCAACCAGGCGGTCGTCGACCTGCTCACCAAGGGCGAGCTGACCGTGCGCGGCCAGGTCCGCGAGGCGTCCAACGCCGTGCTCGTCTGTTCCGTCAGCCACGACGGCGTCGAGGCCGACTGCGTCTACAAACCGGTCGCCGGCGAGCGGCCGCTCTGGGACTTCCCCGACGGCACCCTCGCCCAGCGCGAGGTCGCCGCGTACGAGATCTCCGAGGCCACCGGCTGGGGACTCGTACCGCCCACGGTGCTCCGGGACGGCCCGTACGGCGAGGGCATGGTCCAGCTGTGGATCGAGGCCGACCCGGCGGCGAGCCTGCTCGCCCTCACCGAGGACGAGGAGCCGGGGGCGGGGTGGAAGGCCGTCGGACCGGCTCAGGTCGACGAGGGCCGCACCGCGCTGCTCGTCCACGCCGACAGCCCCGGGATGCGCCGGCTCGCCGTCCTGGACGCGGTCATCAACAACGGCGACCGCAAGGGCGGACACCTGCTGCCCGCGCCGGACGGCCGCCTCTACGGCATCGACCACGGGGTGACCTTCCACGTGGACGACAAGCTGCGCACCCTGCTCTGGGGCTGGGCGGGGGAGGAGCTGCCCGCCGAGGCCGCCGACGTCCTCGCCCGGCTCGACGGCTCCCTGGCACCGGGGACACCGCTCGCCACCCGACTGGCCGAACTGCTCACGGCCGCCGAGGTCGACGCGCTGCGCGGCCGGGTCACCGCCCTGCGCACCACCGGCCGCCACCCGGAGCCTTCCGGGCAGTGGCCGGCGATCCCCTGGCCCCCGGTCTGACCGATCGGATCCGGCCACCCTCGATCCTGGGTCCGCACCCCCAGGGGGTATGCATGAATGGCTGCGAGCTGCAAGAGCGCCTTGTCGGCCAAGATCCCGGATCCGGTTCGTATCCGGAACAGGTGTCCGGTTACGCTCAGGTCATGCATGCCTGGCCCGCTTCTGAGGTCCCCGCCCTTCCCGGCAAGGGCCGCGACCTCCGGATCCACGACACCGCGACCGGCGGACGAGTGACCCTCGCCCCCGGCCCCGTCGCCCGTATCTACGTCTGCGGCATCACGCCGTACGACGCGACCCACATGGGTCACGCGGCGACCTACAACGCGTTCGACCTCGTTCAGCGCGTGTGGCTCGACACCAAGCGGCAGGTCCACTACGTCCAGAACGTGACCGACGTCGACGATCCGCTCCTGGAGCGGGCGATCCGGGACGGCGTCGACTGGGTCGGGCTCGCCGAGCGCGAGACCGCCCTCTTCCGCGAGGACATGACCGCCCTGCGGATGCTGCCGCCGCAGCACTACATCGGCGCGGTCGAGGCCATACCGGGCATCGTGCCGCTGGTCGAGCGGCTGCGTGACTCCGGCGCCGCCTACGAACTCGAAGGCGACATCTACTTCTCCGTCGAGGCGGACCCGCACTTCGGTCAGGTGTCGAACTACGACACCGAGCTGATGCGCCACCTCTCCGCGGAGCGCGGCGGGGACCCGGACCGCCCGGGCAAGAAGAACCCGCTGGACCCGATGCTCTGGATGGCCGCCCGTGAGGGCGAGCCGAGCTGGGACGGCGCCAGCCTCGGCCCCGGCCGCCCCGGCTGGCACATCGAGTGCGTCGCCATCGCCCTCGACCACCTCGGGATGGGCTTCGACGTCCAGGGCGGCGGCTCCGACCTGATCTTCCCGCACCACGAGATGGGTGCCTCGCACGCCCAGGCGCTGACGGGCGAGTTCCCCATGGCCACGGCGTACGTGCACGCCGGCATGGTCGCCCTCGACGGCGAGAAGATGTCCAAGTCCAAGGGCAACCTGGTCTTCGTCTCCGCGCTCCGTCGCCAGGGCGTCGACCCGGCCGCCATCCGCCTCTCGCTCCTCTCGCACCACTACCGCGCGAACTGGGAGTGGACCGACCAGGTCCTCCAGGACGCAGTGGCGCGCCTGGACCGCTGGCGCGCGGCCGTGTCCCGCCCCGACGGGCCGTCCGCCGACGCGCTGGTCGAGGAGATCCGCGAGGCACTCGCCGACGACCTCGACACGCCGGCCGCGCTCGCCGCGGTCGACCGGTGGACCGAGCGGCAGAACGCCGGGGGCGGTACGGACGAGTCCGCGCCCGGCCTCGCCTCCCGTGCCGTCGACGCGCTGCTCGGTGTGGCTCTCTAGGCCCGCCTCCGTACGACCTCCATCCGGACAACCGCCCTCGGACTTCTCGCGAAGTCCGAGGGCGGTTCCGTTTTGTCCTGGCCTTCATGCTCGTTTCTGCGCTAAATACCGTCCATGCAATCAACATTGCGCATGAAGGCTGCATTCGCAGGCGCTGTGCTCGGGCTTCTCGCGGTGTTCGCGGGACCGGGGAGCGCCCAGTCCGCCGAGCCCTCGCCCACCACCGTCGGCGACCTCACCGGCTTCGAGGCCGACGGCGCCGTCTACCGGCTGACCGCCGGCGCCGCCCAGGCCCGCGTCAGTTTCGTCACCGACGAGACCTTCCGCATCGAGCTGGCCCCCGACGGGCGGTTCACCGATCCCACCGGGCAGGACATCGTCCGGCCCCAGGGCCCGCCGCCGAGGACCCGCTGGTACGACCGCGGCGACCGCTACGAACTCACCACCGCGAAGGTGACCCTGCGCGCCTACAAGGCGCCGCTGCGCTTCGCCGCCGTCCGCGCCGACGGCACCCCGCTCTGGTCCGAGGCCCACGGCCTCACCTGGAGCCAGGACCGCACCACCCAGACCCTGGCCCGGGGCGCCGACGAGCAGTTCTACGGCGCCGGCATGCAGAACGGCCGCGGCAACACCTCGCACCGCGGCAAGACCGTCGAGGTCGGCGTCGACTACAACTGGGACGACGGGGGCCACCCCAACTCCGTGCCCTTCTACCTCTCCTCGGCCGGCTACGGCGTCTACCGCAACACCTACGCGCCGAACACCTACGTCTTCGGCGAGCCCGTCACCACCAGCGCCCGCGAACAGCGCTTCGACGCCTACTACTTCGCCGGCTCGGGGTCCGACGCGCTCAAGGACGTCATCGGGCAGTACACCGGCCTCACCGGGAAGCCGTTCCTGCCGCCCGTCTACGGACTGGAGATCGGCGACGCCGACTGCTACCTCCACAACGCCAACCGCGGCGAGCGCCACACCCTCGACGCCCTCAAGGTCGCCGACGGCTACGTCGAGCACGACATGCCCAACGGCTGGATGCTCGTCAACGACGGCTACGGCTGCGGCTACGAGAACCTCGCCGAGACCGCGACCGGCCTGAAGCAGCGCGGCATGGAGCTCGGTCTGTGGACCGAGGACGGCATCGACAAGCTCGAGGAGCAGGTGAAGGCGGGCCAGCGGGTCGCCAAGCTCGACGTCGCCTGGGTCGGCGAGGGGTACAAGTTCGCCCTCGACGGCTGCAAGGACGCCTACGCCGGCATCGAGGCCCACAGCGACGCCCGCGGCTTCACCTGGGCACCCGAGAGCTGGGCCGGCGCCCAGCGCTGCGGAGTCCAGTGGTCCGGCGACCAGTCCGGCACCTGGGAGTACATCCGCTGGCAGATCCCCACGTACGCGGGCGCCTCCATGTCCGGCCTCGCCTACACCACCGGCGACGTCGACGGCATCTTCGGCGGCAGCGCCAAGACGTACACCCGTGACCTCCAGTGGAAGATGTTCCTCCCCGTCACCATGACCATGGACGGCTGGGCCGCCAGCGACAAGCAGCCCTTCCGCTACGGCGAGCCGTACACCTCGGTCAACCGGGACTACCTGAAGCTCCACGAGTCGCTGCTGCCCTACATCTACTCGCACGCCCACCGCGCCACCGAGACCGGTGTCGGCCTCGCCCGGCCGCTCGTCCTGGAGTACCCGGACGACCCGAAGGCCGCGTCGGACACGGCGAAGTACGAGTTCCTGAGCGGTGAGGACTTCCTCGTCGCCCCCGTCTACCAGGACGCCGTCGAGCGCGACGGCATCTACCTCCCCGAGGGCACCTGGATCGACTACTGGAGCGGCCGTACCTACCAGGGCCCCGTCACCGTCGACGACTACAGCGCCCCGCTCGACACGCTGCCCCTGTTCGTGCGGGCCGGAGCCACCGTCCCGATGTGGCCCGGCGGCATCCGCTCGTACACCGACCGCACCCCGGACTCCCCGCTGGCCTGGGACATCTACCCGCAGGGCGACTCCTCCTTCGAGCTGTACGAGGACGACGGCGTCACCCGCGCGCACCGCACCGGCCAGTACGCCACCCAGACCGCCGAGGTCCGCGCGCCGCGGCGCGGCGCGGGTGACGTGACGGTAAGGATCGGCGCGAGCAAGGGCTCCTACGCGGGCAAGTCCCCTTCCCGGCCCTACCGGTTCACCGTCCACACCGGTGACGCGCCGAGCGCCGTCACGCTCGGCGAGCGCAGGCTGCCCCGCCTCACCTCCCGGGCCGCCTACGAGGCGGCGGACCAGGGCTGGTGGTACGACCGGGACGACCGCGGGGGAGTGGTGCAGGTCAAGACCGTCGCCCAGCGCACCGACCGGTCCTTCACCCTCGGACTGGAGGACACCAGCGCCGTCGGCGGCGCCCTGCCCGGAGCGTCCGCCACCGCCGCCGTCCCGGCCGGACAGGAGCTCGGCGCGGGCGTGCCCGGGACCGTCGCCGTCGACGTGACCGCGGGGACGAAGGACGCCACCGGCGTCGAGGTGTCCCTCACCGCCCCGGAGGGCTGGCAGGTCACCCCGGCCGCGCCCGTCGCCCGCATCCCCGCCGGCACCACGCGACGGGTCGAGGTGTCCGTCACCCCGGCGAAGGACGCGAAGCCCGGCGAGGCCACGCTCACCGCGACCGTCCGCCACCGCGCGGCGGGCCAGGACCGCACCGCCGTCCAGCGGTTCGCCGTCGGAGTGATGCCCGAGCCGCCGACCGCCGGCGTCTGGGCGAGCGATCTGCCCTGGCTGAAGGCCACCAACGGCTGGGGCCCGCCCGAACGCGACCGCTCCAACGGTGAGTCGGGCGCGAGCGACGGCCGCCCGCTGACCCTGGCGGGGACGACCTACGAGAAGGGCATCGGCGCGCACGCCGACTCCGACATCGAGCTCTACCTCGGCGGCCGCTGCACCGCCTTCACCGCCCAGGTCGGCATCGACGACGAGATCAACGGCTACGGCGAGGTCGCGTTCTCGGTCGAGGCCGACGGCGAGGTGCTCTGGACCTCGCCCAAGGTGACCGGCGCGTCGGCGACCGTACCGGTCGACGTCGACGTCACCGGCGCACGCCACCTCCGCCTTCGGATCACCGACACCAACGGCTCCAAGAGCGGTGACCACGGAGACTGGGCGGCCGCCCGCTTCGACTGCGCCTGAGCGACGGAGGAGGGGCCGCACCGACCCGGTGCGGCCCCTCCTCCGTACGCCCGACCCTCGTACGGCTTACGGCTTACGGCTTACGGCTTACGGCTCACGGCTTCGGTCTCGGCTCACTGCGCGCCGTCGCCGTCGTCCGGGCCCTCGTCGTCCTGGGGCTGCTCCGGCTCGGGCTCCGGCGCGGGACGCTCCGGCTTCGGAGGCCGGGTCCGGCCGCTGCCGGGGTCCCGCAGATACGAGGTGTCGCCACCCTCGGTCGCGAGACCGGGGCCCTGCCCCGGACCGCCGTCGCGCCGCCGCAGATAGCGCTCGAACTCCCGGGCGATGGCCTCGCCGGAGGCCTCCGGCAGCTCCGCCGTGTCCCGCGCCTCCTCCAGCGTCTGGACGTACTCCGCCACCTCGCTGTCCTCGGAGGCGAGTTGGTCCACGCCGAGCTGCCAGGCCCGCGCGTCCTCGGGGAGTTCACCCAGCGGGATGCGCATGTCGATCAGGTCCTCGAGGCGGTTGAGCAGCGCCAGCGTCGCCTTGGGGTTGGGCGGCTGCGACACGTAGTGCGGTACGGCGGCCCAGAGGCTGACCGCGGGCACGCCCGCGTGCGTGCAGGCCTCCTGGAGGATCCCGACGATGCCCGTGGGCCCTTCGTAGCGGGTCTCCTCCAGATCCATCGTCCGCGCCAGGTCCGGGTCCGAGGTGACCCCGCTGACGGGGACGGGCCGGGTGTGCGGCGTGTCGCCGAGCAGCGCGCCCAGGATCACCACCATCTCCACGCCCAGCTCGTGGGCGAAGCCCAGGATCTCGTTGCAGAACGAGCGCCAGCGCATCGACGGCTCGATCCCGCGCACGAGCACCAGATCGCGCGGCTTGTCGCCGCCGACCCGGACCACGGAGAGCCTCGTCGTCGGCCAGGTGATCTTCCGGACACCGTTGTCCAGCCATACCGTGGGCCGGTTGACCTGGAAGTCGTAGTAGTCCTCGGCGTCGAGCGCCGCGAACACCTCGCCCTTCCACTCCCGGTCCAGATGGGCGACCGCGGTGGAGGCGGCGTCGCCGGCGTCGTTCCAGCCCTCGAACGCGGCCACCATGACCGGGTCGATCAGCTCGGGTACCCCCTCGAGCTCGATCACCCAGTGCCTCCTTTTCGAAGTTCCTGTCGTACGGACCAACCTTACGGCTTTCCCACGGCCCGTCCGCAGCCCTCGTGCACCACCGGGAGCCTTCGCGGCCTTGATCGACTACCCAGGAACGGGCCCCGGCACACGAACGCGTAAGGGGCGGTCTCCCATGGAGACCGCCCCCTACACGGCGCTACTGGCCGAGCATGTCCTCGACCTTGCCGCGGATCTCGTCCGTCGCCAGACCGCGGATCGTGAGCGTCGTACGGCGACGCAGCACGTCGTCCGCCGTCTCGGCCCACTCGTGGTCACGGGCGTAGGCGACCTGCGCCCAGATCTCCGGCGCGTCCGGGTGAATGCGCCGGGCCAGCTCGGGGTTCTCGTTCGCCATCCGCGCGATGTCGAAGGAGAGCGAACCGTAGTGCGTCGCCAGGTGCTTGGCGGTGTCGGCGGCCATCCGCGGACCGGGGGCCGGACCGTCGACGAGCAGCCGGTGCGCCACCGCGTTCGGGTTGGCGATACCGGGGAGCGGGAGCCGCTTCGGCAGCGTGGAGACCGACTCGTAGTCCTCGCCCAGCGGGTGGCCCGGCAGGGACTCCAGCTTCTTCATCACCGTACGGCCGATGTGGCGGAAGGTCGTCCACTTGCCGCCGGCCACCGACAGCATCCCGCCGCGGCCCTCGGTGACGACCGTCTCGCGCTTGGCCTTCGACGTGTCGCCCGGACCGCCGGGCAGTACCCGCAGACCGGCGAAGGCGTAGGTGATCAGATCGCGCGACAGCTGCTGGTCGCGTATGGAGAACGCCGCCTCGTCCAGGATCTGCGCGGTGTCCTTCTCGGTCACCTCGACCTTGCCGGGGTCGCCCTCGTACTCCTCGTCGGTGGTGCCGAGGAGCAGCATGTCCTCCCAGGGGAGGGCGAAGGTGATGCGGTACTTGTCGATGGGGGTCGCCAGGGCGGCCTTCCACGGCGAGGTCCGCTTCAGGACCAGGTGCGCGCCCTTGGAGAGGCGGATGGAGGGCGCCGCGTTCGGGTCCTCCATCCGGCGGAGGTGGTCGACCCAGGGGCCGGTCGCGTTGAGCACCAGGCGGGCGGTGACCCCGAACTCGTCCCCGCTCGTACGGTCCTTCAGCTCCGCGCCCGTGACCCGGCCGCGGGTGAAGCGAAGGCCGGTGACCTCCGCGTGGTTGAGGACGACGGCGCCGGCGTCGACGGCGGCGCGGACCGTCATCAGCGCCATGCGGGCGTCGTTCATCTGGTCGTCGCCGTACACGGCGACGGCCTTCAGGTTGTCCGTGCGCAGCTCCGGCACGTCCTGCGCGGCCTTCGCCGGGCTGAGCAGGTGGCCGACGCCGTCACCGAAGGCGGAGAGGGCGGAGTACGCGAAGACACCGGCGCCGAGCTTGGCGGCGCCGTGCGGGCCGCCCTTGTAGACGGGCAGGTAGAAGGTGAGGGGGTTGGCGAGGTGCGGTGCCACCTGACGGGAGACCGCACGCCGCTCGAAGTGGTTCTCCGCGACCAGCTTCACCGCGCCGGTCTGCAGGTAGCGCAGACCGCCGTGGAGAAGCTTGGAGGAGGCGGAGGAGGTGGCGCCGGCGAAGTCGCCGGCGTCCACCAGGGCCACCCGCAGGCCCGACTGCGCGGCGTGCCAGGCGGTGGAGATGCCCAGGATGCCGCCGCCGATGACCAGGAGGTCGTACGTCGCCTTGGAAAGCTGCTCCCGGGTCTCGGCGCGGCTCGGAAGGGAACCGGCGGCCGGTCGCGTCCCCAGGGCGGGGACGCTCTGCAGGGTGGTCATGTCGAATTACTCCTCGTCAGATCCGTCTTCGAGCCAGCCCATGGAGCGCTCAACGGCCTTCAGCCAGCTCTTGTACTCGCGGTCACGCTTGTCGGCGTCCATGCGAGGGGTCCATTCCGCCGCGCGGCGCCAGTTGGCGCGCAGGGCGTCGGTGTCGGGCCAGAAGCCGACGGCCAGGCCGGCGGCGTAGGCGGCACCGAGGCAGGTGGTCTCGGCGACCATCGGGCGCACGACCGGCGCGTCGAGGAAGTCCGAGAGGGTCTGCATCAGCAGGTTGTTGGAGGTCATGCCGCCGTCGACCTTGAGCGCGGTCAGCTCGACGCCGGAGTCCTTCGTCATGGCGTCGGTGATCTCGCGGGTCTGCCAGGCGGTGGCCTCGAGGACGGCGCGCGCGATGTGCGCCTTGGTGACGTACCGGGTGAGGCCGGCGATCACACCGCGGGCGTCGGAGCGCCAGTAGGGGGCGAACAGGCCGGAGAAGGCGGGCACGAAGTAGGCGCCGCCGTTGTCCTCGACCGAGGACGCGAGGGTCTCGATCTCGGCGGCGGACTTGATGAGGCCCATCTGGTCGCGCATCCACTGCACCAGCGAACCGGTGACGGCGATCGAGCCCTCCAGGGCGTAGACCGGCTTCTGGTCGCCGATCTGGTAGCCGACGGTGGTCAGCAGGCCGCTGTAGGAGTTGATGATCTTGTCGCTGGTGTTCATCAGCATGAAGGTGCCGGTGCCGTACGTGGACTTGGCCTCGCCCTCGGCGAAACACGTCTGTCCGAACAGCGCGGCCTGCTGGTCGCCCAGCGCGGAGGCGACCGGGACACCGTCCAGGACGCCGCCCTTGACGGTGCCGTACACCTCGGCGGAGGAGCGGATCTCCGGCAGCACGGCGGCCGGGACCTCCATGGACTGCAGGATCTTCTCGTCCCAGGCCATGGTGTGCAGGTTCATCAGCATGGTGCGCGAGGCGTTGGTGACGTCGGTGACGTGGTGACCGCCGTCGACACCGCCCGTGAGGTTCCAGATGACCCAGGAGTCCATGGTGCCGAAGAGGATGTCGCCGCGCTCGGCGCGCTCGCGCAGGCCCTCGACGTTGTCGAGCAGCCAGCGGACCTTGGGGCCGGAGAAGTACGAGGCGAGGGGGAGGCCGGTCTCGCGGCGGAAGCGGTCCTGGCCGACGTTGCGGCCGAGCTCCTTGCAGAGGGCGTCGGTACGGGTGTCCTGCCAGACGAGGGCGTTGTGGACGGGCTCACCGGTGTTCTTGTCCCAGAGCAGGGTGGTCTCGCGCTGGTTGGTGATGCCGATGGCCTTGACGTCGGCGGAGGTGATGCCCGCCTTGTCGATGGCGCCCGCCACGACCTCCTGGACGTTGGTCCAGATCTCGGCGGCGTCGTGCTCGACCCAGCCCGGCTTCGGGAAGATCTGCTCGTGCTCCTTCTGGTCGACCGAGACGATCCGGCCGTCCTTGTCGAAGACGATGCAGCGGGAGGAGGTGGTGCCCTGGTCGATGGCGGCGATGAACGGGCCGGCGGTGTGTGCGTCGGTCACGGTGTGCTCCAAGGAGGTCTGGGTGGAAGGACGGCTCAGGCGAACGCGATGTTGTAGATACCCGCGGCGATGGCGCCGCCCACCAGGGGGCCGACGACCGGGATCCAGGCGTACCCCCAGTCGGAGCCGCCCTTGTTCGGCAGCGGGAGCAGGGCGTGCACGATGCGCGGGCCGAGGTCACGTGCCGGGTTGATCGCGTAACCGGTCGGGCCGCCGAGCGAGAGGCCGATGCCGACCACGACGAAGGCGGTGATCAGGGCGCCGATGACGCCGAGGCCCTTGCCGCTGTCGTTGAGTCCCTGTGTGAGCACCGCGAGGACCAGCACGACGGTGCCGATGATCTCGGTGGCCAGGTTCTGCCAGACGTTCCGGATCTCGGGGCCGGTGGAGAAGACACCGAGCACCGGGCCCGCCTTGGGGGCGGACTTCTGGTCGACCATGCCCTCCTCGTGCGGGGAGGAGATGATCTCCTCGTCCGTGAGGTGGGCCTGGAACTGTCCGAAGTAGGCGACCCAGACCAGGAACGCGCCGAGCATGGCGCCGAGCATCTGACCCGCGAAGTAGACCGGAACGTTGCTCCAGTCGCCGTCCTTGAGGGCGATGCCCACGGTGACGGCGGGGTTCAGGTGGGCGCCCGAGAGGGTACCCGTCATGTACACGGCAGTCATGACCGCGAAGCCCCACCCGAAGGTGATGGCGAGCCACCCGGCGTTCTGAGCCTTCGAGCGCTTGAGTACCACGGCGGCGACGACACCGCCGCCGAGCAGAATGAGTACGGCGGTACCAATGATCTCGCCGATGAAGATGTCGGAGCTGGACACCCGCGACTCCTTTGTCCTTCGTCCAGGGGAAGGCGAACCCCGGGTCCCTCCGGTGGTCCGCGCCCTCTGATGAGGGCGTTGCCGGCCCTTGGCACTGCCACACTCTAGCGCGTATTGCCGGTAGGTGTTCGGCAATGCCGACCGATGAACGGAAGTTTTGCCCTCCGGTTAACAGCGCGTCAAGGGTTCCGGTAACGAAAAACCCGCCGATAACGGGATCGTTACCGACGGGTTCAGCGTGCCCTTCCGTGCGCTCACACGCCCCTGATCAGCGGCTCCGTTTCAGAACCGGCCGGCGCCCAGGTCGCGGGAGACGGCGCGGGCGCAGTCCCGTACCGCGGCGACGAGCTCGGAGCGCAGCTCGCCCCCGTCGCAGACCCGCTCCACCGCGCCCGTGATCGCCACGGCGCCCACCGGCATCCTGCGCCGGTCGTGGATCGGGGCGGCCACCGAGGCCACGCCCTCCCAGGTCTCCTCCACGTCCGCGGCCCAGCCCCGGGCGCGCGTCATGTCGAGCAGCGTCTCGAACTCCGTGAGCTCGGTGACCGTACGGGGCGTGAAGCCCTCGCGCGGCACCTCCAGGACCTCGCTGTGGGCCACCGGGTCGTACGCCGACAGGACCTTGCCCAGGGCGGTGGAGTGCAGCGGCTGCATGGCCCCCACCTCCAGGACCTGCCTGCTGTCGTCCGGCCGGAAGACGTGGTGCACGATCAGCACGCCCTGCTGGTGCAGGACGCCGAGGTGGACGCTCTCGCCGCTCGACCGCGCGAGGTCGTCCGTCCAGACCAGCGCCCGCGCCCGCAGCTCGTGCACGTCCAGATAGCTGTTGCCCAGGCGCAGCAGCTCGGCGCCGAGCTGGTAGCGGCCCGAGGCCGCCTCCTGTTCCACGAAGCCCTCGGCCTGCAGGGTGCGCAGGATGCCGTGCGCCGTGCCCTTGGCCAGGCCCAGGGACGAGGCGATGTCCGACAGGCCGAGCCGGCGCTCGCCGCCCGCGAGCAGTCGCAGCATCGCCGCCGCCCGTTCAAGCGACTGGATGTTCTTCGCCATCGCCCGGCCCTTCTCCCTGTCCATTGATGTCGCGATCCCGGGTCCTCCCGTGGATCCTCGGGGAACAGGATCGCTTGGATCATGCTGTTCGACAATGCTGAACACTATCGGTCGATGCCGACCGATCTTTACCCACACAGTGTCGGGCATGAACGGCCGCGACCGGGAGCCCCGCGACACAGGATGCCGTCCGCCCAGTGGAACGCGATGTCCACCCCGGCATCAGCGCGGTTAGTCTGGCTCCGTGCACCCTCCGCCGAGCGTGCAAAGCCGACAGCCGTCGCATCCCAGGGAGCTCATCCATGGCCTCGTCGCCGACCCCTTCCGCTGACAGCCGGACCCGCGCCACAGCCCTCCGCGAGGCACTCGCGACCCGCGTGGTCGTGGCCGACGGAGCCATGGGCACCATGCTCCAGGCACAGGACCCCAGCCTCGAGGACTTCCAGAACCTCGAAGGCTGCAACGAGATCCTCAACGTCACCCGGCCCGACATCGTCCGCTCCGTGCACGAGGAGTACTTCGCCGCGGGTGTCGACTGCGTGGAGACCAACACGTTCGGCGCCAACTTCGCCGCCCTGGGGGAGTACGACATCCCCGAAAGGGTGTACGAGCTGTCGGAATCCGGCGCCCGCATCGCCCGCGAGGTCGCGGACGAGTTCACCGCCTCGACCGGACGGCAGCGCTGGGTCCTCGGCTCCATGGGCCCCGGTACGAAGCTGCCGACGCTGGGCCACGCCGCGTACACCACCCTGCGCGACGCCTACCAGCAGAACGCCGAGGGCATGCTCGCCGGCGGCGCCGACGCGCTGCTCGTGGAGACCACCCAGGACCTGCTGCAGACCAAGGCGTCCGTCATCGGCGCCCGCCGCGCCCTGGACGCCCTCGGCGCCGACGTGCCGCTGATCGTGTCGGTCACCGTCGAGACCACCGGCACCATGCTGCTCGGCTCGGAGATCGGCGCCGCGCTCACCGCGCTCGAACCGCTCGGCATCGACATGATCGGTCTGAACTGCGCCACCGGTCCGGCCGAGATGAGCGAGCACCTGCGCTACCTGGCCCGCCACTCCCGTATCCCGCTCTCGTGCATGCCCAACGCCGGCCTGCCCGTCCTCGGCAAGAACGGCGCGCACTACCCGCTGACCCCGGTCGAGCTCGCCGACGCCCAGGAGACCTTCGTCCGCGAGTACGGACTGTCCCTGATCGGCGGCTGCTGCGGTACCACCCCGGAGCATCTGCGCCAGGTCGTCGAGCGGGTTCACGGACTCGCCCCCGGCGTCCGCGAACCGCGTCCCGAGCCCGGCGCCGCCTCGCTCTACCAGACGGTCCCGTTCCGCCAGGACACCTCCTACATGGCGATCGGCGAGCGCACCAACGCCAACGGCTCCAAGAAGTTCCGCGAGGCCATGCTGGAGGGCCGCTGGGACGACTGCGTCGAGATGGCGCGCGACCAGATCCGCGAGGGCGCGCACATGCTCGACCTCTGCGTCGACTACGTCGGCCGCGACGGCGTCGCCGACATGGAGGAGCTCGCCGGCCGCTTCGCCACCGCCTCGACCCTGCCGATCGTCCTCGACTCCACCGAGGTCGGCGTCATCAGGGCCGGTCTGGAGAAGCTCGGCGGCCGCGCGGTCATCAACTCCGTCAACTACGAGGACGGCGACGGGCCCGACTCCCGCTTCGCCAAGGTCACCCGTCTGGCCCAGGAGCACGGCGCCGCGCTGATCGCCCTCACCATCGACGAGGAGGGCCAGGCCCGCACCGTCGAGCACAAGGTCGCGATCGCCGAGCGGCTCATCGAGGACCTGACCGGCAACTGGGGCATCCACGAGTCGGACATCCTCATCGACACCCTCACCTTCACCATCTGCACCGGGCAGGAGGAGTCCCGCAAGGACGGCATCGCCACCATCGAGGCCATCCGGGAGCTCAAGCGGCGCCACCCGGACGTCCAGACCACGCTGGGCCTGTCCAACATCTCCTTCGGCCTCAACCCGGCCGCCCGCATCCTGCTCAACTCCGTCTTCCTCGACGAGTGCGTGAAGGCCGGCCTCGACTCGGCGATCGTGCACGCCTCGAAGATCCTGCCGATCGCCCGCTTCGACGAGGAGCAGGTCAGCACCGCGCTCGACCTGATCTACGACCGGCGCGCCGAGGGCTACGACCCGCTGCAGAAGCTGATGGCCCTCTTCGAGGGAGCCACCACCAAGTCGATGAAGGCCGGCAAGACCGAGGAGCTCCTCGCCCTGCCGCTGGAGGAGCGCCTCAAGCGCCGCATCATCGACGGCGAGAAGAACGGCCTGGAGGCGGACCTCGCCGAGGCCCTGCAGGAGCGACCGGCCCTCGACATCGTCAACGAGACGCTGCTCGACGGCATGAAGGTCGTCGGCGAACTCTTCGGCTCGGGCCAGATGCAGCTGCCGTTCGTGCTCCAGTCCGCCGAGGTCATGAAGACGGCCGTGGCCTACCTCGAACCGCACATGGAGAAGTCGGACGCGGACGGCAAGGGCACGATCGTGCTGGCGACCGTCCGGGGCGATGTCCACGACATCGGCAAGAACCTCGTCGACATCATCCTCTCCAACAACGGCTACAACGTGGTCAACCTGGGCATCAAGCAGCCGGTCTCGGCGATCCTGGAGGCCGCCGAGGAGCACCGCGCCGACGTCATCGGCATGTCCGGACTCCTGGTGAAGTCGACCGTGATCATGAAGGAGAACCTGGAGGAGCTCAACCAGCGCGAGCTGGCCGCCAAGTACCCCGTGATCCTCGGTGGCGCCGCCCTGACCCGTGCCTACGTCGAGCAGGACCTCCACGAGATCTACCAGGGCGAGGTGCGCTACGCCCGCGACGCCTTCGAGGGCCTGCGGCTGATGGACGCGCTCATCGCCGTCAAGCGCGGTGTCCCCGGAGCCGTACTGCCGGAGCTCAAGCAGCGCCGGGTCGCCAAGCGGGACACCCCGGCCCTGGAGGCGGAGGAGTCGGAGCCGGGCGGCCGTTCCGACGTGGCCACCGACAACCCGGTGCCCACCCCGCCGTTCTGGGGCACGCGCGTCAGCAAGGGCATCCCGCTGAAGGACTACGCCTCCTGGCTGGACGAAGGCGCCCTGTTCAAGGGGCAGTGGGGACTCAAGCAGGCCCGCGCGGGCGGCGCGACGTACGAGGAGCTGGTCGAGACCGAGGGCCGGCCCCGGCTGCGCGGCCTGCTGGACAAGCTGCACACCGAGAACCTCCTGGAGGCGGCCGTCGTCCACGGCTACTTCCCGTGCGTCTCCAAGGGCGACGACCTGATCATCCTCGACGAGGCGGGGAACGAGCGGACCCGCTTCACCTTCCCGCGCCAGCGCCGCGGCCGCCGCCTCTGCCTCGCGGACTTCTTCCGCCCCGAGGAGTCCGGCGAGACCGACGTCGTCGGCCTCCAGGTCGTCACCGTCGGCTCCAGGATCGGCGAGGCCACCGCCAAGCTGTTCGAGTCCGACTCCTACCGTGACTACCTGGAGCTGCACGGTCTCTCCGTGCAGCTGGCCGAGGCCCTCGCCGAGTACTGGCACGCGCGCGTCCGCGCCGAGCTCGGCTTCGCGGGCGAGGACCCGGCCGACGTCGAGGACATGTTCGCGCTCAAGTACCGAGGCGCCCGCTTCTCGCTCGGGTACGGGGCCTGCCCCGACCTGGAGGACCGGGCCAAGATCGCGGATCTCCTCCGGCCCGAGCGGATCGGCGTCCAGCTGTCGGAGGAGTACCAGCTCCACCCCGAGCAGTCCACCGACGCCATCGTGATCCACCACCCCGAGGCGAAGTACTTCAACGCGCGGTAACACCCGCCCCGCGGGTAAATCAGCGCACCTCAGGTGATCCGGACGTACACTGGTCGGTCCAGTGCAGGCCGGTCGCCCTACCCCGTACCGGGGAGGGAGACCGGCCTTCTCGTCCCTCCATGGAGGTGTGTGCCGGATGACCAGTACGGTCCCCGCGTCCCTGTTCCGCGCCAACGGAAGCTCCGCGCTGCAAGCGGTCTTCCTCGACATGGACGGCACCCTGGTCGACACCGAGGGGTTCTGGTGGGACGCGGAGGTCGAGGCGTTCGCCGACCTCGGACACCGGCTGGACGAGGCCTGGCGCGACATCGTGGTGGGCGGCCCCATGACCCGCAGCGCGGGCTATCTGATCGAGGCCACCGGCGCCGACATCACACTTCCCGAGCTCACGGTCCTGCTCAACGAGAAGTTCGAGCAGCGCATCGCCCGGGGCGTGCCGCTGATGCCGGGAGCCGAGCGGCTCCTCGCCGAGCTGGCGCAGCACGGCATCCCGACCGCGCTGGTCTCCGCCTCGCACCGCAGGATCATCGACCGTGTCCTCGCCTCACTCGGCCGGGACCCCTTCACCCTCACGGTGGCCGGTGACGAGGTGCTGCGCACCAAGCCCGACCCCGAGCCGTATCTGACGGCGGCGAGCGGGGTCGGCGCGGACCCTTCGCTGTGCGCCGTCATCGAGGACACCGCGACCGGCGTGGCGGCCGCCGAGGCCGCCGGCTGCCGTGTGGTCGCGGTCCCCTCGGTCGCCCCGATCGCGCCCTCCGCCGGACGGGTCGTGGTCCGCTCCCTGGAGGACGTGGACGTGCCCTTCCTGCGGACGCTGATCGCCGGGCCGTGATCCCGTCGGCGATCGCCGGCCCGTGACACGGGCGGTGCGCCTCCCCGTACCTCTGTGACCGGCCATCCATGGAACGGGACCGGCCATCCGCGGAACGGCCGCACGCGTGACCTTCGTCACCCAGCGTGCTGGACCGCCGGTGGCCGTCCCGCACCCCATGTCCGTAACGCCGGGGTTTGACCATCGAGGTCTGTCCTGATTCGCGCGTTCCAGGATGAATCATTCCCGCGCATGACTATCGGGCTCTCCGTATTCATGATCACTATCCGCATCCGGGCCCGCCCTTGCGCGGTCCGTCGTATCGGCGTCTCCCACTAATCTTTCGCGAGTACTCGCCGCACCCTCCGCGTGCGTCGGCGCCGCATCCAGGTCGCCGCGAACGCAGGCCGATCGCTCACCATCCCGGCCCGATCGCCCGCCCGGAACGGGCGGAAGCGGCGGAGTGTCCGTACGCCGCTGTATCCCCGTGCGGGATGAGGAGAACGCCCCGGATGAACCGCAAGACCTTGGCCCTGCCGGCCGTCGTCGGCCTGCTCGCCCCGCTGCTCGTCGCCTGCGGCGACTCGGACGAGTCCAGAGCCATCGTCGTCGGCACCACGGACCAGTTCGTCGCCACCAGCGAGGCCCCCGCGCCCTTCGACCCGGCCTTCGCCTACGACACCGGTGCCTGGAACATCCTCCGGCAGACCGTCCAGACCCTGATGCACGTGCCCCGCGGCGGCGGCGAGCCCGTCCCCGAGGCCGCCGAGAGCTGCGGCTTCAGCGACCGCGCCAGCGAGAGCTACCGCTGCAAGCTGCGCGAGGGACTCGCCTTCGCCGACGGCTCGCCCCTCACCGCCGCGGACGTCAAGTTCTCCGTCGAGCGCGTCCTCGCCATCAAGTCGGACAACGGCACCGCCGCGCTCCTCGCCAACGTCGACACCGTCGAGACCAACGGCGAGCGCGAGGTCGTGTTCCACCTCACGACCCCCGACGCGACCTTCCCGTACAAGCTCTCCACCCCGGTCGCCGGCATCCTCAGCAAGGACAAGTACAGCGCCACGAAGCTCCGCGAGGGCTTCGACGTCGACGGCTCCGGCCCCTACGTCATGAAGACCGAGCGCGACGGCGAGCGCATCCGCAAGGCCGTCTTCACCAGGAACCCGAACTACAAGGGCGACATCGCCCTGAACAACGACAAGGTCGAGCTGCGCTCCTTCCCCGACGCCGACGTCATGGGCAAGGCCCTGGAGAGCCGCGAGATCGACATGATGACCCGCTCCATGTCGCTCGACCAGGTCAAGTCGCTCACCGAGAAGCCCAAGGACGGCATCGAGCTCACCGAGGTCCCGGGCCTGGAGATCCGCTACCTCGCCTTCGACACCGATGCCCCGTCCGTCAAGGACAAGGCCGTCCGGCAGGCCATGGCCACCGTCATCGACCGCGGCGCGATCGTCAACTCGGTCTACGGAGCGACCGCCCAGCCGCTCTACTCGCTGATCCCCTCCAGCGTCACCGGCCACTCCACCGCCTTCTTCGACGCCTACGGCGAGCCCAGCAAGAGCCGGGCGGCCGGCATCCTGCGCAAGGCCGACATCACCGCCCCCGTCGCGCTCACGCTGCACTACACCACCGACCACTACGGCGCCGGCACCAAGGCGGAGTTCGAGGCGCTGCGCGACCAGCTCAACGCCACCGGGCTCTTCGACGTGACCGTCAAGGGCAGCGAGTGGTCGACCTTCCGGCCGGCGCAGAAGCGCGGCGACTTCCCCGTCTACGGCCTCGGCTGGTTCCCGGACTTCCCGGACCCGGACAACTACGTCGCCCCCTTCCTCGACGCCGACAACTTCCTGAACACCCCCTACGTCAACGCGTCCGTACGCGACCAGCTGATCCCGCGCTCCCGCCGCTCGGCCGACCGCAGCGCCGCGAGCCCCGTCTTCGGACAGATCCAGAAGATCGTCGCCCAGGACGTACCGGTCCTGCCGCTCTGGCAGGGCAAGCAGTACGTCGCCGCGCACGACGACCTGACCGGTGTCGAATGGGCGCTGAACACCTCCTCGGACCTGCTCCTGTGGGAGCTCGGCCGCGGCAGCGCCTGACCCTCCTCCACCCGTTCGGCTACACCGGCCGCGCACCCGCGCGCGGCCGGCCTGGCAAGAGATCAAGAGGCACGTTCTGTGAAGCACAACAAGTGGCTGACGGCCCCCCTCGCCGCGGGCCTGTCCGCCGCCCTGCTCAGCGGCTGCGGCACGGAGCAGGGCGGAGGCGCCGCGAACTCCGGTGACAACGTCCGCGTCGGCATGTCCGACGAGGTACTGGCCACCGACCCGGCCGCCGGCTACGACCCGGGTTCCTGGCTGCTGTTCAACAACGTCTTCCAGTCCCTGCTCAGCTTCCCCAAGGGCACCACCGAGCCCCAGCCGGAAGCGGCCGAGAAGTGCGCCTTCGCAGGCGGCAGCAAGGTCTACACCTGCACCCTGCGCGAGGGCCTGAAGTTCTCCAACGGCAACCCGCTGACCTCGAAGGACGTCAAGTTCTCCTTCGACCGCGCGCTGAAGATAGACGACCCGGCCGGCCCGGCGCCGCTGCTCTCCTCGATCGCCTCCATCGAGACCCCCGACGACCTGACGGTCGTCTTCCGCCTCAAGACCGCCGACGCCACCTTCCCGAGCAAGATCGCCTCGGGCGCCGGCTCGATCGTGGACCACCGCGAGTACGACGAGAACGCGCTGCGCACCGACGGCAAGGCGGTCGGCTCCGGCCCGTACAAGCTGGACTCCATCAGCGACACCGAGGCCGTCTTCTCGGTCAACGCCGACTACCGGGGCAGCGCCAAGCCGCAGAACGGCGGTGTCACCCTCAAGCTCTACGGCGGTGACCGCGCCGCCCTCTCCAAGGCCTTCGCCGAGAAGGAGGTCGACATCGCCTACCGAGGCCTCAACGCCGACGAGATCGCCACGCTCGAAGCCTCCGCGGACGACCAGGGCGTCGAGGTCGTCCAGGGCACCAGCGCCGAGGTCCAGCACCTCGTCTTCAACGTCAAGGACCCCGTCGTCGGCAAGCTCGGCGTCCGCCAGGCGATCGCCCACCTCGTCGACCGCGAGGCGCTCGTCCAGAACATCTACAAGTCGACCGCCACGCCGCTCTACTCGATCGTCCCCGCGGGCATCGCCGGCCACAACACCGCCTTCTTCGACACCTACGGCAGCCCCGACGCCGCCAAGGCCAAGAAGGCGCTGCGCAAGGCCGGCATCACCGACAAGGTGAAGCTCACGCTCTGGTCCACGCCGAGCCGGTACGGCCCCTCCACCGACGAGGAGCTCAAGGCGATAGCCGAACAGCTCAACCGCAGCGGCCTGTTCGCGGCCGACGTGAAGTCCGTCGCGTACGAGCAGTACGAGAAGGACATCGCCGCGGGCAAGTACGGCGTGTACGTGAAGGGCTGGGTGCCCGACTACCCGGACGCCGACAACTTCACCGCCCCGTTCTTCGGCGAGGGCAACGTCCTCGGCAACAACTACGCCAACGACACCATCACCGGCACCCTGCTCCCGAAGACCGCCGCGTCCGCCGACCGCGCCGGCACCGACCAGGACTTCGGCAAGCTCCAGGACCTCGTCGCCGAGGAGCTGCCGCTCCTGCCGCTCTGGCAGGGCAAGCAGTACGCCGTCGCCCGGGACGGCATCACCGGCCTCGACTGGACGCTCGACGCCTCGACCGTCTTCCGCTTCTGGGAGATCAAGAAGGGCTGACGGGGTCACCCGGAAGCGCCCGGCGCCACGGTGCACCGTCCCGTGTCGCCGAGCGAAAGGGCCCGGCACGCATCACGCGTGCCGGGCCCCTTTCCGTTCCGTACCCGCTGCCCCGCGCCGCCGCCTACTGCGCGCCGGGGCGCACCAGACCGCTCTCGTACGCGTACACCGCGGCCTGGACCCGGTCGCGCAGGCCCAGCTTCGTCAGCACATGGCCCACGTGCGTCTTCACGGTCGTCTCGCTGACGAACAGGTCCGCCGCGATCTCCGCGTTGGACAGACCGCGCGCCACCAGCTTCAGGACCTCGACCTCGCGGTCGGTCAGGGTGTTCAGCGTGTCCGGCACCTGCTCGTCGCCCGACGGCAGGTGGGCCGAGTACTTGTCGAGCAGCCGGCGCGTGATCGACGGGGCCAGCATCGCCTCGCCGGCCGCCACCACCCGGATCGCCTGCACCAGCTCGTTGGCCGGCGCGTCCTTCAGGAGGAAGCCGCTGGCTCCCGCCCGCAGCGCCTCCACCACGTACTCGTCCAGGTCGAAGGTGGTCAGCACCAGCACCTTCGCCGGACCGTCCCGGCCCGGACCCGTGATCTGGCGCGTCGCCTCGACCCCGTCCATCCGCGGCATCCTGATGTCCATCAGCACCACGTCGGGCTGGAGCGCCCGGACCTGGTCGAGGGCCTGCAGACCGTCCCCGGCCTCACCGACGACCGCGATGTCCTGCTCGGCCTCCAGGATCATCCGGAAACCGGTGCGCAGCAGCGGCTGGTCGTCGACCAGTAGGACGCGGATAGCCACGAGAACTCCTTTACGGCGCGGGCTGGACCGGGTCCATTCTGCCCTGCCCCGAATCGCCCGACTCCGGCGGGCGCGCGGAGACGATCTCGCCCCGGACCTCCTCCTGGATCTCCTCCCGGGTCTTCTCCCCGATCTCCTCCAGAGTCCTCTCCCTCACCCCGTCCCGAGCCGCCCCTCCGACCTCCAGCGGATACACCGGGGGAGTCCCGCCGAACTCCGGACAGACCGCCTGGTGGTCGCACCAGCCGCAGAGCTTCGTCGGGCGCGGCCGCCAGTCGCCCGTCTCCGTCGCGAGCCGGATCGCCTCCCACAGCGCCAGCAGCTTCCGCTCCACCCGGAGCAGATCCGCCTCCACCGGGTCGTACGTCAGCACGTCACCGCTGCCCAGGTACACCAGCTGCAGACGGCGCGGTATCACCTGCTTCAGCCGCCAGATCACCAGCGCGTAGAACTTCATCTGGAACAGCGCGCCCTCGCTGTACTCCGGTCGCGGAGCCCTGCCCGTCTTGTAGTCGACGATCCGCACCTCGCCCGTCGGCGCCACGTCGATCCGGTCGATCACCCCGCGCAGCCGCAGCCCCGAGTCGAGCTCCGTCTCGACGAACAGCTCACGCTCCGCCGGCTCGAGACGCGTCGGATCCTCCAGCGTGAACCACCGCTCCACCAGCCTCTCGGCCTCGACCAGCCACCGCGACAGACGCTCCCCCTGCGCGTCCTCGGCGAACAGCTCACCCAGCTCGGGCCGCGACTCCAGCAGCCGGTCCCACTGGCCCGGGATCAGCGCCTTCGCCCGCGGCGCCGTCCGCTCCACCGCGGGATGGTCGAAGAGCCGCTCCAGGACCGCGTGCACCAGCGTGCCCCGCGTCGCCGCCTCGCTCGGCTTCTCGGGCAGCCTGTCGATCACGCGGAACCGGTACAGCAGGGGACACTGCATGAAGTCGCTCGCCCGCGAGGGCGACAACGACGTGGGCGTCCGGGCCCCCACGGGCGGCTGCTCGCTCGTACTCATGACACAGACCCTACGACCCGCCACCGACAGCGGGCCGAATACCATCGACGCCGGACCCCGTCACGCTGCATGATCGAAGAGTGACGCACGACAGGGGTCGCGCGGAAGGCTACGAGAGGAACCCGTGAACCAGGACGACGAGCGCGGCGAGAAGAAGCGGCCGCGGTCCGGCGACCCGGAACCGCCGGCCAACGCCGACGCCCGCACCCGGCGGAGCGAGGAACCCGGCGGAGGCATCCTCATGGGCCGCCCCTTCGGCGTGCCCGTCTACGTCGCGCCCAGCTGGTTCCTCGTCGCCGCGCTGATCACCTGGGTCTTCGGCGACCAGATCCAGCGCGTCCTGCCCGACCTCGGCGCCGCCCGCTACCTGGTCTCCCTCTTCTTCGCGATCGCCTTCTACGCCTCCGTGCTCGTGCACGAACTGGCCCACACCATCGCCGCGCTCCGCTTCAAACTCCCGGTGCGCCGCATCCAGCTCCAGTTCTTCGGCGGAGTCTCCGAGATCGAGAAGGAGACGGAGACCCCCGGCCGCGAGTTCGTCCTCGCCTTCGTCGGCCCGCTCCTCTCCCTGATCCTCGCGGGCGTCTTCTACCTCACGATGTACGCCGTCGAACCCGGCACCGTCCCCGGTGTCCTCCTCGCCGGCCTGATGATCTCCAACCTGATCGTCGCGATCTTCAACCTGCTGCCCGGCCTCCCGCTCGACGGCGGCCGGATGCTGCGCGCCGTGGTCTGGAAGATCACCGGAAAGCCCATGACCGGCACCGTCGCCGCCGCCTGGGTCGGCCGCGCCCTCGCCGTCGCCGTCCTCATCGGCCTCCCGCTCCTCACCCGTACCGGCCTCCTCGGCAACTCGACCGACGAGATCAGCGGCATGGACACCGTCACCGACGCCCTGCTCGCCGCGATCCTCGCCGCGATCATCTGGACCGGCGCGGGCAACAGCCTCCGCATGGCCCGGCTCCGCGAACACCTCCCCGAACTCCGGGCCCGCACCCTCACCAGGCGCGCCATCCCCGTCGAGCCCGCCACCCCGCTCTCCGAGGCGCTCCGCCGTGCCAACGAGGCCGGGGCCCGCGCGCTCGTCGTCGTCGACGGCCAGGGCAACCCCACCGGACTCGTCCGCGAGACCGCCATCGCCGGCGTCCCCCAGCACCGCCGCCCCTGGGTCGCCGTCAGCACACTCACCCAGGACCTCACCGACGGCATGAGGGTCCCCGCCGAACTCACGGGCCAGCCCCTGCTCGACCACCTCCGCACCAGCCCGGCCTCCGAATACCTCGTCGTCGAGGAGAACGACGCGATCTACGGAGTCCTCTCCGCCGCGGACGTGGAGCGCGCCTTCGTCAAGGCCATGGCACGACCCTCCGCATAACCCCGGTACACGGCGAACGAGCCGAAGGAGCGTGCCCGGCGCCGAAAGGGAGGGCGCGCGCAGCCGTGAGGCACGAGCGGCGAGCACGGCCGACCGTCGGCGTCGGCTTCGGCGCTCCGGAGGTGACTGAGCCCTTGATAAGGTGCTCACATGTCCGAACCGACCGGTGCCGCCCGCCGTCGCGGGCCCTTCAAGGTCGGGGACCAGGTCCAGCTCACCGATCCCAAGGGACGCCACTACACGTTCACGCTCGAGGCCGGGAAGAATTTCCACACCCACAAGGGTTCCTTCCCCCACGACGAGCTGATCGGTGCTCCCGAGGGCAGTGTTGTCCGTACCACGGGAAACGTCGCCTACCTCGCGCTGCGCCCCCTGCTCCCCGACTACGTCCTGTCCATGCCCCGCGGCGCCGCCGTGGTCTACCCCAAGGACGCGGGGCAGATCCTGGCCTTCGCCGACATCTTCCCCGGCGCGCGCGTCGTGGAAGCCGGTGTGGGATCGGGCTCTCTCAGCAGCTTCCTCCTGCGCGCCATCGGAGACAGCGGCATGCTGCACTCCTACGAGCGCCGCGAGGACTTCGCCGAGATCGCCAAGGGCAACGTCGAGCGTTACTTCGGCGGCCCGCACCCCGCCTGGGAGCTGACCGTCGGCGACCTCCAGGACAACCTGTCCGACACCGACGTCGACCGCGTCATCCTGGACATGCTCGCTCCCTGGGAGTGCCTGGAGGCCGTCTCCAAGGCCCTCGTCCCCGGCGGCATCCTCTGCTGCTACGTGGCGACCACCACCCAGCTCGCGCGCACCGTGGAGTCCATCCGGGAGTTCGGCTGCTACGCCGAACCCCAGCCGTGGGAGTCCATGATCCGCAACTGGCACGTGGAGGGCCTGGCCGTCCGCCCCGACCACCGCATGATCGGGCACACCGGCTTCCTCGTCACCGCCCGGCGCCTCGCCGACGGCGTCGAGCCCCCCATGCGCCGCCGCCGCCCCGCCAAGGGCGCCTACGGCGAGGACTACGAAGGCCCCAACAAGGGCTGACGCCCCCGAGGCTGACGCCCCGACAACGAACGCGTGCCGCCGTCGAGTTCCGCCCCAAGGGCCCGGAACTCGACGGCGGCACCTTCACGTTCGGCATCTTTGCGCAGAGCCCGTACCCCACCTGTTCCGCCCGCCTGTGACGTATGGCACGATGCCCGCAACTCCTTCCGCACCACCCTCACAGGAGACATCCCGCGTGCAGCCCCCCGCCGTCCCGGACCTCGCGCACACCCACGCCCGGCCGGTGCACTGGCTGGCCACCGCGACCGCGATGGCCGCAGTCGTGGCCGCCGCCGGACTGCTGCAGCCCGGCCCCGCCACCGCCACCACCACCGCCGCCTCGGGCACCGTGCCGGCCGCCGCACGGCCCGCACCCGACGCCTCGGCGGCCGAGTACCCGCTGGAGTGCGGGGGAGCCCCCGTCAAGGTCGCGCAGCGCGTCTCAGGGGACCTCGACGGCGACGGAGAACCCGAAACCGTCGCAGTCGTACACTGCGAAGCCGGCTCGGGAACGCCGCCCCACGCCCTCTACGTCCTGACCCACGCCAAGACCGGCCCGGGGGCGCGCGTGGTCGCGACCCTCGTCGAGACCGGCCTGCAGAAGAACGTCGCCGACCTCGCCGTACGCGACGGAGCGGTCGCCGCCACCCTGCTCGGCTACTCCTCCCCGGACGTACCGAGTTGCTGCCCCGACGAGCGGGAGCGCGTCAGCTGGCGGTGGAAGGGCGGAAGCTTCGTCCGCTCCGCCCGGTCCGACGCACGGAGCGTGTGATCCGTCACTCCGCGTCGGGGCCGTAGACCTCGACCCTGTCCGCGACCCGTCGGACGTGGATGCAGTCGCCGGGGCACTCCTTCGCGGAGTCCACGACGTCCTGGAGCAGCGGCAGCGGCACCGGCGTCGTGGCCCCGGCGTCCTGCAGCAGCTCGTCGTCCGCGCTCTTCACATACGCCAGGCCGTCGATGTCCAGCTCGAAGACCTCGGGAGCGTACTGCGCGCAGATCCCGTCCCCCGTGCAGAGATCCTGGTCGATCCAGACCTCCAGCGCCTCGCCGGCGCCCTCCGTCGGGGCCTCGTCCTGCACGGTCATGTCTCCTGCCGTTCCTCAGTGTCGAAAAAAGAGATCGTTCTTCTAAGTCCGGTCAAGCCTGACGGGTGTTGACCACTGACGACGATACAACCGGCTGCTTTCCGATGTTGATGGGTGGGTATTCACCTGGCGTGAGGGGAAGCGCAAGGGTGAAGATCGGACACACCCCGACAGTCTTTGTGATCTAGGGGTTTCAATCACCACCCACGCAGGTAGGGTCAGGAAGCGTCCAGCTCCCCTTGGAGGAGGTGAGGACCGTGGCAGCCCACGACGACGACATCAACCGCGGCATCCGGCCGGGGCGGGGGTCTGAAGACCCCGCCGGCCAGGTTGCCTATCTTGAGCAGGAAATCGCCGTCCTGCGCCGCAAGCTCGCCGACTCTCCGCGTCATACGAGGATTCTCGAAGAGCGGATCGTCGAGCTGCAGACAAACCTGGCCGGCGTGTCCGCGCAGAACGAGCGGCTCGCGAACACACTCCGTGAGGCCCGCGACCAGATCGTGGCCCTCAAGGAGGAGGTCGACCGGCTCGCACAGCCGCCGGCCGGCTTCGGTGTCTTCCTGCAGGCCAACGAGGACGGCACGTGCGACATCTTCACCGGGGGCCGCAAGCTCCGGGTGAACGTCAGCCCCAGCGTCGAGCTCGACGAGCTCCGGCGCGGCCAGGAAGTGATGCTCAACGAAGCGCTCAATGTGGTCGAGGCCATGGAGTTCGAGCGTGCCGGGGACATCGTCACCCTCAAGGAGATCCTCGAGGACGGCGAGCGCGCCCTGGTGATCGGGCACACCGACGAGGAACGGGTGGTCAGGCTCGCCGAGCCGCTGCTGGACATCACCATCCGCCCCGGCGACGCCCTGCTGCTCGAACCCCGCTCCGGCTACGTCTACGAGGTCGTGCCGAAGAGCGAGGTCGAGGAACTGGTCCTCGAAGAGGTCCCGGACGTCGACTACGACAAGATCGGCGGCCTCGGCGGCCAGATCGAGATGATCCGGGACGCGGTCGAGCTTCCGTACCTCTACCCGGACCTCTTCAAGGAGCACGAGCTCCGGCCGCCGAAGGGCATCCTGCTCTACGGCCCGCCCGGCTGCGGCAAGACGCTGATCGCGAAGGCCGTCGCCAACTCCCTTGCCAAGAAGGTCGCCGAGGTGACCGGGCAGCCCGCCGGGAAGTCGTACTTCCTGAACATCAAGGGTCCCGAGCTCCTCAACAAGTACGTCGGCGAGACCGAGCGGCACATCCGCCTCGTCTTCCAGCGTGCCCGGGAGAAGGCGAGCGAGGGCACCCCCGTCATCGTCTTCTTCGACGAGATGGAATCCCTCTTCCGCACCCGTGGATCCGGAGTCAGCTCGGACGTCGAGAACACGATCGTCCCGCAGCTGCTCGCCGAGATCGACGGCGTGGAAGGCCTGGAGAACGTCATCGTCATCGGCGCCTCCAACCGCGAGGACATGATCGACCCCGCGATCCTGCGGCCCGGCCGGCTCGACGTCAAGATCAAGATCGAGCGTCCGGACGCCGAGGCGGCGAAGGACATCTTCGCGAAGTACCTCACCGCCACGCTGCCGCTCCACTCCGACGACCTCTCGGAGCACCACGGCTCCAAGGAGGCCGCGGCGCACGGAATGATCCAGTCCGTGGTCGAGCAGATGTACGCGGAATCCGAGGAGAACCGCTTCCTCGAGGTCACCTACGCCAACGGCGACAAGGAAGTCCTGTACTTCAAGGACTTCAACTCCGGAGCGATGATCCAGAACATCGTCGACCGGGCCAAGAAGATGGCCATCAAGGCCTTCCTCGACCACAACCAGAAGGGCATCCGCGTCTCCCACCTCCTCCAGGCCTGCGTGGACGAGTTCAAGGAGAACGAGGACCTGCCCAACACCACCAACCCCGACGACTGGGCCCGGATCTCCGGAAAGAAGGGCGAGCGGATCGTGTTCATCCGCACCCTCGTCACCGGAAAGCAGGGCGCGGACACCGGACGCTCCATCGACACGGTGGCCAACACCGGTCAGTACCTCTAGATCGCACACCGGCTGCGGAGGTCCGGACCCACGGACCTCCGCAGCCGGACGCTTTTCCCCGCAGTTTTTCCTCGCAGGAATGACGTAATCGATCTCCCCACCGGCGCGGAGTCGCTCTAGGCTCGTCGGTACTTGTAGCGCCGCACCCGAAGGGGAGCGCCGCCGGGCAAGGAGGGCCGCATGACCGTACGGCGAGTAATGGGCATCGAGACGGAGTACGGGATCTCCGTTCCGGGCCACCCGAACGCCAATGCCATGCTCACCTCGTCCCAGATCGTCAACGCCTACGCGGCGGCGATGCACCGGGCGCGCCGCGCCCGCTGGGATTTCGAGGAGGAGAATCCGCTGCGGGACGCCCGCGGCTTCGACCTCGCCCGCGAGGCCGCCGACTCCAGTCAGCTCACGGACGAGGACATCGGCCTGGCCAACGTGATCCTCACCAACGGCGCCAGGCTCTACGTCGACCACGCCCACCCCGAGTACAGCGCCCCGGAGGTCACCAACCCCCGCGACGCCGTCCTCTGGGACAAGGCCGGCGAACGGATCATGGCGGAGGCGGCCGAGCGGGCCGCCCAGCTTCCCGGCGCCCAGCCCATCCATCTGTACAAGAACAACACCGACAACAAGGGCGCCTCCTACGGCACCCACGAGAACTACCTGATGAAGCGGGAGACGCCCTTCTCGGACATCGTCCGCCACCTCACCCCGTTCTTCGTCTCCCGCCAGGTGGTCACCGGCGCGGGACGGGTCGGCATCGGCCAGGACGGCCGCGAGCACGGCTTCCAGATCAGTCAGCGTGCCGACTACTTCGAGGTCGAGGTCGGCCTGGAGACGACCCTGAAGCGGCCGATCATCAACACCCGCGACGAGCCCCACGCGGACGCCGAGAAGTACCGCAGGCTCCATGTGATCATCGGCGACGCCAACCTCTCGGAGATCTCCACCTACCTCAAGCTGGGCACGACGTCGCTGGTCCTCTCCATGATCGAGGACTCGTTCATCAACGTGGACCTCGCCGTCGACCAGCCCGTCCGCACCCTCCACCAGGTCTCCCACGACCCCGGCCTGCAGTACCTGGTCACGCTGCGCAGCGGCCGCACACTCACCGCGGTCCAGCTCCAGATGGAGTACTTCGAGCTGGCCAGGAAGTACGTGGAGGAGCGCTACGGCGTGGACGCCGACGAGCAGACCAAGGACATCCTGGTCCGCTGGGAGGACACCCTCAACCGGCTCGAGAACGACCCGATGAGCCTGGCCGGCGAGCTGGACTGGATCGCCAAGCGCGAGGTCATGGAGGGCTACCGGCGGCGGGACGGCCTCGACTGGGACGCGGCGCGGCTGCACCTCGTGGACCTGCAGTACGCCGACGTGCGCCCCGAGAAGGGCCTGTACAACCGTCTGGTGGCCCGGGGGCGCATGAAACGGCTCCTGGACGAGACCGAGGTCCAGAGGGCGGAGACGAAGCCTCCGGAGGACACCAGGGCCTACTTCCGCGGTCGCTGCCTGGAGCAGTACGCGGACGATGTGGCGGCCGCGTCCTGGGACTCCGTGATCTTCGATCTCCCCGGCCGCGACTCACTCCAGCGGGTGCCCACGCTGGAGCCGCTGCGGGGCACCAGGAACCACGTGAAGGAGCTGCTCGACCGGTGCAGGACGGCGGAGGAACTGGTCCGCGTCCTGTCGGGCGGCTGAAATGGCCGGGCACTGGGAATCATGGGACTAGTGCCCGGACGTTGTAGCAAACTGCGGGGCCGATGTCAGACCTGGCTTGTAGGGTCTGATCTTGAGAGACCCAACCGAGCGGGCCGATTCGAGCGGGGTGAGGGATATGGCGACCAAGGACACCGGCGGCGGACAGCAGAAGGCGACGCGTTCCACGGAGGAGGTCGAGGAGACGACCGCGGAGGCGAGCTCCGACCTCCAGGAACGCCAGGAGAAGCTGAGCGACGACGTGGACTCCGTCCTGGACGAGATCGACGACGTCCTCGAGGAGAATGCCGAGGACTTCGTGCGGTCCTTCGTGCAAAAGGGCGGACAGTAGGCCATCTGACCTTCGAATCGAAGGCGGGGGTGGGTGACTCATCGAGTCACCGGACGGTGCGGGCCACGGCGCCCGCACCGTCCCGTCACAGCGCGGCACCGAGCGCGTGCGCGGGCCGGCAGCGGTCTGAAGCTCCCCGAGAAGCCGATGTGGATCACCGTCACGAGCCGGGTAGGGTCCGTGACGTACCGTGCTTCAACTGCAACGCGGCCAACGGCATGCCGGGAGACGAACCCGGTCCGCGTCGGGCCATCTCATACTTGGAGGGACACGCGTGGAAGCCAACACTCGTAGCACCGGGCGTCTACCAGCTGCCTTCCTGACGCCGGGCTCGTCCTCGTTCATGGACTTCCTCTCCGCCCACTCGCCGGAGATGCTCCCGGGCAACCGGCAGCTGCCGGAGGGGGTCGTCGAGGCGCCGCACGGCACGACCATCGTCGCCGTGACCTTCCCCGGCGGTGTGGTCCTCGCCGGTGACCGGCGGGCGACCATGGGCAACATGATCGCGCAGCGCGACATCGAGAAGGTGTTCCCGGCCGACGAGTACTCGGCCGTCGGCATCGCCGGCACCGCCGGTCTCGCCGTCGAGATGGTCAAGCTGTTCCAGCTGGAGCTGGAGCACTTCGAGAAGGTGGAGGGCGCGACGCTCTCCCTGGAGGGCAAGGCGAACCGGCTCTCCACCATGATCCGCGGCAATCTGGGCATGGCCATGCAGGGTCTGGCCGTCGTGCCGCTCTTCGCCGGCTGGGACGAGGGCAAGGAGAAGGGCCGGATCTTCTCCTACGACGTGACCGGCGGCCGCTCCGAGGAGCACGGCTTCGCCGCCACGGGCTCCGGTTCGGTCTTCGCCCGCGGCTCCATGAAGAAGCTGTACCGCCCCGACCTCACGGAGGAGCAGGCCACCACGCTGGTCGTCCAGGCGCTGTACGACGCCGCCGACGACGACTCGGCGACCGGCGGCCCGGACCTGTACCGCCGCATCTTCCCGATCGTCACCGTCATCACCGACGAGGGCTTCCGCAGGCTCACCGAGGAGGAGTCCTCCTCGCTCGCCCGCTCGGTCACCGATCGGCGCCTGGAGCAGCCCGACGGCCCGCGCGCGGCCCTGCTCTGACCCCTCGTCGTCCGTAGAACCCCAGAAGAAAGGGACGGGTAGCCGGTGTCGACTCCGTTCTACGTCTCACCCCAGCAGGCCATGGCCGACCGGGCGGAGTACGCCCGCAAGGGCATCGCCCGAGGCCGCAGTCTGGTCGTCCTGCAGTACACCGACGGCATCGTGTTCGTCGGCGAGAACCCGTCCCGCGCGCTGCACAAGTTCAGCGAGATCTACGACCGGATCGGTTTCGCCGCGGCGGGCAAGTACAACGAGTACGAGAACCTCCGCATCGGCGGTGTGCGCTACGCCGACCTGCGGGGCTACACCTACGACCGCGACGATGTGACGGCCCGTGGCCTGGCGAACGTGTACGCCCAGACGCTGGGCACGATCTTCTCCAGCGCCGGCGAGAAGCCGTACGAGGTGGAGCTGGTCGTCGCCGAGGTCGGCGAGGAGCCCGAGGGCGACCAGATCTACCGGCTGCCGCACGACGGTTCGATCGTGGACGAGCACGGCTCGGTCGCGGTCGGCGGCAACGCGGAGCAGATCAGCAGCTTCCTCGACCAGCGGCACCGCGACGGCATGTCGCTCGCCGAGGCGCTGAAGCTGGCCGTCCAGGCCCTCTCGCGGGACACCAACGGCAGCGAGCGGGAGATCCCCGCGGAGCGTCTGGAGGTGGCCGTCCTCGACCGCAAGCGTCCGCAGCAGCGCAAGTTCAAGCGGATCGTCGGCCGCCAGCTGGCGCGTCTCCTGGACGCGGACAACGCGGCGATCGCGAAGACGGACGATCCGTCCGACGAGATCGCGGAGGACTCGGAGGAGTAGGACTCCGGGCGAGCACGACGCGACGGAGGCCCCGGCCCGCGAAAGCGGCCCGGGGCCTCCGTCGCGTCCGGGGCCGGGCGGGTGGGGCCCTCAGGCCGGTGCCGGGCCGGAGGAGGCTCGGGGGACGAGGGTCACCGGGAGGTCGCCGGGGTCCGGGCTGTCGCCCGCCAGGACGGCCAGGAGGGCGGCCATGCCGCGCTCGCCGATGTGCTCGGCGGGCAGCCTGACGGTGGTGAGCTCCGGCTCCACGGCGGTGGCGAGCGCCAGGTCGTCGAAGCCGGTGACCGAGACGTCCTCGGGGACGCGCAGGCCGAGACGGCGCGCGGCCTTGCAGGCGCCGGCGGCGAGGACGTCGTCGTCGCAGATCAGCGCTGTGGGGCGGGGTCCCGGGGCGGTGAGGGCGTGTTCGGCGGCCGCGCGGGCGCCGTCCACGTCGAGGGGCGCGCGGACCGTCCGTACGTCGGCGCCGCCCAGCGCGTCGGCGAGGGCCGCCGCGCGGACGTCGAACGTCCAGGACGGCACCGCCGAGGCCAGGTGGACGAAGCGGCGGTGCCCCAGGGCTCCGAGGTGGGCGGTGACCTGGCGCATGCCGTCGGCGATGTCGAGGTTGACGTGGGCGGCCGCGCCGGTGTCGGAGGGGTCGCTGTCGAGCATGACCAGCGGCAGGTCGGTGCCGTGGAATGCCTTCAGGGCGTCCGCGGCCATGGACGAGGCGATGATCCCGTCGAGCGCGGCCCGCGCGGAGGCGAAGGGGTCCTTGGCCGGGCCGACGCCGTCGGGGGAGGGGTAGAGCACGACGCCGAAGCCGTGGCGGGCGGCGACCGTGGCGGCGCCGGTGTAGACCCGGGCGAAGAACTCGTTGGTGAGCGCCGGGACGACGAGCAGCGCCGTCCTCGTGCGGCCGAGGCGGAGGTTGCGAGCGGCGAGATTCGGCCGGTATCCGAGCGTGCGGGCGGCCTCGCGCACGGCCTCCGCGGTGCGCTCCGAGACCCGGCCCCGCCACTTGTCGCCGAGGACCAGGGAGACGGTCGCCTGCGACACCCCGGCGGCCTTCGCGACGTCCCGACTGGTGGGCCGCGCCGAGCCGGGGGAGTCTGGGGTCTGCACTCGTGCCTCCGCGAGAGGTGGTCCACTGCCCGCGGGGTGGACCCGTGGGATCCCCACATGGTACGTATGACCCGGGACGTTATACGTAAAACCTCGGGGGCGGGTACCGGGGGAGAGGAGACGGACATGGCCACCGAGGCCAAGGAGAGCCGCGGCTATCGCGACATACTCAGGGCGCCGCACGCGATGCGGCTGCTCGCCGGCACGCTCGTCGGCCGGCTCCCCAACGGCACCGGGCCCATCGCCATCGTGCTCTTCGTCCGCTCCGAGGGCGGCAGCTACAGCCTCGCGGGCGGCCTCACCGCCGCGTACGGCATCGCGACCGCCGTCGGGCAGCCGCTCCTCGGCCGCGCCGTCGACCTGAAGGGGCAGCCGCGCGTCCAGCTCCCCGCCGCGCTCGTCTCCGCCCTCGGCATGATCGTCCTGGCCCTGGCCGGAATCAGCCCCCTCGTGCTCGCCTACGCGGCGGTCGTCGTCGCCGGACTCTTCACCCCGCCGCTCGAGGGCGGACTGCGTGCCCTGTGGCCGAGCGTCCTCGGCCGCGAGGACCGGGTCCACCGGGCCTACGCCCTGGACGCCGTGGCCCAGGAGGTCATGTTCACCGTCGGCCCCCTGCTCGTGACCCTCCTGGTGGCCCTCTGGTCGCCCGCTGCGGCCCTGTTCGTCATCAACGTCATCGGCGTCCTCGGGGCGCTCTCCGTGGTCCTCTCCGAGCCCTCGCGGGCCTGGCGCTCGGAGCCCCGCGAGGCGCACTGGCTCGGCGCCCTGCGCTCACCCGGTCTTCTGGCCCTGCTCGGCTCGTTCTTCTTCGTCGGGCTCGCCCTCGGCTCCATCACGGTCGCCGCGCTCGCGTACGCCGACGACCTGGGCAACGAATCCGCGTACGGCTGGCTGATGGCCGCCCTCGGCCTCGGCGCGCTGACAGGCGGCGTCCTCTACGGCGCCCGTCGCTGGGCGGGCGCCCCCGAGCGGCGGCTGACGATCATCGTCGGTCTGCTCGCCCTCGGTTACCTCCCGCTCATGCTCACCCCCGGTGTCCTGCCGATGACCGCCCTCGCCGCGCTCTCCGGCGTCTTCCTGGCGCCCGCCCTCGCCTGCGGCTTCATCGTCGTCGACCGGCACGCCCCGAGCGGTACCGTCACCGAGGCCTTCTCCTGGCTCGTCACGACCTTCGGCGTGGGCGCCGCGCTGGGCTCCGCCGTCGCCGGGCCGGTCGTCGAACTCGCCGGAACCACCGCGGGCTTCGCCGTCGCCGGAGCCGGCGGCACGGTGGCCCTCCTGGTCCTGCTGGCCACCGGCCGGGTGCTCGCGGCGCCCGCCCGCCGCGAGCGACACGCCGTCAGCGCGGCCACGGGCGGGGCGGACCACACCGAAAAGAACACGCACTCATCGGAAAATGATCGAAACGGGGCCGTCGAACCCGGTTTCAGCTCAGGCCTTCAGGCGTAATGTTCAGACATGGACCGCCGCATTTTCGGGCTGGAGAACGAGTACGGCGTCACGTGCACGTTCAGGGGACAGCGCCGACTGTCTCCTGACGAAGTGGCGCGCTACCTCTTCCGCCGTGTCGTGTCATGGGGCCGCAGCAGCAATGTCTTCCTGCGGAACGGCGCCCGCCTGTACCTGGACGTGGGTTCGCATCCGGAATACGCAACGCCGGAATGCGACAACGTGACCGAACTGGTCACCCACGACAAGGCCGGCGAGCGCATTCTCGAAGGCCTGCTCGTCGACGCCGAACGCCGCCTGCACGAGGAGGGAATCGCGGGCGACGTCTATCTCTTCAAGAACAACACCGACTCGGCGGGAAACTCCTACGGCTGCCACGAGAACTATCTCGTCGCCCGCCACGGAGAGTTCTCCCGGCTGGCGGACATCCTCATTCCCTTCCTCGTCACCCGACAGCTCATCTGCGGCGCCGGAAAGGTGCTGCAGACCCCGCGCGGCGCGGTCTACTGCGTCTCCCAGCGGGCCGAGCACATCTGGGAGGGCGTCAGCTCCGCGACGACCCGCTCCCGTCCCATCATCAACACCCGTGACGAGCCGCACGCGGACGCCGAGCGCTACCGCCGGCTGCACGTCATCGTCGGCGACTCGAACATGTCCGAGACGACCATGCTGCTCAAGGTCGGCGCCACCGACCTCGTGCTGCGCATGATCGAGGCGGGCACCGTCATGCGCGACCTCACTCTGGAGAACCCGATCCGGGCCATCCGCGAGGTCAGCCACGACATCACCGGCCAGCGCAAGGTCCGTCTCGCCAGCGGTCGCGAGGCCTCCGCCCTGGAGGTCCAGCGCGAGTACTACGAGAAGGCCGCGGACTTCGTCGACCGCAGGGGCATCCGTACGGGCACGGTCGCCCAGGTCCTGGAGCTGTGGGGCCGTACGCTCGACGCGATCGAGGCCGAGGACCTGGACCGGATCGGCACCGAGATCGACTGGGTCATGAAGTACAAGCTCATCGAGCGGTACCGGGCGAAGAACAACATGACCATGTCGCACCCCCGGGTCGCGCAGATAGACCTCGCGTACCACGACATCCACCGCCGCCGCGGGCTCTACTACCTGCTGGAGCGCAAGGGGCAGGCGGCACGGATCTGCAACGACCTGAAGATCTTCGAGGGCAAGTCCGTGCCCCCGCAGACCACCAGGGCGCGCCTGCGCGGCGACTTCATCCGGCGCGCGCAGGAGCAGCGACGGGACTTCACCGTCGACTGGGTCCACCTCAAGCTCAACGACCAGGCGCAGCGCACCGTGTTGTGCAAGGACCCCTTCCGGTCCGTCGACGACCGGGTGGAAAAGCTGATCGCCGGAATGTAGGACATCGGCGTACGAAGTGCCGGGGCCCCGCGCGATCCACGCGCGGGGCCCTTGGCCGGTCCGGACGGTCCCCTAGAGTGTCGAGCAACTAATGTGCCGTCTGAGATCTGAGGAACACGTGCGCCGACTTGCCGGCCTACTGGTCGTCCCACTGCTGCTGCTCTCGACCGCGGCCTGCGGCAGCGACGACGGAGGCTCCGATTCCGCCTCGATGAAGAACGGGCTGCCCGCCATCACCGCGGGTGAGAAGTTCGGGGAGAAGCCCACCCTGTCGAAGGGCGAGGGCGACCCGCCCAAGGAACTCAAGGTCAACGTGATCAGCGAGGGCGACGGCGCGGTCACGAAGAAGGGCGACGCGCTCCAGGTGAACTACCTGGGTCAGGCCTGGGACTCCACCACCCCCTTCGACAACAGCTTCGACCGGGGGACGCCGTTCGACCTGACCCTCGGCGCCGGCCAGGTCATCAAGGGCTGGGACCAGGGCCTGGAGGGCCAGAAGGTCGGCAGCCGCGTCGAGATCGGCATCCCGCCGGAGCTCGGCTACGGCGAGCAGGGTCAGGGCGACATCAAGCCCAACGCCACCCTCGTCTTCGTCGTGGACATCCTGAAGTCCACGACGATCCCGAAGTCCGCCGAGGGCACCGAGGTCGCCCAGGACAACAAGGACCTGCCCAAGGTCGGTACGAACACCGACGGCAAGGCCCCCTCGCTCACCGTGCCGAAGGTCGACCCGCCGACCAAGCTCGTCTCCAACTACATCCTGGAGTCCAAGGGCGAGGTCGTGCAGGGCACCGACACCGTCGTCGTGAACTACGTGGCGGCGCTGTGGAAGGACGGCAAGGTCTTCGACTCGACGTACGCGACGGGCAAGACCGCGAACTTCCCGCTGTCGCAGCTGACGTTGAAGGGCCTCAAGAACGGCATCACCGGCAAGAAGGTCGGCAGCCGCATCCTGATCGTCGCCCCGCCGGCCGAGGCCTTCGGCGACCAGGAGCAGCAGGGGATTCCGAAGAACTCCACGCTGGTGTTCGCCGTCGACATCCTGGCGAAGATGTAAGACTGTCCCGGTCGCGCACTTCACCGTTGCGCGGTTCATCAGTTTGAGGAGCACACTGCAGTGAGCATCGAGAAGCCCGAGGTCGACTTCCCGGGCGGCGAGCCGCCGGCCGACCTGGAGATCAAGGACATCTGGGAGGGCGACGGCGAGGTGGCCGGCGCCGGCGACTTCGTCAAGGTCCACTACGTGGGTGTGGCCTTCTCCACCGGCGAGGAGTTCGACGCCTCCTGGAACCGCGGCAGCGCGCTGGACTTCCAGCTCGGTGTCGGCCAGGTCATCGCGGGCTGGGACCAGGGCGTGCAGGGCATGAAGGTCGGCGGCCGCCGCCAGCTGGTCATCCCCGCGCATCTCGCCTACGGCGACCGGGGTGCGGGCAGCGCGATCGCCCCCGGCGAGACGCTGATCTTCGTCTGCGACCTGGTCGCGGTCAAGAAGCGCTGACCGGAACCGCTCGAACGAGGGCCCGTGCCTGTCCAGGCACGGGCCCTCGCTTTTGCCCGGACACCCCGGGGCGGTACGGTCGGATGTCCCCAGAAGTCAATCCGGCAGAAGAGGTGCAGGGCGTCGATGGCGATTGCCAAGGCCGAGCGGCTGATGAATCTGGCCCTCTGCCTGCTCGGGACCCGCAGGCCGCTCAGCAAGCGCGAGTTGCGCGGCTCCATCGAGGCCTACATGGAAGCCGGAACCGACGATTCCTTCAACCGGATGTTCGAGCGCGACAAGGACGATCTGCGCGAGCTCGGCCTGGTCATCGAGACCGTCGAGAACCTGGAGGGTGAGACCGGCTACCTGGCCCGCCGCGACTCCAACCGCCTCCCCCCGATCACCCTCGACGCCGAAGAGGCCGCGGCGCTCGGCCTGGCCGCCAGGGTCTGGCAGCAGGCCCGTCTCGCCGGAGCCGCCAGCGGCGCCCTGCAGAAGCTCCGCGCGGCCGGTATGCCCGAGGCCGAGGACTCGTACGACGCCCAGCACAGCGCCCTCGAACCGCGCATCCCGGTCCACGAGGCCGCGTTCGAGCCGCTGATGCTGGCCTGCCGCGACCGGCGCCCGGTCGTCTTCGACTACCGCAAGGCGACGGCGGCCCGCCCGGAGACCCGCCAGGTCGAGCCGTGGACCCTGGAGTGCTGGCGCGGCCACTGGTACCTGGCCGGCTGGGACCGTGACCGTGGTGCCGAGCGCGTCTTCCGCCTCTCCCGCATCACCGGCAAGGTCCGCTCCCGGGCCGGCGCCTTCACCGCGCCCGTGCCCGACGTGGTCACCGTCCGCGAGACCGTGGAGAGCTGGGCCGGCGAGACCGCCACCCGCTCCGCCCGCATCCGTCTGCGCGCCGGCTGCGGCTACCCGCTGCGGGCGCGCGCCCAGTCCGTGCACGAGGGCGCGGACGGCTGGGACGAGCTGGAGATTCCGTACGGGCACGGCCTGGACGCCTGGCTCGTGGAGTTCGGTCCCGATGTCGTCGTACTCGAGCCCGCGGATCTGCGGGCCGACGTGGTGGACCGGCTGCGCGCCGTGGCCAAGGGCTGAAGGGGGAGACGTACAGCATGGCTGCGAACGCGATCGACCAGACGAGGCGGATGCTCTCCCTCGTCACGTACCTGCGGGAACGCCCCGGCGCGCATGTCGCCGACGTGGCCCGCGCCTTCGGGATCACCGAGGACGAGCTGATCTCGGACCTCGACGTGCTGCCGATGTGCGGCACGAGCTTCCGCGGCGGCGACCTGCTCGACATCGACACCGACGGCGACCGGATCTGGTGGCACAACCCGGACGACGTGGCCGAGCCCCTGCGCCTCGCCGCGGACGAGGCGACGGCGCTGCTGGTCGCCGCGCGGGCCGTGGCGACGCTGCCCGGGCTGCGGGAGAGCGACCGGGAGGCCCTGCTGCGGGCCACCGCCAAGCTGGAGACGGCGGCCGGTGAGGCCGCCGGGGCGAGCGCGCGGCTCTCGGTCACCTTCGAGTCCGAGGGCGGTGTCTTCGCCGAGGTGGACCGGGCGATCTCGGAGCGCCGGCGGCTGTGGGTGCGGTACTACTCGCCCGCCCGTGACGAGCTGACCGAGCGCGAGGTCGACCCGATCCGGCTCTTCGCCGTCGGGCACACGTACATGGAGGCGTGGTGCCGGCTCTCCGAGGCGCGCCGCACCTTCCGTCTCGACCGGGTGGCCGAGATCCGGATCCTGGACGAGCACGCCGCGCCGCCGGAGATCGAGCTCCGCGATCTGTCGGAAGGGCTCGTCCAGCCGTCCGCGGAGGACCCGGAGGTCGTCGTCGAGGTGGGACCCGGTGGCCGCTGGGTCGCGGAGTACTACCCGCACGACCGGGCCGAGGAGCTGTCCGACGGGGGGCTGCGCATCACGCTGCGTACGCCGACGCCCGCCTCGCTGCGGCGGCTGGCGCTGCGGCTCGGCAGCGACGGGCGGATCGTCTCCCCGCAGGACCTCGCCGACAGCGCTCGGGAGGCGGCGTCCGCTGCGCTCGCCGCGTACGAGGGCCAGGCGTAGGACACGGGGAACGGGGAATGTGACATTCCCCGCCGAGCCGACACAGTCGCCCTGGAGGGCGCCGACGTGCGGTGGCGGGGGACGCGGTACCGAGTACAGGGCAAGCGAGAGCGCGGGAACGAGAGGTACGAGGGAAATGTCCGTGATGCACGGAATGACGGCTTCGATCGCACCGGTCTTCTTCAAGGCCGCCTGCCCGGACTGCCGCGCCGGCTTCGAACTCTCCGCGGGCGCCCTGCGCCTCGCCATCGGCGCCAGCCGCCGTACGACCTTCTACTCGTTCACCTGCCCCGAGTGCGGCAGCTCCGTCCGCAAGCCCGCGGGCGAGCGGATCGTCGAACTCCTCACCGGCGGCGGCGTCCGCACCCTGCGCCTGCACTCCTCCACCGTCTGACGTCCCATCCGTCGGCCGTCCCGTGCCTCGCCGGACGAGCCGGCCTCCGGACAGCGTCTAGGCTCGGCACATGTTCTGGCCCATGCTCGCCATCGCTCTCGGCTTCCTCGGCATCGCCGTCCTCGGCGTCCTCGCCATCCGGGTCTTCCTCGAGGTCCAGCGGCTCGGCCGCGAGGTGGCCCGTACCGCCGAGCGCATCAACCGCGCCGCCGAAGACCTCGAACGTGCCGCCACCGACCTCGGCCGGACCGGCGGGGCCCTGCGCTAGCACACCGAATCCGCGGCCCCGCGGCGGCGCTCCGCGGGCGCGGGCGGTGGTCTCCTCGCCTGCGGCAGCGCGGGGTACGCTGCTGATCGCGGCCCAGATTCCGGAGGTGCGGGTCGCAAACGGGTGTACGCACGGGGATTGCCCTGCGTTTACTCGTGCGCGTTACGATCGCTGACGGTCGGGTTCGGACACAGGTCCGGGCGGCGACCGCCAGACCAGCACCACGCCGCCTCGATGAGAAGGTAGACCACGCTTATGTTCCGTCAGATCGGTCCCCTCGAGATCAGCCTGATCCTCCTTGTCATCGTTCTGCTCTTCGGAGCCAAGAAGCTGCCCGAGATGGCCCGTTCCCTCGGCAAGTCGGCGCGCATCCTGAAGAGCGAGGCCAAGGCGATGAAGTCGGAGGGCCAGCAGCCCGCCCCCGCCGACCCGCCGGCCGAGCAGCCCCCGGCCGCGCAGCGCACCATCAAGGCCGCCCCCGGCGACGTCTCCTCCGCCCGGCCCGTCACCGAGCCGTCCGACACCACCCAGCGCTGACCCCGCTCGACCCCCAGGGCCGCTGCACGACGGCCTGCCGCACGAGATGAGGACGTGGGTTGCTCAAGCCTGCCCGCACGAAGAAGGAGAAGGACCCCGAGGGGCGGATGCCGCTCGTGGAGCACCTGCGCGAGCTGCGCAACCGCGTCGCCAAGGCGATGCTCGCGGTCGTCGTGACCTCGCTGGTGGCCGCGTTCTTCAGCCAGCAGCTGATGGACTTCCTCTCCTCGCCCGTCCCGAAGTGCCCGCCCGGCACCTCGATCGCCGACAACACCGGCGGGCGCTGCGTCGTCATCGCGTACCAGACCGTGCTGTCGCCGTTCACCTCGACGGTGAAGGTGGTCATGCTGGCGGGTGTCATCGCCGCCTCCCCGGTCTGGCTGTACCAGCTGTGGGCGTTCGTCGCTCCCGGCCTGCACAAGAGTGAGAAGCGGTACGCGTACTACTTCGCGGCCGTCGCCGTGCCCCTCTTCGCCACCGGTGCCTACGTCGCGTACCTGATCATGCCGGTCAGCGTGAAGGTCCTGATCAGCATCACGCCCGACGTCGCCTCGAACTTCGTCTCCCTCGACGACATCCTGGACTTCACCACGCGCATGGTGCTCGTCTTCGGACTCGCCTTCGAACTGCCCCTGCTGCTGATCATGCTCAACTTCGCCGGCGTCGTGACCGGCAAGCGCATGGCCGGCTGGTGGCGCGGCGTGATCATGGGCGTCTTCGTCTTCGGTGCGATCGCCACCCCGTCGACCGACCCCTTCGGCATGATCGCCCTCTCCGGGCCGATCATCGTCCTGTACTTCATCGCCGTCGGCATCGCGATGCTCAACGACCGGCGCCGCGCCCGGAAGAACCCGGACGCCGAGCTCGACGACGACGAGGCCTCCGTCCTCGACCTCACCCCCGAGCCCGTCGGAGCCATCGGAACGGTGAGCGCCGCTCGCGCCCTGCCCGAGCAGTCCGCCGGTGAGGCCGACGGCGGAAGGTCGCTCCGTCCCGGCGGTTACGACGACATCACCTGATCTTGTAGGGTCCTGCCCCCAGCTCCGTCCGGGGGGACGCCCATGACCCGCGAGATCACCCTCTTCGTCAACCCCACCGCGGGACGCGGCCGGGGCGCGCACGCCGCGCGACCGGCCGCTCGCGCCTTCGAGGACGCCGGATTCACCGTCCGTAGCGTCGTCGGCGCCGACGCCGACGACGCCCTGCGGCGCGCCCGTGAGGCCGTCGAGGGCGGAACCGGCGCGCTCGTCGCCGTCGGCGGCGACGGCATGGTCTCCCTGGCCCTGCAGGCCGTGGCCGGCACCCGCACCCCGCTCGGCGTGGTCGCCGTCGGCACCGGGAACGACTTCGCCCGCGCCCTCGGCCTGCCCCTGCGCGAACCGGCGGCCGCGGGCCGTCTCGCCGCCGGGCTGCTCCAGGGCGGGGGCGGGCGCGACATCGACCTCGGCAGGGTCGGCGACCGGTGGTTCGGCACCGTCCTCGCGTCCGGCTTCGACTCCCGGGTGAACGACCGGGGCAACCGTATGCGGCTGCCCGTCGGTCGCTTCAGGTACGACCTCGCGATGATCGCCGAGCTCGCCGCCTTCCGGCCCGTCCCGTACCGCCTCACCTTCGGCGACGGCGCCGAGCGGCGGGTCGAGGCCACGCTCGTGGCCGTCGGCAACGGCACCTCGTACGGGGGCGGCATGCGGATCTGCGCCGGGGCGAGCATGGACGACGGCCTCTTCGACGTCACCGTCGTCGGCGACTGCAGCCGTACGACGCTGATCAAGGTATTCCCCCGGGTCTACCGGGGCACCCACCTCGACCACCCGGTGGTCACCGTCCACCGCGTCCGCTCCCTCACCCTCGACGCGCCTGGGGTCACCGGCTACGCCGACGGCGAGCCGCTCGGACCGCTTCCGCTGACCGCCGAGTGCGTGCCCGGGGCACTGCGGGTCCTGGCGCCTCCGGCCGGGTCCGCGGACCCTCATTAAAGATCGCGTCACTGTCAGAGGTGGCGGGTAGGCTCGACAACAAGATGACAGAGGACCTCACACCAGCCGAAGCGTACGCAGCTGCCCGGGCCCGCAACGCCGAGCAGGCCACGGCGCTGGCCCCCTTCCGCGAGATGTACGAGTTCGGTCTGGACCCCTTCCAGATCGAGGCCTGCCAGGCCCTCGAAGCGGGCAAAGGCGTGCTCGTCGCCGCGCCCACGGGCTCCGGCAAGACCATCGTCGGCGAGTTCGCCGTCCACCTCGCCCTGCTCCAAGGGCGCAAGTGCTTCTACACGACACCGATCAAGGCGCTGTCGAACCAGAAGTACGCCGACCTCGTGAAGCGGTACGGCCCGGGCAAGGTCGGCCTCCTCACCGGCGACAACAGTGTCAACGGGGACGCCCCGATCATCGTCATGACCACCGAGGTCCTCCGCAACATGCTGTATGCGGGGTCCCAGGCGCTCAGCGGCCTCGGCTACGTGGTGATGGACGAGGTGCACTACCTCTCGGACCGCTTCCGCGGCGCCGTCTGGGAGGAAGTGATCATCCACCTCCCCGAGTCGGTGACGCTGGTGTCGCTCTCCGCGACCGTCTCGAACGCCGAGGAGTTCGGCGACTGGCTCGACACCGTCCGGGGCGACACCGAGGTCATCGTCTCCGAGAGCCGCCCCGTGCCGCTCTGGCAGCACGTCCTGGCCGGCCGCCGGATGTACGACCTCTTCGAGGAGGAGACCGACCACGGCGGCCGCGGCGCGGCACGCCGCGAGGTCAACCCCGACCTGCTGCGCCTGGCCCGCACCGAGAACTCCCGTACGTACAACCCGCGTGAGCGGCGCCGCGGCAAGATGGTCCGCGAGGCCGACCGCGAGCGCGAGCGCCGTCAGCGCTCCCGCATCTGGACGCCCGGACGGCCCGAGGTCATCGACCGCCTCGACGCCGAGGGGCTGTTGCCCGCGATCACCTTCATCTTCAGCCGGGCCGGCTGCGAGGCAGCCGTCCAGCAGTGCCTCTACGCGGGTCTGCGCCTCAACAACGACGAGGCGCGGCAGCGGGTCCGCGAGATCGTCGAGGAGCGCACGGCCGCCATCCCGTCCGAGGACCTCCACGTCCTCGGGTACTACGAGTGGCTGGAAGGCCTGGAGCGCGGCATCGCCGCCCACCACGCCGGCATGCTGCCCACGTTCAAGGAGGTCGTGGAGGAGCTGTTCGTCCGCGGTCTCGTCAAGGCGGTCTTCGCGACCGAGACCCTCGCGCTGGGCATCAACATGCCCGCCCGGTCCGTGGTCCTGGAGAAGCTCGTCAAGTGGAACGGCGAGCAGCACGCCGACATCACCCCCGGCGAGTACACCCAGCTCACCGGACGCGCCGGACGGCGCGGCATCGACGTCGAGGGTCACGCCGTCGTCCTCTGGCAGCGCGGTCTCGACCCGGGCCACCTCGCCGGACTCGCCGGGACGCGTACGTACCCACTGCGCTCCAGCTTCAAGCCGTCGTACAACATGGCCGTCAACCTGGTCGACCAGTTCGGCGCCCACCGCTCGCGCGAGCTCCTGGAGACCTCGTTCGCACAGTTCCAGGCGGACCGGTCGGTCGTCGGCATCTCCCGCCAGGTCCAGAAGAACGAAGAGGGCCTGGAGGGCTACCGGGAGGGCATGACCTGCCACCTCGGCGACTTCGAGGAGTACGCGCGCCTGCGCCGCGACCTCAAGGACCGCGAGACCGAACTGGCCAAGCAGGGCGTCGCGCAGCGGCGTGCGGCGGCAGCGGCCTCCCTGGAGAAGCTGAAGCCGGGCGACGTCATCCACGTGCCCACGGGCAAGTTCGCCGGACTCGCCCTCGTCCTCGACCCGGGGATCCCGGCGGGGCGGACCAACGGCCACCGCGGCTTCGAGTCGCACGACGGGCCCCGCCCGCTCGTGCTCACGGCCGAACGGCAGGTCAAGCGGCTCGCGTCGATCGACTTCCCGGTGCCGGTCGAGGCCATGGAGCGCATGAGGATCCCCAAGTCCTTCAACCCGCGCTCCCCGCAGTCCCGCCGTGATCTCGCCTCCGCCCTGCGTACCAAGGCGGGCCACCTGAACCCCGAGCGGCACCACAGGCAGCGTGCCGCCGCTGCCGACGACCGCGAGATCAGCCGGCTCCGCACCGAACTGCGCGCGCACCCCTGCCACGGCTGCGACGAGCGGGAGGACCACGCCCGTTGGGCCGAGCGCTATCACCGGCTGCAGCGGGACACCCGTCAGCTGGAACGGCGCATCGAAGGCCGGACGAACACGATCGCCCGCACCTTCGACCGGATCGTCGCGCTCCTCACCGAGCTCGACTACCTGCGCGGCGACGAGGTCACCGGCAACGGCAAGCGGCTCGCCCGGCTCTACGGCGAGCTCGACCTGCTGGCGAGCGAGTGCCTGCGCGACGGAGTGTGGGAGGGGCTGACCCCGCCCGAACTGGCCGCGTGCGTCTCGGCGTTGGTGTACGAGGCGCGTCAGTCCGACGACGCCGTGGCGCCGAAGGTCCCCGCCGGGAAGGCCAAGGCCGCGCTCGGCGAGATGGTACGGATCTGGGGCCGTCTCGACGCCCTGGAGGAAGAGTTCAAGATCAACCAGGCGGAAGGGGTGGGGCAGCGCGAGCCCGACCTCGGCTTCGCCTGGGCCGCGTATCAGTGGGCGTCCGACAAGGGGCTCGACGAGGTCCTGCGGGAGGCGGAGATGCCCGCCGGTGACTTCGTGCGCTGGTGCAAGCAGGTCATCGACGTCCTGGGGCAGATCGCGGCCGCGGCGCCGAAGGAGAACAGCACCGTGTCCAAGAACGCGCGCAAGGCGGTGGAATCGCTGCTGAGGGGAGTCGTCGCGTACAGCTCGGTGGGCTGACGCCTCGCTTCCGAACTCGTCTGCGGGGGCCCGTGGTTGATGCCACGGGCCCCTTGGTGCGCCGGTTCTGGGAGTGTTGTCCACAGGGGGTTTTCCACAGGGGTGGCGGAGTGTCAGGCCTCTCCGATTCCATGGAGTCACACACCGGGCAACACCGCTGGGAGGGGACGCACGTGACCACGCAAGCCGGTTCGGCCGCCGTCGAGGAGACGGCCGGGGGACACACGATCGTGCCGGGGCCACGAGGTGTACCGCTGCTCGGAAACCTTCCGGAGTTCGGCAAGGACCCGCTCGCCTTCTTCGAGCGGCTGCGCGAGCGCGGTGACGTCGTCAGCTGGCGCTTCGGCCGAGGGCCGGCGCTCTTCATCGCGCACCCCGACACGATCGGAGAGCTCCTCACCCAGGTCGAGAGCACCTTCGACCAGCCCGACCTCGGCATAGCCTTCCGCACGCTGCTGGGGAACGGAGTCGTGGTCGCCAAGGGTGCCGACTGGCGCCGCAAGCGCTCCCTCGTCCAGCCCTCCGTCCGGCCCAAGCAGGTCCGCTCCTACGCCGCCACGATGGCCGAATGCGCCGTCGACCTGGCCGACCGGTGGAGCGACGGACAGCACATCGACATCAAGAAGGAGATGGCCGCCCTCACCCAGCTGATCGCCGTCCGGACCATCTTCGGCGTGGACACCGCCGCCGACGCGGAGTCCATCGGTCGTGCCATGGATGTCGCCCAGAAGGAGATCGGTGCCGAATTCAGCGGCATCGGAGCCCTGTTGCCCGACTGGGTGCCCACGCCCGGACGGGCGCGCATCAAGCGAGCGACCGCGGTCATCGACGCCGAGGTCGGCCGGGTCGTCGCCCGCCACCGTGACGGCGAGGGAGAGCGGCCCGACCTGCTCAGCCGGCTCCTGGCCGCCCAGGACGAGACCGGCGCGCACCTCTCCGACCAGGAGATCCGCGACGAGACCGTCACGCTCTACATCGGCGGACACGAGACCACCAGCTCCACCCTCGTCTGGGCCTGGCACCTGCTCTCCCGCAACCCCCGCGTGCGGGACGCGCTGGGCGAGGAGCTGGACCGGGTCCTCGGTGACCGGGAGCCGGGCTTCGACGACTACGCGCGACTGACGTACGCGCAGGCTGTCGTGAAGGAGACGCTCCGGCTCTACCCGACGATCTGGCTCCTGACCGGTGTGGCCAGGGAAGGCGCGAAGCTCGGGGGGATGCCGATACCGCCCGGGACGCGGGTATGGAGCAGCCAGTGGGCCACGCACCGGGACGGGCGCTGGTTCCGTGATCCGGAGGAGTTCCGCCCGGAGCGCTGGGGGACGGCGGAGGGCGAGGCCGGCGAGGACATACCGGAGTACGCCTGGTTCCCGTTCGGAGGTGGACCCCGGGCCTGCCTCGGGACGCGGTTCGCGATGGTCGAGGCCGTCCTGATCCTCGCCGTCCTCGCCCGTCGGTTCCGGCTCGACCTCGACCCCGGCGAGATCCGCCCCGTGCCGAGCCTGACCCTCCAGCCCGACCGCGAGGTCCTCGCCACGGTCCGCACGCGCCGCCCGTGAGGTGCGGGATGATCTCCGTATGAAGATCAGTGCCAGGGGGCTCAACCGGTCCACTCTCGCCCGGCAGTTGCTGCTCCGTCGAGAGGACATCGGTGCCGCCGACGCGGTACGGCGGGTGGTCGCGCTGCAGGCCCAGCAGCCGGCCTCGCCGTACCTGGCCCTGTGGAACAGGATCGCCGGGTTCGACCCCTCCGGACTCGACGACGCCTTCACCCGCGGGTCGGTGGTCAAGACGACCCTCATGCGGATCACCCTGCACGCCGTCCACACCGACGACTACCGGGCCTTCCGTACGGCCCTGCACCCCGTGCTGAGGGCCGCGAGGCTCGGTGACCGCTTCACGGTGTCAGGTCTGACCCCGGCCGACGCCGACATGCTCGTCCCCGAGCTGCTGGCCTTCGCGGACCGGCCCCGGACGAACGCGGAGTACGAGGCCTGGCTGGAGCAGCGGGTGGGGACCGCGCCGAAGTCCGGGGCCTGGTGGGGGCTGCGGCAGTACACACCGCTGCTGCACGCACCCACCACGCCACCGTGGTCGTTCGGGGAGCGCCCCTCGTACGTCGCACCCCCGGACCCGCCGACCCCTCCGACGCCGGAGGAGTCGGACGCCGCGCTGGGGACGCTGCTCCTGCGCTATCTCGAAGGGTTCGGGCCCGCGTCCCCGGCGGACATGGCGCAGTTCGCCATGGTCCAACGGGCCAGGGTCAGAAGGGCACTGGCGGTGCTGGGCGCCGAGCTGGTACGGAAGGAGGGACCGGACGGCGAAGAACTGTTCGACGTGCCGGACGCGCTCTGCCCGGACGAGGACACGCCCGCCCCGGCACGACTGATGGCCATGTGGGACAGCACGCTGCTGGCCTACGCCGACCGCAGCCGGATCATCCCACCCGACTACCGGCCGGTGGTCATCCGCAGGAACGGAGACGTGCTGCCGACCCTGCTGGTCGACGGCCATGTCGCCGGGGTGTGGCGCCCGGCGGAGGGGGGCATCGAGGCGACCGCGTTCCACGCCCTCCCGGACGACGCGTGGGAGGCCCTCGCCGCCGAGGCCCGCTCCTTGACGGCGTTCCTCGCCCCGCGCGAACCACGGGTCTACAGCCGCTACACCCACTGGTGGAGCAGACTCCCGGCGGGCGAGAGACGCCTCCTGCCGGGCACGTGAGGCACGGACCCGCGGGGTCAGGCGGGGTGGGGGGCCGGCACCGGCGGAGTGGGCTTCCTCCTGGTTGCTCGCAGGGCCAGGAACACGAGCACTCCGAAGGGGGAGAGCAGGATCGTCAGGACCAGCAGAGGGCCCATCAGGAGAGGCGAGATGCCGCGCAGGCGGGCCTCTCGGTACATCCACTGGCCGACCAGCAGATCCCAGGCGATCACCTGGGCCCAGACCGCCGCGGCCCCGTTCGCCAGGGCGGTGAGTTCCCGGAAGCGGTCGAGGTCCGGGCTGCTGACCGCCGCCCACAGCTCGGGGAGGACCGGGAGCGCCAGGGCGAGATACACCGCGAGGATCGGTACGACGGTCAGCGGCGAGGCCGCGATCCGCTCGGTCCAGTGCCAGCGTGGGGCGAAGATCATGAGCAGCCAGACGGGGGCGGCGAGGTAGAAGCTGAGCTCGAAGAGGAAGCCGGTCATGAGGCGAACTCCTTGGCGGTCGGGGCGTTCACGGTGTGGTCGGTGGTGCGCAGGGCGGCCCACGTGGCTCCCGCGCCGAGGAGGGCGATCGCGCCGGCCGCCGCGAGGGTGGCGCCGTCCGGGTCGAGCAGCGCCTGACCGCGCAACGCCTGCCAGGTGACGAGGGCGAAGAGTGCCGCGTACGTCCCCGAGGCCACGAACGTCAGCCGCAGACGTACCCGTTCGTCGCGCAGCCGCGCGAACCGCGGGGCGAGCGTGACGAGCAGGAGCAGCACGAGCGGGATCGCCTGAAGGGCGTGCATCCCGAAGAAGTGGGCGATGCGCAGATCACCGCCCGTGGTGGACCAGCCGGTCAGGGCCATGGAGGGGCCGCCGTCCGGCACGCCGACGCTGTGCGCGCCCACGATGCCCGCGTCGTCCCCGACCGCGAGCTGTTCGGGCGTGGGCCGCGTCATGACGAACCCGATCGCGGCTCCCGTCAGGGCGATCAGGGAGGCGAGCCGTACCGCCCAGGCGGTGGCGCGGTCCAGGATCCGGGCGCGCAGCAGCAGGATCGCGATGACCAGCGCGGCGAGCCACAGGAGGGCGACGGTGGCGCCCATGACCTGGAAGACGGCGGAGTCGAAGGACGTCTCGTGGTTGAAGTGGCTCTGCCGCCCGCGGATCACCTGCGTCGTGATCAGCACCATCTCGACGAGACTCGTCACGGCCACCGCCGTGCCCGCCCACCAGCCGACCCGGCGGCCCCGGGGGAGCAGGGTGAGCATCCAGGCGAGTGTCGTGCAGTAGGCGACGAACGACACCGCGAACTTGAACGGCTTCGTCCAGATCGGCACGCCGACCAGGACCCGGTCGTCGAAGAGCACGCCGCCGAAGGCGACCAGGGCGAGTAACGCCATCGACGCGGAGAACCAGACCAGAGGCCGGTGGAGCTCGCGCACACGCGGAAAGGATGAGGACATGGGTACCCCCGTTGCGATACGGATAGCGTAACTCACTGCTATCTGATAGCGACACTATCTAGGATGGAGGGGTCGCTCGGCAAGTCCGGAGCGAGACGGGAAAGGTGAACGCAGAGTGCGCATCGGAGAATTGAGTCGCCGCACCGGGGTGTCGGTACCGACGATCAAGTACTACCTACGGGAAGGGCTGCTGCCGGCCGGGGAGCTGACGAGCCCCAACCAGGCCTCGTACGACGAGACGCACGAGCGGCGCCTTCGCCTGATCCGAGCGCTTCTGGATGTCGGCGGACTGTCGATCGCCGGGATCCGTGAGGTGCTCGCGGCGATCGAGGACCGGGAACGGCCCGTGCACAAGATGCTGGGCGCGGCGGCCGACCGCGTCGTGCCGCGCTACACGGAGGAGCCGGGCGAAGGCGTCGTCCTGGCCCGGAAGGCCGTCGCCGACCTGATCGCCCGGCGCGGCTGGAGCACGTCCCCGGAGAGCCCGGCGGCGGAGGCGCTCGCCGTCGCCCTGGCGGCGCTGACGGAGGTCGGCCACGGAGGCTTCGCCCAGGTGCTCGACGCGTACGCGGAGGCCGCGGAGCAGGTGGCCCGCGCGGACCTCGAGTACGTCGCGGGCAACGTGGAGCGGGAGGAGCTCGTGGAGAGCGTCGTGGTGGGGACGGTGCTGGGGGACGCGATGTTCGCGGCGCTGCGGAGGCTGGCGCACGTGGACGCGTCGGGAAAGGTCTTCGGCACGGGTGGGTGACCGCGCACCGTGAGGGTGCCGGGCGCTTCGGCGCCTGGCACCTCGCCCCGGCGGGCCGGCCAGGCGGACGTCCGCCCGGCCGGCTCGCGGTCAGTTCTCCTGCTCGCGTTCCACCTGGTCGTTCCACTCGCGCTTGATCGCGCGCCAGGCCTCGTCCGTCTTGCCCAGGCGCCAGTAGCCCGAGATGGACAGGCGCTCACGCGCGACCTGGCGGTCCAGGCGCAGATGGCGGCGGAGCTCCTTCACGAAGCCCGCCTCGCCGTGGACGAAGGCGTGGACGTCGCCCGCCGGGAACTCCAGCGCGCGGACCGCCTCCAGCAGGGCCTCGCCCGCCGGGCGGTCGCCCCGGTGCAGCCAGGTCACCTCGACGCCGCCCGCCGTCGCGAACTTCTGCTCCTCCGACGCGTCCGCGACCTCCAGGAACGCGTGGACCGTAGAGCCCTCCGGCAGCCGCTCCAGGGCCACAGCGATCGCCGGCAGCGCACTCTCGTCGCCGACCAGGAGGTGCCAGTCCGCCTCCATGTCCGGCGCGTAGCCGCCGCCCGGGCCGAGGAAGCGGATCGTCTCGCCCGGGACGGCCCGCGCGGCCCACGGTCCGGCCAGCCCCTCGTCGCCGTGGACCACGAAGTCGACGGTCAGCTCGCGGTGGACGGGATCCCAGCTCCGTACCGTGTACGTCCGGGTGGTGGGCCACTGCTCGCGCGGGAACTCCGCGCGGATCCGCTCCATGTCGAACGGCTCGGGGTAGCTCACGCCCTCCGCCGCGAAGAGCAGCTTCACGTAGTGGTCGGTGTACTCGCCCACGGAGAAGGCCTCCAGGCCCTCTCCGCCCAGCACGACCCGCACCATGTGCGGAGTGATCCGCTCCGTGCGCACCACCCGCGCCTCGTGGGCCTGCGGTGCCTTGCGCGCGGGCTGCTCTGCCACGACGGTCTCCCTGACTCGGCGAACTTAGGTATACCTAAGCTAGCATCCCGGGTCGTCGTCGGCCCACCGCGGCTAGCGCGCCAGTACGGGAAGCAGCCGCGAGACCGCCCCGCCCAGGCCCCACCGCGTCACCAGCTCCGCCACCGCCTCGGGGTCGCGCGGCGACGGCGGGAGGACCGGGTCGAACTCCGGCAGCGGAACGTCCCCGGCCACCCGGACCACCGTCGGGGCCACGTCCAGATAGGCCGCCGCCTCCAGGATCCCGCGCCGCTTGGCCGGGGTCAGTTTCGACGTACGGTCCGCGGCCGCCGTGCGCACGCCCGCCAGATCGCCGTACTCCGTGATCAGCTGCGCGGCCGTCTTCTCGCCGATGCCCTTCACCCCGGGCAGCCCGTCGCTCGCGTCGCCGCGCAGCGCCGCGAAGTCGGCGTACTGGTCAGCCCGGACCCCGTACTTCGTACGGATCATCTCGCCGTCGACCAGATCGCAGTCGCCGACGCCCTTGCGCGGGTACAGCACGCGCACGCCCCGCTCGTCGTCCACCAGCTGGAACAGGTCCCGGTCGCCCGTGACGATGTCCACCGGCCCCTTCGCCTGCCCGGCCAGCGTCCCGATGACGTCGTCCGCCTCGTACCCCGCGACCCCGACGCGGGCGATGCCGAGGGCGTCGAGGACGGCCTCGATCACCGGCACCTGCGGGGCCAGGGTGTCCGGGACCTCCTCCTCGTCCGGCCCGGTCTCCGTCACCACGGCGACCCGGTGCGCCTTGTACGAGGGGATCAGGTCCACCCTCCACTGCGGGCGCCAGTCGGCGTCCATGCAGGCGACCAGGTCGTCGGGGTGGTGGTCCTGGACGAGCCGGGTGATGAAGTCGAGGAGGCCGCGCACGGCGTTGACGGGCGTGCCGTCCGGAGCCCGGACCGAGTCCGGCACACCGAAGTACGCGCGGAAGTACAGAGAGGCGGTGTCGAGGAGCATCAGGCGTCGGGTCACACCCCGATCATGCCGCACCCCACCGACGGCCATGCCGCACCCCACCGACAGCGGCCCCACGCGACCAGCGGCCTCCCCCGGACCCGTCCCCAGTGACTCCCGTCACCTTCGCGTTTGCGCTGTGGGGCCCCGGGCAGGCGCGGGCCCGGAGCGGACCCGGTCCGGCGGTTCGCACGCGCATCGCCGGACGTCACGGGAGTCGCGGGCCGATACCGCCCCGCTCCACGGCCCGGGTGCGGGGGCAGTGGGTCCCCGAGGACGACGTCCGAGGGGACGGGCCGTTTTCGTTTCGATGCGCGAGGTGTATGTGTCCAGGCTCCAGGCCGATCACCTGTACAAGGTGTTCGGCAGACGACCCGACGAAGCCGTGAGGAAGCTCGCCGACGGCGCGGACCGCGACGAGCTCCGCGCCGACGGCACGACCGCGGCGGTGATCGACGCGTCCTTCGCCGTCGACCCCGGTCAGATCTTCGTGGTGATGGGTCTGTCCGGATCCGGCAAGTCCACTCTCCTGCGCATGCTCAACGGCCTGCTGGAGCCCACCGCGGGCCGCGTGCTGTTCGACGGCAAGGACCTCACCGCGCTCAGCCCCCGCGATCTGCGCACCGTGCGGTCCACGAAGATCAGCATGGTCTTCCAGCACTTCGCCCTCTTCCCGCACCGCAGCGTCCTCGAGAACGCCGCCTACGGCCTGGAGGTCCAGGGCGTCCCGCGCGCCGAGCGCGAGACCCGGGCCGCCGAGGCCCTGGAGATGTGCGGACTCGCCGGCTGGGAGAAGTCCTGGCCCGACGAGCTCTCCGGCGGCATGCAGCAGCGCGTGGGCCTCGCCCGCGCGCTCGCCACAGACGCCGACCTGCTCCTCATGGACGAGTCGTTCAGCGCCCTCGACCCGCTGATCCGCCGCGACATGCAGGACCAGCTCCTCGAACTGCAGAAGCGGCTGAAGAAGACCATCGTCTTCATCACCCACGACCTCAACGAGGCCATGCGCCTCGGCGACCGCATCGCGGTGATGCGCGACGGCCGGATCGTCCAGCTCGGCAGCGCCGAGGACATCCTGATCCGTCCCGCCAACGACTACGTCGCCTCCTTCATCCAGGACGTCGACCGCTCGCGCGTCCTCACGGCCGCCGCCGTGATGACCGAGCCCGAGCACCCGCGGCCCGACGGCTGCGACTGCGAGACCGTCGGCCCGGACACCCCCGTCGCCGAGCTGTGCGCCGTCAGCGCCCGCGTCCCGCACGCGGTGGCCGTCAAGGACGCCGACGGCACCGTCCTCGGTGTCGTACCGCAGTCCCGTCTGATCGGCTTCATCGGGGACGAGCAGCGCCCGCCCGTTGCCTGCATCACCGGCGAGAAGGAGGTGGCCACCCATGCCTAGGCTCCCTCTCGGCCAGTGGGTCGACAGCTCCGTCGACTGGCTCCAGGTCCAGCTCTCCTGGCTCTTCGACGCCATCACCACCGTCGTCACCGGTCTCTACGACGGAATCGACGCGGTCCTCTCCGCGCCCGAGCCCCTGCTGTTCGCCGGCATGCTCGCCGTCGTCGCCTGGTGGCTGCGCGGGCTCACCGCCGGTGCGCTCGCCTTCGCGGGCTTCGCGCTCGTCGACTCCGTCGAGCTGTGGGACGACGCCATGTCGACCCTCTCGCTGGTGCTCGTCGCCACCCTCGTGACCCTCGTGATCGCCGTACCGCTCGGCATCTGGGCGGCCCGCTCCACGACCGTCAGCGCCGTCCTGCGCCCGGTCCTGGACTTCATGCAGACCATGCCCGCCATGGTCTACCTGATCCCCGGCATCATCTTCTTCGGCGTCGGCGTGGTCCCCGGCATCATCGCCACCATCGTCTTCGCCCTGCCGCCCGGCGTCCGGATGACCGAACTCGGCATCCGCCAGGTCGACGGCGAACTCGTCGAGGCGGCCGAGGCGTTCGGCACGACCCCGCGCAACACGCTGCTCCGCGTGCAGCTGCCGCTCGCCCTGCCCACGATCATGGCCGGCATCAACCAGGTCATCATGCTCGGCCTGTCCATGGTCGTCATCGCCGGCATGGTCGGCGGCGGCGGGCTCGGCGGCGCGGTCTACCGCGCCATCGGCAACGTCGACATCGGCCTCGGCTTCGAGGCCGGCATCTCCATCGTCATCCTCGCCATGTACCTCGACCGGATGACCGGCGCGCTGGGCCGCCAGGTCTCGCCGCTCGGCCGCCGGGCGCTCGCCAAGGCGCGGGCCGTGAGCGCCGCGCGCGCCGGCGCGAAGCTCTGGGGCCACCGCCCGCAGCCCGTCACCGCGCTCGTGGGCGTGGTCGTCCTCGCGCTCGTCGCGGGCGGCATGGGCTTCCTCGGCGGCGGCGCCGCGTCGACCACGGCCGGCGGCAAGGACATCGGCCACGGCAAGAAGATCACCATGGGCTACATCCCGTGGGACGAGGGCATCGCCTCCACCTTCCTCTGGAAGGAACTGCTCGAACGGCGCGGCTACGAGGTCGACGCCAAGCAGCTGGAGGCCGGCGCGCTCTACACCGGCATGGCGGGCGGTCAGATCGACTTCGAGACCGACTCCTGGCTCCCGGTCACGCACGCCCAGTACTGGGAGAAGTACCAGAACAAGCTGGAGGACCTCGGCTCCTGGTACGGCCCGACCTCGCTGGAGCTGTCCGTGCCGTCCTACATGAAGGGCATCGACTCGCTCGACGACCTCAAGGGCAGGAGCGGCCAGTTCAAGGGCCGGATCGTCGGCATCGAGCCGAGCGCCGGAATGATGGGCATCCTCAAGGACAAGGTCCTCGACGCCTACGGCCTCAAGGGCGAGTACAAGGTCGTCGACGGTTCCACGCCCGGCATGCTCGCCGAGCTGAAGCGCGCGTACGACAAGAAGGAACCGGTCGTCGTGACGCTCTGGTCGCCGCACTGGGCCTACTCGTCGTACGACCTGAAGAAGCTCAAGGACCCGCAGGGGACCTGGGGCAAGGGCGACGGCGTCCACACCCTCGCCCGTAAGGGTTTCACCGCCGACAACCCCGAGGTCGGTGCCTGGCTGAAGAACTTCAAGATGACCGAGAAGCAGCTCACGGATCTCGAAGCCGCCATCCAGGAGACCGGCAAGGGCAAGGAGCAGGAGGCCGTCCGCGGCTGGCTGGACAAGAACCCCGGCCTCGCCGAGAAGCTGGCTCCGCAGTAGAGCCGGAGGGGCCGTAGCGGGAATTCCGGCTCCCGAACGCACAGGGGTGGTCGCCGAACGTGTTCGGCGGCCACCCCTTTTCGCCACGACGCGAAACCCCGCGCCAAAGCTGCGTAAGGTTCAGGTAACCGACCAGTACGCGGCACCGAGGCACGGGAGGGAGCGGACGTGGACGAGAAGGACTCACCACGCGTGGGCGCGGCCGTCAAGAAGCGCCGCAGGGCCCTCCAGCTGACCCTGGCCGTCGTGGCCAAGCGCAGCGGACTGTCCGTGCCCTTCCTCAGCCAGATCGAGAACGAGCGGGCTCGCCCCAGCGACCGCTCCCTCGCCCTCGTCGCCGTCGCCCTGGAGACCACGGCCGCCGACCTCCTCGCCGCCGCCGAGGCGGCCCGCACCGTCGACGTCGTCCGGGCCGACGAGCACCCCCACGCCATGCCCCCCGGCGTACGGTCCCTGGTCCGCGGCCGGCACCAGCTGCACGCGCTGGAGTTCACCGGCGAGCGGGACGCGGGCCGTGAATTCCAGCACCGCAACGACGAGTTGCTGTTCGTCGCCGACGGCTCCGCCGAGGTCGAGGCCGAAGGCCGGGCGTACCGGCTCGAGCGCGGCGACACGCTCTACCTCTCCGGAGGCGTACGGCACCGCTGGCGCGCCACCGAGCCCGGCACCCGCCTCGTCGTCGTCGCCGTCGCCGAGCACATCGAGGCCGAGGACACATGAGCCCGGCGGCCCGTGTCGTCTCCCTCGTCCCCTCGCTGACCGAAGCCGTCGCCGTCACCGCGCCCGGCCTGCTCGTCGGCGCCACCGACTGGTGCAGCCACCCGCCGGACCTCGACGTCGTACGGATCGGTGGCACCAAGAACCCCGACGTCGCGGCCGTCGCCGCGCTCCGCCCCGACCTGGTGATCGCCAACGAGGAGGAGAACCGCGCCCCCGACCTGGCCGCCCTGCGCGCCGCCGGGATCGAGGTCCTGGTCACCGAGGTCCGTACGCTGGACCAGGCGTTCGCCGAGCTGGACCGCGTGCTGCGGGCCTGTGGCGTCCCCGGCCGGCCGCGCTGGCTGGACGAGGCGGAGGAGGCGTGGGCGGCCGTCGAGGTGTCCGGCCCGCCGCTGACAGCCGTCGTGCCGATCTGGCGCCGGCCCTGGATGGTCCTCGGCCGGGACACCTTCGCCGGCGACCTGCTCGCCCGTCTCGGCGTACGGCAGGTGTACGCGGCCCATTCCGAGCGCTACCCGCGCGTCCCGCTCGACGAGATCCGGTCGGCGGGCGCCGAGCTGGTGGTCCTGCCGGACGAGCCGTACCGCTTCACACGCGACGACGGCCCCGAGGCGTTCCCCGAGACCGCCGCCGCACTCGTCAGCGGACGTCATCTCACCTGGTACGGGCCGTCACTGGCCGAGGCGCCACGGGTCCTCGCCCGGGAGCTGCGAGCAGCGCACCGCTGAACAGCCCGCGCAGGGTGTGGAATCCGGCCACCAGCCAGGCCGCGACGAGGAAGACGTACAGCGCGATCGCGAGCCAGCCGTAGACGGCGAGGCCCGTGTGCCGGGCGAGCCCCTCCGCGCCCGTCACGCAGGTGCCGACCGGGAAGGTGAAGGCCCACCAGGTCATCGCGAACCCCATGCCCCGGCGGCGGGCCCGCAGCACCATCGCGCCGGCCAGCGCCAGCCACAGCAGGGCGAAGCCCATGACGGGGACCCCGTAGAGGACGGCGAAGGCGGCGAAGCCGTGCGCGTACGGAGCGGGCAGCACGCCCGGCGCGACGTCGGCGAAGTTGTCAGCGGCGGTGGTCGACTGGCCCAGCGGTCCGAGGACCAGGAAGAGCGTCGGGGTGAGCGCGAGGGGCGGCGGGCCGCCGGTGACCAGGCGGCCGAAGAGCAGCGGCAGCATGACGAGCGTCGCCAGCAGGCTGATGCCGAACATGGCGTAGCAGGCGATCAGGAACGTCTGCTGGGGCTGCCCTGCGGGCAGGTGCGGCAGGAGCAGCGGGCCGACCGCCGCGGAGACCATGGGCGCGACGACGGGCAGCAGCCACACGGGGGAGGCGCCCTCGGTCCTGTGGTGCACCACCATCAGGTACGGGATCGCCACGGCGGTGGCCAGGCCGACCGCCGTGCCGGCGGTGAACAGGACCGTGTCGAGGGCGACCGCCGCGGGGAGGCCGATCCAGTCCCGGCCGACGATCGGCCCACCGGCGCCGACCGCGAGCAGCGCCATCGCCAGACAGCCGTAGAACGGGGCCACGGCCGGGTCCATCAGGTGCTCCCTGGCCCGGTCGCGGTGGTGGATCCAGTGCGCGGCACGGGCCGTGAGCAGGGTGAGCAGCATCGCGGCGGACAGGACCCACACGGCCGTGCAGGCGGTCCGCAGACCGGGGACGTGCACGGGGAGCGTCGCTCCCGCGTTGGCGACGATGGCGGTGCCCATCACCGAGGCGTACCAGTTGGGGCCGAGGTGACGGACCGTGGCCGCCCGTACGCCGGGGGTGGTGGCGAGGGGGGCCGGAAGCGAAGGTGCGAGTGTTGCCATGGCCCCAGATTCGCGCGGCGGTGCGGGCCCGACCAGGGATCTTGGCGCTATGACGTCATAAGCTGCCTTTATGAGCAGTGAGACGAGCCGGCCCGCACCCCTGGCCCACCGGGTCCCCGACCTCGGCGCGCTCGAACTGCTCCTGGCCGTCGCCCGCCACGGCAGTCTGGGGCGGGCCGCCCGCGAGGTGGGCATCACCCAGCCCGCGGCGAGCAGCCGGATCCGCTCGATGGAACGGCAGCTCGGGGTCGCCCTGGTGGACCGTTCGCCGCGCGGGTCACGGCTGACGGACGCGGGGGCGCTGGTCACGGACTGGGCGCGGCGGATCGTCGAGGCGGCGGAGGCCTTCGACGCGGGGGCGCAGGCGCTTCGGGGTCGGCGGGACTCGCGGCTGCGGGTGGCCGCGTCGATGACGATCGCCGAGTACCTGTTGCCCGGCTGGCTGATCGCGCTGCGCGGGGACCGGCCGGACACGGCGGTGTCGCTGATGGCGGGGAACTCGGCGGCGGTCGCGGAGCGGCTGCTCGCGGACGAGGCGGACCTGGGGTTCGTGGAGGGGCTCGCCGTGCCCGAGGGCCTGGACGGGGCGGTCGTCGCCCGCGACCGGCTCGTCGTGGTCGCCGCGCCCTCCCACGTGTGGGCCCGCCGCCGCAGGCCGCTCGACCCGGGGGAGCTGGCCGCGACCCCGCTGATCCTGCGCGAACGGGGGTCGGGGACCCGCCAGGTGCTCGACTCCGCGCTCTCCGCGCACGGCGGCCTCGCACAGCCGCTGCTCGAACTCGCCTCCACCACGGCCGTGAAGGCGGCGGCGGTCAGCGGCGCCGGACCGGCCGTGCTGAGCGAACTGGCCATCGCGGAGGAGCTGGCTTCCCGCCGTCTGGTCGAGGTCCCGGTGGAGGGCGTCCTGCTCCGCCGCGACCTCCGCGCGGTCTGGCCCACGGGCCACCGCCCCACGGGCCCGGCCCGCGACCTCCTGTCCCTGACGAGGGCGACGCCGACGCCGACGGCGTGAGGACGAGGGCCCGGGGTCGCGAGGGCCCGGGGGTCTCAGCCCGCCGCCGTGATCAGGCCCCGCATGACGCGGAGGTCCTCGCCCATCTCCGGGTGCCACTGGACGCCCAGGGCCCAGGTCGGGTCCGGGAGCTCGATCGCCTCGACCGTGCCGTCCTCCGCGTACGCCGAGGGGGACAGGCCCTCGCCGAGGCGGTCCACCGCCTGGTGGTGGTAGGTCGGCACCGAGGCCGTCTCCGGGACCAGGGAGGCGTACCGCGTCAGCGGGACCGGCTTCACCGTGTGCCGGCCGATCACGCCGACCCCCTCCGTATGGCCGTCCAGGTGCTGGACGAGCGTGCCGCCGAGCGCCACGTTCAGCAGCTGCATGCCCCGGCAGATGCCCAGCACCGGCGTGCCGGCGGCGAGCGCCGCCTCGATCAGGGCCAGCTCCCACGCGTCCCTGGCCCGGGCCGGTGGGCCGGTACGGGGGTCGGGCTCGGCCCCGTACCGTACCGGCTCGACATCCGCCCCGCCCGCGACCACCAGACCGTCGATCCGCGCCACCACCGACGCGGCGGCGGACGGGTCGTCCGGCGGGAGCATCGTCGCGAGGCCGCCGCTCGCCTGCACCAGGCGCGGGTAGCGCGCCGGCAGCAGCGCCGCGGGCATCTCCCACACGCCCCAACGGGCCTGGTCCAGATAGGTCGTCACGCCGATGAGCGGCTTGGACACGGATTCTCCTCCTGAAGGAACGACGGTGGTCAGTCGCGTTCGAGCTCGGCCTCGGCCGCCGCGAGCGCCGCGAACTCCTCCTCCGGCGCCTTGGCCACCAGGTGCTTCCGACTGTAGAACGCGAAGTAGGCGAGGGCGATCGCGTACACCCCGAGCGCCATGAACGCGGCGTCCTTGTCGACGAGGAACGTGGCCACCAGCGCCGACAGGGCCAGGACGAACGCAACGGACGAGGTCACGACGCCGCCGGGGGTCCGGTACGGCCGCGGCAGCTGCGGCTCGCGGCGCCGCAGCACGATGTGCGAGAGCGCCATGAGGGCGTACGAGATGGTCGCGCCGAACACCGCGATGTTCAGCATCCGCGCGCCGTTCCCCGTCCCCGCCGCCAGCGCGAAGCCGATCGCGCCGGGGATGAGCAGCCCCAGGTAGGGCGACTTGCGGCGGCTGGTCAGCGAGAGGAAGCGCGGGAGGTAGCCCGCCCGGGAGAGTGCGAAGAGCTGGCGCGAGCCCGCGTAGATCAGCGAGAAGAACGAGGCGACGAGTCCGGCGAGGCCCGCGTAGTTCACGAACCGGCTGAGCGCCGTCGGGTCCCCGTCGCCCTGCAGCGCCACGACCAGCGGGTTCCCCGCCTCCTGGATCGCGGCCGAGCCCCGCGCCCCGGTCGAGGCGACGAACGTCATCACGGCGAGCAGCACCAGGATGCCCATCGAGATCGCGAGCGCCCTGGGCATGGAGCGGACCGGGTCCTTGGCCTCCTCGGCGGCGAGCGGCACGCCCTCGACGCCGAGGAAGAACCACATGCCGAAGGGGAACGCGGCCCAGATCCCGAGGAGTCCGTACGGCAGCCAGGAGCTGGAACCGAGGGCCCCGGTGTCGGCGGGGATGTCGTTCAGCCCGTCGACATGGAAGTCGCTGAGCGCGCCCAGCGCGAAGATGACCAGGGCCGCGACCGCGATCGCCGTCACGATCAGGCTGAACCGGAGCGCTTCGCCCACGCCCCAGAGGTGGATGCCGATGAAGATCACGAAGCAGGCGAGATAGACCGGCCAGCCGGACTCCAGGCCGAAGAGGCCGAGCGATTCGACGTAGTCGCCGATGAAGATGGAGATCGCGGCGGGGGCGAGGATGTACTCGATGAGGATCGCGGTGCCGGTGAGGAAGCCGCCCCAGGTGCCGAGCGCCCGGCGCGCGAAGCCGTAACCGCCGCCCGCAGTGGGCAGGATGGCGGAGAGCTCGGCGAGCGCGAAGACGAGACAGGCGTACATCGCGCCCATCAGGACGGTCGCGATCGCCAGTCCGCCGAAGCCGCCCTTGGAGAGGCCGATGTTCCAGCCGGAGAAGTCGCCGGAGACGACGTAGGCGACGCCGAGGCCCGTGAGCAGCAGCCAGCCGGCGCTGCCGCGGCGCAGCGTCCGGCGTTCGAGGTAGTCGTCCGGTGCTGTCGTGTTCCCGGTGGTGTCTTCGAGCGTCATGGCAGCGTCAGCTCCCGCGTCGGGCCCAATGGATTGGTGCCATACCTTTGCGCCGCCCCGGCGGGAACGCAACCCCCGTGCGTTACTTTCGGGTTACGCGGGCTTCTCTCTCCGGGCTCGGCTCACCTCCGGGCGCCCGCGGGCGCCCTTAGGCTCGCTCGCCGTGCCGGCGTGCGTGCCCTCATGTGCCGGCGTGCGTGCCCTCACGTCAGGAAGCCGCGCAGCAGGGCCGCCGTGCCCCCGCAGTGTTCGCGCATCACCTCGCGGGCCCCGTCCGCGTCCCCGTCCAGGACCGCCTCCACCAGGGCCGTGTGCTGGTGCTGGGAGTGCTCCAGGTTCCGTACGAGCAGCGGGATGCAGTCCAGGAGGTCGTTCACCGTCGCCCGCACGGCGGCGTACTGCGCCGTGAGCGTCGGGGAGCCGGAGAGCTCGGCCAGCGTGAGGTGGAGCAGTGTGTCCTGGCGCCGGTAGTCGTCCAGCGTGGCGTCGTGCGTGGCCGCGAGCGCCGTACGGAGCCGGTCCGCGCCCTCGTCGTCCAGGCCGTGCGCCGCGCACAGCCCGGCCGCGCCGACCTCCAGGACCTCCCGGAACCGCAGGGTGTCCTCCACGTCGACGGAGGCGATCCGGCGCCGCAGCTCGCCCTCGTCGGCCGTCTGCGGCCGGTGCAGCACGAACGTCCCGCCGTACCGCCCGCGCCGGCTCTCCACGAGCCCCTGCTCCTGGAGGACCTTCAGCACCTCGCGCAGGGTGACCCGGCTGATCCCCATGCGGTCGGCAAGCTCCCGCTCGGCGGGCAGCCGGCCGCCGCCGGGGACGAGGCCGAGCCGTACCACCTGGAGGATCTGCTCCAGCGCCTCCTCGAAGCCGTTGCCCGCCCGGACCGGCCGCAGCACGGGCGTGAGGCGGTCAACCTGCGGGGCGGGCGATTCACTCGTACTGGACACGTTCCCGTTTCCCCTTCCCAAGCAATGGTCTTCGGCAATACCTTATGGCTTCCGGCTGACCCAAGGAGGAGTACATCCCGTGGCAGACCGCAAAGCCCCGCTCTCCGTCGAGGAGCTGCGCTCCCTCGTCGCCAGCGGTGAGATCGACACGGTCGTCCTCGCCTTTCCCGACATGCAGGGACGGCTCCAGGGCAAGCGGTTCGCCGCACCGTTCTTCCTCGACGACGTCCTCGAACACGGCACCGAGGGCTGCAACTATCTTCTGGCCGTCGACGCCGACATGAACACGGTCGACGGTTACGCGATGTCCTCCTGGGACCGCGGCTACGGCGACTTCGCCATGCGCCCCGACCTCTCCACCCTGCGGCGCGTGCCGTGGAACGAGGGTACGGCCATGCTCGTCGCCGACCTCGCCTGGAGCGACGGCTCGCCCGTCGTCGCCGCGCCCCGCCAGATCCTCCGCCGCCAGCTGGAACGGCTCGCCGAACACGGCTACACCGCCCACGTCGGCACGGAGCTCGAGTTCATCGTCTTCAAGGACACCTACGAGCAGGCCTGGGACGCGAACTACCGCGGCCTGACCCCGGTCAACCAGTACAACGTCGACTACTCGGTCCTCGGCACCGGTCGCGTCGAGCCCCTCCTGCGGCGAATCCGCAACGAGATGGCCGGTGCGGGCCTGACCGTCGAGTCCGCCAAGGGCGAGTGCAACCCGGGCCAGCACGAGATCGCCTTCAAGTACGACGAGGCGCTCGTCACCTGCGACCAGCACGCCGTCTACAAGACGGGCGCCAAGGAGATCGCCGCCCAGGAGGGCGTCTCGCTCACCTTCATGGCGAAGTACAACGAGCGCGAGGGCAACTCCTGCCACATCCACCTCTCCCTCCAGGACGCCGACGGGCGCAACGTCATGGCCGGCGACGGACCCGCCGGCATGTCGGAGATCATGCGCCACTTCCTGGCCGGCCAGCTCGCCGCCCTGCGTGACTTCTCCCTCCTCTACGCCCCCAACATCAACTCCTACAAGCGCTTCCAGCCCGGCTCCTTCGCCCCCACCGCGGTCGCCTGGGGCGTCGACAACCGCACCTGTTCCCTGCGCGTCGTCGGCCACGGCCGCTCGATGCGCTTCGAGAACCGCCTCCCCGGCGGGGACGTCAACCCCCACCTCGCCGTCGCGGGCCTGGTCGCCGCCGGTCTGTACGGCATCGAGCAGGGGCTCGAACTGCCCGCCGCCTGCGACGGGAACGCCTACACCGCCGACCACGCCCACGTCCCCACCACCCTGCGCGAGGCCGCCGAGCTCTGGGAGACCAGTCCCATCGCCAAGGCCGCCTTCGGCGACGAGGTCGTCGCGCACTACCGCAACATGGCCCGCGTCGAACTGGACGCGTACGACGCCGCGGTGACCGACTGGGAGCTGCGCCGCTCCTTCGAACGCATGTGAGGAACGAGTTGCCGCACGAACTGCTAGTCCTGAACCCGGCGACCGAGGAGGTCGTCGCCACCGTCCCCGCCGCCACGCCGGAGGACGTCGACGCCGCCGTCGTACGGGCGACGGAGGCCCAGCGCGGCTGGGCAGCCGCCGCCCCCGCCGACCGCGCCCGGCTGCTGCGCCGGTTCGCCGCCGTCGTCGACGCCCACACCGAGGAACTGGCCCTCCTCGAAGTCCGCCAGGCCGGCCACACCCTCGGCAACGCCCGCTGGGAGGCGGGCAACGTCCGCGACCTGCTCGACTACGCGGCCGGCGGAGTGGAGCGGCTGAGCGGCCGGCAGATCCCCGTCGCCGGCGGACTCGACGTCACCATCCTCGAACCCCTCGGCGTCGTCGGCGTGATCGCGCCCTGGAACTTCCCCATGCCGATCGCCGCCTGGGCCACCGCCCCGGCCCTCGCCGCCGGCAACGCGGTGATCCTCAAGCCCGCCGAGACCACCCCGCTCACCGCGCTCCGGCTCGCCGAACTCGCCCTGGAGGCCGGAATCCCCGAGGGCCTCTTCCAGGTCCTCCCCGGCGAGGGTGCCGTCGCCGGCAACGCGCTCGTCGAACACCCCGGCATCGCCAAGATCGTCTTCACCGGCTCGACACGGGTCGGCAGGAGCATCATGGCGAAGTGCGCCGACCAGGTGAAGCGGGTGACGCTCGAACTCGGCGGCAAGAGCCCCAACATCGTCTTCGCCGACGCGGACATCGAGGCCGCCGCCGCGGCCGCTCCGATGTCCTTCCTCGACAACAGCGGCCAGGACTGCTGCGCCCGGACCCGCATCCTCGTCCAGCGCGGCGTGTACGACCGCTTCCTGGAGCTCCTCACCCCCGCCGTCGAGGAGATCGTCGTCGGCGACCCGGCCGACGAGAGGACCCAGATGGGCCCGCTGATCTCCAGGGCCCAGCTGGAGCGCGTACGGGCGTACGTCCCCGACACCCTCCCCGGCATCCGCGGCAAGGCGCCCGAGGGCCCCGGCTTCTGGTTCCCGCCGACCGTCCTCACCGACGTCGCCGAGGACGCCCCCTGCGCCGTCGAGGAGGTCTTCGGGCCGGTCGCCGTCGTCCTGCCCTTCGAGGACGAGGCGGACGCCGTACGGCTCGCCAACGCCACCGACTACGGCCTCTCCGGCTCGATCTGGACCCGTGACGTCGGCCGCGCCCTGCGCGTCTCGCGTGCCGTCCGGGCCGGCAACCTCTCCGTCAACTCCCACTCCAGCGTCCGCTACTGGACCCCCTTCGGCGGCTACGGGCAGTCCGGCCTCGGCCGGGAGCTCGGCCCCGACGCACTGACCGCCTTCACCGAAACCAAGAACGTCTTCATCAGCACGGAGGGCCCCGCACTGTGAGCAACGAGAGCAACGACATCATCTGCCGCCGCCTCGTCGGCCGTACCGCCGTCATCACCGGCGCCGGCAGCGGCATCGGCCTGGCCACCGCCCGCCGTCTCGCATCCGAGGGCGCCCACGTCGTCTGCGGCGACATCGACGAGACCGCAGGCAAGGCCGCTGCGGAGGAGGTCGGCGGCACCTTCGTGCGGGTCGACGTCACCGACCCCGAGGAGGTCGAGGCGCTCTTCAGGACCGCGTTCGACACCTACGGCTCCGTCGACATCGCCTTCAACAACGCGGGCATCTCGCCCCCCGACGACGACTCCATCCTCACCACCGGTCTCGAGGCCTGGAAGCGCGTCCAGGACGTCAACCTCACCTCCGTGTACCTGTGCTGCAAGGCCGCCCTGCCCTACATGCAGCGACAGGGCCGCGGCTCCATCATCAACACCGCGTCCTTCGTGGCCGTCATGGGCGCGGCCACCAGCCAGATCTCGTACACCGCCTCCAAGGGCGGGGTGCTCGCCATGTCCCGCGAACTGGGCGTGCAGTTCGCCCGCGAGGGCATCCGGGTCAACGCGCTCTGCCCGGGACCGGTCAACACCCCGCTCCTGCGGGAGCTGTTCGCCAAGGACCCGGAGCGCGCCGCGCGCCGGCTGGTGCACATCCCCGTGGGCCGGTTCGCCGAAGCGGAGGAGATCGCCGCCGCCGTGGCCTTCCTCGCGAGCGACGACTCCTCCTTCGTCAACGCCACCGACTTCCTCGTCGACGGAGGCATCTCGGGCGCGTACGTGACCCCGCTGTAGGGCCGGTCCGGCGGGCCCTAGGCTTGCGGGATGAGCATGACGACGCCTCCCGGCTGGTACCCGGACCCGGCCGTGCCCACCGTCGAACGATGGTGGGACGGAACCACCTGGACGGCACACACCCGGCAGGCCCCTGCCACGTCCCCGGTCGTCCCACCGGCTCCGCCCGCACACGGGGGCGGGCGGAGCCGGGCCGCCGTCCTCGGCGCGGTCGCGGTGACCGTGGTGGCGGCGGTCGTCGCGGGCGTGGTCGTGTTCGGCGGCGACGACCCGGAGGACCCGCCCACGGCGGGCCCGACGGCGGCCACGAGCACCCCCACCGCGACGGCGTCCTCCTCCACCACCGGCGGCGAGTCCGCCGAGGAGGAGGACGAGAACCCCACCCAGGTCGTGGACCAGCTCAACGGCATCACGCTCCCGGTCCTCAAGGGCTGGGAGAAGCCGGAGTACTACTCCGGCCCGGCACCGACGATCACGACCGTCGGCACCTACGCGTGCCACGGGGCCGGTACCAAGCAGTGCCGCCACGGCACCGTCTCCTCGCACACGGTCTCGGGCACCGACGCCTCGACCCCCGAGGCGATCGCCAAGGAGGACATCGGCCTGGCGGCCAAGGAGACCTACGAGGAGGACGTCCTCGGCAGCCTGCCCTACGGGAGGATGGTCTCCCACAAGGTCGTCGCCGCCCGGCCCGCCGCCGTCGCCGGCCGCACGGGCTACCTGGTCCGCTGGCAGGTCACGACCGACAAGGGCCCCGGCGGCTACGTCCAGTCGCTCGCCTTCGCCTCCCCGGCGGGCAGCGAGTCCCCGGTCGTGGTGCGCTTCGTCTTCGACGCGGGCACGGACGGACCGTCGCTCGCCCTCATGGACGAGATCACGCGCGGCATCCGCCCCATCGGCAGCGACACCAACGGGGGAGTGGGCAGCTCGATCACCCCCGGGACGTGACCGGGGGCGGCCCCGACCTCCAGGAGGGACGCCGTCCGGCCGTACCGTTCGGCACCCGGCGCCCGCTGCCGTACGGGACGTCGCCGGGTGCCGTCCAGGCCTAAAGGAACGTGCGGCCCTCGCCCCGGTACGTCGGTACCGTCGCCGTGATCCGGCCGCCCTCGATCAGCTGCAGGCTGTCGAACCGCTCGCACAGCTCACCGGCCTTCGCGTGCCGGAACCACACCTTGTCCCCGATGAGGAGGTCGTCGGCCGCCGAACCGAGCAGCGGCGTCTGGACCTCGCCCGGGCCCTCCTGCGGGTCGTAGCGCAGCCCTTCCGGCAGGTACGGGACGGGCAGCCGGTCCACGCCCGCCGCGCCGGACGCGGGGTAGCCGCCGCCGAGCACGGTCACCACGCCGACGCCGGGGCGGCGCACGACGGGCTGGGCGAAGAGGGCGGCCGGACGGCCGGTGAAGGACGTGTAGTTGTCGAAGAGGCGCGGCACGTAGAGCCCGGAACCGGCGGCGATCTCGGTCACCGCCTCCTCGGCCGCCGTGTGCTGCACACTGCCCGTACCGCCGCCGTTGACGAACTCCAGGTCCGGCGCCACGGCCCGGACCGCGCGCACCACGGCCGCGCGCCGGGACTCCAGCTCCCTGCGGGCGGCCGACTGCATCAGCCGGATCGCCCGGGACCGCAGCGGCCGTCCGGCGACCGCGTCCCCGACCCCGGCCACATGCCCTTCGTACGCCATGATCCCGACCAGCCGGAAGCCGGGCCTGCGGGCGATCGAGCGGGCCAGCTCGGCGAGCTGCGCGGGCTCGCGCAGCGGCGAGCGGAGCGCTCCTATCCGCACCCGGCCGCCCAGCAGCCGGAGCGAGGTGTCCAGCTCGAGGCAGACCCTGATCTCCTCGCCGCCGCCCGCGCGTGCCGCGTCGATCAGGTCCAGCTGCGCCGGGTCGTCGACCATCACCGTCACGGCGCCGGCGAGCTTCGGATCGTTCGCCAGCTCGCCGAACGCGGTCCGGTCGGCGGACGGGTAGGCGAGCAGGACGTCCTCGAACCCGGCGCGCGCCAGCCACAGCGACTCGTCGAGGGTGAACGACATGATCCCCGCGAAGCCCTCGCGCGCCAGGACCCGCTCCAGCAGCGCCCGGCACCGAACGGACTTGCTCGCCACCCGGATCGGCTTGCCGCCGGCCCGCCGTACGAGATCGTCGGCATTGGCGTCGAAGGCCTCCAGGTCGACGATGGCGACGGGCGCGTCGAGGTGGGCGGTGGCCCGGTCGTACCGGGCCCGGTCGGCGGCGCGGGGAGTCATGGCCCGAGCTTGCCAGACGGGTTTACGGGTGGGTAGCCCCTGAGTTCCCGTGCGGAGGGGAACAGCCCGTAGAGTGGCGGGCATTGCGAGGCAGGCACCACGACGGAACGACCAGGGGGCGGGGATGAGCACCGACGCGCACCGGCCCGCCACCCGCACCGGCGAGGCCCTGTTCCCGCCCCCGAAGCCGGCGCCCGGCACGGTGCCGCCGGGGGTCCCCGGCCCCGCCTCGCCGAACCGCGCCCCGGCGGCCGCCGCGCCGGCCTCCACCACGGTCCCCGGCCCGCCCGCGGTCCCCCCGCGCCCGACGGAACCCCCTGCCACGAGGCCCCCCGCGCCGGAACCCCCCAGGCGCCCCGCGGCCGGTGGAACGACCGGCTCCGCCGGGCCCGTGCCGCCCGCGCGCCCCGCCTCCGCGCCCGCGCGCCCCGCAGCACCGCCCGTGCGTCCGGCGCCGTCCGCGGCCGGTGGAACCACCGGCCCGGCCCGTCCCGCGCCGCCCGTGGCCCCGGCTCCCGCGCGCCCCGCGACACCCGCCTCCGCTCCCGCCCGCCCCGCGGCCCCCGCTCGCTCTGCCGACGTACCCGCCGTCGAGACCACCGCGCGGCTGCGGCCGATCCGGGACACGCAGAGCCGGTCGATACCGCCGCGCCCGGTGAGCCCGCCCCCCGCGCGGCCCGCCGCCGCGCCCGCAGCGCGGATGCCGGCGCAGACGTACGGAACGTACGGCGCCTACCGGCCCTCCACCGCGCCGCCCGAGGCCGTCGTCGAGACCACCACCCGCCTCCGGCCCGTCCGAGAGCGCCGCGTCGGCCGGGCCGTCGCGGCCGGGGCCTGCCTCGTCCTCGGTGTCGGCCTCGTCGGCGGCGCCGTCGCCGGAGCCGTCCTCGCCGCCACCGACGCCGGTGCCGCCGAGGAGCCCGAGGGCTACGCCGAGGCCAGGACCCTGTGGCACAGCGTCCCCGTCGACACCCTCTTCCCCCGCACCCTTCCGGGCCCCAAGGAGGGCCCCGGAGCCGCCGACCGCACCTGGACGCGGGTCGTCGTCGCGCCCGACGCCCCCTGCACCTCGGCCGCCCTGCCCAGGAGCGTGCTCACCACCCTGCAGCCCGTCGGCTGCGAACGCGTCCTGCGCGCCACGTACACCGACGCCACCGCCTCCAGCGTCATCACCGTCGGTCTGGTCTTCACCCGGGCCGACCCCACCGCCACCCGCTCGCTCGCCACCGAGTCCGCCGCACGCCTCGGCGCCGACGTGCCCCCGGCACTCTCCGCCCCCGGAACCGTGGCCGCCCGCTTCGGCGCCCCGCAGCGTGCCGGCTGGTGGACCCGGGCACTCACCGACCTCCCGGTCGTCGTCACCGCCGTCTCCGGCTTCGCCGACGGGCGTCCCGTCGCCTCCCCCCAGCCCGCCGACCGCGCCATGGCCGACGGACAGACCAGCCCCGTCGCCCAGTCCGGCCTCGGCCACGAGGCAAAGGGCGTCGCCGACCGGATCGAGAGCACCCTGCGCGCCACGCTCACCACCGCGGCGAAGGACGACGACCGGTGACTCGACCCCGTGCCCTGGCGGCCCTGCTCGCGGCCGCCTTCGCGGTGCTCCCCGCCACCACCACCCCGGCGTACGCCGACACCATCCGCGCCCGCCAGTGGGGCCTCGAAGCCCTGCACACGACCAAGGCCTGGCGCACCACCAAGGGCGAGGGCATCACCGTCGCCGTCCTCGACACCGGGGTCGACGCGGACCATCCCGACCTCGTCGGCTCCGTCCGCGAGGGCAAGGACCTCGTCGGCTTCGGCGCCGTGCGCGGCGACCGGGCGTGGGCCCGGCACGGCACCGCCATGGCCGGCATCATCGCCGGGCACGGCCACGGCCCCGGCCGTCAGGACGGCGTCCTCGGCATCGCGCCGAAGGTCGAGATCCTGCCCGTCCGGGTCATCCTCGAAGGGACGGACAAGGCCCGCGACAAGGCCCGCAAGACCCGCGGCACCGCCCTCGCCGAAGGCATCCGCTGGGCCACCGACAACGGCGCCGACGTCATCAACCTCTCCCTCGGCGACGACTCCAAGTCCGCCCACCCCGACGCGGGGGAGGACGCCGCCGTCCAGTACGCCCTCGCCAAGGGCGTCTCCGTCGTCGCCTCGGCCGGCAACGGCGGCGAGAAGGGCGACCACATCTCGTACCCCGCGGCCTACCCCGGCGTCGTCGCCGTGGCCGCCGTCGACCGGTACGGCACGCACGCCTCGTTCTCCACCAGCCGCTGGTACGCCACCGTCAGCGCCCCCGGCGTCGACATCGTCATCGCCGACCCGGACCGCCGCTACTACGAGGGCTGGGGCACCAGCGCCGCCGCCGCGTTCGTCTCCGGCGCCGTCGCGCTCGTCCGCTCCGCACACCCCGACCTGACGCCCGCCCAGATCAAGCGGCTCCTCATCGACACCGCCCGCAACCGGCCCAAGGACGGCCGCAGCGACGACAAGGGGTACGGCACCGTCGACCCGGCCGCCGCCATCGAGGCCGGCGACCGGCTCAAGGGCGCCGACCCCAAGACCGCCTCCGCCGGCTACCGCGGCCGCTACTTCGGAGCCGGACCGCAGGCCGCCCCCGACGAGGACAGACCGGTCGGCCTGCTCGCCCCCGCCGCCGGCGGTGTCGGGGCGCTCCTGCTCGCCGCCGCGGTCGTCCTGTGGCGCGGCAGCCGCACTACAGGACCGCGCCCACCGCGCTGACCGCGGCCCGCGCCGCCCTCTCCACGCACCGCACGCCCGCGTCCTTCGTGGCGTGACCGTCGGAGACCACCGCCACGAGACAGACCCGCCCGCAGGCCCTCACCCGGCCCACGCTGTTGACGACCCAGAGGCCGGTGGCATCACGGGGGAGCCACCCGTTCTTCACCGCCCCGTCGGTGCCCGCCGCCGGGACACCCCAGGCCTGGTCGGCGGCCACGCCCTCCATCAGCGCGGTGATGTACGTACGGGAGTCCTCGGCCAGCGGCGAGTCCGTGCCGAACACCGCGCGGAGGAGTACCAACCGGTCCGCTGCCGTCGTCTGCGTCAGCCCCCACGCCGTCGCTCCGGTCGTCCGTGTCAGCCCGAACCGCGCGTTGGCGACGTCCAGGCCCTCCGCGCCGCCGATCGCCCGCCACAGCGTGGTCGCCGACGCGTTGTCGCTACGCCGGATCATCGCGGCGGCGGCCGTGCGCTCCGCCGAGGTCGGCTCCCGCCCCTCGTCCTGTGCGCGGAGCAGCAGGGCCGCGAGGATGTCGAGCTTGACGACACTCCCGGTGTCGTACGTCCGGCCCTCGCCGCCGTACGAGGCAGAGCGCCCGGTCTCCAGGTCGAGCACCCCGACCGAGAGGGACGCCCCGCTCGCGGTGAGCACGGGGGCGGCGGCCTCGGCGAGCGCGGCGTCGAGATCCGCTTCCACGGTCACGGTGGTGGTCTCCTCGTGGGTCGGTCGCGCGGCGGGACGGGGCAAGTCTGGGGCGTGGGACGGGCGCGACGCCAGGAGCGGCGGCGGGAACCGCGCCGGGAACTGCCCTGACGCGCCGGGCACCCGCGGGGAAAGCGGCCCGCCGAGGGCGGTTAGGCTCGGTGCGTGGCCCTCAAGAACATCCCTGACCCCGGATTCTCCGACGACGACGGAACCGCCGACCCGCGGCTCACCGAGGCCCTCGCGGCCTGGGCGGCGGACAGGACCGCGCACGGGCCGGTCCTGGAGGCGCTGAAGGACGCGCGGCTGCTGGTCCCCGTGGTCGCCGTCCTCGGCGAGGTGGAAGAGGACCCGGAGACGGGCCTGCGCCGCGAGAAGACCAGCGACATGGCCGTGCCCACGCTCACCGCCGGCGACCGGCGGGCGCTGCCGGCCTTCACCTCCATCGCCTCGCTCGCGCTCTGGGACCCGGAGGCCCGGCCGGTGGCCGTCCCCCTGCACCAGGCACTCCAGGCCGCGGCGCACGAGAAGGCGGACACCCTCGTCCTCGACCTCGCGGGTCCGGTCCCGTACCAGCTGACCGGTCCGGCGCTGCTCGCCCTCGCGGAGGGCCGCACCAGCGCGGACCCGCTGGAGGACCCGGCGGTACGGGAGGCGGTGCGGAACGCGGTCGCAGCCGAGCCCGCGGTCCTGCGCGCCCACCTCGGTCCCGGCAGCGCCGACGGCACCCTGGCCCTCGTGCTGTCGGAGGACGCGGCCCCCGCGGAGGCCGCCCAGCGCGTGGCCCGTGGCCTGGCCGCCGACGAAACACTGAGGGCCCGCCTGGTGCGCGGCCTCGACCTGGCACTCCTGCCGGCCTCGGCCACGCCTCCCGGCGAGCCCTTCTACGTACGCGACGGCGCGTTCTAGCCGTCACAGTCCCGTGGCGGGACCCCCGTACCCCCGCGGGCCGATCGGGTCCTAGCCGTACACCGGACCGGTGGCTGCGGTCTTCCGGGGGGGCGACCCCCGGACCCCCGCGGGCCGGTCGGCTCGGCGTCCCCGGGCGCGGGGTCCTAGCCGTACACGGGACCCGTGTACTTCTCGCCCGGACCCTGGCCCGGCTCGTCCGGGATGACGGAGGCCTCGCGGAAGGCCAGCTGCAGGGACTTCAGGCCGTCCCGCAGCGGCGCCGCGTGGAAGGAGCTGATCTCCGTCGCACCGGCGTCGAGGAGGCCGGCCAGTGCGTGGACCAGCTTGCGCGCCTCGTCGAGGTCCTTGTGCTGCTCGCCGTCCTCGGTGAGCCCGAGCTTCACCGCGGCGGCGCTCATCAGGTTCACCGCGACGGTCACGATGACCTCGACGGCCGGGACCTCCGCGATGTCACGGGTCATGTCGTCGAAGTCGGGGGACTCGGTGTGGGGCGTCTCGCTCATGCCCACACGATATGCCGGGCGGGCCGTCCCTCCTTCCCGCGGTCCTCGGTTAGCGAACCGGGACGGTCGGTGCTAACCTTGTGTAACGACCGGCCGGACACGTGTGTGCCCGGCCCACAAGTGGAGGCTCCGATCTCCCACCTGGCCGCCCTCGCGGGCGGCGGGTCACCGGTCAGGTGGCGCCCATCGTTCCGTACGGACGATGGAGCCGCCCGATGTGCGCCCCGCGGTTCACTGCGGCGGTGCTCCGGTATTTTCGTGGAGCCCCGCCTGTGTCCCGTCCGGGGCATTTTTCATATCCCGGCGCGGTTGGTCTCAACAGATATAGACATACGCGTCCGTCCGCCAGGCGGTCGCGTGGTGCTACCGAGGAGGATCCATCAGCGCCGAGCCCCGCATCAACGACCGGATTCGCGTTCCCGAGGTGCGACTTGTCGGTCCCAGCGGCGAGCAGGTCGGGATTGTTCCGCTTGCCAAGGCCCTGGAGCTCGCACAGGAGTACGACCTCGACCTGGTCGAGGTCGCGGCGAACGCCCGTCCGCCCGTGTGCAAGCTCATGGACTACGGGAAGTTCAAGTACGAGTCGGCCATGAAGGCCCGTGAGGCGCGCAAGAACCAGGCGCACACGGTCATCAAGGAGATGAAGCTCCGGCCGAAGATCGACCCGCACGACTACGACACCAAGAAGGGTCACGTCGTCCGGTTCCTCAAGCAGGGCGACAAGGTCAAGATCACGATCATGTTCCGTGGTCGTGAGCAGTCCCGCCCCGAGCTTGGCTTCCGGCTGCTGCAGCGGCTGGCGTCGGACGTCGAGGAGCTTGGCTTCATCGAGTCCAACCCGAAGCAGGACGGCCGGAACATGATCATGGTTCTCGGCCCGCACAAGAAGAAGACCGAGGCCATGGCCGAGGCGCGTGAGGCCCAGGCCGCGCGCAAGGCGGAGCGTCAGGGCGGTTCGTCCGACGAGACCGCCGAGGCTCCGGCCGCGGAGGCTTCGGCCGAGGCTCCTGCCGAGGCCGAGAACCCCGAGGCGTGACCCTGGGGGCTGCCACCCAGGCAGCCCCGGGCCTCGCCCGGAACCACCACACGAGAACTGACGCTCCTGGATGTCCGGTGCCCGCACCGGAGGAGCGCCACTGACGAGGAGATAACGGCGCGATGCCGAAGAACAAGACGCACTCCGGTGCCAAGAAGCGCTTCAAGATCACCGGCTCCGGCAAGGTGCTGCGCGAGCGCGCCGGCAAGCGCCACCTGCTCGAGCACAAGTCGTCCAAGCTGACGCGTCGCCTCACCGGCAACGCCGAGATGGCCCCGGGCGACGCGGCCAAGATCAAGAAGATGCTGGGCATCTGAGCTTGATCTCCCGCCCTCGGCGACGAGGGCATCCGGCCAAGACCGGGACCCATCCGTTTTCCGGGTCGTGTGAGTACCACCGCGACCCCGCTACAAGGAGTTAAGAAGTGGCACGCGTCAAGCGGGCAGTCAACGCCCACAAGAAGCGCCGGGCGATCCTCGAGCAGGCCAGCGGCTACCGCGGTCAGCGTTCGCGCCTGTACCGCAAGGCCAAGGAGCAGGTCACCCACTCCCTGGTCTACAACTACAACGACCGCAAGAAGCGCAAGGGCGACTTCCGTCAGCTGTGGATCCAGCGCATCAACGCCGCTGCCCGCCAGAACGGCATGACGTACAACCGCCTCATCCAGGGTCTGAAGGCCGCCAACATCGAGGTGGACCGCAAGATCCTCGCCGAGCTGGCCGTCAACGACATCAACGCGTTCGCCGCGCTGGTCGAGGTCGCGCAGAAGGCCCTCCCGGCCGACGTCAACGCGCCGAAGGCCGCTGCCTGATCCTCAGGTCGCCGATCTTCCGCACCGGACCCGCAGGCCTTCGGGCCTGCGGGTCCGGTCGTGTTCGGACACCCTCCAGCCCCCGCACCCGCCCGGACCCCCGAAAAGAGCCACCGACCCCATGGGTACCCCCGAGCTGATCTCCCCGCGTTCGCCCCGTGTCGTCGCCGCGAGGCGGCTCGCCAAGCGCAACTTCCGGGGCAAGGACCGTCTCTTCATCGCCGAGGGCCCGCAGGCCGTCCGCGAGGCCGTCGAGCACCGCAGCGGCTCCGGCGAGCCCACCCTCGTCGAGCTCTTCACCACCGTCGAGGCCGCCGAGCGGTACGCCGGGATCGTCGAGGCCGCCCGCGAGGCCGGGGCCCGGGTCCACCTCGCCCCCGACACCGTCCTCGCCGAGGTCTCCCAGACCGTCACCCCGCAGGGCCTCGTCGGGGTCTGCCGCTTCCTCGACTCGCCGTTCGAGGAGGTCCTCGCGGCCCGGCCCAAGCTCGTCGCCGTCCTCGCCCATGTACGCGACCCCGGGAACGCCGGCACCGTGCTGCGCTGCGCCGACGCGGCCGGCGCCGACGCCGTCGTCCTCACCGACGCCTCCGTCGACCTGTACAACCCCAAGTCCGTGCGCGCCTCCGTCGGCTCCCTCTTCCACCTCCCGGTCGTCGTCGGCGTCCCGGTCGAGCAGGCGGTCGCCGGTCTGAAGAGCGCGGGCGTACGGATCCTCGCCGCCGACGGCGCGGGCCAGGACGACCTCGACGACGAGCTCGACGCCGGCACCATGGGCGGGCCCACCGCCTGGGTCTTCGGCAACGAGGCCTGGGGGCTCCCCGAGGAGACCCGCGCCCTCGCCGACGCGGTCGTCCGCGTCCCGATCCACGGCAAGGCCGAGAGTCTCAACCTCGCGACGGCCGCCGCCGTGTGCCTCTACGCCTCGGCGCGGGCCCAGCGCCCCCGAACCTCCCGCTGAGGGGCTCCAAAGCGTCACCCGCACCTAGTAGGGTGACCAACTCGGGGGCCCACTGCGCTACACGGAGGGGTGGGGAACGGGGATGACGGTCGGAACGGACAGTCCCGCACAGGCACGGAGCACCGCGCCCGATGCCCCGGAGGGCCCGGACGGGTCCTCCCGAACCGCGCCGGACATCCCCGGCGTCGACCCCGACGAGCTGCCCGACGGCCTCGTCGTCGCCGACGCCACCGGACGCGTCGTCTGCTTCAACGCCGCCGCCGCCCGCATCACCTCCGTACCCCCGGAACAGGCCCTCGGCCTCCCGCTCGAGCAGGCGCTGCCCCTGGAGGACCTCAAGGGGCGCCGCTGGTGGACCCTCACCGACCCGTACGGCGGGCTCGCCACCCGGCGCGGCCAGCCGGAGCGCAATCTGCTCCTGCCCGGCGGCCGCGAGGTCCTCGTCTCCGCGCGGTACGTCCGTGAGCACCCCACCGGGCCCGTCCGCCGCGTCGTCGTCTCGCTGCGCGGCACCGAGGCCCGGCGCCGTACCGAACGCAGCCACGCCGAGCTCATCGCCACCGTCGCCCACGAACTGCGCTCCCCGCTGACCTCCGTCAAGGGCTTCACGGCGACCCTCCTCGCCAAGTGGGAGCGGTTCACCGACGACCAGAAGCGGCTCATGCTGGAGACCGTCGACGCCGACGCCAACCGCATCACCCGGCTGATCGCCGAGCTCCTCGACATCTCCCGGATCGACTCCGGCCGCCTGGAGGTGCGCCGCCAGCCCGTCGACATCGCCGCCGCCGTCAACCGGCACATCCAGGCCCACACCACCGGCGGACAGTCCCCGGACCGCTTCTTCGTCCGCGTCCGGCCCCAGCTGCCCGATCTCTGGGCCGACCCCGACAAGGTCGACCAGGTCCTCGGCAACCTGCTGGAAAATGCGGTGCGCCACGGCGAGGGAACCGTCACCATCGAGGTGGCACCCACCTGCGACACCCCCGACGGAGAGAAGGGAACGGCGGTCACCGTGAGCGACGAAGGCCCCGGCATCCCCGAAGAGTCGATGGGACGTGTCTTCACCCGTTTCTGGCGGGGGAGCAAGCGCGGTGGCACCGGACTCGGGCTGTACATCGTCAAGGGCATCGTCGAGGCCCACGGCGGCACGATCACCGTCGGACGCGGCCCCCGGGGCGGCGCCGAGTTCCGATTTATCCTGCCCGTCGGCGCCCCGGCCTATCTCGCCTGACGAGATCACGAGCCGCCCGGGCCGCCCACGGGCTCATTCGCGTCCCCGCGCCCCGTTAGACTCGACCTTTGGCACGTTTGCGCCCTTGACGTCGAGCGGGGCCGCGCCCAAGCCAGCCAAACGGAAGCACGGGAAGAGATGTCCGCACCCAATAAGTCGTACGACCCGGTTGAGGTCGAGGCCTTGAAACCGGAAGAGATCGAGCGCATGCGGGACGAGGCGCTCGCCGCCTTCGCCGCCGCGGGTGACCTCGACGCGCTCGCGCACGCGAAGGTCGCGCACACGGGTGGCACGTCGCCGCTCGCGCTGGCCAACCGCGAGATCGGCGCGCTGCCGCCGCAGGCCAAGGCCGCGGCCGGCAAGCTCGTGGGCCAGGCCCGCGGCGCGGTCTCCAAGGCCCTCGCGGCCCGCCAGACCGAGCTCGAGGCCGAGCGCGACGCCCGCGTCCTGGTCGAGGAGGCGGTGGACGTCACCCTGCCGTACGACCGGGTACCGGCCGGCGCCCGCCACCCGCTGACCACGCTCATGGAGCGGGTCGCCGACGTCTTCGTCTCCATGGGGTACGAGGTCGCCGAGGGCCCCGAGGTCGAGGCGGAGTGGTTCAACTTCGACGCCCTCAACTTCGTACCGGACCACCCGGCGCGCCAGATGCAGGACACCTTCTTCGTCCAGGGCCCGGAGGGGACGACCGGCGACGAGTCCGGTGTCGTGCTGCGGACGCACACCTCCCCGGTGCAGGCCCGCACGCTCATCGACCGGGAGCCCCCGGTCTACGTCGTCTGCCCCGGCCGCGTCTACCGCACCGACGAGCTCGACGCCACGCACACCCCGGTCTTCCACCAGATCGAGCTGCTCGCCGTCGACGAGGGCCTGACCATGGCGGACCTCAAGGGCACCCTGGACCACATGGTCCAGGCACTCTTCGGGCCCGACATGAAGACCCGGCTCCGTCCGAACTTCTTCCCGTTCACGGAGCCGTCCGCCGAGATGGACATGCTCTGCTACGTCTGCCGCGGCGAGTCCGTCGGCAACCCGGACCGCCCCTGCCGCACCTGCGGCAGCGAGGGCTGGATCGAGCTGGGCGGCTGCGGCATGGTCAACCCCAAGGTGCTCGTCGCCTGCGGTGTCGACCCTGAGAAGTACAGCGGATTCGCCTTCGGGTTCGGCATCGAGCGGATGCTGATGTTCCGCCACAACGTCGAAGACATGCGAGACATGGTCGAGGGTGACGTCCGGTTCACCCGGCCGTTCGGGATGGAGATCTGATGCGGGTCCCGCTTTCTTGGCTGCGGGAGTACGTCGACCTGCCGGCGACGGAGACCGGACGTGACGTCCAGGCCAAGCTCATTCCGGCAGGACTCGAGGTCGAGACCGTCGAGCAGCTCGGCTCCGGCCTGACCGGTCCGCTGGTGGTCGGCAAGGTCCTCACCATCGAGGAGCTGACGGAGTTCAAGAAGCCCATCCGCTTCTGCACCGTCGACGTCGGCCAGGCCAACGGCACCGGCGAGCCCCAGGAGATCATCTGCGGCGCCCGGAACTTCGCCGAGGGCGACAAGGTCGTCGTGGCGCTGCCCGGCGCCGTGCTCCCCGGTGACTTCCGGATCGCCGAGCGCAAGACGTACGGCCGGGTCTCCCGCGGCATGATCTGCTCCGGTGACGAGCTGGGCATGGGCGACGACGGTTCGCACGGCATCATCGTGCTGCCGCCGGAGCTCGAGATCGGCATCGACGCGACCAAGCTCCTGGAGCTGTACGACGAGGTCCTCGACATCGCCGTCACGCCCGACCGCGGCTACTGCCTGTCGATGCGCGGCATCGCCCGTGAGACCGCCACCGCGTACGGCCTTCCGCTACGCGACCCGGCGCTCCTCGACGTGCCCGCGCCGAACTCGTACGGCTACCCGATCCAGGTCGCCGACCCGGTCGGCTGCGACCGCTTCACCGCCCGTACGGTCGTCGGGGTCACCCCCGAGGCGCGGACCCCGATCTGGATGCAGCGCAGGCTCCAGAAGGCCGGCATGCGGACCGTCTCGCTCGCCGTCGACATCACCAACTACGTGATGCTGGAGCTCGGTCAGCCGCTGCACGCCTACGACCGCACCCGCCTCGACGGTCCCATCGGCGTCCGCCGTGCCGCCGCCGGAGAGACGATCACGACGCTCGACGGAGTGAAGCGAATCCTCGACTCCGGGGACCTGCTGATCACCGACAACAGCGGCCCCATCGGCCTGGCCGGTGTGATGGGCGGCGCCCACACGGAGATCGCCGACCCGGTGACCGACCCCGAGACGGGCGTCGTCACGGGGACCACCGAGATCGTCATCGAGGCCGCGCACTTCGACGCGATCTCGATCGCCCGCACGGCCCGCCGCCACAAGCTGGCCTCCGAGGCGTCCAGGCGCTTCGAGCGCGGGGTCGACCCGCAGGCCGCGGCCGCCGCCGCGCAGCGCTGCGTCGACCTGCTCGTGCTGCTCGCGGGCGGCACGGCCGAGGCAGGCGTCACCGAGATCGTCGCCCCGTCCGCGCCCCGCACGGTCACCATGCCGGCGAACCACCCGGACAAGGTCGCGGGCGTCGCCTACGGCCGCGAGACCGTCGTCCGCCGCCTCCAGGAGATCGGCTGCGACGTCTACGGCCAGGACGAGCTCGTCGTCACCGTCCCGTCGTGGCGCCCGGACCTCTACGTGCCGAACGACCTGGCCGAAGAGGTCATCCGCCTGGAGGGCTACGAGAACCTGCCCTCCACGCTGCCCAAGCCGCCCGCCGGGCGTGGCCTCACCGAGCGCCAGCGCACCCACCGCCGGGTCGGCCGCGCGCTGGCCGGCGCCGGATACGTCGAGGCGCTGAACTACCCGTTCATCGGCGCGCAGGTCTTCGACCAGCTCGGCCTGGACGCGGACGACGCCCGCCGCCGGGTCGTCACGCTCGTCAACCCGCTCTCCGACGAGGAGCCCGCGCTCCGTACGACGCTGCTGCCGGGCCTGCTCGGCGCGCTGCGCCGCAACGACGGGCGCGGGAGCCACGACCTGGCGCTCTTCGAGACCGGTCTGGTCTTCCGGCCGGGTGAGCAGCCGGGCGTCGCCGTGCGGCTTCCCGTCGACCGCCGTCCCACCGACGAGGAGATCGCCACGGTCAACGCCGCGCTGCCCGCGCAGCCGCGCCGCGCCGCCGTCGTCCTCGCCGGCGCGCGCGAGCAGGCCGGCTGGTGGGGCAAGGGCCGTCCGACCGACTGGGCCGACGCGATCCAGGCGGCGCGCACCGTGGCCGCCGAGGCCGGTGTCGAGCTGATCGTCAGCGCCGACCAGCACGCCCCGTGGCACCCCGGCCGCTGCGCCGCGTTCCACGTGGTCGTGGACGGCGAGAAGGTCCTCGTCGGCCACGGCGGCGAGCTGCACCCGCGCGTCGTGAAGGCGCTCGGCCTTCCGGACCGCACCTGCGCGATGGAGCTGGACCTGGACCTGGTGGAGAAGGCGAACGAGGGACCGCTGAAGGCCCCGAGCATCTCCTCCTTCCCGGTCGCCACGCAGGACGTCGCCCTGGTCGTCGACACGGCCGTCCCGACCGCCACGGTCGAGGCCGCGCTGCGCGACGGCGCCGGCGAACTCCTGGAGGCCATCCGGCTGTTCGACGTGTACACGGGCGACCAGCTGGGCGAGGGCAAGAAGTCCCTGGCGTACGCGCTGAAGTTCCGCGCCACGGACCGCACCCTCACGGTCGACGAGGCCAGCGCCGCGCGAGACGCGGCCGTCGCCCTCGCGTCCGACCGCACGGGCGCCGTACTGCGCGGCGCCTGAGCACACCACCCCGGAGGGGGCCGGCCCGGTGACCACCGGACCGGCCCCCTCCGGCGTTTCCCACTGCCCCCTCGCACCCCTCCGCCGCATGCCCCGACGCCGCTCGGCCTGACAGGCCCCGTGATCGCGAGGTGCAATGGGGGGAGGAGGCGCCATGGACGTCGCTGCGGAAGTCGAACGGGGGCGCGAGGCCTTCGGTCGCCGGGCGTGGCGGGAGGCTTACACCCGGTTGTCGGATGCCGACCGGGAGGATCCGCTCGGGCCCGACGATCTCGTCCGGCTGGCCACCGCCGCCTTCCTGGTCGGACACGAGACCGAGAGCGGCGCGGCGACGGAGCGGGCGCATCACGCGTATCTGCGGCTGGGGCTGCCCGCGCGCGCGGTGCGGTGCGCCTTCTGGCTGGCGGTCCCGCTCATCCTGAGGGGCGAGACGGCCCGCGGGGGCGGCTGGCTCGCCCGGGCGCAGCGACTGATCGACGACGGGCGGCTCGACTGCGTGGAACAGGGGTACGTGCTGTTCCCCTCCGGGGTGCGGCTCGTCTACGAGGGCGATGTCGACGCCGCGTACGCCCTGTTCACCAGGGTCGTCGAGATCGGCGAGCGGTTCGCGGACCCGGAGCTGGTGGCCCTCGCGCGGCACGGGCAGGGCCGGGCGCTGATCGCCGGGGGAGAGACGGCCGCGGGTGCGACGCTGCTCGACGAGAGCATGGTCGCGGTCACGTCCGGCGAGCTGTCGCCGCTCGTGACCGGGCTCGTCTACTGCAGCGTCATCGAGGCCTGCCACGAGATGTTCGACCTGCGTCGCGCGCAGGAGTGGACGGCGGCGCTGTCCGACTGGTGTGCCTCGCAGCCGGATCTCGTGCCGTACCGCGGCCAGTGCCTGGTCCACCGCTCCCAGGTGCTCCAGACCCGCGGCGCGTGGCCCGACGCGCTGGACGAGGCACGGCGCGCGTGCGAGCGCCTCGCGGAGCCGCCGGAACAGCCGGCGCTCGGCATGGCCCTGTACCAGCAGGCCGAACTGCACCGGGTGCGCGGTGCGTTCGCGGAGGCCGAGGAGGACTACGCGCGGGCCGCCCGGTGCGGACACCCACCCCAGCCGGGTCTCGCCCAGCTCTGGCTCGCCGAGGGCCGTACCGACGCCGCCGTCGCGGCGATCCGGGCCGCGGCCGACGAGACGCCGGAGCCGCTCGGCCGGGCCAAGGTCCTGGCCGCCTTCGTGGAGATCATGCTGGCCGGCGGCGAGGCGCCCCTGGCCCGGGGCGCGGTGGACGAGCTGTCGCGGATCGCCGCCGACATCGGAGCCCCGCTGCTGTCCGCCGTCGCGGCCCATGCCCGCGGGGCCGTACTCCTGGCCGAGGACGACGCCCCGGCCGCGCTGGAGGCGCTGCTCGACGCGAGCAGGATCTGGGGCGAGCTCGACGCCCCCTTCGAGAGGGCCCGTTCCCGCGTCCTGGTCGGCCGGGCACGGCAGCGTACCGGCGACGTCGAAACGGCCCGGCTGGAGTTCGACGCGGCGCGTCAGGCGTTCCGGCGGCTCGGCGCGGCTCACGACCTGGCCCGCCTCGACGCGCTCGCCCACGACCGGCCCCACGGCGCCGCGGGACTCAGCCCCCGCGAGGTCGAGGTCCTGCGCCTCGTCGCCACCGGCCGGACCAACCACGCGATCGCCGCCGAACTGGTCCTCAGCGAGAAGACGGTGGCCCGGCACCTGAGCAACATCTTCGGCAAGCTCGGGCTCTCCTCCCGCGCGGCGGCCACGGCGTACGCGTACGAGCACGACCTGGCCGGAGGGCCGGCGCAGTGGGCAGAATGACCCATCTCCCTCAGACGGCACGGTTGGGGCGTTCGCCCGAAGCCGCCGCCCGAACCCGCTCCTAGTGTCGGTCACGGGGAACGGACGAGGAGGCCCGCCATGAAGCTCACGGACAGGGCGGAACACATCGAGACGGTCGTCATCGGCGCCGGACAGGCGGGCCTCGCGACCGGGTACCACCTCTCGCGGCGCGGCCTGCCGTTCGTCGTCCTGGACGGCAACGACCGGGTCGGCGACAACTGGCGGTGCCACTGGGACTCGCTGCGCCTCTTCAGCCCGGCACGCGTCGCCTCCCTTCCCGGGATGCGCTTCCCCGCGCCGCCGATGTCGTTCCCCACCAAGGACGAGATGGCCGACTTCCTGGAGACGTACGCCGCGACCTTCGCGCTCCCCGTACGCGGTGGCCGGCGCGTACGGCGCCTGTCCCGCGAGGAGGGGAGGTACGTGGTGGCGACGGACACGGAAGCCTACGCGTGCGACAACGTCGTCGTCGCCTCCGGGACGTTCGGCCGGAACCCGTACGTCCCCGCCTTCGCCGACGCGCTCGACCCGCGCATCACGCAGCTGCACTCCAGCGCGTACAAGAACCCGGCACAGCTGCGGCCCGGCGGGGTCCTGGTGGTCGGAGCCTCGCACTCCGGCGGGGACATCGCGCACGAGGTGGGGTCCGCGGGTCATCCCACCGTGCTGAGCGGCCCGATCCACGGTGAGATCCCGTTCGACATCGAGGGCGGGCCGGCCCATGTCGTCTTCCCGGTCCTCTGGTTCCTGGCGCAGCACCTGCTGACGCTCCGGACGCCGATCGGCCGCAGGATGCGTCCCGAGGTCCGGGCGCACGGCGGACCTCTGATCCGGGTCAAGCGCGCCGACCTCTCCCGCGCGGGCGTCGAGCTGGTGCCGGAACGTACGACGGGCGTGCGGGACGGCCTTCCCGTCCTCGACGGGGGCCGTGTGCTCGACGTCGCCAACGTCGTCTGGTGCACCGGATTCCGGCAGGACTTCTCCTGGATCGACCTCCCCGTCACGGGCGAGGACGGCTGGCCGCTCGAGGAGCGCGGTGTGGTGCCCTCGTCGCCGGGTCTGTACTTCGTCGGGCTGTCGTTCCAGTACGCCTTCGCGTCGATGCTGGTCGGAGGCGCCGGCCGGGACGCCGAGCACGTCGTGCGGCACCTCGCGGGGGCCGGGCGGCTGGCCGGGCCGGCCAGGGCGAAGGCCCTCGCCTAGGGCGTGTTGCGAAAGTAGCGCCGTCCGCCCGAAGGGCGGGCCCCGCGGCGTCTGGTGCGTGCGATCGCAAGGCGGAGGGTCGTCCTCGTACCGGGTGTGCTCGGACGATCCCGACAACGCAGCGAGCGTGCGTGCCAGGCGTCGCGGGGCAGGCGGGACTTTCGCAACACGCCCCAGCACCGGACGGACCGCAGGGACACGTCGTGGACACACGGACGTCCCGGACGCGGGTGCGCGAGCACCTGGCACGGGCGCGCCGGTACCGGGCCGACGGCCGCTACGCGGAGGCCGAGGGCGCGCTGCGCGAGGCCCTCCGGCTGGCGCGGGGCGCGGCCTGTCCCGCCTCGGCCGACACGGCCGAGGCGGCGTCGGCCCTGGGCATCCTGCTCGAAGGGCTGGGCCGGCCCACCGAGGCGGAGCAGCCCCTGCGCCTCGCGGTCCGCCTCTACGAGCGCGCCTACGGTCCCGACGACATCCGCCTCGCTCCGTCGCTGAACGCCCTGGGGGCCGTCCTCCACCTGCACGGCGAGCTGACCGAGGCGGAACGGCTCTCCCGCAGGGTCGTCGACATCCTGCTGCCCGCCGAGCCCCGACGCCCCCGAGGCGGGTGACCCCCACGGGGCGTGACGCGCGCACCAGTGCGGGGTTCCCGTGTCCGTGCGGGTGGCGCGCGGGTGGCGCACCACGGCGCGCCGGGGGTTCTCACTCCTTCGGGTGAGATGTCCGGGCCGTGTTCCCCCGGGCCCGGTGCGGTCGGGAGAATCGACGCGGCCACAGGGGCGGGCCTGTGCGCCGCAGGGCCTTCGGGCGCTGCAGGGCCTCAGGAAGGGCCGTGCATGATCCGTACCAGGACGTTGCTCTCCTACGACTCCCGGCTGCGCCGGCTGGGACCACTCGCCCTTCCCACCCTCTGGGGAGCCGTGGCCGTGACGTGGAAACTCGGCTGTCCTCTGGCGCAACAGCCCGGTCTTCCCATGCGCATCGCCACCAGCGTGCTCTTCTTCACCGTCGGCACGGGCCTCATCCTCGGCATCCGCCGCGGGCTCTCGCGCGAGCTGGAGCGGATGAGGGCCATCGCGGACGCCACCCAGCGCGTGCTGCTGCGCCCGCCCCCGCCCCGGCTCGACGGCCTCTCCGTCGCCGCCGGGCAGCTCTCCGCCTCCCGGGGCGCGTCCGTCGGCGGGGATCTGTACGAGGCGGTGGCCACGCCGTACGGCGTGCGGCTCGTCATCGGCGACGTCCGGGGACACGGCCTCGCGGCCCTCGGCGCGGTGGTCGCCGTGCTCGGCAGCTTCCGCGAGGCCGCCCACGACGAGCCCGAACTCGGCGGTGTGCTGCGCCGGCTCGACCGTGCGCTCGCCCGCCACCTGCGGGAGCGCGCCCGAGACGAGCACCCGGCGGTCTGCGCCGGTCGGGAGCCCCAGCACCCCGCGGCCGAGGAGTTCGTCACCGTGCTGCTCCTGGAGATCCGCCCGGACGGGGAGGTGTACGCCCTCAACTGCGGGCACCCCGGCCCGTACCGCATCTCCCACCGGGTGGAGCCCGTCCTCGTCGGCGACCCGCTGCCGCCGCTCGGTGCCTTCCCGCTCCCCGCCGAACTGGCCGCGTACCCCTGCACCCGGCTCATGACGGGCGAGGCGCTGCTCCTGCACACCGACGGCGCGGAGGACGCCCGCGACCCGGCGGGGCGCTTCTTCGCTCTCGAACGGGTCCTGGCCGAGGCCGCCCGTGACGCGCCCGTCTGCCCGGCCGCGCTGGTCCGCCGTGTGCACGGCGCTTTGTTGCGGCACACCCGCGGCCGGCTCGCCGACGACGTGGCCCTGCTGGTCGTCCGCAACGACCGGGTGCGGGTTCCGGCGCAGCCCGCCGAACCCGGGCTGCGCCGTACCCGACCTGCACCCTCCCCTCACTGTTGAGCGACGGGACATGAGGCCGGCGCCGCCCGTTCCGCCGCGGAGTGTCGGGCAGGTCGGCGGGCGGGCGGCGCGGGGCGGGCCGCCGCACTGTACGAGGGGGGAGCCCGGCGGCCCGGGTCGCCTTGCGGCGAGGCGCCTAGTCAACCGGCAGCGGGGCGGTGGCGGCAGAGCGCTCGGAGCGGAAGAACGGGCACTTCATTCACACCCCGTGCGAATCCGCCCTCCACTACGGTGGTCGGGCGCGGACCGAGTCACATCGGAGGGGCCCATGATGCCCAACACCCTGCTCGACGCCCTGCTGGACGAGGCGGGGATCTCGCGGGCCGGCCTCGCCGCGCACGTGAACCGCGCCGGCCGCGGCCGGGGCCTCGCGCTGCGGTACGAACACACCGCCGTGGCGCGGTGGTTGAAGGGACAGCGGCCCCGTGGCCAGGTGCCCGACCTGATCTGCGAGGTGCTCGGGGCACGGCTGCGCCGGGCGGTCACCCTCGACGACATCGGGCTCGGCGTCGGCGGCGTCGACACCGTCGCGTCCACTTCCCCGCTCTCCGGCTTCGTCGAGCGGGCCACCGCCCTGTGGCGCTCCGACGAGCAGCAGCGTCCGCACATACTCGGCGCGCAGGCCGTCACCGGCACGCCCGCCGTGATGCCGGTCTGGGAGTGGGAGAACCCGCCGGAGGACGCCGACGTCTCCCGCGACGGGCGGACCCGGGTCTCGATGGCCGACATCACCATGCTGGGCGCCGCGCGGGCGCACTACGAGCAGATGTACCGCAAGGCGGGCGGTGTGGCGACGCGGGTACGGATCGTCGGCTTCCTCAACGCCGAGACCGCGCCGCTGCTGCGGGGCTCGTACAGCGACAGCCTCGGCCGGCAGTTGCACCGCGCCACGGGCGGTCTGGTGGCGGTGGCCGGCATCTGCGCGTACGACTCCGACGCGCTCGGTCTCGCGCAGCGCTACTTCCACCAGGCGCTGCGCCTCGCGAAGGCGAGCGGGGACCGTGGCCTGGGCGCCTACGTGGTCGCCCTCCTCGTCAACCAGTCGCTGTTCATGGGGGAGTACCGGCAGGGGGTGGCCTTCGCGGAGGCGGCGCTGCGGTCGGCCGGGCGGGAGATCACCCCGGCGCTCGCTGCCGATCTCTCCGCGATGCAGGCCAAGGCGTACGCCCACCTCGGCGACGGGGCCTCGGCGCTGGCCTGCATCCGGCGCGCGGAGGCCGAGGCGGAGCGGATCCGGCCGGGCCACGAGCCGGCCGAGACCGGCTATGTCCAGCCGGGGCTGGTCAACGTGCAGGTCGCCGAGGCGCTGCTCAGTCTGGGTGACCTCCCCGCGGCCAGGGAGCACGCGCGGGAGGCCGTGGCGACTCCGGCGCACGACCGGGGCCGGGTGCACCGGCTCGCCATGCTCTGCCAGATCGAGCTGCGGCAGGGCGAGGCCGACGCGGCGGCGCGGACGGCGGTGGAGATGACCGAGCGGGCGCGCGGGATGGAGTCGCGGCGGCTGCGTGACCGGCTGAGGCTGGTGCGGGAGTACCTGCTGGCGACCGACTGTGCGGACGCGCGGCAGGCGGCCGAACTCATCGACGGGGCGCTACGCGTTCCCCTGTGAGCCCCGGACTGCTGCCATATTGCCACCGAACAATCGGAAGGTGGCAGAAACGTGCAGTGGACGAAACTGAGCGAACAACCTGTCTATGAGAACCGCTGGTTCCGGGTGAACCTCGCGGACGTCGAACTCCCGGACGGCCGTCACCTCGACCACTATCTGATCCGGCTCCGCCCGGTCGCCGTCGCGACCGCCGTCAACGAGTCCAACGAGGTCCTCATGCTCTGGCGGCACCGCTTCATCACGGACAGCTGGGGCTGGGAGCTGGCCGCCGGCATCGTCGAGGACGGCGAGGACCTCGCGGCCGCCGCCGCCCGCGAGATGGAGGAGGAGACGGGGTGGCGCCCCGGACCCCTGCGCCATCTCCTCACCGTCGAGCCCTCCAACGGCCTCACCGACGCCAGGCACCACCTCTACTGGACCGAGGAGGCCACGTACACGGGCCCGCCCGAGGACGACTTCGAGTCCTCACGCCGTGAGTGGATACCGCTCAAGCTGATCCCGGACATGATCGCCCGGGGTGAGATCCCGGCCGCCAACATGGCCGCCGGGCTGCTCCTGCTCCACCATCTGCGACTCGGCTGACGGGCCGGCGCGCACCCACGGGGCGGGGAACGCCGAACGGCCCGTACCTGTGCGGGTGTACGGGCCGAACGGTGACGGTGGGGCTAGGAGTACGGGTAGAAGCCCGACCCCGTCTTGCGGCCGAGCCGGCCCGCGTCCACCATCCGCTGGAGCAGCGGGGGAGCGGCGTACAGCGGCTCCTTGTACTCGGTGTACATGGAGTCGGCGATCGAGGCGATCGTGTCCAGGCCGATCAGGTCGGCGAGCTTCAGCGGGCCCATCGGGTGGGCGCAGCCGAACTCCATGCCGTTGTCGATGTCCTCGCGGCTCGCGATGCCGGACTCGAACATCCGGATCGCGGAGAGCAGGTACGGGACCAGCAGGGCGTTCACGACGAAACCGGACCGGTCCTGCGCGCGGATCGCGTGCTTGCCGAGGAACTTCTCGGCGAAGAGCTGGGCACGGCTGGTGGTGCCCTCGGAGGTGGTGAGGGCCGGGATCAGCTCCACCAGCTTCTGCACCGGCGCCGGGTTGAAGAAGTGGATGCCGATGACCTGGTCCGGGCGGGAGGTCGCCACGGCCAGCTTCACCAGCGGGATGGAGGAGGTGTTCGATGCCAGGATGGCGTCGGGCCGGGTCACCACCTGGTCGAGCACCTGGAAGATCTCGGTCTTGATCTGCTCGTTCTCCACCACGGCCTCGATGACGAGGTCGCGGTCGGCGAACTCGCCCAGGTCGGTGGTGAAGCTGAGGCGCGCCAGCGTCGCGTCGCGCTCCTCCTCGCTGATCTTGCCGCGCTCGGCGGCCTTCGCGAGCGAGTTGTAGAGCCGCGTGCGGCCGATCTCCAGCGCCTCGCCGGTGGTCTCGGCGACCTTCACCTCGAGACCGCTGCGGGCACACACCTCCGCGATGCCCGCGCCCATCTGGCCGCAGCCCACCACTCCGACGCGCTCAATGTCGGCCATGGAGTCCGTCACCTCGTGCCTTTCGCTCATCACTGGCAGCGGGCCCCGTGTGATTCCGGTGCGTCCGCCTCGACCCCCACGACGTTACCGCTCATTAACCGATGATCGATCGCCCGGGTCGGGCATGCTCTGCCAGGGGGTGTGACGTATCCGACATGAGAGGACAGGCGGATGGGACGTATCGGGAGAAGAGGGTTCGTGGCGGGTGCGGCACTGGCGGCGCTCGGTGTGACCGGTTCCCACGGCGCGGGAGCGGACTCCGGCACCATCGGCGCGATCTCGGGTACCGCCGGAGCGGTACGGAAGAAGCGCAGGGCGGCCGGCGAGTTCCGCGGTATGTGGCTCGCGACGGTCTTCAACGTCGACTGGCCCTCCAGCCCGGGCCTCACGCCCGGGCGGCAGCGGGCCGAGCTCCTCGCCCATCTGGACAAGGCCGTCGAGCGCAGGCTGAACGCGGTGATCCTCCAGGTGCGGCCGAGCGCCGACGCCCTGTGGCCCTCACCGTACGAGCCGTGGGCGGAGTGCCTCACCGGCGTGCAGGGCCGCGATCCCGGCTGGGACCCGCTGGGGACGGCCGTCGAGGAGGCCCACAGCCGGGGGCTCGAACTGCACGCCTGGTTCAACCCGTACCGTGTGGCGAACCACACGGATCCCACCCGCCTGACCGCCACCCACCCGGCCCGCCGCAACCCGGGGTGGACGGTCCCGTACGGCGGCAGGCTCTACTACAACCCCGGACTGCCCGAGGTCCGCCGCTTCGTCCAGGACGCGATGCTCGACGCCGTCCGGCGCTACGACGTCGACGCGGTGCACTGGGACGACTACTTCTACCCGTACCCGGTCCAGGGCCAGGTGTTCGACGACGACGACGCGTACGCGCGGTACGGCGGGGACTACCCGAACCGGGCGTCCTGGCGGCGGCACAACATCGACCTGCTGGTCTCCGAGATGTCCGCCCGGATCAAGGAGGTCGACGGAGCGCCGCCCTTCGGGATCAGCCCCTTCGGGATCTGGCGCAACAGCGCCGCCGACCCCGAGGGCTCGGACACCCCGGACGGTCTGCAGGCCTACGACGACCTCTTCGCCGACACCAGGAAATGGATCAGGGAGGGCTGGATCGACTACGTGGTGCCGCAGCTCTACTGGCACATCGGCTTCGCCGAGGCGGACTACGCCACGCTCGTGCCCTGGTGGGAGGCGGCGGTACGGAACACCGACGTCCGCCTGTACATCGGCGAGGCCCTCTTCAAGTGCGGTGACCCCGACCAGCCGGACGCGTGGCAGGACCCGGACGAACTGTCCCGCCACCTGACGCTGGCCGGTCGGTACCCGGGGGTGGCCGGGCACTGCTTCTTCTCGGCGACGCAGGTGGCGGCGGACCCGATCGGGGCGATGGCCGCCGTCGTCGCCGACCACTACCTGACCACGGCTTTGCCGGCGCGCTAGCCGGCTCGCGTCACATCTTCTCGTGGTGGCGGACGACGGTGTCGGGGCCCGGAGCCATCAGGGCCTCGTGGCCGTCGTCGTCGAACTTGACCCGGTACGGGGGGTTGCCGTTCTCGCCCAGTACCTGAAGGACCTCGGCCGTACGGTCGTGCTGACCGACGGTCCGGCCGTGCACCAGCAGTTTGTCGCCCACGCTCGCTTGCATCGGGGTGACCTCCTCGCGGCCGCGCTCGTCCTGCTTGGGAGCCTATGTCCGCCATTGTGACCCGCATCACCCCTGGGCGCGCGCTCAGTCCCGGGCTTCGCCGCGCGCGCCCGGTCAGCTCTTCGCGCGCTGGGTCACGGCGATGCAGACCAGGACCGCGACGGCCGCGAGCGGCGCGGCGAGGGGCAGCGACTCGCCGATCAGCGAGACCGACCAGACCAGGGTGAGGAGCGGCTGGGCGAGCTGGAGCTGGCTCGCCCTGGGGATGCCGATCGCCGCCATGCCCCCGTACCAGACGTACATGCCGAAGAAGGTGGAGCCGGCCGCGACCCAGACCAGCCCGATGATGCCGTGCGCGCCCAGGTGCACGGGCTCTAGGGCGAGCGCTACGGCCGATCCGACGACCATCGGCGGCAGGCAGAGGATGAGCGCCCAGCCGATGACCTGCCAGCCCGGCATGAGCCGGGCAAGCCTGCCGCCCTCGGTGTATCCGGCGGCGCAGACCAGGAGCGCGCCGAAGAGGTACAGATCGCCCGTGGAGAGGGCGCCGCCGCTCTGCTGGACGGTGAAGGCGATGACGACCGCCGCACCGGCGAGCGCCGCGCACCAGAACGTACGGGACGGGCGCCGGCCCGTACGGACCGCGGCGAAGGCCGCCGTGGTGAGCGGCAGCAGGCCCACGACCACGGCGGCGTGCGAGGTGGTGGAGGTCTGCAGGGCGAGGGTCGTCAGCAGCGGGAAACCCACGACCACGCCGCCGGCGACGACGGCGAGCCCCGCCCAGTGGCTCCGCTCGGGAAGCGGGACCCTCGTCGCGAGCAGGAAGGCGCCCGCGACGAGCGCGGCGAGCGTCGAGCGCAGGGCGACGAGCGACCACGGCCCGAAGCTCTCCAGACCCCAGGCGGTGGAGGGGAACGTGAGCGAGAACGAGAGCACGCCGAGACCGGCGAGGAGCGTGCCGCGGGCCCGTGGGGAGGCTGTCCCGGTACCGCCGACCGCTATCGTGGTGAGTGGAGTAGCGCTATCCTGTGCTGTCATGCATGAGCGTAGCAGCGTCGGTGAGCTGGCCAACTCCCTGAGGGCGGAACTGAACCGCTACTCACCTGGTGGGAAGCTGCCGTCGAGCCGCGCCCTCGTCGAGCGGTACCGGGTCTCCCCGGTGACGGTGACCCGGGCGCTCGCCCAGCTCGCCGCCGAGGGACTCGTCGTCACCCGGCCGGGAGCCGGGGCGTACCGCGCCGAGCCGCGTGGCCGGACGCCCGTGGCGGGCGACACCTCCTGGCAGGAGGTCACGCTGAGCGCCGACGCGGCAACCGAGCTGGTGCCGCGCAGCGTCGACGCCTCCGGCGTCCTGGTGACGCTCGCGGCGCCGCCGCCGGGCGTCGTCGAGTTCAACGGCGGCTATCTGCACCCCTCGCTCCAGCCCGAACGCGCCATGGCCGCCGCCCTGGCCCGCGCGGGGCGCCGCCCCGGCGCCTGGGGTCGGCCGCCCACCGACGGCCTTCCCGAACTGCGCGAGTGGTTCGCCCGTGAGATCGGCGGCACGGTCACCGCCGCCGACGTCCTCGTCACCGCCGGCGGGCAGCCCGCGATCACGACCGCCCTGCGGGCCCTCGCCCCGCCCGGCACCCCCGTCCTCGTCGAGTCGCCCACCTACCCGGGCATGCTCGCCGTCGCCCGCGCGGCCGGCCTGCGTCCCGTACCCGTACCCGCCGACGCCGACGGGGTGCGTCCCGAACTGCTCGAAGCGGCCTTCCGGGCCACCGGCGCACGCGTCTTCGTCTGCCAGCCGCTCTTCCAGAACCCCACCGGCGCCGTGCTCGGCGCCGAACGGCGGCGTGAGGTGGTCCGGATCGCGCGGGCCGCCGGAGCATTCGTCGTCGAGGACGACTTCGCCCGCCGGCTCGTCCACGAGGACGCCGGTCCGCTCCCCGCGCCGCTGGCCGCCGACGACCCGGAGGGCGTCGTCGTCCACGTCTGCTCCCTGACCAAGCCGACCTCGCCCAGCCTGCGCGTGGGTGCGCTCGCCGCCCGAGGCCCCGTACTGGAACGACTGCGCGCCATCCACGTCGTCGACAGCTTCTTCGTCCCGCGCCCCCTGCAGGAGGCCGCGCTGGAGCTCGTCGGCTCGCCCGCCTGGGGCCGTCATCTGCGTGCCGTGTCCCAGGAGCTGAAGAGCCGCCGTGACGCCATGACCGGTGCGCTCGCCGTCCACCTCCCCGAGCTGGCACTGCCCCACATCCCCTCCGGCGGCTACCAGCTCTGGCTCCGGCTCCCCGACGGCCTTCCGGAGGCCGCGCTCCTCACGGGCGCCCTGCGGGCCGGCGTCGCCGTCGCCCCCGGCCGCCCCTACTTCAGCGCCGAACCGCCCGCCGGGCATATCCGCCTCAGCTTCGCCGGCGTGGCCGGGCCGACGGAGATCGCCGAGGGGGTGCGGCGGCTGCGGTCGGCCGTCGACGGACTGACGGCCTGACCCGCGCCGGCCGCCGAGGGGCTGACCCGCTCCCCGCCGAGGTCGCGCCCGCGCCGGCCGCCGAGGTCGCGCCCGCGCCGGCCGCCGAGGCCGCGCTCGAGCCGTCGGCGGGCAGCCGACGGCTCCCCGTGCCGCGTCCTTCCCGCCACCGAGGATGCGCGTGGTGTGTACGGGATCGTCGTATTCGCGCCCGTGAGGAACCCGGACAAGTGGGCGCCTCTCGGCCCGTACCGGCGCCCACGCCCCTCCACGACCTCGGCCGGAGCCGGTGCATATGCCCTCTTGACCTGCCAGGCATCCGGCCTCACGATCGCGCCCATGGGACTTCGGGTGACGCTCGTCGCAGCGGCGCGCAGCTCCTCGCTGCTCGCCGAGCGCTTCGACGACGACCGGCCGCTCGACGAGGCCGGCTGGTACGAGGTGCAGCTCGCCGCGCACTCTCTGGTCCCGCTCGGCGCGGCCGAGCTGCGCTACTGCTCCCCGACGCCCCGCAGCCGGGCCACCGGCACCGCGCTCGGCTACGCGCCGCTCGCCCAGCCCGCCCTGCGCGACTGCGACATGGGCCGCTGGCGCGGACTGACCCTCGCCGAGGTCGCGGCCCTCGAACCCGCCGCCGTCGACGCCTGGCTCTCCGACCCGCGCATCGCCCCCCACGGCGGCGAGACGCTCCTGGCCTTCATCTCGCGCATAGGGGGCTGGCTCGACACCCGCCCCGCCGACGACGGCACCATCGTCGCGGTCGCCGAACCAGCTGTCGTCCGCGCCGCCCTGGTGTACGCCCTGAAGGCCCCGCCCTCCACGTTCTGGAACGTGGACGTCCGCCCGCTCTCCACCGTCACCCTCACGGGCCGCCCCGGCCTCTGGCACCTCCACCTCCAGGCGGCGGTCGGCTGAACCGGCGGCCGCGGAGGAGCGCTCCCGGCGCCCGCCGGTGCCGCTCGCCGTCCCGCCACCGGGGCCGGGAGAGGGGCCGCGACCGGCTAGCCTGAGAGCACGATGAACCGTTTGACCACGTCATGGGGCGAGTTCCCGCTCACCCGATTCCCCGAGGACCCGCGCGACCCGCTCCGAGCCTGGGACGCGTCCGACGAGTACCTGCTGCACCACCTCGCCGAGACGGACACCGACCTGTCCGGCACGGTCGCCGTCGTCGGCGACCGCTGGGGCGCCCTCGCGACGGCCCTGGCCGCCCGCCGCCCGGGCACGCTCGCGCAGATCTCCGACTCCTACCTCGGCCGTCGGGCGACCGTGGAGAACCTGGCCCGCTCCGGGGCCGCCCCGGACGCCGTGCGGCTCCTCACCACCCAGGACGCGCCGCCCGAGCGGATCGACGTGCTGCTCGTCCGCGTCCCCAAGAGCCTCGCGCTTCTGGAGGACCAGCTGCACCGGCTCGCGCCCGCCCTGCACGAGGGCACCGTGGTCGTCGGGACCGGCATGGTCAAGGAGATCCACACCTCCACGCTCCAGCTCTTCGAGGCGATCCTCGGCCCCACCCGCAGCTCGCTCGCGGTGAAGAAGGCCCGGCTGATCCTCTGCACCCCGGACCCCGCGCGCGACCGTGCGGCCAACCCCTGGCCGTACCGGTACGAACTCCCCGCCGACGCCGGGATCGTCGCCGGGCGGACCGTGGTCAACCAGGCCGGGATCTTCTGCGCCGACCGCCTCGACATCGGCACCCGCTTCTTCCTGAAGCACCTGCCGACGGGCCTCGGCCGGGCCCGTGTGGTCGACCTGGGCTGCGGCAACGGCGTCGTCGGTCTCTCCGTCGCGCTCGCCGAGCCCGAGGCCGAACTGGTCTTCGCCGACGAGTCGTACCCGGCCGTCGCCTCCGCCGAGGAGAACTTCCGTCGCCACGCCGCCCCCGGCCGCACCGCCGAGTTCGTCGTCGGGGACGGGACGGCCGAGCTGGCGACGGAGTCGGTGGACCTCGTCCTGAACAACCCGCCCTTCCACAGCCACCAGGCCACCACCGACCGCACCGCCCGCCGGATGTTCACCGACGCGCGGCGCGTCCTGCGGCCGGGCGGCGAACTGTGGGTCGTGGGCAACCGGCACCTCGGCTACCACGTGACGCTGCGCCGGATCTTCGGCTCCTGCGAACTGGTCGCGAGCGACCCGAAGTTCGTTGTCCTGAGGGCCGTCAGGCGGTCGGGCGGCGCTGCCCGGCGGCCCGCCCGGGCGACGGCGGCCGGCGCACCGGCACCCGACGCATGACGCGCACGGGGTGACGCCCGAGTGGGCGCCACCCCGTGCGGAGCGCGGGCTCGGGCAGCCGGATCCGCGCGACCCGCTCGGCCTGGCGCAGTGGCGCACGCCCGTCGAGCAGCCGGTCGGCGCGCCGCGCCACGCCCCGGGCCGTCGTCGCCGGCAGAAGCCGGGCGCCGACCGACGCGGCCAGGCCCCGGACGCATCGGATCAACCGTCGGAGCCACCGCTGCCGGCCTCGGAACCCGCACCTCGCACGCGCCGCCGGGCGACGCGGACGAGCCGTGCCGCCTCCGACGTCGTACGGCCCGTGAGGCGGGCGACGTCGGGCAGGGGCAGGTCGAACAGATCGTGCAGCACGAAGGCCAGGCGCTCGTCAGGGGCGAGGGACTCCAGGACCACGAACAACGCGAGCGCCACCCCGTCCGCGAACTCCACCCGCCCGTCCGCGTCCCGCCCGTCCGCGCCCCGCCCGTCCGCGTCCGGCCCGCCCGCGTCCCGCCCACCCCCGTCCTGCACCTCGGCGTCCCGCCCCCGCGCGTCCCGCCCACCCCCGTCCTGCACGTCGGCGTCCCGCCCCCGCCCCCGCGCGCCCGCGTCCAGCCCGCGACCTTCCCGTCCGCACCCCTCCCGCCGTGCCCGCAGCCGCTCCACGCACACCCGCGCGACGACCGTCGTCAGCCAGCCGTCGATCTCCCCGAGCCCGGCCGACCTGGCCCTGCCCAGGGCCTCCGCCGCCTCGCGCCGCGAGCCCAGCATCCGCAGGGCGACGCCCCGCAGCCGCTCCTCGTGGATGTCGAACCGCCGGGCCAGAAACGCGTGGCCGTCGTCCATGGGCGCATCACTCCTCCTCGTACGTGTACCAGGAGATGACGTGTCAAACGCCGGCGGTGTGACCGTCCTGGAGCGGGCTGCGCTGGTGCGGAACAGTGGGGGCGGAGCGGGGCGGCCGGCCGAGCCGTACGGGCACGCCGGGCGAGTACAGCACGCTGACCGGGGCCTCGCGGGGCGCGGGCAGGCCGGCCGAGGCGAGCAGGTTCTCGTCGCAGGCGAGCAGCTCCGCGCGGTACAGCGGCCAGCGCGGATGGTCGTTGGCCAGATACGCCGCCCCGCCGAAGAACGCGTTGTGCATGCCCCACCGGGCGGTGAGGAAGTGCTCCAGCTCGGTGGGCTCCTCGATCCGCGCGCCCCTGGCCACGGTGAGACGGCTGTGCGCCCCGCGCGGGCCGGGCCAGCGGCGGGAGCTGGTGTAGTCGACCGTGTCGCCGTCGGTGCGGACGCCCATCCGGGACCAGAGGTACGGCAGCCGGAAGCCGACCCGGCCCATCACGACGGGGATCAGCCGGGAAGCGTCCATGGACCGGAACACGACACCGCGTCGCCCCTGGGCGTCGACCGAGTACAGGCGCACGTTGGTCTCGGGGAAGGAACCGAGGTACGGCACTCCCGGCAGCCGGAGCCAGCCGACCCGGTGCATCCGGAAGGCGACGAGCCCGACGTAGGTGACGCCCTCGTGCGTGTCGGGCACGGTGCCGGTCGGCAGGAGCGGGGCCACCACCGCGGGGTCGACGGCCCAGTGCACGAAGGAGAGGTCGAGCCACTCCTGGGTGAGCAGCGGCGCGCGAACGGGGGCCGGGGTGTCGGGTGTGATGGCGTGGGGCGCGACGATGTGGGGCGGGGCGGAGGACGGCGGGCGCACCACGCAAGCATCGCAGACCAGCCGGATGTGTCGGACCGGTCTGCCATGCTGGACGACGTGACGCTCGACGACCTGAAGCGCCTCCGCCGCGCCCGCGACACCATGGACCGTGACTACGCGCGGCCGCTGGACGTCCAGGCGCTGGCCGAGGTCGCCCTGATGTCCGCCGGCCACTTCTCCCGCAGCTTCCGCGCGGCCTTCGGGGAGACGCCGTACAGCTACCTGATGACGCGCCGCGTCGAGCGTGCCAAGGCGCTGCTGCGGCGTGGGGACCTGAGCGTGACGGAGGTCTGTTTCGAGGTCGGCTGTACGTCCCTCGGCTCCTTCAGCTCACGCTTCACCGAACTGGTCGGCGAGAGCCCCAGCGCCTACCGCGCACGTTCCCACGAGGCCGCCGCCGCGGTCCCCGCCTGCGTGGCGAAGATCCACACCCGCCCGGTCAGGAACGGGCCCGCGGGCGCCATGGACGCCCCGTAGGCGCCACGGACGGCCGGTGGCGGCGCACCGTGGAAAAAGGAAAGGCAAGGAGGTCTCGCACTCCTTGCCACTCTCAACATATAGCGCACAGGGGGCCTTGCGGCAAGGCCCCCGTCGTGGCGCAGAATGACCGACCTGAGCCAGGGACCTGCGCGGATGAGGCGTTTGCGCGGACTCCGCGGGATGTGCGGAGCAGCGGCCGGCCAGAGACGTGAACGGGCGAGTGGGGCGGTTTTTCGAATGACGGACGTGATCATCGCCGGCGGTGGGCCGACGGGCTTGATGCTCGCCGCCGAGCTGCGGCTGCACGGCGTGCGGGTGGCCGTGCTGGAGAAGGAGACGGAGCCGACCGCGCAGTCCCGTGCGCAGGGACTGCACGTGCGCAGCATCGAGGTGATGGAGCAGCGCGGTCTGCTGGAGCGGTTCCTCCCGCTCGGCAAGCAGATCACTGCCGGCGGCTTCTTCGCCGGTCTCAGCGACAGCTGGCCGGAGCGCCTGGACACGGCGCACTCGTACGTCCTCGGCATCCCGCAGCAGATCACGGAGCGCCTGCTGGCCGAGCGCGCCACCGAACTCGGCGCCGAGATCCGGCGCGGCCGCGAACTGGTCGGGCTGAGCCAGGACGAGGACGGCGTGACCGTCGAACTGGCCGACGGCGACCGGCTCCGCTCGCGCTACCTCGTGGGCTGTGACGGTGGCCGCAGCACGGTGCGCAAGCTGCTCGGCGTGGACTTCCCGGGCGAACCCTCGACGGTCGAGACGCTGCTCGGCGAGATGGAGCTGACCGCGTCGCCCGAGGAGCTGGCGGCCGTGATGGCAGAAGTCCGCAAGACACACCTGAGGTTCGGCGCCATGCGCCAGGCGGACGGGACGTACCGCGTCATCGTGCCGGCGGAGGGGGTGGCCGAGGACCGTACGACCGCGCCGACGCTGGAGGAGTTCAGGCAGCAGCTCCGGGCCTACGGCGGCACCGACTTCGGGGCGCACTCCCCGCGCTGGCTCTCCCGCTTCGGCAACGCCACCCGGCTCGCCGAGCGTTACCGGAGCGGCCGTGTGCTGCTGGCGGGCGACGCGGCCCACATCCACCCGCCGACGGGCGGGCAGGGGCTCAACCTCGGCATCCAGGACGCGTTCAACCTCGGCTGGAAGCTGGCCGCCGAGGTCGCCGGCTGGGCGCCGGAGGGGCTCCTCGACAGCTACCACACCGAGCGTCACCCGGTGGCCTCCGAGGTGCTGGACAACACGCGCGCGCAGATGGAGCTGATGTCCACCGAGCCGGGGGCCCAGGCTGTGCGCCGGCTGATGGCGGAGCTGACGCGCATCGACGAGGTGAACCGGTACCTGATCGAGAAGATCACCGGCATCGGGATCCGCTACGACTTCGGTGAGGGGCACGAACTGCTCGGCCGGCGGCTGCGGGACGTGCGGCTGAAGGGCGGCCGGCTCTACGAGCTGACGCACGGCGGCCGCGGCCTGCTCCTCGACCAGACCGGACGCCTCTCGGTGGACGGCTGGGCGGACCGGGTCGACCACGTCGTCGACGTCAGCGAGGAAGTGGACGCCCCCGCGGTACTGCTACGCCCGGACGGGCACGTGGCCTGGGTGGGCGAGGACCAGCAGGATCTCGTGCGCCATCTGCCCACGTGGTTCGGAGCCGCGGCCGGCTGACCCGGTCCACGGCCCGGTCCGCCGACCGGCCCGGTCCACCGGCCGGCCCGGTCCACGACGCGGTCCGGTCCACCGGCCGGTCCGGTCCACCGGCCGGCCCGGTCCACGACGCGGTCCGGGCGAGGTCCGTAGGCAAGTCCTACCCGTCGGAACCGGCGGGGTGGGTCTGGGGGCCGGGCTCGCGCAGGCGTACGGCGAGCGCGGCGATGTCGTCGTCGAGGCGCCCTCTGCTGTGCCGCAGGAGGTCGCGGTGGAGCGCCGTGAGCAGCTCGCCCGGGGGTGTCGGCGGCTGTCGGCGCATCCAGGCCGCCAGCGGGAAGAACTCGCCGTCGCGGGCCCGGGTCTCGGCGACCCCGTCGGTGTAGAGGAGCAGCAGGTCGCCGGGGGTGAAGTCGAAGGTGTCGACGCTGTAGTGATCCCCGATCAGCTCCGCGAGACTGAGCAGGGGTGAGGGCGCGGCGGACTCGAGGGCGCGGAGTCGCGCGCGGTTCAGGAGCAGGGGCGGCGGGTGCCCGCAGTTGAGGATGTCGATGCGGCGCCCCTCGTGCGGGACCTGCACGAGCAGGGCGGTGGCGAAGCGCTCCATCGACCCGTCTGGGGGAAAGGCGGCGTTGTAGCGGCTGCTGCTGGCGTCCAGCCTGCGCGCGATGTCGACCATGTCGGGTTCGCCGTACGCCGCCTCCCGGAAGGCGTTGACGATCGCCGCGGCCGCCCCGACGGCCGGCAGGCCCTTGCCCCGTACGTCGCCGATGAGCATGCGGACCCCGAACGGCGTGTCGACCACCTCGTAGAAGTCCCCGCCGATGCGGGCCTCCGCCGCGGCCGCCAGGTACAGGGACTCGATCTCGACGTTGGCGAAGCGCCGCGGCATGGGGCTCAGCACCACCTGCTGCGCCGCGTCGGCGACCAGCCGCACCTGGAAGAGGGTGCGCTCGCGCTGGAGCCGGACGTGGCTCCCGTACGCGGCGGCCACGGTGACCCCGACGATCCCGGCGCACGTCCACCACGTGCCGAGGTCGGGGAAGACGAGGCTGAGGCCGATCATCAGCAGGAGGCAGACCGTCCCGAGCAGCACGGTGGGGAGGACCGGCCACATGGACGCGGCGAGGGCAGGCGCCGCGGGCAGGAGGCGGCTGAAGGCCATCTCCGGCGGAGTGGCGTAGGCCAGGCTGGCGATCACCACGGTCAGAATGACCGGCGACAGCCGCACAAACCACCCCCGGCCGGAGCGCCGAGGGAGCCGCAGCCGTCCAGACTCGATCACGCTTCTCAGACTATCCGCGCAAGGAGGGCGAAGCGCTCTGGCGGGACGGCGACCAGCTTTGCATAAAACTGCGGAGCTGCGTATAGTCATGCCATCAATGGAGGAGGTTCCGATGACGGTACGAGCAGCAGTGGCAGGCGCGAGCGGGTATGCGGGTGGTGAGCTTCTGCGTCTGCTCCTCGCCCACCCCCACGTCGAGATCGGGACCCTGACGGGGCACTCCAACGCCGGTCAGCGGCTCGGCGCGCTCCAGCCGCATCTGGTGCCGCTCGCCGACCGGGTCCTCGCGCCGACCACCCCCGAGGCGCTCGCCGGACACGACGTCGTCTTCCTCGCGCTTCCGCACGGGCAGTCCGCCGCCGTCGCCGAGCAGCTCGGTCCGGACGTCCTCGTCGTCGACATGGGGGCCGACTTCCGGCTCGGGGACTCCGCCGACTGGGAGACCTTCTACGGCTCCCCGCACGCCGGCACCTGGCCCTACGGCCTCCCGGAACTGCCGGGTGCCCGCGCCGCCCTGGAGGGGTCCAAGCGCATCGCGGTGCCCGGCTGCTACCCCACCGCCGTCTCGCTCGCGCTCCTCCCCGCGTACGGGAGCGGCCTCGCCGAGCCCGAGGCGGTGATCGTCGCCGCCACCGGCACCTCCGGCGCGGGCAAGGCCCTCAAGCCGCACCTGCTCGGCAGCGAGGTCATGGGCTCGATGTCCCCGTACGGCGTCGGCGGCGGCCACCGGCACACCCCCGAGATGATCCAGAACCTCAGCGCCGTGGCCGGCGAACGGGTGGAGGTCTCCTTCACACCGACCCTCGCCCCCATGTCCCGCGGCATCCTCGCCACCTGCTCCGCGAAGGCGAAGCCGGGCGTCACCGCCGAGACCGTGCGCGCCGCGTACGAGAAGGCCTACGCGGACGAGCCCTTCGTCCATCTGCTCCCGGAGGGGCAGTGGCCCGCGACGGCGTCCGTATACGGTTCCAACGCCGTCCAGGTCCAGGTCGCCCACGACCCGGCGACCCACCGGATCATCGCGATCAGCGCCATCGACAACCTGGCCAAGGGCACCGCCGGCGGCGCGGTGCAGAGCATGAACATCGCCCTCGGGCTCCCTGAGGACACCGGACTTTCCACGATTGGAGTCGCTCCATGAGCGTCACCGCAGCGAAGGGATTCACGGCAGCGGGCATCGCCGCCGGAATCAAGGAGAACGGCAACCCGGACCTGGCCCTCGTGGTCAACGACGGGCCCCGCCGCGCCGCCGCGGGCGTCTTCACCTCCAACCGCGTCAAGGCCGCGCCCGTCCTGTGGTCGCAGCAGGTCCTGACCGGCGGCGAACTGGCGGCGGTCGTCCTCAACTCCGGTGGCGCCAACGCCTGTACGGGCCCCCAGGGCTTCCAGGACACCCACGCGACGGCCGAGAAGGTCGCCGAGGTCCTCGGCGCGCGGGGCCGGGAGATCGGCGCCGGCGAGGTCGCCGTCGCCTCGACCGGCCTCATCGGTCTGCTGCTCCCCATGGACAAGGTCCTGGCCGGCGTCGAGAAGGCCGCGGGCGAGCTCTCCGAGTACGGCGGCGAGAAGGCCGCCATCGCCATCAAGACCACCGACACCGTCCACAAGACCTCCGTCGTCGCCAAGGACGGCTGGACGGTCGGCGGCATGGCCAAGGGCGCGGGCATGCTCGCTCCCGGCCTCGCCACCATGCTCGTCGTCCTCACGACCGACGCCGACGTCGAGAGCAAGGATCTCGACGCGGCGCTGCGCCGCTCCACCAAGGTCACCTTCGACCGGGTCGACTCCGACGGATGCATGTCCACCAACGACACCGTCCTCCTGCTCGCCTCCGGCGCTTCGGGCATCACGCCCGCCCAGGACGAGTTCGCGGAGGCCGTGACGGCCGTCTGCGACGACCTGGCCCGCCAGCTCATCGGCGACGCCGAGGGCGCGAGCAAGGACATCCGTATCGAGGTGGTCAACGCCGCGACCGAGGACGACGCCGTCGAGGTGGGCCGCTCCATCGCCCGCAACAACCTCCTCAAGTGCGCCATCCACGGCGAGGACCCCAACTGGGGCCGGGTGCTCTCCGCCATCGGCACGACCGCCGCCGCCTTCGACCCGGACCGGCTGAACGTCGCCATCAACGGCGTCTGGGTCTGCAGGAACGGCTCGGTGGGCGAGGACCGGGACCTCGTCGACATGCGCTTCCGGGAGGTCACCATCACCGCCGACCTCGCCGCCGGCTCCGAGACCGCCGTCATCTGGGCCAACGACCTCACCGCGGACTACGTCCACGAGAACAGCGCCTACTCGTCATGACCGGAACCCGTAAGCACACCGCGCTCCCCAAGGCCGAGATCCTCATCGAGGCCCTGCCCTGGCTGACCCGACACCACGGCAAGACGGTCGTCATCAAGTTCGGCGGCAACGCCATGATCGACGACGAGCTCAAGGCGGCCTTCGCCCAGGACGTCGTCTTCCTGCGCCACGCCGGCCTCAAGCCGGTCGTCGTGCACGGCGGCGGCCCGCAGATCAGCGCCGCGCTGGACCGGCACGGCATCGTGAGCGAGTTCAAGGCCGGCCTGCGCGTCACCACCGAGGACGCCATGGACGTCGTACGGATGGTCCTGGCGGGCCAGGTCCAGCGCGAGCTCGTCGGGCTGCTCAACCAGCACGGACCCTTCGCCGTCGGCATGACCGGCGAGGACGCGCACACCATCAGCGCCACCCGGCACCAGCCGCTGATCCAGGGCGAGCAGATCGACATCGGCCGGGTCGGCGAGATCACCGCCATCGACACCGGCGCCATCGAGGCGCTCCTGGAGGACGGCCGCATCCCGGTCATCTCCTCCATCGCCCGCTCCGAGGACGACGGACATGTCTACAACGTCAATGCTGATACGGCGGCTGCGGCTCTCGCTGCGGCGCTGGGCGCCGAGACCCTGATGGTCCTGACCGACGTCGAGGGCCTCTACGAGGACTGGCCGAACAGCGACGAGGTCATCAGCCGGCTCACCGCGAGCCAGCTGGAGAAGCTGCTCCCCGAGCTGTCCAGCGGCATGGTCCCCAAGATGGAGGGCTGTCTGCACGCGGTGCGGAACGGGGTCACCACGGCCCGGGTCATCGACGGGCGCGTCCAGCACTCGATCCTGCTGGAGATCTTCACCGACTCGGGCATCGGCACGATGGTCGTGCCCGACGAGACGACGGGGGAAACGAAGTGAGCGACACGGAACAGGGCAACGCCCGACAGGGCAACGCGGAACTGAGCCGGCGGTGGCAGGGCTCGCTCATGCACAACTACGGCACGCCGAAGCTGTCCCTGGTGCGCGGCGAGGCCGTCAAGGTCTGGGACGCCGACGGAACGGAGTACCTCGACCTCGTCGGCGGCATCGCCGTCAACGCGCTCGGCCACGCCCATCCGGCGATCGTCGAGGCGGTGTCGCGGCAGATCGCGACGCTCGGCCATGTCTCCAACCTCTTCGTCGCCGAACCGCCCGTCGCGCTCGCCGAGCGGCTGCTCCAGCTCTTCGGCCGGCCGGGCAGGGTCTTCTTCTGCAACTCCGGCGCCGAGGCCAACGAAGGCGCCTTCAAGATCGGCCGGCTGACCGGCCGCACGCACATGGTCGCCACCCAGGGCGGCTTCCACGGCCGGACCATGGGCTCGCTCGCCCTCACCGGACAGCCCGGCAAGCAGACCCCGTTCCTGCCGCTCCCGGGAGACGTCAGCCACGTCCCGTACGGAGACGTCGAGGCCCTGCGCGCCGCGGTCACCGAGGAGACCGCGCTGGTGATCATCGAGCCGATCCAGGGCGAGAACGGCGTCGTCGTGCCGCCCGTCGGCTATCTCCAGGCCGCTCGCGAGATCACCCGTGCCACCGGCACCCTGCTCGTCCTCGACGAGGTCCAGACGGGCATCGGGCGGACCGGCCACTGGTTCGAGTACCAGGGCCACGAGGGGGTCGACCCCGACATCGTGACCCTGGCCAAGGGTCTCGGCGGCGGTCTGCCGCTCGGTGCGACCGTCGCCTTCGGCGAGGCGGCCGAGCTCTTCGAGCCCGGCCACCACGGCACGACCTTCGGCGGCAACCCGGTCGCCTGCGCCGCCGGACTGGCCGTGATCGACACCCTCGCGGCTCACGGAACGCTGGACGAGGTGAAGCGGCTCGGCGAGAAGCTGCGCAGCGGAATCGAGGGCCTGGGCCACCCGCTGGTCTCCCACGTCCGTGGTGCGGGCCTCCTGCTGGGTATCGTGCTCACCGAGTCCCTCGCGCCCCAGGTGCAGCAGGCGGCTCAGGACGCCGGTCTCCTGGTGAACGCGCCCGCCCCCGATGTCGTTCGGCTCATGCCGGCGCTGATCATCGGAGACACTGAAGTGGACGCGTTCCTCGCGGCCCTCCCCGGTGTCCTCGACGGAGCGGTGAACGGGGAAGGACGAACCGGAGAATGAGACGACGATGACCGACGCGCAGGAAACCGAGCACTGGGCGTCCCCCCAGGCGGAGCCCGGGGGAGGACCGTCCGTTCCGCAGACCCGTACCGCCCGCCACCGCAGGATCGTCGACATCCTCAACCGGCAGCCGGTCCGCTCCCAGAGCCAGCTCGCCAAACTCCTCGCGGACGACGGGCTGAGCGTCACCCAGGCGACGCTCTCCCGCGACCTCGACGAGCTCGGCGCGGTGAAGATCCGCAACACGGGCGGCGAGCTGATCTACGCGGTCCCCAGCGAGGGCGGCTTCCGCACCCCGCAGGCGCCGCTCGGCGAGTCCGCCAAGGAGGAGCGCATGCGGCGCCTCTCCGGCGAGCTGCTGATCTCCGCCGAGGCCTCCGCCAACCTGGTGGTGCTGAGGACTCCGCCCGGCGCGGCCCAGTTCCTGGCGTCGGCCATCGACCAGGCCGAACTCCACGCGATCCTCGGCACGATCGCGGGCGACGACACCCTTCTCCTGATCTCCCGCGACCCGCTGGGCGGCCAGGCGCTCGCCGACCACCTGCTGCGGCTGGCCCAGAACGACCGCTAGCGGTCCGGGGAAGCTCCGATCGCCGCCGGCACGATCCTCGTGCCGGCGGCGAGGTGCGTGCGGCCTCAGTGACCCGGCAGCGGCGGCAAGGGGAGCGGCAGCCCCGGAAGCCCGTCCATGCTGGTCGCGATGTGCTCCTTCTTCCCGAAGTACGCGCTCAGTGAGGCGTCGTCCTCCCGCGCGAACCGCCTGGCGTGCAGGTCGCGGTCCTCGTCGTACGTCATGAAAGGCACGCCGTAGCCGCAGGAGTCCCGGATCGTCTCCGCCGTGACGACGACGATCGCGCGCAGCCCGTGCTGCGTGACGTCGACGCCGGGGAAGTGCGCCATCAGCCCCTCCCACCGGGGGTCGTCGCGGAACACCGGCTCGCCGCGTCCATGCACCCGGACGATGTTCGGGGGCCCCTGGAAGGCGCACCACATGAGGGTGATCCGGCCGTTCTCCCGTAGATGGGCGACGGTCTCGGCGGTGGATCCGGCGAAGTCGAGGTAGGCGACGGTCTGTTCGTCGACGACGGCGAAAGAGCCGGTGACGCCCTTGGGGGAGAGGTTGACCGTGCCGTCGGCGTCGAGCGGAGCGGTGGCGGTGAAGAAGACCGGCTGCGCCTCTATGAAGGCGCGGAGTCGTCCGTCGATGCGTTCGTGCGTCTTTCCCATGCCCTCATTCTGCTCCCGGGAGTTCAGCGCCTTCGCGGCCCCCTCTCGGGCAGGCGCGAGTCGTTGCCCGATCATGCGGCGGGCCCGAGCGCCGATCTTCGGATCCTGGTCGTCGGTGAGCGCGCGTGCCGCTTCCAGGCAGTCGGGCCCGCCCTGAGCCTGCGGTAGCCGCAGGGCGGCCTTCCGCTCGGGTGAGGGCCTGCCGGCCGAGGTGCGGTGACGCGGGGTGAAGCGCGCCCCCGTCGCTCAACTCTGCGGCGGGCACCCGGTCCACGTGCGGCAGCAGTGCCGTCCGCTTTCGTACCGGTTCGGCCCCCGTCCGGGCAGCGGATCGCGACCAGGGGCAACAGGGGACCGTGTCCCTCGCCCGGTCGAGGGCCGCCTCGCGGACCTGGCCGTCGGGGGCGCAGAGCGCCAGGGCGAGTGCGGAGGTACCGGGCGGAGTGCGAGACGGGTCCCACGTCGGGCTGTTCCAGTCCCAGCGCAGACGGCGCCCGGTCAGCCAGTCGTGGCCGGGAGCCTTCGCCTAGGAAGTCGTCACGCTTCCCGCCAGCCGTTTTCCGGCCGCATTGACAAAACATACGGAGGACTGCATAGTTATGCCTATCAACGCTTGCAAGGTAAGGAGAAGCCCGTGACCGAGCGTGTCGTACTCGCCTACTCCGGCGGCCTGGACACCTCCGTCGCCATCGGCTGGATCGCCGAGGAGACCGGTGCCGAGGTCATCGCCGTCGCCGTCGACGTCGGTCAGGGCGGCGAGGACCTGGACGTCATCCGCAAGCGCGCCCTCGACTGCGGTGCCGTCGAGGCCGAGGTCGCCGACGCCAAGGACGAGTTCGCCGACGAGTACTGCCTCCCGGCGATCAAGGCCAACGCCCTGTACATGGACCGGTACCCGCTGGTCTCCGCTCTCTCCCGCCCCGCGATCGTCAAGCACCTCGTGGCAGCCGCCAGGAAGCACGGCGCCGGCATCGTCGCCCACGGCTGCACCGGCAAGGGCAACGACCAGGTCCGCTTCGAGGCCGGCATCCAGGCCCTCGGCCCCGACCTGACGTGCATCGCCCCGGTCCGCGACTACGCCATGACACGCGACAAGGCCATCGCCTTCGCGGAGAAGGCGCGGCTCCCGATCGCGACCACCAAGAAGTCCCCGTACTCCATCGACCAGAACGTCTTCGGGCGCGCCGTCGAGACCGGGTTCCTGGAGGACATCTGGAACGCGCCGATCGAGGACATCTACGAGTACACCGCGAACCCGGCCACCCCGCGCGAGGCCGACGAGGTCGTCATCTCCTTCAAGGAGGGCGTCCCGGTCGCTCTCGACGGCACGCCCGTCACCGTCCTCCAGGCGATCCAGCAGCTCAACGAGCGCGCCGGAGCCCAGGGCGTCGGCCGGATCGACATCGTCGAGGACCGGCTCGTCGGCATCAAGTCCCGTGAGGTCTACGAGGCTCCCGGCGCGATCGCCCTGATCACCGCGCACCAGGAGCTCGAGAACGTCACCGTCGAGCGCGAGCTGGCCCGCTACAAGCGGCAGGTCGAGCAGCGCTGGGGCGAGCTGGTCTACGACGGCCTCTGGTTCTCCCCGCTCAAGCGCGCTCTGGACGGCTTCGTCCACGAGGCGAACCAGCACGTCACCGGAGACATCCGGATGACCCTGCACGGCGGCCGCGCCGTCGTCACCGGCCGGAGGTCCGAGGAGTCGCTGTACGACTTCAACCTCGCGACCTACGACTCGGGCGACACGTTCGACCAGTCCAAGGCGCAGGGCTTCATCGACGTCTTCGCGCTCTCCGCGAAGATCGCCGCACGACGTGACCTCGCCTGACCACGATTCGTTCCACAGCCGCCTCCCCACCGCAGGGACCGGGGAGGCGGCCTGTTATCCACCTCCTGAGGAGCAGTAGCTGTGAGCAGCAACAACGGTGACGTCCGGCTCTGGGGCGGCCGTTTCGCCGACGGGCCGGCCGAGGCCCTCGCGAAGCTGTCCGCGTCGGTCCACTTCGACTGGCGGCTGGCCCCCTACGACATCGCCGGTTCCCGCGCCCACGCGCGCGTGCTCCACAAGGCGGGGCTGCTCACCGAGGACGAGCTGACGCGCATGCTCGAGGGCCTGGACCGGCTGGAGGCCGACGTCGCCGACGGCTCCTTCGTCGGCACCATCGCCGACGAGGACGTCCACACCGCCCTGGAGCGGGGCCTCCTGGAGCGCCTCGGCCCCGACCTCGGCGGCAAGCTGCGCGCCGGCCGGTCCCGCAACGACCAGGTCGCCACCCTGTTCCGGATGTACCTGCGCGACCACGCCCGGATCATCGGCGGGCTCGTCGCCGATCTCCAGGACGCCCTCGTCGGGCTCGCCGAGGCGCACCCGGACGTCGCGATGCCGGGCCGTACGCACCTCCAGCACGCCCAGCCGGTGCTCTTCGCCCACCACGTCCTCGCCCACGTCCAGTCCCTCTCCCGGGACGCCGAGCGGCTGCGGCAGTGGGACACCCGTACGGCGGTCTCTCCGTACGGCTCCGGCGCCCTGGCCGGCTCCTCCCTCGGGCTCGACCCGGAGGCGGTCGCCAAGGACCTCGGCTTCGAGCGGGGCTCGTCGGGCAACTCCATCGACGGCACGGCCTCGCGTGACTTCGTCGCCGAGTTCGCCTTCATCACCGCGATGATCGGGGTCAACCTCTCCCGGATCGCGGAGGAGATCATCATCTGGAACACGAAGGAGTTCTCCTTCGTGACCCTCCACGACGCCTTCTCCACCGGCTCGTCGATCATGCCGCAGAAGAAGAACCCGGACATCGCCGAGCTGGCCCGGGGCAAGTCCGGCCGCCTCATCGGCAACCTCAGCGGACTGATGGCCACGCTCAAGGCCCTGCCGCTCGCCTACAACCGCGATCTCCAGGAGGACAAGGAGCCGGTCTTCGACTCCTGCGACCAGCTGGAGGTCCTGCTCCCCGCCTTCACCGGCATGATGGCCACGCTCACCGTCAACCGGGAGCGCATGGAGGAGCTGGCCCCGGCCGGCTTCTCGCTCGCGACCGACATCGCCGAGTGGCTGGTCAAGCAGGGTGTGCCGTTCCGGGTGGCGCACGAGGTGGCCGGCGAGTGCGTGAAGGTCGCCGAGGCGGAGGGGAAGGAGCTGGACGAGCTCACGGACGACCAGTTCGTGAAGATCTCCGAGCACCTGACCCCCGAGGTCCGCACGGTCCTCAACGTGCCGGGTGCGCTGGCCTCCCGTGACGGCCGGGGCGGTACGGCCCCGTCGGCGGTCGCCGCGCAGCTGGTCGAGGTCAAGGCCGATCTGGTGATCCAGCACGCCTGGGCCACCGCCAAGAAGTAGCCCCCAGAAGCGTCACAGCGCCGCCGCCCACTCCGCGAGCGCGTCGAAGTCCGGCCGGGTCAGCCCGATCCGCTCGTCGACGCGCAGCAACAGGGCGGCGGCGAGGTGGTTCCGCTCCACGTACTCGCGGTCGTACGACGTGATGTCGTCGTCGATCCAGGCGAACGGCCGCCCCGCCGCGTACTCCAGGATGTACTGCGTCTTCCAGAAGGTCCCGCGAGGGGCCTTTCCGTGCATCTGGGGCCAGTCGACGAAGGTCAGCTCCGGCAGCCCGATCCGCGGCCCGATCCAGTCGTTCGCCTCGCCCTTCCAGGTCGTCGCCCAGACCAGCTCGTACGCCTCCGCGAGCGCGAGAAGCTCGACCCCGTGCGCCGGGTTCAGCCATACCCGCAGCGGCTTCGACTCGGTCCAGGCGCTCGGACGCATCCGGTGCGTGGCGTAGCCCTCAGGACGACGCTCTCGCTGTGCCGCATAGGGGTTCAACGGGCCGTCCACATCGATCAGCAGCAGGGGCATCTCAATAACCGGTGTCAAGCGGTAGGGGCATCGGCGTGGAGTGGGTGAAGGTGCGTTTGTCGCGCAGCATGGCCCACAGAACATCGAC
>NZ_JBVHDX010000019.1:0-40673 GCF_055563155.1 Streptomyces sp. NPDC013317
CGTACCGGGTGTACTCGGACGATCCCGACAACGCAGCGAGCGTGCGTGCCAGGCGTCGCGGGGCAGGCGGGACTTTCGCAACACGCCCTAGGCGGATTCACCCTGCGGGCCGGCCTCGTCCGCGTCGTCGAACGCGCTCACTCCCGCCACGCCGTGGCCCTGGTGCTCACGGCCGCCGCGGCGGCGGCGAGGGCCAGGGCGGCCACGAGGGCGGGCCACGGGAGCGGGACGGTCGCGGTACGGGAGCCGGTGACGAGGGCCGTCACCGCGTGCCGCGCCGGTGAGCCGGGCGTCACGAGCGCGAGGAGCGAGCCGAGGACAAGGGCGGTCAGGGACCAGCCGCGGGAGCGGACGAGCGGCCGGGTGGTCAGGGCGCCCACGGCGGCGCCGGTCAGGACGCAGGCCGTGGTGGCGAGGAGACCGGCGGTCCCGGCCGGGACCGGGTCGACGCGGCGGAGGTCGCTCACCGCGGTCACGCCGAGGACGGCGACGAAGCCGAGCAGCGCCGCGCAGGCGACGGCGGCCAGGACCGCCGCGAGATGGGCCCGTTCGCGTCCGGCCGCGGCGGCCACCACGTGGCGGGCGGCGGACGGTTCCTGACCGAGACAGATCCGTACGAGCCAGGCCGTCACGGGGAGCAGCGCGGCGGCGGTGTAGCCGAGGGCGCCGAGCACGGGCTCCCCGGCCTGGACGCCGACGCCGAGGAACACCGCGTACAGCAGCACGGGCGCGAGCCAGCGCTGGGAGCGGACGAGCAGGCCGGTCCGGTAACGCAGGAGTGCGGTCATACCCGTCCCGCCCGGAGGGCCTCGGTGGTCGCCAGTTCGTGGATGTGCCAGGAGGCCTCGAGCAGGGCCCGCAGCGTCGTGTCGGAGTGCGCCGCGTCGACCGCGTACACCGTCGTGCCGTCGGGGCCGGGCTCGTACGAGGGCGCGCCGGGCAGTCCGTCGGGGAGCGGGCGGCCTCCGGAGGCCACGATCCGCGTCCGGGTCCGCGGGCCATCGTCGTGTCGCGGGGTCCCGGGTCGTACCCGTCCCGCCTCCACCGTGAACGCGGCGTCGGCCTCCCCCGCGAGCCTTCTCGGGTCGTGGTCGACGAAGACGACCGTCCCGCCCGCCGCGACCCGCTCGCGGACGGCACGGTCCAACTGCTCCCGCGCGCCCGTGTCGAGGCCCGTCCACGCCTCGTCGAGGACCAGGAGGCCGGGGTCGGCGAGCAGGGCCTGGGCGACGGCGACCTTCTGACTGCTGCCCTTGGAGAGTTCGGCGAGCGCGGTGTCGGCGAAGCGGGCCGCGCCGAACCGCTCCAGCCACTCCCCCGCCCTCCCGGCCGCCTCCGTCCGGCCGAGCCCCTGGACGCGCCCGAGGTGGGTCAGAAAACCGCGCGCGGTGAAGGGCAGGGTGGCCGGGAAGCGCTCGGGAACGTACGCCGTGCGTCGCGGCCTGCCGGTGATCCGGCCCTCCGTCGGCGCGTCGATGCCCGCGACGACCCGGAGCAGCGTCGACTTGCCGGTGCCGTTGGTGCCCGTGATCCTGACGAGGCTGCCCTGGGACAGGCCGAGTTCGACCTCGCGCAGTACCCACGGGCCGCGCAGGCCGTACCGGCGTCCCACCCGCGCCAGGTTCAGTTCGACGCCTTCTGCGGGGTGAGCTCGCTGGGCCGGACGATGACGAATCCCTCGCCCTCCAGCTTCAGCTGGACGGCCTCGCCCGAACCGCCGCGGATCATCGATCCGACGGACTGCGAGCGGTGCAGCGAGGTCTGCAGCTGGTGGCTCCAGCCGACGACGGCGTCGGTGTCCACGAAGACCGGGAACTGTGACGTGACGGGAATGACGATCGGGTTGCCCTCACAGATCAGGGCGATCTTGCCGTAGCCGGTGAAGACGCTGTTGAAGAGGCCGCCGCCGGTCATGCCGGCGCCCTTCACCGTCTTGATCTCGTAGCTGAGGGTGGAGTCGAAGCAGAGGACGTTGCGGCCGTTCACGGTGAACGCGTCGTTCTGCTCGATGTCGACGATGAAGCAGTTCTGCGCCTCGTGCGCGAACCAGGCCTCGCCCTGACCGCGCACGGCCATGAGCGCCAGGCCCTCGCCGGTGACGGCGCGCTTGAGCATGCCGCCGATGCCCTGGCCCTTGCGCTCGAACTGGAGGTTTCCGCGGAAGGCGATCATCGAGCCTTGCCGAGCCTGCATCTCGCCGTTGACGGCGTACTTGACGCATTTGGCGTTCTGCAGGGTCATACCGGGGAACGTGGCGGTCTCGGCAAGGTTCTCGCCGGCGAAAAGGTCGCTCTTCATGGGGGCATCCTGTCCCGGAACCATCCATTCCTCCAAGAAGCGTCTCCGCGGACGGTGGCAGACTTGCCAGGTGAGCAGCGAAGAGACCGACATCCGCGACGAGAAGCCCCAGTTCGTCCTCCCCCTGGTGGTACGGATCGAGCGGGCCGAGCCCCCGGCCCGTACCGACGCCCTGGAGACGGCCGCCCGCGCCGTCCTGGAGATCCTCGCCGACGAGCGCTCGTCCGGAGACGGCGTGTGGGCACAGACGATGACCGACTGGCAGGACGCCCGCATCCGCAAGGTCGTGCGCCGGGCGCGCGGCGCGGAGTGGCGGCGCGCGGAGGCGCTCCCGGGCATCACGGTGAGGGGGGAGGCCGCGGAGGTACGGGTGTTCCCGCCGGTCCCGCTGGACGGTTGGCCCAAGGAGCTGGCCAAGCTCCAGGTGTCGGGGACCGATCTGGAGGACCCGGCCGCCCCGGGCGCCCCCCGCCCGGGCGCGGCGCTGCTCCGGCTCAACCCGGAACTGGACATGTCCGCCGGCAAGGCCATGGCCCAGGCGGGGCACGGCGCGCAGCTGCTGTGGTGGGAGATGTCCGAGTCCGACCGCAAGGCGTGGCGCGAGGCCGGCTTCCCGCTGGCCGTGCGCACGGCCGATCCGGCGCACTGGGCGGAGCTGACCGCGAGCGGTCTGCCGGTGGTGCGGGACGCCGGATTCACGGAGATCGCCCCCGGTTCGTGCACGGTCGTGTCCGAATTCCCCGAGCTCGGTTCGCTCGGCGACTGAACACGCCCGTCCCGTAGTACGTATCTCCCGATACCGCCAAGGGGGTTGAACGGAACCCTCGTTGCCGGTTCAGTTCCGGTGACCGATATTTCGAACGTACGGGAGAGACACCTTGTCGCTACGCGTCAACGGGACGGCACTCATCATCGCGGCGCTGGTCGCGACGGTCGGCGCGCTCGCCTTCCCCGTCTGGTCCTACGCCGACCGCTCCGGTACCGGCCAGGCGAACCTCAACGCGTCGAGCGTCGCCACGCAGTGGGGGCCGCTGTCGGCCACCGACCGCGACTTCCTGGTCAAGGTGCGGCTGGCCGGCCTCTGGGAGCTCCCGGCCGGCCAGCAGGCCATTCAGCGCGCCCCGAGCAAGGCGATGGTGGACTGCGGCGACCACCTCGTCGTCGGCCACACCGACCTGGACCGGCGGGCCCGCACCGTGGCGGCGAAGCTGGGCGTCGAGCTGCCGAACCAGCCGACCGACCAGCAGCAGGGGTGGCTGGACGAGCTGACGGCGGCGAGCGGCCAGGAGTACGAGCGGAAGTTCGCGAACCTCCTGCGCAACGCGCACGGCAAGGTGTTCGCACTGATCGCGGAGGTCCGGCACACCACACGCAACACGCTCATCCGCCAGCTGGCGAGCGACGCCAACCAGACCGTCCTCGACCACATCACCATGCTCGAGGCCACCGGGATGGTCGACCACGACGCCCTGGCGAACGAAGCGGCCGGCCGCAAGACGGCGCCGCCCACGGGCCCGCCGGTCGTGTCCTCCCCCGCGACCCCCTCGCCGGTCGGGCCGTCCGGGACCGACCAGTCGTTCACCTCGCGTCCGGTGCCGGAGGGCGGGCTCGTGACGCCGCACTCGGAGCCGTAGCGCCGCCGAAACCTCAAATCAACCTCTGAACGTCCCCCTGACTGGATTCGAACGTGCCCGGCGGGGCCATCACGTGGGGGACTGAAGGAGGGGGACATGACGGAACTCGGCATCGGCATCGGCTGGCGGCCGGAGATCGCGGAAGCGGTCGAGGCGCTCCCGGGCGTCGACTGGGTGGAGGTCGTGGCGGAGAACGTCTGCCCGGGCCATCTGCCCGACTCGCTGACGCGGCTCCGCTCGCGCGGGGTCACGGTCGTCCCGCACGGCGTCTCGCTCGGCCTCGGCGGCGCGGACCGGCCGGACGCGGGACGGCTCGCCGATCTGGCGGCGACGGCGACGGCGCTGGGGGCGCCGCTGGTCACGGAGCACATCGCGTTCGTCCGGGGCGGGGGCGCGCTCACCGCGACGCCGTCCCTGGAGGCGGGCCACCTGCTGCCCGTGCCGCGCACACGGGACGCGCTGGACGTGCTGTGCGAGAACGTCCGGATCGCCCAGGACGCGCTGCCGGTCCCGCTGGCCCTGGAGAACATCGCGGCGCTGTTCTCCTGGCCGGGAGAGGAGCTGACCGAGGGCCGGTTCCTGGCGGAGCTGGTGGAGCGTACGGGGGTACGGCTCCTGATCGACGTGGCCAACCTGCACACGAACCACGTCAACCGGGGCGAGTCCCCGTCGAAGGCGCTCTCGGAGCTCCCGGTGGAGGCGATCGCGTACGTCCACGTGGCGGGCGGCCTCATGCGCGACGGCGTCTGGCACGACACCCACGCCCACCCGGTTCCGGAGCCCGTCCTGGACATCCTGGCGGAACTGGCGTCCCGGGTCTCCCCGCCGGGCGTCCTGCTGGAACGGGACGACAACTTCCCCGTGTCCGAGGAGCTGGCGTCGGAGCTGACGACGATCAGGGATCGGCTCTCCCTGGCCCGGACCGCCGGCGCCGAGGCGGCGACGGCCGCTGCCGCACCCCCGCCCGCACCCGAGCACGCGCTGCTGATCGGCGCGGGCGCCCGGGTCTCGGGCGGCCCGATGCCGCAGCCTTCGAGTGGTCCGATGCCGCAGTCGTCGGGCGCGCCGCTGCCGCAGCCCCGGCCTGCGGAGCCCGCGTCGGCGGTGTTCACGGTCGCAGCATCCCCGGTCGCTGGGTCCACGGTCGCAGCATCCCCGGTCGCTGGGTCCACGGTCGCGGCATCCCCGGTCGCTGGGTCCACGGTCGCGGCATCCCCGGTCGCTGGGTCCACGGTCGCGGCACTCGGGGGCGCGGTACCCGGGGGCGCCGACAGGCGGCTCGCCGCCGTCGAGCCCGGAGCCGTCCGCGTCACCGCACCGGCCGAGAGCCCCGGCGGCGCGGGCGCGCGGGAACGGGTCGCCGTGGCGCAGGCCGCGCTGCTGTCCGCACTCGTCGCCGGGACGCCCGTGCCCGAGGGGTTCGACCCGGTGCGGGTAGGGGTGCAGAGCCGGGCCCTCGTAGGGAAGCGGGCCGACGTGATCGCCAAGATCGCGCCCGAGCTCCCCGTGATCCTCGGCGACGACTACCGGCCCTGGTTCCGCGCGTACGCCAGGTCCCGCCCCATGACCGGCGGCTACCGCCGTGACGCGCTCGCCTTCGTCGAGCACCTGCTCGTGGCCGGACGCCCCGAGGATCCGGACGCCCGGCGCCGCCTCACCCGCTGGTGGCAGGAGCGCACCGACACGCGCCCGCCCGGCCCCGCCACCCGACTCATCCGCGCTGCCCGCGCCGCACTCGTACGGAGGTGACGCCCTCATGAACCTGATCGCACTGATCTTCTGGGCCGCCGTGATCACCGGCTCCATCCTGCTCATCGTCAGCCTCCGGTCCGCCCGCGCGGACCGCGGCGGTTCCGTCCACGACGTCGCCGAGGCGGCGTTCCTGGCCGGCGGCCCGCCCCGGGTCGTGGACACGGCCCTGGCGACCCTGCACGCCGAGGGGCTGATCGGGGTCGGCGGGCCCGGCCTCGTCGTCGTCCTCCGTCCCGACCGGCGGGCCCGGGACCATGTCGGCCGTGCCGTACTGGAGCAGCTCGCGGCCGCTCCGAGCGGCGCGCTGCACGAGCTGCGCCTCGCGGTGATGCGCAGCCCCGCCGTCCAGGAGATCGGCGACGGCCTCGCCGCGCGGGGTCTGATGGTGGCCCCGGACGCCCGGCGCGCCGGCGGACGCGCGTGCCTCGCACTCGGCATCGGGTCGCTCGCGCTGCTCGTCACCTCGATCATCCTGACCGCGAGCGCCGACCGGGAGCCGTTCGAGGTGCCCTTCTTCGTCAAGGTGATCTTCGTACTCTTCGCGGGCATCGTCACTGCCCTGGTCTGCGCCGCGTACAACGCCAACCGCGCCACCCGAGGCGGTCGGCGGGCGTCGGCCGAGTACCACCGGGACCACGTGTACGACGCCGACGCCGGGCACCAGGTGGCGCTGCGCGGACTGCGCGGGGTGCAGGATGCCGAGCTGAGGAGCCAGCTGATCGCGGCGGCCCGTATGCCCGTCGCCAGGACCCGGCCCGTGACCGCGCCCGGCGGGTCCCGCCCGCACGGCACGCACCACTCGCACGGCACGTCCGGCTCGGACGCGGTGCTGATCCCGGTGCTCTGGTGCGCGGGCACGCCGGGCAGCCCGGGCGGCTGCGGCGGCGCTTCCGGCAACACCGGAGGCTCCGGCGGCGGAGGCGGGACGGACAGCGGGTTCGGCGGCGGCTGTTCCGCGAACGCCTGCTCCGGCGGTTCGTCGGGCGGGTCGAGCTGTTCGAGCTCCGGCGGTGGCAGCTCGTGTTCCGGCTCCAGCGGTTCGAGCTGTTCCAGTTCCAGCGGTTCGAGCTGCTCGAGCTCCAGCGGTTCCAGCTGTTCCAGCTCCAGCGGCTGACCGGGTCGATTCCGGCGACACCGGCCGGAGACGCTTTACAACGGGGTGGCGGCCGTGCTGACGATCCTGCCGTGAAAGCCCTCGCGTTGACCGGAACCGTCGGGTCGTTGCTGCTGACCTCCCTCACCGCCGCACCTGCCCCCGCCCTGGACGCCCCGCCCGCCGAGACCGGTGGCACCGTGGTCGCCGCCCGCCGCGCGGCCGCCGAAGGAATCCGCTTCGGCGACTGCCCGGCGGCCGAGAAGCTGCCGCCGTCCGTCCGGTGCGGCACCGTCCGCGTCCCGCTCGACTACGCGGACCCCGACGGCGTCCGGATTCCGCTCACCGTCAGCCGGGTCAGGGCCTCGGGGCCGTCCGCCGACCGTCAGGGCGCGCTCGTCTTCAACCCGGGCGGCCCCGGCGCCTCGTCGACGTACTTCCCTCTGGTCGCCGAACTCCCGGCCTGGAAACGGATCGCCGCCGCGTACGACCTGATCGGCTACGCCCCGCGCGGCGTGGGCGCCTCCGCCCCGGTCTCCTGCCAGGACCCCGCCGACCGCCCCAAGGGCCCCACCCCGGCGCCCACCCACCCCTCCGAGGTCTACAAGCGGGAGCGGATCGCCCGCGCGAAGACGTACGCGCAGGGCTGCGCGAACCGCACCGGCGCTGCGCTGCGGCACTACCACTCGCTCAACAACGCCCGTGACCTGGAGGTGCTGCGCGCCGCGCTCGGCGAGCCGAAGCTCACGTACATGGGCGCCTCCTACGGCACGTACTTCGGCGCGCTGTACGCCACGCTCTTCCCTCACCGGGTGCGCCGCATGGTCTTCGACGCTCCGGTCCACCCCGCGCCGGGGAAGATCTGGTACGCCAACAACCTCGACCAGTCACGCGCGTTCGAGGCCCGCTGGACCGACTTCCGCAGCTGGGTCGCCCGGCACGACAAGGTGTACGGCCTGGGCGCCACCGTCGAGGAGGTCCAGCAGAGTTACGAGAAGGTCCGCGCCGAACTCGCGGCACGGCCGGCCGGCGGGCGCGTCGGCCCGGGGCAGCTGCACGGGGCGATGCTCCAGGCCGGGTACCACGACGGCTTCTGGCCGTTGCGGGCCACGGCGCTCGCCCGGTATCTGAAGGGCGACCCGAAGCCGCTGATCGAGCAGGCCGCGCCGAGCGAGGAGGTCACGCCGTCCACGGGCAACGGGGCGGCCGTCTACACGGCGGTGGAGTGCAACGACGCACCGTGGCCGGAGGACTTCGCCGTGTGGGACCGGGACAACGTCTGGGCCAACCTGCCCTGCGCGTACTGGAAGGCGCCCCGGCAGAGGCCGCTGGACGTACGGACCGGTCCCGGCGTGCTGCCGCCGGTGCTGATCCTGGCGGCCGAGCGGGACGCGGCCACACCGTACGCAGGGGCCCTCGAACTGCAGCGCAGGCTGGCGGGTTCGGCGCTGGTGACCGAGCGGGAGGCCGGTACGCACGGGATCGGGGGCGGGGCGAACGCCTGCGTCAACGGTTACCTGGAGAGCTATCTGCTGACGGGGGCCGTGCCGGAGACCGCCGGAGGGACGCCGGTGCGGCGCGCGTCGTGCGCGCCGCACCCGGAGCCGGACCCGGTGTCGCTGGAGCGGCGTACGGAACTCCGTCCGCCGTCTGATCTTCCGGGTCAAGGGATGACGGCCCGGCAGGCAGCCGGGCCGTCACCGAGTCGGTAGGGCGGCCGTCAGGCCAGGCCCGCCACCAGGTCCGCCACGGAGCGGCGGCGCCCGGTGTAGAACGGCACCTCCTCGCGGACGTGCATCCGCGCCTCGGAGGCCCGCAGGTGGCGCATGAGGTCGACGATGCGGTGCAGCTCGTCGGCCTCGAAGGCCAGGAGCCACTCGTAGTCGCCGAGCGAGAACGAGGCGACCGTGTTGGCGCGGACGTCAGGGAAGCCACGGGCCATCTTGCCGTGGTCCGCGAGCATCCGGCGGCGGTCCTCGTCCGGCAGCAGGTACCAGTCGTAGGAGCGCACGAAGGGGTAGACGCTCACGTAGTCGCGGGGCGTCTCGTCGGCCAGGAAGGCCGGGATGTGCGACTTGTTGAACTCGGCGGGGCGGTGCAGCGCCATGTTCGACCAGACCGGCTCCAGCGCGCGGCCCAGCCGGGTGCGGCGGAAGAGGTTGTACGCGTCCTGGAGCTCGTCGCTCGTCTCGGCGTGCCACCAGATCATGACGTCCGCGTCGGCGCGCAGACCGGAGAGGTCGTACGTGCCGCGGACGGTGATGTCCTTGGCCGCGAGCTGGTCGAACAGCTCCTGGACCTCGTCGGCGTAGCCGGCGCGGTCCTCGGGCAGGTTGTCGCGCAGCTTGAACACAGACCACAGGGTGTAGCGGATGACCTCGTTGAGGTCCTTCGCCTTCTTACCGGCGTTCGGGATCTTTTCGGGCGCACTCATACGCCTATTCTCGCCCGTCACGGACAGTGCCCTGCACCAGGGTGGGTGGTTGGGGACGTGGCGATGATCTCGTCGGCGAGACCGGCGGCGATCTCGTCGGCGGCGCGGGTGCCCGAGGCGATGCAGGCGGGGATGCCGACGCCGTCGTACACGGCCCCCGCCACCCGCAGTCCGGGGACGCTCGCGACGGACTCGCGGATGCGGGCGACGCGGGCGAGATGGCCGACGGGGTACTGCGGGAGGCCGCCGGTCCAGCGGGTGACGGTGGTGGCGACGGGCCGGGCGGTCAGCCCGGCGGCCGTGGCGAGGTCCTTCAGGGAGGCCTCGACGAGGTCGGCGTCGTCTCGGAAGACCTGCTCCTCCTCGCCGTAGCGGCCGACGGAGGTGCGGAGGAGGAAGAGGTCAGGCGCGCCGTCGGCGACCCACTGCCACTTCTGGCTGGAGAAGGTGGACGCCTTGATGGTGTGTCCGTCGACGGGCGGCACGAGGAAGCCGGAGCCGGGCAGCGCGTGCACGTCCTGCCGCCGGAACGCGAGGGTCACGAGCGCCATCGAGGCGTACTCGACGGTCCCGAGCTCGCCGGCGGCGACGGGCGCCTCGGTCGCGAGGAGTTCGGCGGCGGCCCAGGCGGGCGCGGCGAGGACGACCGCGTCGGCGAGGAACTCCCGGCCGCCGGCGTCGACCCGCCATGCTCCTCCGTCCGCCACGCGGCGCAGGCCGGTCACGGGCATGAGGGTCAGGATCTCGCCACCCGCCGCGCGGACCGCTCCGGCGACGGCCTCGGGGAGGGTGCCGATGCCGCCCTCGATGCCGAGGAAGGCGGAGCCGCCGAGGCCGGTGGCCGCGCCCGCGGCGTCGGACGGGGTCGCGGCGCCCGCGCGCTGGACGGCCCGGACGGCGTCGGTGAGCGTGGGGTGGGTGCGGGCGGCGGCGAAGAGCGCGGGGACGGCGGCCCGCATCGAGATGCGGTAGGCGTCCCCGGCGTACACCCCGCCGAGCAGCGGTTCGACGAGCCTGTCGACGACCTCGTGGCCCATCCGCTCGGCGACGTACGCGCCGATGGCGATGTCCTCGCCGATCTCGCCGGGGGGCAGGTCGCGGTCGTGCGCGACCCGGCGCAGGCCCTCGTCGGAGAGGAGTTCGGTGAGCGCGGCGGGATCGCCCGGGACGCCCATGACGTGGCCCTTGGGCATCGGACGCAGGGTGCCGCGGGTCCAGACGGACGCGGTGGTCGTGGCGGGCGGCCGGAGCCGGTCGCCGAGGCCGACGGCACGGGCGAGCGCGATCGCCTCGGGCCGGCGCGCGAGCAGGGACTCGGCACCGAGGTCGACGGGGGCGCCGGCGATCTCCCCGGCGAGCAGCTTGCCGCCGAGCCGGTCGCCGCCTTCGAGCAGCGTCACCCGGAGCCCGGCCGAGACCAGTCGGTGGGCCGCCGCGAGACCGGCGATACCGCCTCCGACGACGACGACATGCCTGGTCCTGGTGTCCGCGTTCATGGCTCCACTCTCTCAAACCCGTTCCGAGGCCGGAACGTGACCGCATCGCTACCGCACGGGCGAAACCCGGGCGCCCCTCCCCCACGTCGAACCGGCGACATTCGCCACCGTCCCAGGGGGGATTCCATGAGTGGAGCACGAAGAGCGGCCGTGGCGCTGCTGACGGTCTCGCTGGCGCTGACCGGCTGCGCCGCGGGCGCGTCGGACAGCGGTGCGGACAGCAAGGGGCTGAGCGCGGCGAAGCCCGCCGAGGGGGCCGGGGGCGCGGGCGCCGCCGACCGGGGCTACGAGGCGGACGAGGGGGCCGCGCCCGCGGAGAAGCCGGCCCCCGCGCTCCAGCGCCAGCACGTCATCCGTACCGCCGAGCTGGCCGTGGAGGTCGAGGACGCGACCGGGGCGCTGGCCACCGCCCGCCGGGTGACCGAGGGTGCGGGCGGTCATGTCGCCAACGAGTCGACCGAGCGGATCGACGAGACGCACATGACCTCGCGGGTCGTGCTGCGCGTGCCGCAGGACGCGTACGACGCGGTGCTCGGGGAGCTCGCGGGTACGGGCCGGCTGCTGTCCAGGAAGGCGGACGCGAAGGACGTCACCGAGCAGGTGGTGGACGTGGAGAGCCGGATCGCCACGCAGCGGGCGAGCGTCGACCGGGTGCGCGGGCTGATGGACCGGGCGACGCGGCTGAGCGACGTGGTCACCCTGGAGGGCGAGCTGAGCCGCCGTCAGGCCGACCTGGAGTCGCTGCTGGCCCAGCAGGCTTCGCTGAAGGACCGTACGACCATGGCGACGATCACCCTCGAACTCAGGGAGGAGACGGAGCGGGCGCCGGACTCCGAGGACCGGCCGGGCTTCCTCGACGCTCTCGCCGGTGGCTGGAACGCGCTCGTGGCGGCACTGGCCTGGGCCGGGATCGTCCTGGCGGCAGCGGCTCCCTGGCTCGCGCTGGCCCTCCTCGGTTGTCTGGTGTGGCGTCTGCTCGCGCGCTCGCGGGCGCGCCGGACGGAACGCTCCCCCGCCGCGGAACCCGAGGTGCATGGCGAGCCGGTCGGGCGCGCGGCCCCCGGAGCCGGGGCGGGCGCTGAAGAATAGAGGCATGAGCGAACGACTGGTGGTCATCGGCGGCGACGCGGCGGGCATGTCCGCCGCCTCGCAGGCGCGCAGGCTCAAGGGCCCCGAGGAGCTGGAGATCGTCGCCTTCGAGCGCGGGCACTTCTCCTCGTTCTCGGCCTGCGGCATCCCGTACTGGGTCGGCGGCGACGTCGGCGAGCGCGACGAGCTGATCGCGCGTACCCCGGAGGAGCACCGGGCGCGGGACATCGATCTGCGGATGCGCACGGAGGTCGTCGAACTGGACGTGCCGGGGCAGAGGGTGCGCACGCGGGATCTTGAGTCGGGCGCCGAGGCGTGGACGGGTTTCGACAAGCTGGTGATCGCGACCGGCGCGCGCCCGCTGCGGCCGCCGCTGCCGGGGATCGACGCCCCGGGGGTGCACGGTGTGCAGACGCTGGACGACGGGCAGTCCCTGATCGACTCGCTGGAGCGCACGGAGGGCCGGCGCGCGGTGGTCGTGGGCGCCGGGTACATCGGCGTGGAGATGGCAGAGGCGCTCCTGAACCGGGGCTACGAGGTGACCGTCCTCAACCGCGGCGAACAGCCGATGGCGACGCTCGACCCGGACATGGGGCGCCTCGTCCACCGGGTGATGGACGGCCTCGGGATCAGGACCGTGGGCTCGGCGGCGGTCACCAAGATCCTCACGGGGGACGACGGCCGGGTCGGGGCGGTGGCGACGGACGACGCCGAGTACCCGGCGGACGTGGTCGTCCTCGGGATGGGGGTGGTGCCGGAGACCCGCCTCGCGGAGGCGGCCGGGCTGCCGCTGGGCGTGCACGGCGGACTGCTCACCGATCTCGCGATGCGGGTGCGGGGCCACGAGAACATCTGGGCGGGCGGTGACTGCGTGGAGGTGCTGGACCTGGTCTCGGGCCGGGAGCGGCACATCGCGCTCGGCACGCACGCCAACAAGCACGGCCAGGTCATCGGTTCGAACGTGGGCGGGGGCTATGCCACGTTCCCCGGCGTGGTCGGGACCGCGGTGTCGAAGGTGTGCGACCTGGAGATCGCGCGGACGGGGCTGCGCGAGAAGGAGGCCCGGGAGGTGGGCCTGCGGTACGTCACGGTGACGGTGGAGTCGACGAGCCGGGCGGGGTACTACCCGGGGGCGGCTCCCATGACGGTCAAGATGATCGCGGAGCGGCGTACGGGCCGGCTCCTCGGCGTGCAGATCGTGGGCCGTGAGGGCGCGGCCAAGCGGGTGGACATCGCGGCGGTGGCGCTGACGGCCGGGATGTCGGTGGAGCAGATGACGGCGCTTGACCTGGGGTACGCACCGCCGTTCTCGCCCGTGTGGGACCCGGTCCTGGTCGCGGCGCGCAAGGCGGTCACGGCGGTACGCGCGGCGGGCTGAGGGCGCGAACGGCGCGGCGCCCCGACGGCCCGGGGCGCCGACGGCCCGGCGCCCCCACGGCACGGCGCGCTGACGGTCCGGCGCGCTGACGAGGGAAGGCGCCGTCGCCCCCGGGACGGGGGACGACGGCGCCGTCACATCAGAGCGGCCGGCGTCCGCTCAGACGGCCGTCTTCGTGTGGACGTACTCGACCAGACGCGTCAGCGCGTCGGGGTCGGTCGTCGGCAGCACTCCGTGGCCCAGGTTGAAGACGTGCCCCTCGAGGCCCTCGGCGGCGGCCAGGACCTCGTCCGTCTTGGCCTCGACGGCCTCGCGGGTGGAGAACAGCACGGCCGGGTCCAGGTTGCCCTGGAGGGCCTTGCCGGGGCCGACGCGCCGGGCGGCCTCGTCGAGCGAGACCCGGTAGTCGACGCCCATGACGTCCGCGCCCGCCTCGCCCATGAGGCCGAGCAGCTCACCCGTGCCCACACCGAAGTGGATGCGCGGGACGCCGTACGAGGCGACGGACTCCAGGACCTTCGCGGAGGCGGGCATCACGGAGCGGCGGTAGTCCGCGGGGGACAGCGCGCCGACCCAGGAGTCGAAGAGCTGGACGGCGGAGGCGCCGGCCTCGATCTGGACCTTGAGGAAGGCCGAGGTGATCTCGGCGAGGCGGTCGAGCAGATCGGCCCACAGCTGCGGGTCGCCGTACATGAGCGCCTTGGTGTGCTCGTGGTTGCGGGACGGACCGCCCTCGACGAGGTAGCTCGCAAGAGTGAAAGGCGCGCCCGCGAATCCGATGAGCGGGGTGGAGCCCAGCTCATCGGTCAGCATCCCGATGGCCTCGGTGACGTAGTGGACGTCCTCCGGGGTGAGGTCGCGCAGCCGGTCGAGGTCAGCGCGGGTGCGGATCGGGTCGGCGACGACCGGGCCGACGCCGGGCTTGATGTCGAGGTCGATGCCGATGGCCTTGAGCGGGACCACGATGTCGCTGAAGTAGATCGCCGCGTCCACCTTGTGGCGGCGCACGGGCTGCAGCGTGATCTCGGTGACCAGCTCGGGCCGCATGCAGGACTCGAGCATCGGGATGCCCTCGCGGACCTTCAGGTACTCGGGAAGCGAGCGCCCGGCCTGCCGCATGAACCAGACCGGCGTGTGCGGCACCGGCTCCCGTCGGCACGCCTTGAGGAACGCGGAGTCGTGCGTCCGCGACTGCTGCTTCGTCTGCTGGCCCACGGGGCTTTCATTGGCACTCACGACCAGAATCTTCGCATGTGGCGGGAAGCCGCTCGCCCGGGCCGGGTGTCCCTCCCTGCGCGAGGCCCCCGTTCCGCCTACTCTTCCCCGCATGGCTGCGGCTCAGGGACATTTTTCCGATCATTCCGACGGTGACGGAGGTACGGGCGACACGGAGGCGAACGCGGTGCCCCCCGCATTCCGGCGGGCGGTCGACGCCCTGCGGGCGGCTCGGCTGCGGCCGGAGCTGGAGATCGACCCGACCAGGCCGCCGCAGCGCCTGGCCCCGTACGCGTACGCGCTGGAGGCGGCCGTCGTCGAGGGCGAGGACGATCTGGCCGACGGGCGGCTCGTGCTGCTGCACGACCCGGCCGGGCACGACGCCTGGAAGGGCACGTTCAGGCTGGTGACGCTCGTACGGGCGGAGCTGGAGCCCGAGATGGCGGCGGACCCGTTGTTGCCGGAGGTCTGCTGGTCGTGGCTGACCGGTGCGCTGGAGGCGCGGGGCCTCGCGTACGGGGAGGCGAGCGGCACGGTCACCCAGGCGGGCTCGCACTACTTCGGCGGGCTCGCCGAGCGCCGTCCGGCCACCCAGATCGAGATCCGGGCCTCCTGGACACCGCAGGACGCCCTGGGCGGCGCGCCGGACACCGCGGCGCATCTGGCGGCCTGGTCGGACCTGCTCTGCCAGATCGCGGGGCTCCCGCCGTCGCTCTCCGACCCGGGGGCGGGCACGATCTCGGGCGCGGGGGTCGTCTCCCTCCCCCAGCGCAGAGGCCCGCAGCAGGCGTGAGGGCGGCTCCGGCACGGGCCCGGCGGGGCCCCGGCCAGGGGCTTTCGGCGGCGGCCGGCGGAGGCTCACTCGTAGGATGATCGATCACGCGTCCGAATTGCCCCAATTGTTACTCAGCAAATCGTGATCTTTCCCTAAAGGCGGGCGGCCCAGCTGCCGAAGAGGTCAATGACCCCTTCACCGCACGGGTTCGCCCCCGGCTTCTTCCCCGAGCCGGCTCCGTCCCGCATCTCCCCAGGAGGCCGTGTGTCCGTTCTCCTCGAGCAGCCCGCAAGCCTGGTCGCCTACCGCCCGAACAAGCCGACGGCCATGGTCGTCGTGGCCGACCCGCGCGTCCGCTCCACCGTCACCCGCCACCTGTGGGCTCTCGGCGTACGCGACGTGATCGAGGCGTCGTCCATCGCCGAGGCCCGTCCTCGCGTCGGCAACCCCCGCGACATCTGCGTGGCGGACGTCCACCTCCCGGACGGCAGCGGCCTGACGCTGCTCTCCGAGACCCGCGCGGCGGGCTGGCCCAACGGCCTCGCCCTCTCCGCGGCCGACGACATCGGCGCGGTGCGCAACGCACTGGCCGGCGGCGTCAAGGGCTACGTCGTCACCGGTACGCGTACCAACATCGGGCACCCCTCCCGCCCCGGGGCCGCCCCCATCGGCGCCGCGGCGGCCCGCCTCGGCCACCGCCGCCCCCCGGGTGCCCCGAGCCACCCGGGCGGCTACCGCGAGCTCTCCGGCCGTGAGGTCGAGGTGCTCCGGCTGGTGGCCGAAGGCCAGTCGAACAAGGCGATCGGCGTGTCCATGGGCCTCTCCGCCCTGACCGTCAAGAGCCACCTGGCCCGCATCGCGCGCAAGCTGGGCACGGGCGACCGGGCCGGCATGGTCGCGGTGGCGCTGCGCACCGGAATCATCCACTGAGTCCGCCGAGTCCCCGAACGGGCACCCCGCGCGGTTGACGAAAGATCGGCGCCTGTCGACGGAACGTTCCGGCGTTCTGTCGACAGGCATTTGCCGATTCACAGATACCCTTGACACGTGACCGACGCCCAAGAGACCGCAGCAGACACAGCACTGCGAACCACCGGGGGCGCTCCCCCGGACGACGACGTCCCTGCGAATGGGCTGCCGATCCCCTTGCTGGAGCCCCGTGAGGGCATTCCGCCCGTCGTGACCACCGCCGAGGGGCTCGCCGAGGTGATCGCCGCGTTCGCCGCAGGCCACGGGCCTGTCGCCGTCGACGCCGAGCGCGCCTCCGGATACCGCTACGGCCAGCGCGCCTATCTCGTCCAGCTCCGCCGCGAGGGCGCGGGCACCGCGCTCGTCGACCCGGTGGGCTGCCCCGACCTGTCCGGCCTCGGCGAGGCGCTCACGGGAACGGAGTGGATCCTCCACGCCGCGACCCAGGACCTGCCGTGCCTGCGGGACATAGGCATGACGCCGACCACGCTGTTCGACACCGAGCTGGCCGGCCGGCTCGCCGGCTTCCCCCGAGTGGGCCTCGGGGCCATGGTCGAGTCCGTACTCGGCTACGCCCTGGAGAAGGGGCACTCCGCGGTGGACTGGTCCACCCGCCCGCTGCCCGAGCCCTGGCTCCGGTACGCCGCGCTGGACGTCGAGCTCCTCGTCGACCTGCGTGACGCACTGGAGAAGGAGCTCGACCGGCAGGGCAAGCTGGAGTGGGCCCTGCAGGAGTTCGACGCGATCGCCTCGGCCCCGCCCGCCCCGCCACGCAAGGACCCGTGGCGGCGGACGTCGGGCATGCACAAGGTGCGACGCAGGCGCCAGATGGCGGTCGTTCGGGAGCTGTGGACGGCCCGGGACCGGATCGCCCAGCGGCGGGACGTCTCGCCGGGCAAGGTGCTCAGCGACGCGGCCATCGTGGAGGCCTCGCTCGCACTGCCGGTGAACGTGGCCGCGCTCACCCTGCTGCCGGGCTTCGGCCACCGCATGGGCCGGCGCCAGCTGGAACAGTGGCAGGCGGCCGTGGACCGGGCGAAGGCGCTCCCGGACAGCGAACTCCCGCAGCCCGGCCAGACGGTCGCGGGCCCGCCCCCGCCGCGCGCCTGGGCGGACAAGGACCCGGCGGCCGCCGCCCGGCTCTCGGCCGCCCGTGCGTCGGTCTCCGCCCTCGCGGAGCAGCTGCACCTCCCCCAGGAGAACCTGATCACGCCGGACACGGTCCGCCGCGTCTGCTGGGAACCGCCCGCCGGACCGACGGCCGACTCGGTGGCCGCCGCACTCGCCGGGTACGGAGCGCGCCCCTGGCAGATCGAGCTGGTGACACCGCTGCTGGTGACGGCGCTGGCGAGCGCCGAGCAGTGACCCCGAGCCCCCGGCCGCATGCGGCCGGGGGCTCCGCCGTCCTACGGGACCGGACTGAGGACACCGTCGACGGCCATGTCGAAGACGCCCTGGGTCTTGCCGTCGACCTTGAGGTGCTTGAGCCAGTGCTTCGAGAGCGCGTGCACGTTCTTGTGCTGCTGCTCCCACACCACCGAATGGCCCGCGCAGGCCAGCTTGACCATGAGCTTGTGGGAGCCCGCGACGGCGTCGTAGAGCGCGGGAACCGAGAAGTTGAGCTCCGGGTTCGTGCTGGGCGGGGACGTGTTGACCTGGGTGTCGGCATCCCCGTACACGATCAGTACGGGCACGCTTCCGCCGAGGACACCGCCCTGCGCCGCCGTCGTCCGGTTCCAGCCCCATCGGACGAAGTTCCGGATCCGGTTGAGGCCCTCCGGCGGTCCCCAGGTCCTGCCCACCGGGTCGTTGTCCATGATCGCGGCCCAGGCCCTCTCGACCATGCCGGGTTCACGCTGGTCCGGGCAGCGCAGTTCCGCGTTCCACCCGGACTCCACGCCCCATCTCGTGCTCAGGAACGTGGGGAAGCCGGGCTGTGGCAGCGTGCTCGGCGGGGTCGACGTGCCGTCGGGCGGGAAGATCGGCGCCAGCAGGAAGAGGCTCTCCACCTTGCCGGGGTTGTTCACCGCGTACGGCCCCATGGTGAACGCCGCCGCGGACCAGCCGATGAAGGCGACCTTGTCCACCTTGCGCTCCTTGCGGATCCACTCCACGACGGTGTGCAGCTCGTCGCGGTCGCTGTCCGAGTTGTTCAGCTGGAACGCGTAGTTCGCCGGGCCGGGGGTGAAGCCCGGTGGTCGCGGCTTCAGGAGGCTCTGGTTGGCCGGGTTGACGTTCCGCGGGTCGTCCATCTTCGGGCGCGGCGACCGCCCCGAGCCCTGGAGGTCCATCATGAAGACGTCGTGGCCGGCCTTCGCCAGTGCCTCGGCCCAGCTGTACGAGGCGTGCTGGAGATCGCAGCCCGCGAGTACCGGGACGCTCCGGCCGTGCAGCATGAGGACGGCCTTGCGCTCCGGGCCGTGCCCCGGTGACGTGTCGACCTTCTCCCGTACGAAGAGGTCGACCATCTCGCCCTTGTTCGCGGGGACGCTGGACTTGTGGGGAACCGCGTGGTCCTTGTTGACGATGGGCATGGAGTTCCGTTCTGTGGTCGCGCCCGGACGGTCGCCCGGGTGCGAGCAGCGTCCGCCCGGAACCGCATCCCGGACGGCTGACGTGACCGTGTCGCCCTCGCCGTCGACACGATCGGGTAGCCACGGCACTCCGATCGGACGGGCGTGCGCCGGGCGCACACATGCGCCCCTGCACCCCACCGGGGGCTTCGGCGCGCCCTCCCGCCAGTGTGACCTTCACCGCTCCGGCCCCCGGGGCTGGGCAGCCCGGTTACCCGCAAGTAGCATGGGGGGAGCAAGCGCGCGCTTAGCCGCGTGCCGCAGCAGTGCCATCCCGCACCCTGGAGGAGAGCCATCGTGCCTCGTACCGTCAGGGACGTCGTCTTCGTCGACGGCGTCCGCACCCCGTTCGGCAAGGCGGGCCCGAAGGGCATCTACCACGAGACCCGCGCCGACGATCTCGTCGTGAAGGCCATCCGGGAGCTGCTGCGCCGCAACCCCGGCCTCGACCCCGCGAAGATCGACGAGGTCGCTATCGCCGCCACCACGCAGATCGGTGACCAGGGTCTGACCCTCGGCCGCACCGCCGGCATCCTCGCCGGGCTGCCGCAGTCCGTCCCGGGCTACTCCATCGACCGCATGTGCGCCGGTGCCCTCACCGCCGTCACCTCGGTCGCCGGCTCCATCGCCTTCGGCGCGTACGACGCCGTCATCGCCGGTGGCGTCGAGCACATGGGCCGTCACCCCATGGGCGAGGGCGTCGACCCGAACCCGCGGTTCGTCAGCGAGAAGCTGGTCGACGAGTCCGCCCTGTTCATGGGCATGACCGCCGAGAACCTGCACGACCGCTACCCGAGCATCACCAAGCAGCGCGCCGACGAGTACGCGGTGCGCTCGCAGGAGAAGGCCGCCAAGGCGTACGCCGACGGCAAGATCCAGCAGGACCTGGTGCCGATCTCGGTCCGCCGCACCAACGCCGAGGCCGGCGAGACCGGCTGGGGCCTGGTCACCGCCGACGAGCCGATGCGCCCGGGCACCACCCTGGAGTCGCTGGCCAACCTGAAGACGCCGTTCCGCGTCCACGGCAACGTCACCGCCGGTAACGCGGCCGGTCTCAACGACGGCGCCACCGCCTCGATCATCGCCTCCGAGGACTTCGCCCGCGAGAACGACCTCCCGGTGAAGATGCGCCTCGTCTCGTACGCCTTCGCCGGCGTCGAGCCCGAGGTCATGGGCTACGGCCCGATCCCGGCCACCGAGAAGGCCCTCGCCCAGGCGGGTCTGTCCATCGAGGACATCGGCCTCTTCGAGATCAACGAGGCCTTCGCCGTCCAGGTCCTGGCCTTCCTCGAGCACTACGGCATCGCCGACGACGACGCCCGGGTCAACCAGTACGGCGGCGCCATCGCCTACGGTCACCCGCTCGCCTCCTCCGGCGTCCGCCTCATGACGCAGCTGGCCCGCCAGTTCGAGGCGAACCCGCAGGTCCGTTACGGCCTCAACACGATGTGCGTCGGCTTCGGCATGGGCGCCACCGTCATCTGGGAGAACCCCCACTGGGAGGGCAAGTGAGCACCACCGCCGAGCTTCTGAAGGGTGCGGCCGAGCTGTTCCCGGACGAGGTCGTCACCAGCGCCCACGTACGGCACTTCGAACTGCCCGCGGGCGCGGGCCGGTTCGCGCTGATCACGCTGGACAACGGCTTCGACCACACCAAGCCGACCACCTTCGGTCCGCAGTCGCTGGCCAACCTCAACACCGCGATCGACCAGGTCGAGGCCGAGGCCGCCAACGGTGAGATCGTCGGCGTCGGTATCACCGGCAAGCCGTTCATCTTCGCGGTGGGCGCCGACCTCAAGGGCGTCGAGCTGCTCAAGCAGCACTCGGACGCGCTGGCCATCGGCAAGGGCGGCCACGACGTCTTCAAGCGTCTGTCCGCGCTGGCCGTGCCGACCTTCGCGTACTACAACGGCGCGGCGATGGGCGGCGGTGTCGAGGTCGGTCTGCACTGCACCTACCGCACCGTCTCCAAGGCGCTGCCCGCCTTCTCGCTGCCCGAGGTCTTCCTCGGTCTGGTCCCCGGCTGGGGCGGCTGCACGATCCTGCCGAACCTGATCGGCGCGGAGAAGGCCGTCTCGGTCATCATCGAGAACTCGCTGAACCAGAACCGTCAGCTCAAGGGCAAGCAGGTCTTCGAGCTCGGCATCGCCGACGCGATCTTCGAGGGCGCGGACTTCCTGGAGCAGTCGCTGATCTGGACCGCCTCGGTCCTCAACGGCTCGGTCACGGTGGAGCGTCCGGAGATCGACCGCGGTGAGGGCTGGGACCAGGCCGTCGCCAAGGGCCGGTTCATCGCCGACTCCAAGGTGCACGGCGCGGCCCCGGCCGCGTACCGCGCCCTGGACATCATCGCCGCCTCCAAGGACGGCGACCTGCAGGCCGGCTTCGACGCCGAGGACCAGGCCCTCGCGGACCTGATCATGGGTGGCGAGCTCCGCTCCGGCATCTACGCCTTCAACCTGGTGCAGAAGCGCGCCAAGCGCCCGGCCGGTGCCCCGGACAAGTCGCTGGCCCGCCCGGTCACCAAGGTCGGTGTCGTCGGCGCCGGTCTGATGGCCTCCCAGCTCGCGCTGCTCTTCCTGCGCCGCCTCGAGGTGCCGGTCGTCCTGACCGACATCGACCAGGAGCGCGTCGACAAGGGTGTGGGCTACGTCCACGCCGAGATCGAGAAGCTGCTCGGCAAGGGCCGGATCAACCAGGACAAGGCCAACCGTCTCAAGGGCCTGGTCTCGGGTGTCCTGGACAAGGCCGAGGGCTTCGCGGACGCGGACTTCATCATCGAGGCCGTGTTCGAGGAGATGTCCGTCAAGCAGAAGGTGTTCGCGGAGGTCGAGGCGGTCGCTCCGGCGCACGCGATCCTCGCCACCAACACCTCCTCGCTGTCGGTCTCGGAGATGGCCTCCCAGCTCCAGCACCCGGAGCGCGTGGTCGGTTTCCACTTCTTCAACCCGGTCGCGATCCTCCCGCTCCTGGAGATCGTCCGCGGCGAGAAGACGGACGACGCCTCCCTCGCCACCGCGTTCGGTGTCGCGAAGAAGCTGAAGAAGACCGCGGTCCTCACCAAGGACGCCCCGGCGTTCGTCGTGAACCGCATCCTGACCCGCTTCATGGGCGAGATCCAGAACGTCATCGACGAGGGCACCTCGGTCGAGACGGCGGAGAAGGCCATCGAGCCGCTCGGTCTGCCGATGTCCCCGCTGGTCCTTCTGGAGCTCGTCGGCCCGGCCATCGGTCTGCACGTCTCCGAGACCCTGAACCGCGCCTTCCCGGAGCGCTTCACCGTCTCCCCGAACCTGGCGGCCGTGGTCAAGGCCGGCAAGCGCGGCTTCTACGTCTACGACTCCGGCAAGCCGGAGCTGGACCCCGAGGTCGCCGCGCTGCTCGAGCAGGGCGATGTCGTCCTGACCGAGGAGCAGGTCCGCGACCGCGTCCTGGACGCGGTGGCGCAGGAGATCGGCCTGATGCTGGAGGAGGGTGTCGTCGCCGAGGCGCAGGACATCGACCTCTGCCTGATCACGGGCGCGGGCTGGCCCTTCCACCTGGGCGGCATCACGCCGTACCTGGACCGTGAGGGTGTCTCCCAGCGGGTGAACGGCAAGCCGTTCCTCGCGCAGGGCGTGGCGAGCGTCCCGGCGTAGCGCCGAGTACGCGGGCGGCCCCGGCACCTTCTGGTGCCGGGGCCGCTCGTGCTTCGCGGTGGCGAGATCAGACCACCGAGTGCCAGGCGCCCAGCTGGAAGCCGTCGGACGCCGTCTTCTGACGCATGGTGAGCAGGACCGGTCCGTCGGCCACCGTCATGGCCACGAGGCCGCCGTCCAGGGCCTGGGTGAGGGTGGTCGCGAGCGGGCCATGCGGGGCGCCGGTCTCCGTCCACTTGGCGCCGGCCGTCTCCTGCTCGGCGGGGTACGCGGCGAGCGCGAGCCGCCCGTCGGCGGACTGCTGGGCCAGGACCGTGCAGTCGAAGCCGTCGATCCGGCAGGAGGCGGCCGCGAGCGGTCCCGTCCCCACGGCGTCGACGAACTGCGTCGCCTCGGGCGAGCGTCCCGGGGACCAGACGCAGACGTGCCCGTCCTTGTCGAGGTAGAAGAGCGTGACGTGCCCCGAGGGCCCGGTCACCGCGGCCAGCGTGCCGAGGGTCACCTCGGCGGGCACCACGTCCTGCCGCACCGGCTTGCCGCCGGGCTCCTCCTGGACGTACCGCAGCAGTCCCTTGGCGGTGGCCGTGTACAGCTCGACGAGGCCCTCGCCGTTGGTGACGGCGACCGGCGAGGGGTCGGTGCCGCTGCCCATCAGGTCCCACCAGGGGTGCCAGCCGCCGCCCTGCTTCTGGGCCCGGACGCTGAGCCCGCCCCCGCCGTTGCGGGTGAACACGTACGCCCGTCCCTCGGCGTCGACCGCGATGCTCGGGTTGCCGGTCCGCTTGAAGCTCTTGCCGTTGGAGTGCTGGATGGAGCGCCACTCCACCGCCGGACGCCCCGTCTGGAACTGGGTGCTGTGCACCAGCTCGACGTGGTCCTCGGTGTCGGGGACGGGGCGCAGCCCCACGAGGTGGACATAGCGGTCGGCGCCCTGTCCGACGGCGAGCACCGGCAGGAGTCCGCCGCCGCCGAGGGAGACCGCGTCGCTCCAGCGGCCGTCGGTTTCCTCGGTCCAGCGCACCACCTCGCCGTCCCTGAGAAGGTACGCGCTGAAGCGGCCCTCCGTGCCACGGGTGAGCCAGCCCCCGTTCAGTGTCGGGACGCTGAACGGCCCCTTCGGACGGCGGGTCGGGTCCTCGGATCGATATGCCATGGGGTCCAGCGCTCCGGTCGACAGGTCAGCATCGGAATGAGCAGGTCCGCTCGGACTGCTGTTCGTCGACTTTAGTGGGTGCCGGGAGTGCCTGATGCCGCCGCTCCGCCACCGGCGGCTGACGCGGCGGCACTCAGGACGTGCGGAAGGGGTGCGAACCGGTGAGAGACCGGTTCGCACCCCTTCCGCCGTCACGGCGCTTCGGTGCGGCGTGTCAGTACTGCGCGTTATGTCCCGCCTTGCCCAGACGGCTGTGGGAGCGGCCGTACAGGAAGTACACGACGACGCCGATGACCATCCAGACCGCGAAGCGGAACCAGGTCTCGCCCGGCAGGTTGAGCATCAGCCAGACCGAGGCGGCGATGGAGAGGATGGGCAGGAACGGCACCCACGGCGTACGGAAGGCGCGGTGCAGGTCCGGGCGCGTGCGGCGGAGCACCATCACACCGATGGCGACGACGACGAAGGCGAAGAGCGTGCCGATGTTCACCAGGGTCGCGAGCTCGTTGATGCTGGTGAAGCCGGCCACGATCGCGATGATGACGCCGAGCAGGATGGTCGGGCGGTACGGGGTCCGGAACCGCGGGTGCGTGACGGAGAAGAAGCGCGGCAGCAGGCCGTCGCGGCTCATCGCGAAGAACACCCGGGTCTGGCCGAGCAGCAGGATCAGGCAGACGGTCGTGAGACCGACGGCGGCACCGAAGCTGATCACACCCGCGTAGAACGGGTGCCCGACCGCCTTGAAGGCGTCCGCGAGCGGGGCGCTGACGGAGAGTTCCGTGTAGTTCTGCATGCCGGTCACGACCAGAGCCACGGCCACGTAGAGCACGGTGCAGATCAACAGCGATCCCAGGATGCCGCGGGGCATGTCGCGCTGCGGAAGCTTGGTCTCCTCCGCGGCGGTGGCGACCACGTCGAAGCCGATGAAGGCGAAGAAGACGACGGACGCGGCGGTGAAGATGCCCATGACGCCGAAGTTGGTGGCGTCGTAGCCGAAGATCGTCTGGACCAGCGGGGCGTCCCAGGCGGAGCCGCCGCCCTCCGGGGTGACCGCGGGAGGGATGAACGGGCTGTAGTTGTCGCCCACGATGAAGAAGAGACCCGCGACGATCACGATCATGACGACCGTGACCTTGATGGCCACGACGAGCGCGGTGATGCGGGCGGAGAGCTTCATGCCGAGGACGAGGACCACGGTCAGCACCAGGACCAGCAGGAAGGCCAGGATGTCGAAGGTGCCGCCCGGCACGTCGGGCCCTTCCAGCGCGGCCGGTAGATGCCAGTCCACGTTGTCCATCAGGGACCGCACGTAGCCGGACCAGCCCACCGCGACGACGGCCGTGCCGAGCGCGAACTCCAGGACGAGGTCCCACCCGATGATCCAGGCGGGGAGTTCGCCGATCGAGGCGTACGCGAAGGTGTACGCCGATCCGGCGACGGGGACTGTCGAGGCGAACTCGGCGTAGCACAGGGCCGCGAGCGCGCAGACGATGCCCGCGGCGACGAAGGCCAGGGCCGTGGCGGGGCCGGCGTTCTCCTTGGCCACCTTGCCGGTGAGCACGAAGATGCCGGTGCCGATGATGACGCCGACGCCGAAGACCATCAGGTCCCAGGCGGAGAGCGATTTCTTGAGCGCGTGCTCGGGCTCTTCGGTGTCCCGGATCGACTGCTCGACCGTCTTCGTCCGGAACATCCCGGAGCTCGCTCGTGGTTGTTGCTGGTCCGTACTCACCGTCGTACCTCCGTACCGTCGGTCCCGACACCCATGATCGAGACCCCGAAGGGGTAGCGCCTGTCGAAGCAACAGGTTTCACACGAATGGGCCGGTCGGCAACCCCGCGGGGTGGTCCGACCGGCCCAATGTCGACGGTGCGACGGCGTCAGTCGCGGGCGGGCTCCACGGCTCGGCCGCTCTCCTCGTACCTGCCGTCCAGACGTGAGACGAGGCCGGTGACCTGACGGGCGATGTCCGGGGCCGTCAGACCGATCTCGGCCATCACCTCGGCGCGGGAGGCATGGTCGAGGAAGCGCGGCGGGATGCCGAAGTCACGCAGCGGTACGTCCACGCCGGCGTCGCGCAGGGCCTGCGAGACGGCCGAGCCGACACCGCCCACCCGGCTGTTGTCCTCGACGGTGACGACGACCCGGTGCTGCTCGGCGAGCGGGGCGAGCGCCTCGTCGACCGGCTTGACCCAGCGGGGGTCGACGACGGTCGTGGAGATGCCCTGCTTGTCCAGCAGGCCGGCGATCTCCAGGCACATCGGCGCGAGCGCCCCCACGGAGACCAGGAGGACGTCGGGCGTGTCGGTGCCCGGCTCACGGAGCACGTCCATGCCGCCGACGCGGCGCAGAGCCGGTACGGCGGGGCCGACGGCGCCCTTGGAGAAGCGGACGACGGTCGGCGCGTCGGTGACGTCGACGGCCTCGCGCAGCTGGGCGCGGACCTGGTCGGCGTCGCGCGGCGCGGCGAGCCGCAGACCGGGGACGACCTGGAGGATCGACATGTCCCACATGCCGTTGTGGGAGGCGCCGTCGGTGCCGGTGATGCCGGCCCGGTCCAGCACGAACGTGACACCGCACTTGTGCAGGGCCACGTCCATGAGCACCTGGTCGAAGGCGCGGTTGAGGAAGGTCGCGTAGACCGCGAAGACGGGGTGGAGGCCGCCGGTGGCGAGGCCGGCCGCGGAGACCGCGCCGTGCTGCTCGGCGATGCCGACGTCGTACACCCGCTCGGGGAAGGCCTTGGCGAACTTGTCGAGGCCGACGGGCTGGAGCATGGCCGCGGTGATCGCGACGATGTCCTCGCGCTCCTTGCCGAGCTCGACCATCTCCTGGGCGAAGACGCCGGTCCAGTCGGCGCCGGAGGAGGCGATCGGCAGACCGGTGTCGGGGTGGATCTTGCCGACGGCGTGGAAGCGGTCGGCCTCGTCCTGGAGCGCGGGCTGGTAGCCGCGGCCCTTCTCGGTGAGGCAGTGGACGATGACCGGGCCGCCGAAGCGCTTGGCGCGCGTCAGGGCGGACTCCAGCGCCTCGATGTCGTGGCCGTCGATGGGGCCGACGTACTTCAGGCCGAGGTCCTCGAACATGCCCTGCGGGGCGATGAAGTCCTTCAGGCCCTTCTTGGCACCGTGCAGCGTCTCGTAGAGCGGCTTCCCGACCACGGGGGTGCGCTCCAGGATGTCCTTGCCGCGGGCGAGGAATCGCTCGTAGCCGTCGGTCGTACGGAGCGTGGCCAGGTGGTTGGCGAGTCCGCCGATCGTGGGCGCGTACGAGCGCTCGTTGTCGTTGACGACGATGACGAGCGGGCGGTCCTTGGCGGCGGCGATGTTGTTCAGCGCCTCCCAGGCCATGCCGCCGGTGAGGGCTCCGTCACCGATGACGGCGACGACGTGGTCGTCCTTCTTCAGGACCTCGTTCGCCTTGGCCAGGCCGTCGGCCCAGCCGAGGACCGTGGAGGCGTGCGAGTTCTCGATCACGTCGTGCTCGGACTCGGCCTGCGAGGGGTAGCCGGACAGGCCGCCCTTCATCTTCAGCTTCGAGAAGTCCTGACGGCCGGTGAGCAGCTTGTGGACGTAGCTCTGGTGGCCGGTGTCGAAGAGGACCTTGTCCTTCGGGGAGTCGAAGACTCGGTGCAGGGCGATGGTCAGCTCGACCACGCCGAGGTTCGGGCCGAGGTGGCCGCCGGTCTTGGAGACGGCGTCCACGAGAAACGTCCGGATCTCCTCGGCCAGCTGGTCCAGCTGTTCCGGGGAGAGCCGGTCCAGATCGCGCGGTCCCCTGATACGGGTCAGCAATGCCACCCGTGCCTCCTTGCCATTGAGCTGGTCGAGCTTGCCGATTTGTCGAGTCTAATGTTCCGCCCCCGGCCTTGGTCATCGGGCGGCGGGTTGTGCGTCACGCTGATGGCCGACACACCGCTGAGCCTACGGGCGGTGCACAGGGCCAGACGCAGCAGTGCCCGGCACCGGTTCTCCGGCGCCGGACACTGTGGGCTTGGTAACGCCGAAACGTTACGCGCGGCCTGCGGTCTTCTGCGTGCGACGCGAGACCGAGTCGATCACGACGGCGGCGAGGAGCACCGCGCCGGTGATCATGTACTGGATCTCGTTGGCCATGCCGATCATGTTCAGGCCCTGCTGGATCGACTGGATCACGATCATTCCAAGGAGTGCCGACCAGACCTTGCCGCGGCCGCCGAAGAGGCTGGTGCCGCCGATCACGGCCGCCGCGATGACGAGCATCAGGGTGTTGCCGCTGCCGAGGCTCTTGGTGGCGCCGCCCGAGAGGCTGGCGACGAAGAGACCGCCGAAGGCGGCGAGCATGCCGGACACGCCGAAGACGACGATCCGGATCCGGTCGACGTTGATGCCGGCGCGGCGGGCGGCCTCGGCGTTGCCGCCGACCGCGAAGACCTTGCGGCCGAACCGCGTGCGGCGGGCGACGAAGTCGGCGATCACGAGGACGGCCAGGAAGAGGACCAGGGCCAGCGGCAGGCCGCGGGCGCCCTCGGGCTCGTTCAGGACGTAGGCCACGACGAAGCAGAGGACGGCGACGACGGCCGTACGCAGCACGATCTCGCTGACCGGGCGGGCGGGCAGGGCGGCGGCCTTGCGGCGCTTGCGGTCGAGCAGCAGGGAGACGGCGTAGGCGAGGACCGCGACGAGGGCCAGGCCGTACGCGGCGGCCTTGTCCTCGAAGTAGTACGCGGTGAGGTTCTCGACGAACGAGCCGGAGGGCGCGTTGATCGAGCCCTCCTTGCCCATCAGCCAGATCTGCAGACCGCTCCAGCCGAGGAAGCCGGCGAGGGTGACCACGAAGGCCGGGACGCCGATCTTGGCGAAGAAGAAGCCGTGCAGCAGACCGATGCCGAGGCCGGAGAGGACGGCGATGCCGACGGCCAGCAGGTCGTTCATGCCGTTGCTGACGTTGAGCACCGCCCAGACGGCGGCGCCGACGCCCGCGACCGAGCCCATCGACAGGTCGATCTCGCCCAGGATGAGGACGAAGACGATGCCGACGGCCATGATGCCGAGGCCGGAGGAGTACACCGCGATGTTGGCGACCGAGCTCGCGGAGAGGAAGTTGCTGTTCTGCGCCTGGAAGACGATCGCGATGACGATCAGGCCCAGGACGACGGGCAGGGAGCCGAGCTCGCCGCCGCGGATCTTGCGGTTGAACTCGGTCCAGTAGCCCTTGAGGCCCTGCTCGCGGACCAGCAGGCGCGGGTCGACGGCGGGGATGGGGGCGGCGGTGGTCGCCGGAGCCTCGGGGGAACGGGGCTGGGGGGTCTTGGCGAGGTCGCTCACTTCGCGTCCTCCTTCGTGGCCTGGCGCGCCTGGCGACGGGTCACGGCGTTGTCCGTGGCGCCCGTGATGGCCGCGATGATCGTCTCGTGGCTGGTCTCGGCGACGGGGAAGTCACCGTTGTTGCGGCCCAGTCGCAGGACCGCGACGCGGTCCGCCACAGCGCGGACGTCGGCCATGTTGTGGCTGATGAGGATGACTCCGTGGCCGCGCTCGCGCAGCCGCTCCACGAGGTCGAGCACCTGTGCGGTCTGCTCGACGCCGAGGGCGGCGGTGGGCTCGTCCAGGATGACGATCTTCGGGTCGCCGATCAGGGCACGGGCGATGGCCACGACCTGGCGCTGACCGCCGGAGAGCGCCGCGACCGGGATGCGTACGCTCGGGATCCGGATGGACAGGGTGTCCAGGAGCTCCTTGGCGCGCTTCTCCATGGCGATCTCGTCGAGCACGGAGCCGGAGCTCAGCTCGTTGCCGAGGAAGAGGTTGGCGACGACGTCGAGGTTGTCGCAGAGCGCCAGGTCCTGGTAGACGGTGGCGACCCCGAGGTTCTGGGCGTCCTGCGGCTTGGTGATCTGGACGGGGCGGCCGTCCCACTCGATGACGCCCTCGTCGATCGGGTGAACACCCGAGATCGTCTTGACGAGGGTCGACTTGCCGGCGCCGTTGTCGCCGACCAGGGCGACGACCTCACCGGCGTGGATCTCCAGTTCTACGTCGGTGAGCACCTGGACGGCGCCGAACCGCTTGGAGATTCCGCGCAACGCCAGCACGGGCGTAGCGGACACGTGAATCATCTCCTTCGCCGCCTGACCGGCGGGGATGGTGGGTGGTGCGAGAGAGCACAGAGGGGGGCTGTGAGGGGCTGTGAGAGAGTCCGGCGCCCCCGCCCCCGCTTGCGGGGCGTTGAACGGGGCGGGGGCGCCGGACCGGACCGGGGGCCGTTCGGAGGAGGTCAGCGGGTCCGAAGGGCGTTCCGGCAGCGGGTGTTACTTGATGCCCGCCGCGTCGCAGGCCGCCTTGTACTCGCCGGCGCAGATGGCCGCGGCCTCGTAGACGCCGTCGGCGACGATCGTGGAGCCGATGTTCTCCTTGGTCACGACCTGCGCGTCGTACAGCTTCGCCGGGATGTCCTTGAACTCACCGGTGAGGCTGGTGACCTTGGTGGGGACCAGGTCGTCGATCTTCTCGCCCTTGAGCAGGCGGACGGCGATCTCGGCGGTGGTCTCGGCCTCGGGCTTGATCTGCTTGTAGATCGTGAAGGCCTGGTCGCCCTTCAGGATGCGCTGCAGACCGGCGAGCTCGGCGTCCTGGCCGCCGACCGGGACCTTGATGCCCTGCTTGGAGAGGGCGGTGATGATGCCGCCGGCCATGCCGTCGTTGGCCGAGTAGACGCCCTGGAAGCCGTCCTTGCCCAGCGAGTCGATGGCGGCACCCATCTTCTTGTTGGCCTCGTCGGGGGACCAGTCCGGGATGTCCTGCTCGTAGACGACCTTCTTGACGGCCGAGTCGAGGACGCTGTGGGCGCCCTTCTTGAAGAGCGGGGCGTTCGGGTCGGTCGGCGAGCCGTTGATCATGACAACGTTGGCGTCCTTGGCCTTGTCGCCGAGCGCCTTGACCAGGCCCTCGCCCTGCAGACGGCCGATCTTCTCGTTGTCGTAGCTGACGTACGCGGAGATCGGGCCCTCGGCCAGACGGTCGTACGCGACGACCGAGACGCCCTGCTCCTTGGCCTGCTGGACCCAGGACTTGGTGGCCTTGTAGTCGACCGAGTCCAGGATGATGACCTTCACGCCCTGGGTGACCAGCGCGTCGAACTGCTTCTTCTGCGTCTCGGTGTCCTGCGCGGCGTTGTTGTACTTGACCTCGCAGTCCGAGCAGAGGGCCTTGATCTTCGCCTCGATGATCGGGCGGTCGAAGGTCTCGTAACGCGTGGTCTTGTTCTCCGGCAGCAGCAGACCGATGGTCTTGCCGTCGCCGCCCTTCCCACCGGTGCTGCCGTCCGAGCCGGAGCCGCTGTCGCCCGCCTTGCCACAGGCGGCGAGGGAGAGGGCCATGGAAACCGCGGCCGTGCCTATGACGACGCGTCGCGTCACTGCGTTCATGTGGGTGTGCCTCCCTGACGAGGCCGCGACTTTGCGGCCGAGGTGGCTGGAAGTCAACTCGGCCGCCGGGTCGCCGTCAAGGAGTAAATCCTTAACGAGATGACAACGGTGCCATCCGTTATCTAAGTGAAGGCAGGCGCGGAGACCTGCGCGGCACCCGGCAGGGCACTCTCAAGAAGGGTCGAATCGCCCATCTCGCTCAGGGCGAGAGCCAGCGCGCCGAGCACCTCGGCGCGCCCGCCGAGCGCCCCGGGGGCGAGCGAGAGCTGGCGGGCGGCACTGGGGATGGCGTACCGCGAGACGGAGTCGCGGATGGGGGCGAGCACGAGCTCGCCGGCCTCGGCCAGGTCGCCGCCGAGCACCACCCGGCTGGGGTTGAGCAGGTTGCAGAGGTTGGCGATACCGCTGCCGATGTGGCGGCCGACGTCGGCGATGACCCGCCGGCAGCCCGGGTCGCCCTCGCGGGCGAGCTGGACGACCCGTTCCATGGTCAGATCGGGGCCGTGGCCGGGCTGGAGCAGCGGTAGCACGTACCGGGCCGCCGTGAAGGTCTCCAGGCAGCCGCGGTTGCCGCAGCGGCAGACGGGGCCGGACTCGTCGAGCGTGATGTGGCCGATCTCGCCTGCGGTGCCGCCCGGCCCGCGGTAGACCCGTCCGTCGATGACCAGGCCCGCGCCGACGCCGCTGGCGACCTTGATGTAGGCGAGGTCCTTGACCCCGCGGCCGCTGCCCCAGACGAGTTCGCCCAGCGCGCCGAGGTTGGCGTCGTTGTCGACGTACACGGGGACGCCGAGGCGGCCCGAGAGCTCCTCGGCCGGGTTGATGCCGCTCCAGCCCGGGAGGATCGAGGTGGAGCCGAGCGTGCCCGAGGAGACGTCGATCGGCCCCGGGACGCCGAGGCCGACGCCGACGACCTTCTCGCGGCTGATGCCGGTGGCCTCGATCAGCCGCATGACCAGGCGTTCCGCCCGGTCGAAGCCCTCGGCTGAGGAGGCGTCGACGTCCAGCGGCTCGGACTCCTCGGCGAGGACCTGATGGGCGAGGTTGCCCACGGCGACCCGGAGGTGGGTGTGGCCGAAGTCGACGCCGATGACGATGCCGGCGTCGCCGGAGAGCGAGACGCTGCGGGCCCTTCGGCCCCCCGCGGAGGTGGGTGTGACCTCGACGGTTCCGCCGTCCTTCAGCTCCCGCACGATGTTGGAGACCGTGGCGGCGGACAGCCCGGTGGACCGGGCGATCTCCGCCTGGGTGAGCGAGCCCGCCATGCGTACCGCACGGACGACCCGTTCGAGATTGGCCTTGTGCAGAGATGTCTGCGACCCCGGAGTCTCCATCGACTCATCCACTCCCGCCTGCGCCGGACGGTGCGATCACCGCCCCCGGGCCGGGGTCGCGGCTGTGAGACCCCGGCTTGTTCTCCAACTTGTGAACTCTAAGCTGAGCCTTTGGGGTTGTCCCCCGTCAAGACCTTGAGCCAGAGCAGGCTCAGATGAGCTCGACGGCGACAGGGGGCCCGGCCCGGCCGGAAACGGGCGGGAACAGGCGCTTGCGGTGACGCCTCGGGCCACCCGGCTACGGGGGTGAACATACAGGTCGGAGCGGTACGGGCGGTGTCCGCGAGGGTTGTGTCCCGGCCCTCGGCGAGGTCTCGGGCCGGGGCGGGCCCGCGTCCGGTTCGTGCCGGGTTCGAGACGTCGCCGTGACACCGGCCGCCCGCCCTGAGGGTCGGAGCCAGGCGGAGTCCGGCGGAGGGCGACCCCAGGACCCGGACACGGCGGAGGGCGGCCCCCCGGGTTCGAGGGCCGCCCTCCGAGAGTCCTCGGCGCTACTTCACCGCGCCGGCCGTGAGGCCGGCCACCACCTGACGCTGGAAGACGATGTACGCGGCGAGGACGGGGAGCATCGCCATGACCAGACCGGCGAACAGGCCCGACCAGTCGCCCTTGTAACCCTGACTGACGGCGAGCTGGACCAGGCCCTGGGAGAGCACCTTCTGGTCCTGCTCGGTGTTGAGCACGGTGGGCAGCAGGTACTGGTTCCACTGGCCCAGGAAGTTGAAGATGCCCACGCTGATCAGGCCGGGCTTGGCCATCGGCAGCATCACCTGGAAGAAGGTCCGGGTGTGCGAGGCGCCGTCCATGAAGGCCGCTTCCGCCACCGAGGTCGGCAGCGTGCGGAAGAAGGCGGTGAGGAAGAAGACCGTGAACGGCAGCGAGTACGCGATGTAGACCAGGATCAGGCCGTGCAGGGTGTTGAGCAGGGCCATGTTCTGCAGCACGTAGAAGAGCGGTACGAGCGCCAGGATGATCGGGAAGCTCATTCCTCCGATGAAGAGGAAGTAGATGAAGCGGTTGCCCGGGAAGTCGAAGCGGGCCAGCACGTAGGCCGCCATCGAACCGAAGAGCAGCGTGCCGATCAGCGAGCCGCCCACCACCAGGATGGTGTTCAGGAAGTAGTCGCTCATGTGCGCCTCGGTCCAGGCGCGCGACCAGTTCTCGAAGTGCAGCCTGTCGGGCAGCGACCAGGGCGAGGTGAAGATCGCCCGGTCGGTCTTGAACGAGGTCATGACCGCCCACAGCAGCGGCATGACCACCATGATCGCCCAGACGATCAGGATGCCGTGGGAGAAGACGTTGAGGGTCGCACCCTCGGACCTGCTCTCCTTGCGGGTGACGGGAGGCGCGCTCTTCGTCACCTGCGCGGCGCCGGGCTCGGGCGGCTCGGGGAGGGCCGCGCCGGCGGGAGGGGTGTCGATGGCTTTCACCGGAGGTCACCTCGTGCTGTCGTGCCGGCCACCGCGACCGAGCTGGTTTCCTGCTGGGGGTCCGGGAGCTGTCCCCCGGGAAGACACAGCATCAGTACTCCAGCCGCTCGCGCCGGCCGAGCCGCATGACGACCGCCGCGAAGAGCAGCGTGACGACGAGCAGCGCGACACCGATCGTGGTCGCGTACGCGGCCTGACCGTCGCGGAAGGCCTTCTGGTACACGTACAGCGGCATCACGATGGTGGAGTAGTCCGGCCCGCCGCCGTTGGGGCCGACCGTCATGATCTGGACCACCGCGAAGGACTCGGCGCCGAGCGCCAGGATGCCCATGTAGATCCAGCCGGACTGCACGGTGTCCCAGAGCAGCGGCAGGGTGATCTTGAAGAAGGTGGTGAACCGGTTGGCACCGTCGAGCAGCGCCGCCTCGTAGAAGTCCTTCGGGATGGAGGCCATGCCCGCCGAGAAGAGGACGACGAAGAAGCCGACCGTGGACCAGACGAGGACGACCATCACACAGATGAGGGCCAGGTTCGGGTCGCCCAGCCAGTCGGGCTGGATGCTGCCGAGCCCCACCCCCTTGAGGACCGAGTTGATGGCTCCGCTGTTGGGGTTGTAGGCGAACTGGAAGAGCAGCGCCACGATCGCGATGGACAGCACCTGCGGGAAGAAGTACACGATCTTGTAGAAGGACGAACCGCGCACACCGGCGACGGCCGCTCCCCGGCGGCGCCGACCGCCGACATTGAGCATGAACGCGAAGAACAGCGCCAGACCGACGGTGACCAGCGGCAGGACGACGGCGAAGGTCAGGCTGTGCTGGAGCGATTTCCAGAACACCTCGTCGTCGAGCATGCGGCTGTAGTTGTCGAATCCGACCATACGGAATTCGGGGCTGAGACCGCTCCAGTCCGTGAACGAGTAATAGATGGACTGGATGAAGGGCCAGATGACGAACAACGCGTACATGGCCAGGGGAACCGCCAGGAACCCCACGATGAAACGGTACTTGCCGTGTTGCATTCCTACCGACCCCGATCTTCCCGCGGAAGTGCCGCTGGTGCCGTGCGTGCGGTGAGTGCCGTACGCAAGGAGCCGGGGCCCGCTCCCGGTCGGCGGGAAGGGGCCCCGGCACAGCTCACTGGTGCTTGTAGTGCTTGATGGAGGAGTCCTTGGCCGCCTCGTCGGCGAACTTCTGGATCTTCTTGATCGTCTCGGCCGGGGTCGCCCGGCCGGCCATCATCTCGCCGATGCCTGCGACACCGATCTTCTCCTTCTGCAGCGCCACATACCAGTCCTGCAGGCGCGGGTTGACCACGTTCTGTCCGGCCTTGTCGAGCGCCGCGACACCGGACTTCAGACCGGGGGTCAGCTCGATCCCGTCGGTACCGCCGTTGAACGCGGTCAGCGACTTGACGGACTTGGTGAAGTTCTTCGAGGAGGCCTCGCTGAGCATGATGCGCAGCTGCTCCATGCCGCCCTCGATGTTCTTCGCCTTGGCCGGGACGATGAAGGGCTCACCGCCGGAGGCCCAGATCGTGCCGAACGGCATCTTGTCGGAGGAGTCGATGCCGGTCGGGGCGGAGACGGCGAGGTTGAAGTCGGCCGGCATGGTCTTCGCCGCCTCGTTCTCCACCCACGAGCCGTTCGGGATGAAGAGGGCCTTGCCCTCGGTCCAGGCCGTCTGCGACTGGATGTGGTCGAGGCCCGGGGTGCCCTGGAGGATGTAGCCCTTCCGCTGGAGCTCGTAGTACGCCTCGAAACAGGCCTTGACCGCGGGGTGCTCCCAGGCCTTCGGCTCCAGGTTGTCGATCGCGTCGAGGACCTCGCGGCCGCCGACCTTGCCGATCATCGGGTAGAGCGAGAAGGGGACGTAGTACGGGTGCTTGCCGGCGTACGTCCAGCCCGCGATGCCCTTCTTCTTGGCCTTCTCGCAGACGGCCAGCATCTCGTCCCAGGTCTCGGGGTACTTCGCGTCGAGCGAGTCGAGCAGCTTCTGGGAGTACCAGACGCCGTAGACCGTGTAGGCGTAGTACAGGATCCAGACCGGGGCGCCGTCGAACTGGCCCATCTCCACGATGCCCGGCCGCAGGGTGTCGCGGACCTTCTTGCTCGGGTCGTCGACCGAGGCGGCGTCGAGCAGGGCGGTGAGGTCGGCCAGCTGCTTCTGGCCGACGAGGACGCCCATGTCCATCTGCTCGGCGCCGGAGTTGTCGATGAGGTCCGGCGGGTTGCCGCCGTTGAACCGCGGCTGCAGCTCGGTGGTGATCTTCTGGGTGGCGGTGAACTTGACCTTGGCCTGCGGATAGGTGGTCTCGTAGACCTTCACCGCGTCCTTGGCGTACTGCTGGCCGAAGCCTCCGTCGAAGAGGACGAAGTCGAGCGGAGCCGACCCGTTGACGCCGAGCGGGTTCTTCTCGGTCTTGGTGCCCTTCTCGACCTTGTCGCCGCCGTCGGTGGTGCCGCCGCTGGCGCAGGCGGAAAGGAAGCTCATCGTCGGCACCGAGATCAGACCGAGAGCGGCGGAGCGCTTGATCAGATCGCGGCGGCCGAGGCCCTCGTCGTTGTGCGCGGAGGTGGATCCCATGCTCAAGTCCTCGCCTTCATTCAGGACTCAGGCGGTGTACCGGTCGCCCGTTTTCTGCTCGCCACAGGCGAAGGGCCCCGCCACCGCATTCGAATGCAGCTTGGGTCGTACACGTGCAGGCGTCGTGCCGTCGATCGCGTGGTACGACGGTCCGGACGCCGACAGGTATAGTCCACTTCCCTTCTCCTGAGCAAGATCGAAAGCAGGTTTGCGCGGCAGTCTTTCCCGAGTTGAGACCTCGCGGATTATCCAGGCGTATCTATGCCGTTTCATCCCCCGACTTGCCGTCAACACCCTTGACACCAGAACACACTTGACCCCCTACTAGAGCCTGCGTCTTCGGTTTGACAACGTTGTCCAAATCCAGTGGCAGGAGCGGCGACACGGCATGGAGCCCAGAATTCGCACCCGATCACGGTCCCGGAACCCCCGCTTCAGAGCCGCCGCGCTGGTCGCGTCGACGGCATTGGTACTGAGCTCGGCCCCCTCGGTGGCACAGGCACTTCCCGGCCAAAAAGACATATCCTCCGGGGAGTTCACCACCTCCTTCGAATCGGACGAAACTCAGCCCACTTGGCGTAACACGGTGGACGTCGGATCGGACGGCGCCAAGCGTGCGTCGGGTGTCGACGGCGGCTTCGCCAGTGGGATTCCGGGCAATGTCACCGACAAGGTGGTGGCACTGCGCGCCAGCGGCGAGAACGCCGGCTCGGGAGAGACCAAGGAGAACCTGGTCGATCTTCAGCCTGCCACGAAATGGCTGGTCTTCGAGCCCACCGCCTGGATCGAGTTCGACCTGGACGAGCCGGTCAAGGTGGTCACGTACGCGCTGACGTCGGCGAACGACGCGGCCGAGCGCGACCCGCGCGACTGGACGCTGAAGGGCTCGGCCGACGGCAAGGAGTGGAAGGTCCTCGACACCCGCGAGGGCCAGGGCTTCACCAAGCGCTTCGAGACGAAGACGTACGACACCGCCAACGACACGGCGTACGGCCACTACCGGCTCGAGATCACGAAGAACGCCGGCGCGAGCATCACCCAGCTGGCCGACGTTCAGTTCTCGAACGGGGACACCTCGGCCCCCGTGCCCGAGGACATGCGCAGCCATGTCGACCGCGGCCCCGGCGGCTCGCCGACCGCCAAGGCGAACGCCGGCTTCACCGGCACCCGGGCCCTGCGCTACGCCGGTACGCACAAGCCGGACGGGCGGGCGTACTCGTACAACAAGATCTTCGACGTCGACACCCGGATAGCCCGGGACACCGAGCTTTCGTACCGGATCTTCCCGTCCCTCCCCGAGACGGACCTCAACTACCCGGCCACGAACGTGTCGGTGGACCTGGCCTTCACGGACGGCACCTATCTGAGCGACCTCGGGGCCACCGACTCCCACGGCGGCCTCCTCTCTCCCGGGGGCCAGGGCGCGGCCAAGCGGCTCTACGTCAACCAGTGGAACCAGGTGACCTCGATGATCGGCGCGGTCGCGGCCGGCCGGACCGTCGACCGGATCCTGGTGGCGTACGACTCCCCGAAGGGTCCGGCGAAGTTCCAGGGCTGGATCGACGACATCGCGCTGAAGGCCAGGGCCCCGGAGAAGCGGCTCGACCGGCTCTCCGACTACGCCTCCACCACCCGGGGGACGAACTCCAGCGGTTCCTTCTCGCGCGGCAACACCTTCCCGGCGACCGCCGTCCCGCACGGCTTCAACTTCTGGACGCCGGTGACCAACGCGGCCTCCAAGAGCTGGCTGTACGAGTACGCGCGCGGCAACAACGCGGACAACCTGCCCACGGTGCAGGCGTTCGCCGCGAGCCATGAGCCGAGCCCCTGGATGGGCGACCGGCAGACCTTCCAGGTGATGCCGTCGGCCGCGGCGGGCACCCCGGCCACCGACCGGGTCGGACGGGCGCTCGCCTTCCGCCACGAGAAGGAGACGGCCCGGCCGCACTACTACGGCGTCACCTTCGAGAACGGTCTGAAGGCCGAGGTCACCCCGACCGACCACGCGGCGATGATGCGCTTCACCTATCCGGGCGACGACGCGAGCGTCGTCCTCGACAACGTCACCGCGGAGGGCGGTCTGACCCTCGACGCGGCGAGCGGCTCCTTCACGGGCTTCTCCGACGTGAAGAGCGGTCTGTCGACGGGCGCCACCCGGATGTTCGTGTACGGCGTCTTCGACGCGCCGGTCACCTCCGCGACGGCCGAGGGCGTCAGGGGTCTGCTCCGCTTCGACACGGGTGAGGACCGCACGGTCGGCCTGCGCATCGCGACCTCGCTGATCTCCGTCGACCAGGCGAAGGCGAACCTCGCGGACGAGCTCCCGGAGGGCAGCCGCTTCGAGAGCGTGAAGGAGCGGGCTCAGGACGCCTGGGACGAGATCCTGGGCCGGGTCGAGGTCGAGGGTGCCACCCACGACCAGCTGGTGACCCTCTACTCCAGCCTCTACCGGCTCTACCTCTACCCGAACTCCGGATTCGAGAAGGTCGGTTCGAAGCACCGGTACGCCAGCCCGTTCTCCCCCATGACCGGTCCGGACACCCCCACCCGTACCGGGGCGAAGGTCGTGGACGGCAAGGTGTACGTCAACAACGGGTTCTGGGACACCTACCGCACGACCTGGCCGGCGTACTCCTTCCTCACGCCGGACAAGGCGGGCGAGCTCGTCGACGGGTTCGTGCAGCAGTACAAGGACGGCGGCTGGATCTCCCGCTGGTCCTCCCCCGGCTACGCCGACCTGATGACCGGCACCTCCTCGGACGTGGCGTTCGCCGACGCCTTCGTCAAGGGCGTGGACTTCGACGCGGAGGCGGCGTACGAGGCGGCGCTGAAGAACGCAACCGTCGTGGCGCCGAGCCGGGGTGTGGGCCGCAAGGGGATGGAGACCTCCCCCTTCCTCGGCTACGCGTCGACCGAGACCCACGAGGGTCTCTCCTGGTCGCTGGAGGGCTACCTCAACGACTACGGCATCGCGAGGATGGCGCAGGCGCTGCACGAGAAGACCGGGAAGAAGCGGTACGAGGAGGAGGCGGCGTACTTCCTCTCCCGCGCCCAGAGCTACGTCTCCCTGTTCGACAAGAAGGCCGGCTTCTTCCAGGGCCGCGACCTGAAGGGCGAGTGGCGCGTGCCCTCGGAGAGTTTCGACCCGAGGATCTGGGGCCACGACTACACCGAGACCAACGGCTGGGGTTACGCCTTCACGGCCCCGCAGGACTCGCGGGGACTCGCCGCGCTGTACGGCGGTCGCGGCGGCCTGGGCAAGAAACTGGACACGTACTTTGCCACGCCCGAGACGGCGAGCCCGGAGTTCGTGGGCTCGTACGGCAGCGTCATCCACGAGATGACCGAGGCGCGTGACGTCCGGATGGGCATGTACGGGCACTCCAACCAGGTGGCCCACCACGTCCCGTACATGTACAACGCGGCCGGGCAGCCCTGGAAGACGCAGGAGAAGGTCCGCGAGGTGCTCTCCCGGCTCTACACGGGCAGCGAGATCGGGCAGGGATACCACGGCGACGAGGACAACGGCGAGCAGTCGGCCTGGTACCTCTTCTCGGCGCTGGGCTTCTACCCGCTGGTGATGGGCAGCGGGGAGTACGCGATCGGATCGCCGCTCTTCACCAAGGCGACGGTCCGGACGGACAACGGCCGCAAGCTCGTCGTGGAGGCCCCGCGCAACAGCGCGAGGAACATCTACGTCCAGGGCGTGAAGCTGAACGGCAAGCGCTGGAACTCCACCGCACTGCCGCACGACCTGCTGGCACGCGGCGGCACGCTGTCGTTCGAGATGGGCCCCCAGCCCTCGGCCTGGGGCACGGGCGCGCAGGCGGGTCCGGTCTCGATCACCCCGGCCGGCAAGGCTCCGTCGCCCCGCACGGACGCCACCACCGGCACCGGCCCGCTCGTCGACAACACCTCGTCCACGGCGGCGGCCGTGACCTCGGTCGAGCTGCCGGTCGCGGAGAGGACGCGGGCGGTGCAGTACACGCTGACGTCGTCGGCGGCGGAATCGGCGCCCACGGGCTGGGTGTTGCAAGGCTCGAAGGACGGTCAAAAGTGGACGGATCTGGACAAGAGGTCAGGAGAGACCTTCACTTGGGACCGCCAGACCCGCGCCTTCACGGTCCGGACGCCGGGCTCGTACACGACCTATCGTCTGGTGCTCGGCGCGGAGGCACAGTTGGCAGAGGTGGAGCTGCTCCACTAACACCCGGCAAACAGGAGCTCCTTACCGAAACAGTTCTGTCACAAACGAATTGACCCGTGAAGATCCTGTGCGAGGATCCTCGGAGTGAGTGGTGCGGCCCGCCCCCCCCGGGGGGGGGGGCCCAATTAAACCCAAAAAAGGGGGGTTTTAATTGGCCCACAATAATTGCAGAAAAACAACGGCCACCTTTCACCGGTTAAAGTGGCCGCGGTAAA
>NZ_JBVHDX010000019.1:40683-104689 GCF_055563155.1 Streptomyces sp. NPDC013317
CCAAAAACCCCCCGCAAAACGCTCCCCCATACCAAAACATTTTTAAAAAAAAACTATTCCACCCGTAATTACCGTGGGCGGGGCCCGTGGGGGGGCGGGGCCCCCCGCCCCCGGGGGGGCGCGGCGGACCCATTTCCACCAAAAACGGGAGTGATTACGTGGCCAAGACTTCTGGCCTGAACACCACGGGCATCGTGTCCCGTGTCACGGTCGCGGCGATAACCGCGGCTCTGGTCGCGACGACCACGTCGGCCTTCGCGGCCGACGCCCCGAAGGGCGCCGACCGCGCCCAGGCCGCGCCGTCCGCCTCCGCGTTCAACACGGAGGCCGCGGCCGACGCTCCGGTCAACGCCCTGTACGGCGTGACCAGCGGTGGCGACCTGTACGGCTACGTGCCCAACGGCTCGGGCGGCCTCGACAGCCGGATCTACACCGGCTTCGGCTGGAACTACGCCAAGCACATGACGCAGGCCGACCACGACGGCGACGGCAGCTCCGACGCCGTCTGGGCCGTCACCAACGGCAACCTGGAGCACCTGCCGTGGGGTGGGGACCCGGTCAAGATCGGCAGCGGCTGGGGCATCTACAACAAGGTCACCTCCGCGGGCAACCTCGGTGGCGCGGCCGCCGACGACCTGCTCGCGCGGGACACCTCCGGCAAGCTGTACCTGTACCTGGGTTACGGCAACGGCAAGCTGACCACCCGCAAGCTGGTCGGCAGCGGCTGGGGCCAGTACAACCAGATCACCGGCAAGGGCGACCTCACCGGTGACGGCAAGGCCGACATCGTCGCGCGCGACGGCTCGGGCAACCTGTACCTGTACAAGGGCACGGGCAGCTCCACGGCCCCCTTCGCCGGTCGCGTCAAGATCGGCAGCGGCTGGAACATGTTCAACTACCTCGTCTCGGTCGGCGACATCGACTTCGACGGCATCACGGACCTCATCGCCCGTGACAGCGCCGGCGCGCTGTACCTGTACAAGGGCACCGGCAACGCCTCGGGCGTGTTCAAGCCGCGCGTGAAGATCGGCACCAGCGGCTGGAACACCTACCGCCTGATGTTCTGATCGACGTCCTCGACGTCCCGCAGAACGGCGAACAGTCGAACGGGCCCCGCTCCTCTTCCGGGGAGCGGGGCCCTTCGCTTCTGACGACCCTTTCACCACCGACACTGGAGACTGACGTGGCCAACTCTGGCCTGAACACCACGGGCATCCTGTCCCGTGTCACGGTCGCGGCGATCACCGCGGCCCTGGTGGCGACGTCCACGTCGGCCGTGGCGGCCGACGCCCCGAAGGGTGCCGACAAGGCGGCCGCGGCGGCCACCAAGCCGGCGCAGGCGCCGAAGGCGGGCATCGCCTCCACGACCGAGGTGGCGGAGCTCCGCGACCTGGGTGCCGTCTCGGGCTCCACCCTGTACTGGTACATGCCGAACGGCTCGGGCGGCTACGACGCCCGCTTCGAGCAGACCGACCAGTGGCAGAACGTCAAGCACGCGCAGTCGGTCGACAACGACGGCGACTCCTACGCCGACGACATCTGGGTCTGGGACACCGCCGGCTACCTCGGCTACGCGGACAGCGAGGGCACCACCGAGATCACCGTCGGTGGCGGCTGGAACATCTACAACAAGGTCCTGTCCCCGGGCAACCTCGGTGGCGCCGCGTCGCCGGACCTGATCGCCCGCGACACGGCCGGCAACCTGTACATCTACCTCGGCTACGGCACCGGCAAGCTGACCGGCCGCACCCTGGTCGGCGGCGGCTGGGGGCAGTACACCCAGATCACCGGCGTCGGCGACCTGAGCGGTGACGGCAGGTCCGACATCGTCGCGCGCGACGGCTCGGGCACGCTGTGGCTGTACAAGGGCACCGGCGACCAGAAGGCTCCGTTCTCGGCCCGTACCAAGATCGGTACCGGCTGGAACATGTTCAACAACCTGACGGCCGTCGGCGACCTGGACTTCGACGGCGTCAGCGACCTTGTCGCCCGCGACACGACCGGCAAGCTGTACCGCTACTCGGGCACCGGCAACGCCGCCGCCCCGTTCAAGTCCCGCGTGCTGATCGGCAACGGCGGCTGGAACACGTACCGCCTGATGTTCTGACCGGCGCCCTCGGCGTCCGACGGACACCGGACGAACGGGCCCCGCTCCTCCTTCGAGGAGCGGGGCCCGCTTCGTTCTGTCACCCGATGCGTCAGCCGCGGATCAGGTTGCGCAGCACGTACTGCATGATGCCGCCGTTGCGGTAGTAGTCGGCCTCGCCGGGGGTGTCGATGCGGACGACCGCGTCGAACTCGACACCGGTGTCGGTGGTGACCTTGACCGTGCGCGGCGTGACGCCGTTGTTGAGCTCCTCGACGCCGGTGAAGGAGAAGGTCTCCTCGCCGGTCAGGCCGAGGGTCTCGGCCGACTGGCCCTCCGGGAACTGGAGCGGCAGGACGCCCATGCCGATGAGGTTCGAGCGGTGGATGCGCTCGTACGACTCGGCGATGACGGCCTTGACGCCGAGCAGCGCGGTGCCCTTGGCGGCCCAGTCGCGGGACGAGCCGGAGCCGTACTCCTTGCCCGCCAGGATCGCGAGCGGGGTGCCCTGCTCGATGTAGTTGCGGGAGGCGTCGTAGATGAAGGAGACGGGGGCGCCGTCCTTCGTGAAGTCGCGGGTGTAGCCGCCCTCGGTGCCCGGCGCGATCTGGTTGCGCAGGCGGATGTTGGCGAACGTGCCGCGGATCATGACCTCGTGGTTGCCACGGCGCGAGCCGTAGGAGTTGAAGTCACGACGCTCCACACCGTGCTCGGTGAGGTACTTGCCGGCCGGGGTGTCGGCCTTGATGGCGCCGGCCGGGGAGATGTGGTCGGTGGTGACCGAGTCGCCCAGCTTGGCCAGGACGCGCGCGCCGACGATGTCGGTGACCGGGGTGGTCTCCATCGTCATGCCCTCGAAGTACGGGGGCTTGCGGACGTAGGTGGACTCGGTGTCCCACTCGAAGGTGTTGCCGGTCGGGATCGGCAGCGCCTGCCACTGGGCGTCGCCCGCGAAGACGTCCTGGTAGGACTTGTTGAACATGTCCTCGCCGATCGCGTTGGCGACGACGTCGTTGACCTCGGCCTCCGACGGCCAGATGTCCGCGAGGTAGACCGGCTTGCCCTCGGTGTCGGTGCCGAGCGCGTCCTTGGTGATGTCCACCTTCATGGAGCCCGCGAGGGCGTACGCGACGACCAGCGGCGGGGAGGCCAGGTAGTTCATCTTGACGTCGGGGTTGATACGGCCCTCGAAGTTCCGGTTGCCGGAGAGGACCGAGGTGACCGCGAGGTCGTGCTCGTTGACGGCCTTGGAGACCTCCTCCGGCAGCGGGCCGGAGTTGCCGATGCAGGTGGTGCAGCCGTAGCCGACGAGGTTGAAGCCGACCTTGTCGAGGTACGGGGTGAGGCCCGCCTTGTCGAAGTAGTCGGTGACGACCTTCGAGCCCGGGGCGAGGGTGGTCTTGACCCACGGCTTGCGGGTCAGGCCCTTCTCCACGGCCTTCTTCGCGACGAGCGCGGCGGCGACCATGACGTACGGGTTCGAGGTGTTGGTGCAGGAGGTGATCGCGGCGACGGTGACGGCGCCGTGGTCCAGCTCGTAGGTGGTGCCGTCGGGGGCGGTCACCTGGACCGGGTTCGACGGGACGCCGTTGCTGACGGCCGGGGCGTCGGAGGCCGGGAAGGACTCCTGGCCCGCCTCGTCGACCATGTCGACGTAGTTGCGGACGTCCTGCTTGAACTGCTCCGCCGCGTTGGCGAGGATGATGCGGTCCTGCGGGCGCTTCGGTCCGGCGATGGAGGGGACGACCGTGGAGAGGTCGAGCTCCAGCTTCTCGGAGAAGTCGGGCTCGGCGGACGGGTCCAGCCAGAGGCCCTGCTCCTTGGCGTACGCCTCGACGAGCGCGACCTGCTGCTCGGAGCGGCCGGTGAGCTTGAGGTAGTTCAGGGTCTCGCCGTCGATCGGGAAGATCGCGGCGGTGGAGCCGAACTCGGGCGACATGTTGCCGATGGTGGCGCGGTTGGCGAGCGAGGTGGCGGCCACGCCCTCACCGTAGAACTCGACGAACTTGCCGACGACGCCGTGCTTGCGCAGCATCTCGGTGATCGTGAGGACGAGGTCGGTGGCGGTGGTGCCGGCCGGGAGCTCGCCGGTCAGCTTGAAGCCGACGACGCGCGGGATCAGCATGGAGACCGGCTGGCCGAGCATGGCGGCCTCGGCCTCGATGCCGCCGACGCCCCAGCCCAGCACACCGAGGCCGTTGACCATGGTGGTGTGCGAGTCGGTGCCGACGAGGGTGTCGGGGTACGCCTGGCCGTTACGGACCATGACCGTACGGGCCAGGTGCTCGATGTTCACCTGGTGGACGATGCCGGTGCCCGGGGGGACGACCTTGAAGTCGTCGAAGGCGGTCTGGCCCCAGCGCAGGAACTGGTAGCGCTCCTTGTTGCGGCCGTACTCCAGCTCGACGTTCTGGCCGAAGGCGTCCTTCGTGCCGAACTTGTCGGCGATGACCGAGTGGTCGATGACCAGCTCGGCCGGGGAGAGCGGGTTGACCTTCGCCGGGTCGCCGCCGAGCTCCTTGACGGCCTCGCGCATGGTGGCGAGGTCGACGACACAGGGAACGCCGGTGAAGTCCTGCATGATCACGCGAGCCGGCGTGAACTGGATCTCCTGGCTCGGCTGGGCCTGCGAGTCCCAGCCTCCGAGGGCCCGGATGTGGTCGGCGGTGATGTTCGCGCCGTCCTCGGTGCGGAGGAGGTTCTCCAGAAGGACCTTCAGGCTGTAGGGAAGGCGCGCGGAGCCCTCGACCTTGTCCAGCTTGAAGATCTCGTACGACTCGTCGCCCACGCGCAGCGTGCTGCGGGCGTCGAAGCTGTTCGCCGACACGACAGTCTCCTTCATCAAAGTGCGCGTATTACCGCCATGCTGCCGCCACGACTCCTCGCCGATCCGCTAAGGTAAGACTTAGTTAGGTAACCCTTACCGGGCGGGCGGCCGCGGTGCGCCGTAAGCAGTTATCTCGATGTCGAGATAACTCTAGTGCATCCCCGCCGCTCGGTCATGCCCGGCATGCCTGACCGCCCTCATCCAGTCGAGGCGTGTACTCACCGAACCCGGCCGTTCGGCCTTCCGTCTCAGTGAACCCAGTCGTGCGGGTGATCGCACGGGGGGTGCAGGGTGGCCGTACCGGCAGGGGTGGATCTTGCAGGGCCGTACGTCGAGCTGTCGCACGTGGACGCCGTACGACAGCGGCAGCGGCGTCCACTGCTGGTCGAGCGGGTCGGGGTGTCGGAGCCGGTGCTGCCGGCGAATGTCCGGTGACTGAAAGGCGGAAGCCCCCGATCCGCGCGATCGGGGACTTCGCCAAGGGCCGCCCGAGGATCCTGTTGCGGCCCCGAAGTGCCGGTGCCGGTTACGCGGCGGAGGCGAGTTCGGCGCGGCCGAACAACAGCGCGTGGCCGGTGGGGAGCTGGCGGAGGATGCGGGTGATGAGGTCAGGGCCGGCGTGGGCGGCGACGGCCGCGAAGACGGAGCCGGTGTCCCAGCGAGTGGTGGCCAGGGAGGCGCCGGAGCGGGCGGCGAGGTCCTTGACGAAGGCCCAGCCGGTCAGCGGCTGGGTGTCGGGGATCTGTGCGGTCAGGACACGTGCGGCTTCCAGGGGCAGGCAGCGTGCCAGGTCGACGCGTTCGTCACCGGTCAGCTGGCGTCCCAGCCCCGCGAGAACCAGGCGGACGGCTTCCTCGGCTCTCTCGCGGGTGGGATAGGCGCCTTCGTAGCGGACCTTCTCCAGCATCTGCTCATACGCCGTCGAGTACGGCTGCTGGTGCTCAGCCGGTACGCGCACGTCGGTGATCACTGCAGTGCATGCCTTTCGTAGAGCGGTGCGGGTGTGTGGCACCGAGGTAGGGGTCAGGTGGGCTGGGGGCGGCCGAAGAGGAGGTCGTAGCCCGCGGGGAGCTGGAGCAGGATCTGCCCCAGCAGGTCCTCGCCGGTGGTGTCGGCGACCGTGGACAGCACGGCGCTGACGTCCCAGGTCGCGGTCTGCTCGGTGGCACCCTCGATCCAGGCCGCGGTTGCCCGCACGAACCGCTCCGGGGGCAGCGGTTCGGCGCTCTGCAGCGGGTTGAGCAGGATCAGGGCGAATTCCTCCGGGAGACGTGCCGCGAGCTGGGCGCGAACCACGCCGACCAGATGCGCGCCGAGCAGGGCGAGCACCACACGGGCCGCGCGCTCGGCTTCCTCCACAGTGCCGTACTCGCCGCGCTCCCTCACGTGGTCGAGGAAGGCTTCGCGTCGCAGGGTCATCTCCGCCGCCACCCCTTCTTGTTCTTCGGCCTGCCCATGGGGTGCGGAGGACGGGGTGAGGGGGAGATCAGGTGCCCGTCCTCCGCACCTGTCCGGCGTCAGCCGGAGATCTCCTTGTGGCCGGCCCCGACGCCGATGGATATCTTGCGGGGCTTGGCACGCTCGGCGATCGGGATGCGCAGGGTCAGCACGCCCGCGTCGTAGTCGGCCCTGATGTGCTCGGTGTCGAGGGTGTCGGCGAGCACGATCTGGCGGGAGAAGACGCCCAGCGGCCGCTCGGACAGCTCCATCTGCACGTCATCGACCCTCGCCACCGGCCGGCGCTCCGCCTTGACCGTCAGCATGTTCCGCTCGACGTCGATGTCGATCGCGTCCGCGCTGACGCCGGGAAGGTCGAAGGCCACCACGTACTCGTCACCCTCGCGGTAGGCGTCCATCGGCATCGCCGACGGCTTGGACCAGGTGCCCGGGCCCATCAGCTGCTGCGCCAGCCGGTCCAGCTCACGGAAGGGGTCAGTGCGCATCAACATCGTGAAAACACCTCCAGCAGGTTCAGGCAGTTACTGCCAATGCGCCTCACTGACACCGTTGTAACATGTCATCCAATGGATGACAAACACGATGTCGTCTACACGATGACAACCCGAGGGAGGTGCCCGTGACCGCACCCGACCAGCCGGTCTCCACCGACACCGACGCCCACAGCCCGGCGTCGTTCCTCGCCGCCGCGGCGGCCCTGAAAGCCATAGACGACGCCCTGCGCGACGCCCAGCACGAGACCCCCGACACCCTCGGCGCCGGGCCGGCCCCTGAGCAGGCCCTCGCCTCGCTGATGCTGCTGCGGCAGGTACGTGAGCGGCTCGCCGGATGGGAGACCGGCCTGATCGAAACGGCCCGGGACGCAGGCGCCAGCTGGGCCGACCTCGCCTCTCCCCTGGGTGTCGCCAGCCGCCAGGCCGCCGAGCGCCGCTACCTGCGCGGCCGCCCCGGCCCGGCCGGGACCACCGGCGAACAGCGCGTGACGGCCACCCGTCAGGCCCGGGCCGCCGACCGCAACACCGCCACCTGGGCCCGCAACAATGCGGCCGACCTGCGCCGCCTCGCCGGCCAGATCACCGCCCTGACCGACCTTCCCCACGCGGCCCGCCGCCCGCTCGACGAGCTCCACGCGGCCCTCGCCCACAACGACCCCGCCGACCTCGTCGTCCCCCTGACCGCGACCCGCCCCCACCTGGCCGCCGCCCACCCCGACCTCGCCGCCCGGCTCGACACCCTCACTCCCCCCTGACCCCGGGGAGGCCCGGGCGCCGCGGAACGAGCGGCGGGCGTCACCCGGGATCCCGCGCGGCGGACGGCCGGATGCACCCGGACCCCCGCGCGGCGGACGGCCGGATGCACCCGGGATCCCGTGCCACGTGCGCGGTCAGACGTGCCACACCCCCGTCACCGCTGCCGTACGGACGTAGTCGGCGAGGTCGCGCGGCTCGCGGCCGAGAGCGCGCTGGACACCGTCGGCGAGCCTGGCGAAGCGCTCCTCCCTGATCCAGCCGTAGAGCATGTTCAGCAGGGCGATGTGCTCCCGCGACACGCCACGGCCCGCGGCGTGGGCCGCGAACTCCTCCGGCGAGACGGCGCGGTGGGTGATGTCCCGGCCGGTGGCACGGGCGATCTCGTCGGCCACGGCGTCCATCGCGAGCAGGCGCGGCCCGGACAGGGAGTACGTCTGCCCGGCGTGACCGGCTTCGGTGAGGGCTGCCACGGCAACGTCGGCGATGTCCTCGGCGTCGACCCACGGCTCGGCGCCCGCGCCTGTCGACGTGACCATCTCGCCGTCGAGGATCTGCCCCCGGAAGAGCGGGTCCTCGCTGAAGTTCTGCGCGAACCAGGCCGGCTTCAGGATCGTCCACGCCGTGCCCGACTCCCGCACCGCGCCCTCGCAGGGCAGCTTCTCCTCGCCTTCCGGGGCGACCCAGTCGCTGTGGGAGAGCAGGACGAGGCGCTCGGCCCCGGTGTCGGCGGCGAGCTCGGCGAAGGCGCGCATCCAGATCGCGGCGTCCTCGCGCTGCGAGTCGACCAGATAGACCGCGCCGACGCCCGCGAGGGCGGGCGCCCAGGTGCTCTCGTCGTTCCAGTCGAAGCGGGTCGGCCCCTTCCTGGAGGCCGCGCGGACGTCGAGGCCGCGCCGGCGGAGACGGGAGAGGACGCGGCGCCCGGTCTTGCCTGTGCCGCCGAGGACGAGGATCGGCCTGGTGGTCATGTGAGAAGTCGTCATGAGAGACATCGAACGCCGAGCGCGTGAGGCAGGGAATGGCATGAGCACTCAGGTCGATGTCTCAGCGTCTCAGAATGTCGAGGCATCGCCGTGGGCCGGCGTCTAGCCTTGCGCCATGGACGCGTTGGGAAGCCTGCTGTACGAGGTGAGATCCGACGGCGCGCTGTTCAGCCGGAACATCCTGGCGCCGCCGTGGTCGATCCGCTTTGCCGACCGTACCCAGCTCACCCTTGTCACGATGGTGCGCGGCGAGGGCTGGCTGCTCCCGGGCGGCGGCGAGCCGGCCGTGCCGCTCGGCCGGGGTGACGTGGCGGTCGTGGTCGGCCCGGAGCCGTTCTCCGTCACCGACGATCCCGACGCCGGGACGCCGCCGCTGTACGTGCTGGAAGGACCCGACCGGTGCACGTCGGCCGACGGCCGGGAGGTCTGCGAGGACGTCGTGCTGGGGCTGCGCACCTGCGGAAACGCGCTGGACGGCCCGACGGTGCTGCTCACCGGCAGCTACCACGTGGGCGGGCGCGTCTCGGAGCGGCTGCTGAGCGCCCTCCCCCGGGTGGTCACGGTCCGCCCGGAGGGAGGGCCGGGCCCGATCCTGGACCTCACCGTGGCGGAGATCGGCCGGGACGACCCGGGGCAGCAGGCGGTGCTGGACAGACTCCTGGACCTGTTGCTGCTGTCCACGCTGCGCGAGTGGTTCGCCCGCCCGGAGGCCGATCCGCCCGGCTGGTACCGCGCGCTCGGCGACCCGGTCGCGGGCCGGGCGCTGCGGTTGATGCACGACCGTCCGGCGCGGGCGTGGACCGTGGCGGCACTCGCCGAGGAGACGGGGGTGTCGAGGGCGACGCTCGCGCGCCGCTTCGCCGAGTTGGTCGGCGAGCCGCCCATGGCGTATCTGACCGGCTGGCGGCTGGCGCTGGCGGCCGACCTGCTGGCGCGGACCGACGCCACCGTGGAGTCGATCGCCCGACAGGTCGGCTACCGCAGCGCCTTCGGACTGAGCGTCGCGTTCCACCGCGTGTACGGAACCCGCCCGAGCCACCACCGCGCGGCGTCCGCGGCCACCGCCGCCTGAGACCGCTCCCCCTCCCCCGCACGGCCGCGGTGAAGTTGCCGCGGCCGTACGGCGGATCGAGGATCGGACCATGTTCAGCGGCGCCCATGTGATCCTCTACAGCTCCGACGCGGACGCCGACCGGGCGTTCCTGAAGGACGTGCTCGGGTTCGACCATGTGGACGCGGGTCGCGGCTGGCTCATCTTCAAGCTGCCGCCGGCGGAGGTCGCCGTCCACCCCACGCAGGGCGCGCCGAAGCACGAGTTCTATCTGATGTGCGACGACATCACCCGGACGCTCGCCACGCTGCGGGACCGCGGGGTCGAGACGTCGGAGCCCAGCGACCAGGGGTGGGGGCTGCTGGCCACCGTGCGCATGCCGAGCGGGTCCGAACTGTCCCTGTATGAACCACGACACCCGACTGCTCACGGTTCGTCACCCTGACGGCCCACCCCGGCGCAAGCTCCATCTCATATCTGAGATAACGTGACGCGCATGGCAGACGACTACCTCGTACGCATCGGCAAGCTCATCCGTGACGCCCGTCAGCACCGGGGCTGGACACAGACGCAGCTCGCCGAAGCCCTGGCCACCAGCCAGAGCGCCGTGAACCGGATCGAACGTGGCAACCAGAACATCAGCCTTGAGATGATCGCACGCATCGGCGAAGCGCTCGACAGCGAGATCGTGTCCCTGGGTTACGCCGGCCCCATGCATCTGCGGGTCGTCGGCCGCCGTCGGCTCTCCGGGTCCATCGACGTCAAGACGAGCAAGAACGCGTGTGTCGCGCTGCTCTGCGCCTCGCTCCTCAACAAGGGCCGCACGGTCCTGCGCCGCGTCGCGCGCATCGAGGAGGTCTTCCGACTCCTGGAGGTCCTCAACTCCATCGGGGTTCGCACCCGTTGGATCAACGACGGGGTCGACCTGGAGATCGTGCCGCCGGCCGAGCTGGACATGGACTCGATCGACGCCGAGGCGGCGATCCGCACGCGCTCGATCATCATGTTCCTCGGCCCGCTGCTGCACCGCCTCGACCGCTTCAAGCTGCCGTACGCGGGCGGCTGCGACCTCGGTACGCGGACGATCGAGCCGCACATGATCGCGCTGCGCCGCTTCGGCCTGGACATCACGGCCACCGAGGGCCTCTACCACGCGCAGGTCGAGTCGTCCGTCGTCCCGGACCGCCCGATCGTGCTGACCGAGCGCGGCGACACCGTGACGGAGAACGCGCTGCTGGCCGCGGCCCGCCACGACGGCGTGACCGTCATCCGCAACGCGTCGTCCAACTACATGGTCCAGGACCTCTGCTTCTTCCTGGAGGCGCTGGGCGTACGGGTGGAGGGCATCGGCACGACGACGCTCACCGTCCACGGCGTCCCGCAGATCGACGTGGACGTGGACTACTCCCCCTCGGAGGACCCGGTCGAGGCGATGAGCCTGCTGGCCGCGGCCGTCGTCACCGAGTCGGAGCTGACGATCCGCCGGGTCCCGATCGAGTTCATGGAGATCGAGCTCGCGGTCCTGGAGGAGATGGGCCTCGACCACGACCGCTCCCCGGAGTACGCGGCGGACAACGGCCGCACGCGCCTGGTCGACCTGACGGTCCGCCCCTCCAAGCTGGAGGCGCCGATCGACAAGATCCACCCGATGCCGTTCCCGGGCCTGAACATCGACAACGTCCCGTTCTTCGCGGCGATCGCGGCGACGGCACAGGGCAAGACGCTGATCCACGACTGGGTCTACGACAACCGCGCCATCTATCTCACGGACCTCAACCGCCTGGGCGGCCGCCTCCAGCTCCTGGACCCCCACCGCGTCCTGGTCGAGGGCCCGACCCGCTGGCGCGCGGCCGAGATGATGTGCCCCCCGGCCCTGCGCCCGGCGGTCGTGGTCCTCCTGGCGATGATGGCGGCGGAGGGCACGTCCGTCCTGCGGAACGTGTACGTCATCAACCGGGGCTACGAGGAACTGGCGGAACGCCTGAACTCGGTGGGCGCGCAGATCGAGATCTTCCGGGACATCTGAGCGTTAACGGAAACGGCCCACCACCCCCTCCCGCCTCTTTCACGCGCGCCGGGAGGGGTGTGGGGGCCGGCAGGCCTACCGCGGTCGCCGAACCGGAGGGGCCGGACAGCTACGGCCCGGAACCGTCGGCCGGGAACAGCGTCTCTGCGGTACATCTGGGATTCGGCGATCGCGGATCGCTCCAGTGGCCCGCTGGACACTCGTCAGGGTGGAACTCGGCGTAGAAGATCCGATGCGACCAGCGCCATCGGTCCCCGATGCGCTCCATGTAGCCGTAGGTCGGCTCCGTGTCGCCCGGCCGTACCTCGACGACCTCGGCCGAGCCGTCGAGCACGGTCACCTTCTCCAGGTGGCCGGATGCCGCTTCGTCGAGCGTCGAGGACTCCGAGCCGGCGAAGAACTCCGCCGCAGTCTCGACACACGTGTCTGGGACCGTGTCTTCCAGCTTCCTGCGGTACTCCATCGTCATGAGGCCGCAGAGGGTCTCCCCGTCTCCCTTCCGTACCGCCTCGGACGTTGCAGCCCACGTGTCGCGCACACCGGCCTCGCCCGGCCGGCCCCCGACACCGAGGACGGAGGCTCCGTCTCCCTGCGCGGCCCAGTAGACACCGCCGCCCGTTCCGACCAGGAGCAGGGCGGCGAGTGCGATCCACCAGCGCCCGCCCTTCTTGGTCGTGTTGTTGATGTCCCGGCCTACGACGGTGCCCGAGTTGTCGCGACCGATCGACGGGCCGGTCACCAGGTCCGTGATGTCCCGGCCGGCCAGCAGCGCGCCGTCGCCCGCGGTGAACATGGTGGAGGGAGGATGCGGCGGAGGGGGCGGCACCGGCGGCTTCCGTTCTACGCCGCGATTGAATTCCGTTTCTCCTGTCATGAGTTGATGGCCTCCTCTCCTGCTGTCACATCTCGAAGGTCACCACCGGAGAGAACGGACCCGTCTCCTCCCGCCATGTGCACGTCCTCACCGGCGTCGATCCGCGACGAGCCTCCACGAGGCACACGCGCGTGTGAACGCTCGATACTTCCCTGGGCGAGGAGAGAACCGTGCCCGGAGCGCATGGTGATCACCGGGGCCGGACTGCTCGGAGTCCTCAGGACGATCACCAGCGGCACCACAGCTGCGACGATGCCCGCAATCGCTCCGCAGACACTCGCGACCTGATCGACTCGGTCAAGCTCTCCGAAGAACGCCCAGGAGGCGAGCCCCAGTGCAACCACTGTTCCCAGACAAACCAGGACCCAACAAAGAACGCGTTTCCACATCTCTTCTCCCCGTGCACGCGACCAACCGTTCACGATTCGAGTCCCTGCCTACCGGCAGGGCGCGGTGGCGGACCCTCCAGTGGGCCCGACCGGTCAACCTTGAGCTTTGACGGCTGTCGGGATGTTCGCCATGTGTCACGGGCAGCCATAATCAACGAATCATCGAATGGAACGTCCTGAAGGGTGACGCGAGTTGGCAGCCAGGACGGGACGTCGGGAGCGGCCGCTCGACCCGCAGGCCGGCCCGCTCGAACGCTTCGCGCTGGGTTTGCGTGAACTACGAGAATCGGCCGGCCTGACCTACATGGAGATGGCCGACGTGGCGCACTTCGCGGCCAGCACCCTTTCTCAAGCCGCTGCCGGGCATCGGCTCCCGACCCGTGCGGTCCTCCTGGCGTACGTCCGTGCCTGTGGCGCAGACCCGGCCCCCTGGGTGGAGCGCTGGGAGCATGTGCGGCATGACGTGTTCGGTCCGGAGGAGGGTGAGCGGGGAGCCGCCACCATCACCCCACATGGCTCAGGCCCGGAGGACGTCACCAGTTTCGTGGGGCGAGAGGCCGAACTTGCCGCAGGCAGCAGACTGATCGAGCACTGTCGTCTGGTCACGCTGGCCGGAATCGGCGGTGTGGGGAAGACACGGCTGGCCAAGCGCCTCGTCCGCCAGGTGGCCGGTCGCTTCAAGGACGGTCACTACTGCGTGGAGCTGGCCGACGTCAACGGCGACGATGCCGTCGCGGCAGAAGTCGCCGCAGCGGTCGGAGTGCTGACCGCTGCCGAGCAGGACCCTCTGGACGAACTCGCCACAGCTTTGCAGGGCAGGCGCGTGCTCCTCCTGCTCGACAACTGCGAGCACGTCCTGGACGCGAGTGCTCGAACCGTCCGCGCCCTGCTCACACGGCTGCCCGAGCTCCACGTCATCACCACCAGCCGGCAACCGCTCGATCTCGGCGAGGAGCATGTGTTGCAGGTGGAGCCGTTGGGCCTGCCCGCTCCGGGGAGCGGGCACCCCGCCGTAGCCGGGGCGAGGGACGGGCTTCCCGTGGTGTCACCGGCTGTGACCCTCTTCGTCGACCGGGCCGTCGCCGCTTCTCCCGGATTCGGGGTGACCGAGGCGAATCGGGACACGGTCGCCCGCGTATGCCGGAAACTGGACGGCCTGCCCCTCGCCCTGGAAATCGCGGCACGGCGGCTGCGCACATTGACGCTCGACGAACTCCTGGAGCGGCTCGATCACCGGTTGCGGCTCCTCGGCCCCGGTGGCCGCGACCGCACGGCTCATCCTCGTCACCATGCCTTACGCGCGCTCTTCGACTGGAGCTACGAACTGTGCACCGATGCCGAGCGAACCGCCTGGCAGCAGCTGTCGCTCTGCTCCGCCGGAGTACTGCTCACCGATGCCGAGCACCTCTGCGAGCGCAGCACAGCAGACGGGGCACAGTGCGCTGTGTCTCCTGACGAGGTCTTCGAGTCCCTGGCGGGGCTCGTGGACAAGTCACTGCTCACAAGGGTGGAGACGGATGGTCGCAGCCGCCTGTACATGCTGGAGACCGTCCGCGCCTACGGGCAGGAGCGCCTCGCGGAGAACGACCGGGCACAGCGCGCGTTGCGCCGCCACCGCGCCTGGTACCTCGATCTCGCCGCGCAGGCGGGGGCCGCCTACGGCACAGCCGAACAGGCCGACTGGCTGCGGCGCCTGCGCTCCGAGCACGCGAATCTGCGGCAGATCGTGACGACGGCCCCGGCGCCCGGTGAGCCGGCGGAGACCGTGCTCCGCGCGTCTGTCGGCTTCTGGCTCCACTGCCTGGCCTCGGGCCATGTGGGAGAGGGCGCCCACTGGATGGGAAAGATCATCGAGCGGCACCCGCTCCCGCCTCGTTCCGAAACCACCCTCACCTGGTGTCGGGCGGTCTGGGTCGCGGGCTTCCTCCTGCTCCTCCACGCGGACCACAGAGGCACCGACGAGATGATCGGGCGGGGGGAACAGGCTCTCGCCGACATGCCCGCAGCAGACGTCACGGCGTACGAGGTGCCACGGGCCGAGCTCAGCGCAGCCTTCCTGCAGCTGCGCGGCCTCGCGGCACTGTTGAACGAGGACACCGAGAACGCCGCACGCTACGCGCTGTCCGCACTGGAGACGGGGCACTGGTCCGCGATGCTGCTGACGCGGGCGCAGTGCATCGCCCAACTCGGCTTCTCCGCCACCATCCAAGGAGACCACGCCCGCTCCGTCTCACTGCTCGAACAGGCCTTGGCCATGTCCGAGGCCCAAGGAGACACCTGGCACCGCTGCTATCTGCTGTGGGCGCTCGCCGTCGAGCGCGGGGAGACGGGGCGCGCCAAGGAGGCTCTCGTACTCCTCCGGCGTGCGCTGCGGCACGTCTGGGAGATCGATGAGCAGATGGGTGAGGCGGTGCTGAGCGAGACACTGGCCTGGGTGCTCGCCTCGTGCGGTGGCGCCCGCTCGGCGGCCCGTGTGCTGGGAGCCGCCGATCGCGTCTGGCGCCCGTCCGGCGTTCCTCAGCTCTTCGGTTTCGCCGCCATGGCCGCACACCGTCAGCGCGGCCTCGAACAGGCCCGCCAGGCACTCGGCGAGACGGAGTACGGACGCGCGTACCGAGAGGGCCGGAAGCTCGGCCTGCGCAGGACGCTGGAGAGCGTGCTGACGGACATGGATCGGCCCACCGAGCCTGACTGACGCCCCACGGAAGACCTAGGCCGGGGTGGCCGGGGGGTTGCGGAGTTTTTTGCGGAGCGTGCGGGTTTCCGGGTGTTTCGGGCCCAGGGCCGCGTCCAGGATGGCGAAGCTGTCGTCGTACCACTGGCGGGCGCCCTCGGGGCCCTCGGCGAGGAGGGCGACGTCGCCGAGGCGTTCGCAGAGGAGGCTGAGGGCCCGCTGGCTCGAGAGGTCGCGGGGGTCGTCGCCGAGGAGGGTGCGGCGGATCGTCAGCGCCTCGTCGTAGTGGGTGCGGGCGGCTTCCAGTTCGCGGCGGTGCAGGGCCAGGTCGCCGAGTCGCTCGTGCTGGACGCCCAGGTCGCGGCGGGCCTGGGGGTCGTCGGGGGTCTCCGCCGCCAGCTCACGGCGTACGGCCAGGGCGCGGGCGTACCACTCGGCGGCCTCGGCCGGCTCGCCACGGTCCTTCGCCAGCAGTCCGAGCCGTTCCTGGATCACGCCGCGTTCGCGCCGGTCCCCGCGGTGGTGCGGCTCGGTCCCGGTCAGGCGTTCCGCGTACGACAGTGCCGACGCGTACCGCTCCGCGGCGGTCGCGGCGGCGCCCGCGGCCACGGCGACCTCGCCCAGCTTGAACTCGCCGCGTCTCAGGTCCCGCAGCAGCCGGGGGTCGTCCGGGTTCTCGTCGTGCAGCCGCGCGACGATCTCCAGGCTCTCCTGGTACGCCTGCGCGGCCTGGTCGAGGTGGTGGGCGTCCATCCAGAAGTCGCCGTACTTGGTGAACGACACGGCCAGGTCCCTGCGGCCGGCGGTGTCGGGGAACTGTTCGGCGAGGCGGATGGCGTCCGCCAGCATGCGCTCGTAATGGCGCCGGGCCTCGCGGTGCCTGCCCCGCCGTACGGCCTGATCACCGGCCTGTTCCGCGGAGGTACAGCTCTCGACGATCCCCTGCCGAATCCGGACCGCGTCCCATCTCGTCATCGAACCCCCACACGTGCACGGCCCTGCCGTTCACGGCGGGAAACCAGCTGACCGGATCACTATCCCCGGCCGGACACCTCAGGAGGCGCCGGGCGACGAAGCTTCCGCCAGAGTTCACCCAACGGTCGGCGAGCGCGTCACGTGCGGGTCCGGACGGGCGCCCGGCGGGCCGCCCGTCCGGACCGGCCCGGTCACTTCAGGGCGGCGAGGGCGGCCTCGTAGTCGGGCTCGGTGGCGATCTCGCCCACGAGCTCCGAGTGGAGCACCTCGTCGTTCTCGTCCAGCACGACGACGGCGCGGGCGGTCAGACCGGCCAGCGGGCCGTCCGTGATCTCGACGCCGTAATCGGTGTGGAACTCCCGGCCGCGCAGGGTCGAGAGCGTCTTCACGTTCTCCAGCCCCTCGGCACCGCAGAAACGGGCCTGCGCGAAGGGCAGGTCCGCGGAGATGCACAGCACGACGGTGTTCTCCAGGTCGGCCGCCTTCTCGTTGAACGTACGGACGGAGGCGGCGCAGACGCCGGTGTCGACGCTCGGGAAGATGTTCAGCACCTTGCGCTGGCCGGCGAACTGCTCCAGGGAGCTGTCCGTCAGCTCCTTGGCGACGAGCGAGAAGGCCGGAGCGACGGTGCCGGGGGCGGGCAGCACGCCGTTGACCTGCACCGGGTTGCCCTTGAACGCGATCTGGGCCATGGGGTTTCTCCCTGGGTAGTGGTACCGACAACGTGATCGATCGTACGTTGCGCGGCCACTCACCCAGGGCCCGTGGAGCCGTCGGCCGGTGTCAGCCGGCGCCGGGCGGCGGCATACCGCCCTTGAGGCGGTCGATGTCCGACTGGCGGACCTGGATCACGAAGAGGGCGATGAAGAACGCCACGATGGCGAAGGCGGCCGCCGTGATGAAGCCGGACGAGACGCCGGACGTCAGGACCTGGTCGGCGTACGGCGGGGGCAGTTGCCCCGTCCTGGCGAACTCGGCCTTCTCCAGGGGGCCCGCCTGGGAGAGGAAGACGGGTATCTGTTCCCGCGCCTCGTTGCGGCTGGCCGTGCCGAAGACGGTCACCAGGATGGAGAGGCCGAGCGAACCGCCCACCTGCTGTGTCGCGTTGAGCAGCCCGGAGGCCGCGCCCGCCTCCCGCGGCTCGACGTTGGACAGCGCCATGATGGTCAGCGAGACGAACATCAGGCCCATGCCCAGGCCGAAGACCAGGATCGGCCCCAGGATGCTGCCCAGATAGGTCGAGTCGACGTCGGTCAGGGTCAGCCAGGACAGGCCTGCCGCCGACAGCAGCGAGCCGATGACCATGAAGGGTTTCGGCCCGTACCTGGGCAGCAGCTGGGAGGCGATCCCCGCGCCGACCGCGATGATCGCGCTGACGGGCAGGAAGGCGAGCCCGGTCTTCAACGGACTGAAGTGCAGCACGTCCTGCACCCAGAGCGTCAGGAAGAAGAACATCCCGAAGATCGCCGCGGCCAGGCAGAGCATGATCGCGTACGTGCCCGCCCGGTTGCGGTCGGCGAACATGTGCAGCGGGGTGATCGGCTGCCGGGAGCGCCGCTCCACCATGATGAACAGGATCAGCAGGACGACCGCCGCGCCGAACGAGGCCAGCGTCCACGGGTCGCGCCAGCCTTCCTGGGACGCCCGGATGAACCCGTACACCAGCGCCACCATGCCGAGGGTGGAGGTGAACGCACCGGTGAAGTCGAAGTGTCCGGGGTGCCGCTCGGACTCCTTGATGTGGCGGGGCGTGAGGAACACGATGAGCAGCGCGATGGGCACGTTGACGAAGAAGATCCAGCGCCAGTCGAGCCATTCGACGAGAAGCCCGCCGGCGACGAGGCCGATCGCGCCGCCGCCCGCCGACACGGCCGCGAACACGCCGAAGGCCCGGTTGCGTTCCGGACCCTCGTCGAAGTTCGTGGTGATCAGGGAGAGCGACGTCGGGGAGGCGATGGCACCGCCGACGCCCTGGAGGGCACGGGCGGCGAGGAGTTGCCAGTCGTTCTGGGCCAGTCCGCAGAGCAGGGAGGCGAATCCGAAGAGCAGGATGCCGAACATGAAGACGCGGCGGCGGCCGAGGATGTCACCGGCACGCCCGCCGAGGAGCAGCAGTCCACCGAAGGTCAGCGTGTAGGCGTTGACCACCCAGGACAGGCTGGTCGTCGAGAAGTCCAGCGAACTCTGGATGTGTGGCAGCGCGATGTTGACGATCGTGATGTCGAGAACGACCATCAGCTGACAGGAAGCGATGACGAAGAGGGCGATGCCCTTGCCGTCGCCCTTGTGATTCTCCGCCGTGGTCCCCGCTGGGGTTGTCGGCTTGGGTGTACTCATGGCGCGTCGCGTCCTCGCTCTCTGAGGAGGCGTGGGCCGGTCAGTCCACCTTTCGACATTAAGCCCGGGTTCGGCGACTCTCCAGTTGATCAAGCGGGTCCCGTCACTCCAGGACGGCGAGTCCGTCCAGTTCGACGCGTGCCTGCTCGTCCCACAGCCGTACGACTCCGATGACGGCCATCGCCGGGTAGTCGCGCCCGGCCAACCGCCGCCAGATGCGGCCCAGTTCGTGCGCGTGGTGGCGGTAGTCGGCGATGTCGGTGGCGTAGACGGTGACGCGCGCCAGGTCGGCGGGGGAACCGCCCGCGTGCCGGAGGGCGGTGAGGAGGTTGGCGAGGGCGGTCTCGAACTGCTCGGGCAGCGACTCCCCCACCACCTTGCCGTCACGGTCGAGGCTGGTCTGCCCGGCGAGGAGGACGAGTCGCGAGCCGGTGGCGGTCACGGCGTGGGAGAAGCCGGTGGGCGGCGAGAGTTCGGCGGGGTTGTGCCGGTGCAGGCTCATGACGTGGCCTCCTGTGACGGCGCGGAAGGCGTCTCGACAAGCTTCTCGTACGGGAGGGGCGACGGCTGCCCCGAAGGCCGGTCCGGGGGCCACGACGACGTCTGAGCCGGGTGCCGTCGCGCCTCCGCCCTGTACAGCTCCTTCGCGATGATCGTGCGCTGGACCTCGGTGGCGCCTTCGTAGATGCGGGGGGCACGCACCTCCCGGTACAGGTGCTCCAGGAGGTGTCCCCGCTGCAGCGCGCGGGCGCCGTGGAGCTGGACGGCGGCGTCGACGACGTACTGCGCGGTCTCGGTGGCGAGCAGCTTCGCCATCGCCGCGCGGCGCGGCACGTCCTCCGCTCCCGCGTCGTACGCGGCCGCCGCCGCGTAGACGAGGAGGCGCGCGGCCTCGGTCCGGGTGGCCATTTCGGCGACCTGGTGGGCGACGGCCTGGAGGTCGCCGAGTACGCCTCCGAAAGCCGGGCGGGCGGCGGTGTGCGTGAGCGTGGCGTCGAGGGCGGCCTGGGCCATGCCGACGGCGAAGGCGCCGACGCTGGGACGGAAGCGGTTGAGGGTGGTCATGGCGACCCGGAAGCCGCGGTCGGGCTCGCCGAGGACGTCCGCGGGGCCGACGGGGACCCCGTCGAAGACGAGGGTGCCGATGGCGTGCGGGGCGAGCATGTCGAGGGGGCTGCCGGTCAGGCCCGGCCGGTCGGCGGGGACGAGGAAGGCCGTGACGCCGCGGGCCCCGGCGCCGGGGGTCGTACGGGCGAAGACGGTGGCGAAGTCGGCCTCGGGGGCGTTGGAGATCCAGCGCTTCTCGCCGTGCAGGCGCCAGCCGCCCGCGCCGTCCGGGCGGGCTTCCAGGGCGAGCGCGGCGGCGTCGGAGCCGGCGTCCGGCTCGCTGAGCGCGAAGGCCGCCACGGCCCGCCCCGCGACGATCTCGGGGAGCCAGCGGTCGCGCTGCCCTGGGGTGCCGAAGGCGGCGACGGGGTGGCCGCCCAGGCCCTGGAGGGCGAGGGCCGTCTCGGCCTCCGTACAGGCGTGCGCGAGGGACTCGCGGAGCAGGCAGAGGTCGAGGGCGCCCGCGTCGAAGAGCCCGGCCAGCAGGCCGAGCTCGCCGAGCGCGGCGACCAGGGGGCGGTTGACGCGGCCCGGCTCCCCCTTCTCGGCGAGTGGCCGCAGCCGGTCGGCCGCGAGGGCGCGGAGCTCCGCGCAGCGGGCGGTCTGCTGTGGATCGAGTGAGAATACGGACATTCGGACCCCTGTCCCGTTCGCCGACATCACTTCTATCGCGCACCGTTGACTGTCGTCACCATCACGATACGCTCGATGGGCGACCCCACGACGACAAGGGGACGAACTCATGGAGCTGACCCCCTCGGCCCACCACGACACCTTCGCGCGCGAACAGCTGCCGCCGCCGGACCAGTGGCCGCTGCTCCTCTTCGATCTGCCGGGACTCGACTACCCGGAGCGGCTGAACTGCGGTGCGGAGCTGATCGACCGCACGGTGGAGCGGTTCGGAACGGAACGCCCGGCGTTCCTGGACGGCGACGGTCATGTCTGGACATATGGACAGCTGAGCGAACGGGTGAACCGGATCGCCCACGTCCTCACCTCCGACCTCGGCGTCCTGCCCGGCAACCGGGTGCTCCTGCGCGGCCCGACGACCCCCTGGCTGGCCGCCTGCTGGCTCGCGGTGATGAAGGCGGGCGCCGTCGCCGTCACCGTTCTGGCCCAGCAGCGCGCCCAGGAACTGGCGGTCATGTGCGAGATGGCCCGCTGCACCCACGCGCTCTGCGACATCCGGACGGTCGACGACCTCGCGAAGGCCGAGGTGCCCGGGCTGCGGATCACGGCCTTCGGGGGAGACGCTCCGGACGACCTGCTGACCCTCGCCGCCGGCCGGCCGCAGACGTACGAGGCCGTGCCGACCGCCGCCGACGACGTGGCGCTGATCGCCTTCACCTCGGGCACCACCGGGCGGCCCAAGGGGTGCATGCACTTCCACCGTGACGTGCTCGCCGTCGCCGACACGTTCTCGCAGCACGTCCTGCGGCCGGAACCGGACGACGTCTTCGCGGGTTCCCCTCCGCTCGGCTTCACCTTCGGGCTCGGCGGGCTCGTCCTCTTCCCCCTGCGCACCGGAGCCAGTGCCCTGCTGCTCGAACAGGCGGGCCCCCGGCAGCTTCTGGAGGCGATCCCGGAGCACCGGGTGTCGGTGCTCTTCACCGCGCCGACGGCGTACCGGGTGATGCTGGAGGAGCTGGACCGGCCCGACGGCCCCGACGTGGAAGCGCTGCGCTCCCTGCGCCGGTGTGTGTCCGCGGGCGAGAACCTGCCGGCCGCGACCTGGAACGCCTGGTACGAGCGCACCGGCCTGAAGCTCATCAACGGCATCGGCGCGACGGAGCTGCTCCACATCTTCATCTCGGCCGCGGACGGCGACATCCGCCCCGGCACGACCGGGCGGCCGGTCCCCGGATGGCAGGCGCGGGTGGTGGACCGGGCCGGAGCCGAGGTGGCGGACGGTGTGGAGGGGCTGCTCGCGGTGCGCGGGCCGGTGGGCTGCCGGTATCTCGCCGATCCGCGCCAGCGTGAGTACGTCCACCAGGGATGGAACGTCACGGGCGATACGTACGTCCGTGAGGCCGACGGCTACTTCCGCTATGTCGCCCGTGCCGACGACATGATCATCTCGGCGGGCTTCAACATCGCCGGACCCCAGGTCGAGGAGGCGCTCCTCGCCCACCCGGACGTGGTGGAGGCCGCGGTGGTGGGGCACGAGGACGCGATGCGCGGCCAGATCGTGGTGGCGTACGCGGTGGTACGGGACGGAGTGGCGCGGAACGCGGAGACGGCCGGGGCGCTGCGGGCGTTCGTACGGGCCCGGCTGGTGCCGTACAAGAGCCCCCGGAAGATCGTCTTCCTGGACGCGCTGCCCAGGACGGCCACCGGGAAGCTGCAGCGGTTCCGGCTGCGCGCCGACTCCGACGGCACGGCCGCCCCCTAGGGGGTGGCTCGCTAGAGTGATCACGTGGTCGAGCAGCACACCCCCCGTTCCCTGATCGTCTCGCTGTACGGCGCGTACGGCCGCGGCCTCGCGCCGGGCGAGGACCCGTTGCCGGTGGCCGAGCTCATCCGCCTCCTCGCGGTGCTGGGCGTGGACGCGCCGTCGGTGCGCTCGTCGGTGTCCCGGCTGAAGCGGCGGGGCCTGCTGCTGCCCCGCCGGACGGCGGACGGGGCGGCGGGGTACACCCTGTCGGACGACGCCCGCCAGCTCCTGGAGGACGGCGACCGGCGGATCTACGCCCGTACCCGTCCCGCGCTGTCCGACGGGTGGGTGCTCGCCGTCTTCACCGTGCCCGAGGCCGAGCGCCACAAGCGGCACCTGCTGCGCTCGCGGCTCGCCCGGCTGGGCTTCGGCACGGCGTCCCCGGGCGTCTGGATCGCCCCGGCGCGGCTGTACGAGGAGACCCGCCACACCCTGGAGCGCCTGGAGCTCTCCGCGTACGTGGACCTCTTCCGCGGCGAGCACCTGGGGTACGCGCCGACGGCGGAGGCGGTGGCCCGTTGGTGGGACCTGCCGTCGATCGCCAAGCTCCACGAGGAGTTCCTCGCCGCCCACGAGCCGGTCCTGCGGACCTGGAGGGCCTCCCCCGGCTCGGCGGAGGACGCCTACCGCGACTATCTGTTCGCCCTGGACTCCTGGCGCCGCCTCCCCTACGAGGACCCGGTCCTGCCGGCCGAACTGCTGCCGCAGGACTGGCCGGGCGCCCGCTCGGCGGCGGTCTTCGCGGAGCTCCACGAACGCCTGCGGGACCGGGGCGCGCAATTCGCGCGCCCGCCGGCCGGCGAACCGGCGTGACGCGTCCCGGGGGTTGCGGCCTCAGTTCAGGGTGAGGCGCGGTCTGGGCGCGTCCGTGCGGCCCGTGGGGGGTGTGCGGCTGCCCGCCTTGTACGGGTCCGGCCAGGGTGCCGCCGGCCCCCGGTAGCCCTGCTCCGCCGCCGCGTGCAGGGTCCAGTGCGGGTCGTAGAGGTGGGGGCGGGCCAGCGCGCAGAGGTCGGCTCGGCCCGCCAGGAGGAGGGAGTTGACGTCGTCCCAGGAGGAGATCGCGCCCACCGCGATCACGGGGACGCCGAGGGCGTTGCGGATCCGGTCGGCGTACGGGACCTGGTAGGAGCGGCCGTACTCGGGGCGTTCGTCGGGGACGACCTGGCCGGTCGAGACGTCGAGGGCGTCCGCGCCGTGGGCGACGAAGGCGCGGGCGATCGCGATCGCGTCCTCCACCGTGGTCCCGCCCTCCACCCAGTCGGTCGCCGAGAGCCGCACGGTCATCGGCCGGTCGTCGGGCCACACCTCCCGTACGGCGTCGAAGACTTCGAGCGGGAAGCGGAGCCGGTTCTCCAGCGGGCCTCCGTAGGCGTCGTCCCGGTGGTTGGTCAGCGGGGAGAGGAAGCCCGAGAGCAGGTAGCCGTGGGCGCAGTGCAGTTCGAGGAGGTCGAATGCGCAGCGGGCGGCGCGCCGGGCAGCGGCGGCGAACTCCTCCCGTACGGCCGTCATGCCCGTCCGGTCCAGGACACGCGGGACCTGGTTGACGCCCGGCCGGTAGGGCAGCGGTGAGGCGGCAGTCAGCGGCCAGTTGCCGTCGGGGAGCGGCTGGTCGATGCCTTCCCACATACGGCGGGTGGAGCCCTTGCGGCCGGAGTGGCCGAGCTGGACGCCGATGGCCGTGCCGGACGCCTGGGCGTGCGTGAAGGAGGTGATCCGGCTCCAGGCCTCGGCCTGCTCGTCCGTCCAGAGGCCGGTGCAGCCGGGGGTGATCCGGCCCTCGGGGCTGACGCAGACCATCTCGGTCATGACGAGGCCGGCGCCGCCGAGCGCCCGCGCGCCGAGGTGGACGAGGTGGAGGTCGCCGGGGAGGCCGTCCTCGGCGACGTACAGGTCCATCGGCGAGACCACGACCCGGTTGCGCAGGGTGAGTCCGCGCAGCCGGAAGGGCGTGAACATCGGCGGGGTCTCGGGCGGGCAGCCGAAGTCCCGTTCCACGGCGTCGGTGAACCGCGGATCGCGCAGCCGGAGGTTGTCGTGGGTGACGCGGCGGCTACGGGTGAGGAGATTGAACGCGAACTGCCGTGGCGGCTGGTGCAGATAGCCGCCCAGCTCCTCGAACCAGCGCAGGCTGGCCGCCGCCGCGCGCTGGGTGGACTCGACGACGGGCCTGCGCTCGGTCTCGTACGCGGCCAGCGCCTCCGCCAGTGTGGGCTGCTCCTCGACGCAGGCGGCGAGCGCGAGGGCGTCCTCGACGGCGAGCTTGGTGCCGGAGCCGATGGAGAAGTGCGCGGTGTGGGCGGCGTCGCCGAGGAGGACGGTGGCGCCGTGCGACCAGCGCTCATTGACCACCGTACGGAAGGCGGTCCAGGTGGAGCGGTTGGAGCGCAGGGTGCGTCCGCCGAGCACCTCGGCGAAGATCTTGGCGCAGCGGGCGGTGGACTCGTCCTCGTCCATCTCGTCGAATCCGGCGGCCCGCCAGACCTCTTCGCGCATCTCGACGATGACGGTGGAGGCGTCGGCGGAGAAGGGGTAGCCGTGGAGCTGCATCACGCCGTGCTCGGTCTCGGCGATCTCGAAGCGGAAGGCGTCGAGGGCGAAGTCGGCGGCGAGCCAGATGTAGCGGCAGCGGTGGGTGGTGACGCGGGGGCGGAAGACGTCGGCGTGCGCCTCCCGGGTGGCGCTGTGGACGCCGTCGGCGGCGATGACGAGGTCGTGGGTGGCGGCCAGCTCGGCGGCGGGCGGTGCCTCGGTACGGAAGCGGAGCCGTACGCCGAGTTCCGCGCATCGCGCGTGCAGGATCTCCAGGAGCCGGCGGCGGCCGAGCGCGGCGAACCCGTGGCCGGAGGAGGTGAGGAGCCGGCCCCGGTGGCCGATGTGGATGTCGTCCCACCGGACGAACTCGTCCTGGAGGGCCCGGTACACGGCGGGGTCGGCGTGCTCGATGCCGCCGAGGGTCTCGTCGGAGAGGACGACGCCGAAGCCGAAGGTGTCGTCGGGGGCGTTGCGCTCCCAGACGGTGACCTCGCGCAAGGGATCGAGCCGCTTGAGCAAAGCGGCGGCGTAGAGCCCGCCGGGCCCGCCGCCGACGACGGCGACACGGAGGCTTTCCGCCGGAGCGGAGCTCCGCCCCGGAGGGACCGGGCCCGGCGCCCGGGACGCCCCCGACCGCTCCGACGGCTCGGACCCCTGGGGCGCCTCGGACCCCTCGGACGCCGGCGGGGCCGGCCTCTGGTCGGGCATGGTCAGTGCCCCGTCCACTTCGGAGGGCGCTTCTCGGTGAACGCGGCGTGGAACTCCGCGTAGTCCTCGCCGTTCATGAGCAGCGCCTGGGTGGCGGCGTCCAGCTCGACGGAGGCCGCGAGCGGCATGTCGAGCTCGGCGGTGAGCAGAGCCTTGGTCTGGGCGTGGGCGAGGGCCGGTCCGTCGGCGAGGCGGCGGGCGAGCTCGGCGGCACGGGCGGGGGCGCCGCCCTCGTCGGTGAGTTCGCTGAGCAGGCCGATGCGTTCGGCCTCCGTGGCGCGTACGGGTTCGCCGAGCATGAGGAGCCGGGTCGCGTGGCCGAGGCCGACGACCCGGGGCAGCAGATAGGCCGCGCCCATGTCGCCGCCGGAGAGCCCGACGCGGGTGAAAAGGAAGGCGAACCGGGCGCTGGGGTCGGCGATCCGGAAGTCGGCGGCGAGGGCCAGGACCGCGCCCGCGCCGGCCGCGACGCCGTGGACGGCGGCGATCACGGGGAAGGGGCACTCGCGGATCGCCCGGACCACCTGTCCGGTCATCCGGTTGAAGTCGAGCAGCTGGGCGGTGTCCATGGCGAGGGTCGCGCCGATGATCTCGTCGACGTCGCCACCGGAGCAGAAGCCGCGCCCCTCGCCCCCGAGGACGAGGGCGCGGACGGCACGCTCGCGGGAGAGCTCGGCGAGCAGGTCGCGCAGGTCGGCGTAGGCGCCGAACGTGAGCGCGTTGAGTTTCTCGGGTCGGTCGAGGGTGACGGTGGCGACGCCGTCGTCGACGGTCAGTCGCAGATGCCGCCAGCGCTCGGTACGGGGTGCGGAGCCGGTAAAGGGGCTCATACGGGACGCCCTCCCTTCCTCCTCCCTGGAGCGTATCACCGTGTTGTGACTGTCGTCACGAGTACGCGATAGGACGACGGGGGCCCGTTCCTTCCGCCGCCGAAGGTCCCGGCGGGCTGGTGACCCTGGCCCCGTCGATGAGGGAGGGGGTGCCCATGGAGTTCGCGCGGGGGCTTCGTAGGGTGGAGAGCAGGACGCCTCGGGACACGCACTCCCCGTGCCCCTCCCCCAGCCCTCCGCGAACGGACCTCCGCCATGCTCGAAGCCACCGCCTCCACCTCGTGGCGCATCGAGCTTCCCCACAGCACGGCCGCCGTGCCGATGGCCCGTGCGCTGGTCCGTACGGCGCTCACGGACGTCGACGCGCCGGCCGACGGCGACACCGCCGAACTGCTGACGGCCGAGCTCGTCGCCAACGCGGTGGAGCACACGGCGGGCGAGGGCCCCATCGCTCTGGTCGTCGAGGTGCTGCCGGGCGGCTGCCAGGTCGAGGTGCACGACGGGCGGCCCGCGGGCCCCGGGGAGCTGATGGGCCCGGAGCGAGGTGAGGCGCCGGACCCCTGGCAGGAGCACGGCCGCGGCCTGTTCCTCATCCGCGCGCTCAGCAGCGACTGCGGCCACCGCCCCACCGCGCAGGGCAAGGCGGTCTGGTTCACCCTCCCGGCCCTCCCGGCGCAGCGCCGACCGAGGCCGTAGCAGGCCGGGTCGGGTCGGGCCGGGGCGGGCCGGGTCGGGGCCAGCGGGACGTGCTGGGGCGGGGCGGCGCCGCCGTGCCCCAGCCGGGCGGCGCGACCCCGGCCCCCTAGGGCGTGTTGCGAAATTAGCGCCGTCCGCCCGAAGGGCGGGCCCCGCGGCGTCTGGTGCGTGCGATCGCAAGGCGGAGGGTCGTCCTCGTACCGGGTGTACTCGGACGATCCCGACAACGCAGCGAGCGTGCGTGCCAGGCGTCGCGGGGCAGGCGGGACTTTCGCAACACGCCCTAGGCCGGGACCCTGTCGGCCGGGGCGTCGTCCGTTGCCGGCGTACCGGCTGCGGGGGCCGGGGCGAGGCGGGAGTTGCGGCGGCCGTAGAGCGTGTAGACCAGCGCGCCGACGGCCAGGAAGACCGCGAACTGCACCCACGTCTGCCAGCCCGTGCCCCAGATCAGGTACAGGCAGAAGCCGACGCCGAGTACCGGGCTCACGGGGTAGAGCGGCACCCGGAAGGAGCGGGACAGCTCCGGGTTCCGGCGCCGCAGCGCGATCACCGCGATGTTGACCACGGCCATGACGGCGAGCGTGCCGATGGTCGTCAGACCGACGACCACGTCGAGCGAGGAGAACGCGGCCGGGACCGCGAAGACGGCGGCCACGATCCAGGTGTTGGCGACGGGGGTCGCGCTCTTCGGGGAGACCCGCTCGAAGACCCGGGGGACGAGCCCGTCACGGGACATGGACATCAGGACGCGGGTCTGGCCGTACATCACCGCGAGCACGACGGACGCGATCGCGACGACCGCGCCGAAGGCGATGATCCCGCCGCCGACCGCCGAGCCGGTGACCTGGTCGACGACGAGCGAGAGCGCGGCAGGCCGGCCGGCGACGTCGTCGGCGCCCAGCGCACCGATCGCCGAGAGCGCCACCGCACCGTAGAGCACCGTGACGACGCCGAGGCAGACGAGGATCGCGATCGGGATGTTGCGACGGGGGTTCTTGACCTCCTCGCCGGCGGTGGTGATCGCGTCGAAGCCGATGTACGAGAAGAACGCCAGCGACGCCCCCGCGGTGATCCCGGCGGCGCCGTGCGCCGCGAACGGCGCGAGGTTGCCGTCCTTGAAGGCGGTGAAGCCGACCGCGAGGAAGACGATCAGGATCCCGATCTTGAGGACGGCCATGGCGGCAGTCGCCCGGGCGCTCTCCCGGACGCCGCGCACGAGCAGGACGGCGGCCAGCGCGATGACGATCACCGCGGGCAGGTTGATCACGCCGCCGTCGCCGGGGCCGGCGGAGACCACGTCCGGCAGCCGCAGGCCGACGAGGCTGTCGAGCAGCTCGTTCAGGTACTGGCTCCAGCCGACCGCGACCGCGGAGACCGACACGCCGTACTCCAGGAGCAGGCACCAGCCGACGAGGAAGGCCACTCGCTCGCCGAGGCTCGCGTACGCGAAGGAGTAGGAGGAGCCGGAGACCGGTATCGCGCCGCCCAGCTCGGCGAAGGAGAAGGCGGTGAACACACAGGTGATCGCGGCAAGGACGAAGGAGACGACGACGGCCGGACCCGCCTCCGCGACGCTGTCGGAGAGGCCGACGAAGATGCCGGTGCCGACGATGGCGCCGATGCCGAAACACACGAGCTGGAAGAGGCCCATGGTGCGCTTGAGGCCGTGGCCTTCGAGGTCCGCGCCGGATTCGGCGATGAGCTGCTGGGGGGATTTGATCCGCGGCGCGGACGGGGACATGCGGGGGTTCTCATCTCTGGTCGAGCAGGGCGCACCGGGCGCGGACGTGCGAGTGGGGCCCGAGCGTGCGAGCTCGAACCCCACCATTCGATCCGATGGTAACCACGGGAGCGCATATACCCCCAATCGGGCGTATCGCTATTCGACGCCGGCCATGGTGGCGACGAGGACCGCCTTGATGGTGTGCATGCGGTTCTCGGCCTCGTCGAAGACGACGGAGTGCTCGGACTCGAAGACCTCGTCGGAGACCTCCAGCTCGGTCAGACCGTGCCGGGCGTGGATGTCCCGGCCCACGGCCGTGCCGAGGTCGTGGAAGGCCGGCAGGCAGTGCAGGAACTTCACATTCGCGATACCCGTCGCGCGCAGGACGTCCATGGTCACGGAGTACGGCGCGAGGTCGGCGATCCGCTCGTCCCAGACCTCCTTGGGCTCACCCATGGAGACCCAGACGTCGGTGGCGACGAAGTCCGCGCCCCGGACGCCTCCGGCGACGTCCTCGGTGAGGGTGATCGTCGCTCCGCTCTTCTCCGCGAGCTCGCGGGCCGCGGCGACGACCCCCGCGCCCGGCCAGTACGCCTCGGGTGCCACGATCCGCACGTCCATGCCGAGGAGGGCGCCGGTGACCAGGTAGGAGTTGCCCATGTTGAAGCGGGCGTCGCCGAGGTAGGCGAAGGTGACCGCGTCGAGGGGCTTGTCCGTGTGCTCGGTCATGGTGAGGACGTCGGCGAGCATCTGGGTGGGGTGCCAGTCGTCCGTCAGACCGTTGAACACGGGCACGCCCGCGTGGGTCGCGAAGTCCTCGACCTTCGAGTGGCTGTCGCCGCGGTACTCGATGGCGTCGAACATCCGGCCGAGGACGCGGGCCGTGTCCTTGACCGACTCCTTGTGGCCGATCTGCGAGCCGGCGGGGTCGAGGTAGGTGGTGGAGGCGCCCTGGTCGGCCGCGGCGACCTCGAAGGCGCAGCGCGTCCGGGTCGACGTCTTCTCGAAGATCAGGGCGATGTTCCTGCCCCGGAGCCGCTGGACCTCGGCGCCCGCCTTCTTGGCCGCCTTCAGTTCGGCGGCCAGGTCGATCAGACCGCGGAACTCGTCGGCGGTGAAGTCCAGCTCCTTGAGGAAGTGGCGGCCGATGAGATCGGTGGCCATGGGGCGCTCCTGGATACGGTCGGGGACGGCGAACATGTCAGCGACTGGAAGTCTATACGTATATCAGTATGGCTATACAGTGACGCCGCACACTCGTCGCCCCGCCCCGGCCCCTGCCCGCTCCCCTTCTCCTCCCTCAGACGGCGTCGCGTTCCACCGGGCAGCTCATGCAGCGCGGGCCGCCCCTCCCCCGCCCCAGCTCGCTGCCCGGGATCTCGATCACCTCGATGCCCTGCTTGCGCAGATGGGTGTTGGTGGTCGCGTTCCGCTCGTACGCCACGACCACCCCCGGCTCGACGGCGAGGACGTTGCAGCCGTCGTCCCACTGCTCCCGCTCCGCCGCGTGGACGTCCTGCGTGGCGGTGAGGACGCGGATGTCCTGGAGGCCGAGCGCGGCGGCGATCGCGCTGTGCATGTGCTCGGGCGGATGGTCGGTGACCCGCAGCGACTGGCCCTCGTCGCCCGGTTCGATCGTGTACGAGCGGAGCATGCCGAGCCCCGCGTACTGGGTGAAGGTGTCGTGGTCGACCATCGTCATCACCGTGTCGAGGTGCATGAACGCACGCCGCTTCGGCATGTCGAGGGCGATGATCGTCCGGGCCGAGCCGGCCGCGAACATCCCCCGGGCCAGCATCTCGACCGCCTGCGGGGTGGTCCGCTCGCTCATCCCGATCAGGACGGCCCCGTTGCCGATGACCAGGACGTCCCCGCCCTCGATGGTGGACGGGTAGTCGGCCTGGCCCTCGGACCAGAGGTGGAAGTCGCCCGCTTCGGAGCCGGTGAAGAGCGGATGGTGCTTGTAGATCGCCTCGAAGTGGACCGTCTCGCGCTGCCGGGCGGGCCAGCGCATCGCGTTGATGGAGACGCCGTCGTAGATCCAGGCCGAGGTGTCCCGGGTGAAGATGTGGTTCGGCAGCGGCCTGAGCACGAAGTCGTCCAGGTCCATGACGTGGAACCGGACCGAGGTGGGCTCGCGGTGGGCCGCCAGGAACTCACGCTTCGTCATGCCGCCGACCAGTGCCTCGGCAAGCGCGGTGGCGTCCAGGGAGTCGAAGGCGGCGCGGAGGTGGTCGGCGGCGAGGGGACCGTACTCCTTCTCGTCGAAGACCCGGTCGAGGACGAGCTTGCGGGCGGCGGGCAGTTCGAGGGACTCGGCGAGCAGGTCCCCGAAGAGATGGACCTCGACGTCCCGGTCGCGCAGCACGTCGGCGAACCCGTCGTGCTCCTGGCGTGCGCGGCGCACCCAGAGGACGTCGTCGAAGAGCAGAGCGTCCTTGTTGGAGGGTGTCAGCCGCTTCAGCTCCAGATCGGGCCGGTGCAGTATGACGCGGCGGAGCCGCCCGGTCTCGGAATCGACATGGAATCCCATGCGCCCATCCTGACGGAGCCGGGCGGCTCGCGCGTGGTTCTCCCCTCACGTCACGTCAGGTCACGTCACGGAGTACGCGACGGTGGCGGCGAGGAGGGTGACGATCACGGCGACCGGGGTCAGGGCGACGTACACAGCAACCCAGCCCCCCGCGCCCCCGTGGCGCCACGGTCAGAGGCGCGGGTCCACCGGCTCGGACTCCAGTGCGAGCACGGCGAACACGGCTTCGTGCACCCGCCAGAGCGGCTCGCCCTCGGCCAGTCGGTCCAGCGCTTCCAGGCCGAGCGCGTACTCACGGAGAGCGAGCGACCGCTTGTGCCCGAGGAAGCGGTTCCGCAGGCGCTCCAGGTTCTCCGGACGGGTGTACTCGGGGCCGTAGATGATCCGCAGGTACTCACGGCCACGGACCTTCACGCCCGGCTGGACGAGCCGGCCGGCCGCACCGCGTACGAGCGCGGAGAGCGGCTTGACGACCATGCCCTCGCCGCCCGCCTCCGTCATCTCCAGCCACCAGTCGACACCGGCCCGCACCGACGCCTCGTCGCCCGTGTCCACCACGAGCCGTCGCGTGCGCTGCAGCAGACCGGTCGGGTCGGCGTCGGTCATCCGGTCGAGCCACCCGAGCTGCTCGTCGTGCGGCACGGCCGCGAGCGAACGCCCCCGCGCGGCGAGGATCTGGAACGGTGCGAAGCGCACGCCCTCGAGACCCTGCGTCGGCCAGCAGTAGCGGCGGTACGCCTCGGTGAACGCCTCGGCGTCGGCGGCCCGTTCGCGCTGCTCGGCGAGGAGCGTGTCCACCCCGCTCACACCCCGCGCGGCCGCCTGCTCCAGTGCGCCGAGCGCGCCGGGGAAGACGGCGCGGGAGGCCGCGCCGACCGCCGCGTACTGCGAGCGCAGCAGTCCGGCCGACTTCAGCGACCACGGCATCAGTTCGCCGTCGAGCAGCAGCCAGTCCCCCGCGGCGGAGGCACCGTTCGCGGCGGCGAGTTCGTCCCAGAGCCCGGCGGCGGTGATCGCCGTACGGAGCCGCTCCAGGACCTGCTCGGTGACCTCGGGGTCGTCGAAGAAGGGCCGTCCCGTGCGGGTGTGCAGGGCGCCGGTCACTCCCGTGACCCCGAACCGCTCGCGCGCCGCCTCCTCGTCCCGGCAGACCAGGGCGACGGCCCGCGAGCCCATGTGCTTCTCCTCGCACACGACCCGCTCGACACCGTCCGCCCGGTACTGGGCGAAGGCCTCCGCCGGGTGCTCCAGGTAGCCGTCCTCCTTCGAGGTCGCGGTCGGCGCCATGGTCGGCGGCAGGTAGGCGAGCAGTCGCGGGTCGACCGCGAAACGGCTCATGACCTCCAGGGCCGCCGCCGCGTTCTCCTCACGCACGGAGACGTTGCCCATCTGCCGGGTCTCCACGATCCGGCGGCCGTGCACGTCGGCGAGGTCGAGCGGGCGCCCCTCGTGACCGCCGGGGGCCTCGGTGACGAGCGGCCGGGCCGGCTCGTACCAGACCTTCTCCGCCGGTACGTCGACGAGTTCGCGCTCCGGCCAGCGCAGCGCGGTCATCTTCCCGCCGAAGACGGCACCGGTGTCCAGGCAGATCGTGTTGTTGACCCACGAGGTGTTCGGGACGGGCGTGTGACCGTAGACGACGGTCGCCCGGCCGCGGTACTCCTCCGCCCACGGGTAGCGCACCGGGAGGCCGAACTCGTCGGTCTCCCCGGTCGTGTCCCCGTACAGGGCGTGCGAGCGCACCCGGCCGGAGGTCCGGCCGTGGTACTTCTCCGGCAGACCGGCGTGACACACGACGAGCCTGCCCTCGTCGAGGACGTAGTGGCTGACGAGCCCGTCGATGAACGCGCCGACCTCGGCCCGGAACTCCTCGCTCTCCCGACCCAGCTGCTCGATGGTCTCGGCGAGCCCGTGGGTCTCCTGGACCTTGCGGCCCTTGAGCCAGCGGCCGAGCTTGTTCTCGTGGTTTCCGGGCACGCAGAGCGCGTCGCCGGCCGCGACCATCCCCATCACGCGGCGCAGGACGCCGGGGCTGTCGGGACCGCGGTCGACGAGGTCGCCGACGAAGACGGCCGTGCGTCCCTCGGGGTGACGCCCGTCGACGTAGCCGAGTCTGCCGAGCAGGGTCTCCAGCTCGGAGCGGCAGCCGTGGATGTCACCGATGATGTCGAAGGGGCCGGTGAGGTGACGCAGATCGTTGAACCGCTTCTCCAGAACGACCTCGGCCGCCTCCACCTCCTCGACGCTGCGCAGGACGTGCACCTTGCGGAAGCCCTCGCGCTCCAGTCCGCGCAGCGAGCGGCGCAGCTCACGGCGGTGGCGCTGGACGACGTGGCGCGGCATGTCCGAACGGTCGGGACGCGCCGCGTTCCGTGCCTGGCAGACCTCCTCGGGGAGGTCGAGGACGATCGCGATCGGCAGGACGTCGTACTGCCGGGCCAGCTGCACCAGCTGGCGCCGTGCCTCCTGCTGCACGTTGGTGGCGTCGACGACGGTCAGCCGGCCCGCCTCCAGACGCTTGCCCGCGATGTAGTGCAGGACGTCGAAGGCGTCCCTGCTGGCGCTCTGGTCGTTCTCGTCGTCGGCGACCAGACCACGGCAGAAGTCGGAGGAGATGACCTCGGTGGGCTTGAAGTGGCGGCGCGCGAAGGTGGACTTGCCGGAGCCGCTCGCACCGATCAGGACCACGAGGGAGAGGTCGGTGACGGGCAGTCGGCGGCCGCGGGCCGTGGCGGTCCCGGTGGCGGTGGTCTCGATGGTCATGCCTGCTCCTCCTTCGGGGTCGCGGTCTGCTGGGTGAAGACGGCCATCTGCGTGGGCGGCCCGAACTATGACCAAAGACATACCTGTTCAGGCACACTTGAGCCATGGCAACACACCTGCAGGCCGCGGGCGACGCCGCGCCGCGCGTCATCCGCTGCTACATCTATGCCCGCATCTCTCAGGACAGGACCGGCGCCCACCTGGGCACTCAGCGCCAGATCGAGGACTGCCACGCCCTAGCCAAGCGCCTGTCCACTCCGACGGTGGTCTACGAGGTCGTCCGCGTCTTCGAGGACAACGACATGTCGGCGTACTCCGGGAAGCCACGCAAGGACTACATCGAGATGTTCGCCGGCCTCGAGGACGGCGACGCCACCGTGGTTCTCGCCTGGCACACCGACCGACTGCACCGCTCCCCCACCGAGTTGGAGGCCTACATTGCACTGTCGGAGCGCCGGGCTGTAGCGACGCACACTGTGCAGGCAGGGCTCATCGACCTGAGCTCACCGTCAGGCAGGATGACCGCGCGCATCCTCGGCGCTGTCGCCCGCCAGGAGTCCGAGCACAAGGGTGTCCGTATCTCCAGGAAGCGGCAGCAGAAGGCGAAGGCCGGCGAGTGGGGCGGAGGGATTCGCCCGTTCGGATGGGGCGCACCCACGGGCGAGACTCGCAAGAAGGTTGAGAAGGAGACGGGCGAAGAGATCGCCGTTCCAGTCCTCGACATGAACAGGACGGTCCCCGAAGAAGCCGCGGCCCTGAAGTACGGCACGGAGCTGATCCTCAAGGGCGGCTCCGTCCTGAGCTGGACCCGCTGGATGGAGAGCGAAGGGATTCGGTCAACGCTGGGGAACGTCATGCGGCCGACCGATGCGCGGCTGCTTCTGATGCGCCCCAGGAACGCCGGGATCGCCGTGTACAAGGGGCAAGAGATCGGCCGCGGCGGATGGGACGCCATTGTCACCGAGGCCGAGTTCCGTGGTGTCGTCGCCATCCTGAGCGATCCGAACCGGCAGTCGGCCCGCGGCGCGAAGCCGAAGTGGCTGGGCTCCCTGATCTACAACTGCGGCGTGCCCGGGTGTGAGAGCAAGATGAAGTGCGGCCGGGCGGGCAACAGCTCCAAGCCGAGCTATCGCTGCGTCACCGGCCACGGGGGCAGTCGCCAAGCGCACAAAGTTGATGAGCATGTTGGCGACCTGATCGTGGAACGGCTGTCCTTGCCCGACGCGGTTGACCTCTTGCTGCCCGGCCCTGATGACACCGACGTGAGCGGGCTGCAGGTGGCAAGCGAGCAGATTCGCCGCCGGATCACGGACATGGCGGCCATGCTGGGCGCCGGCCAGATGGACATGCCTCAGTTCATCGAGGCATCAGACGTCGCGCGCAAGCAGCTGGAGGGTGTCACCCGGCAACTGGCGCGTGCCGGACGAACAGACCCTCTGGTAGGCCTGGTGGGTGCCCCGGACGTGCGCAAGGCATGGCTGGACCTTGGTCTGGACCGGCAGCGCGCGGTGCTGCGGTCTCTCATGGACGTCACGATCCTGCCGGTCGGGCGCGGCCGGCGGCCCGACGGAGAGTACTTCGACTACGACGCGATCGAAACGAGGTGGAAGCGGGCGAACACGAATGCGCGTTGAGGCGGTACCTACTGACATAGCAACCGGATGACACTTAGCTAGCCGGGCTGAGAATTTTCTTCGACGTCTCCCTGGCCCGCTTGGCTACGCCCCGCCTCTTTGCGCACGCCCATCTCCTTGCGCCAGGCGGCGAATGACTGCTTCACCAGTTGGGAGACCTGATCCTCGGTGAGCCCAACATCGAGAGCATCCATCACAGCAGCGCCAACGCGGGCAACGGTCTGCTGGAGATCGCTCTCCAACCCCAGAAAGGGGCGCGGAACGGGCAGTTGATTCTGTGATCGGAACTCTTCTTCCTCGCCCTCTGTGAAATTGACCTCGCCCTCGTCGACGAGTCGCCAGATCTCACCGAGCGGCATCTCACCCATTGCCCAAGTCCAGACGTCGTAGGGCTCCAAGGCCAACTCGGGAGCAAGGCGTAGGACCGGGATCGGGGAACGCTCATTCCCCTCGGCGTCCTTCCAGGGATTCCATTCCCAAGCCTCGTTTCGAACCGGCTCACCCTCCTCTACAGGAGGTGCCCCGAGAAGCAGACGGATGGGAGTCACCTTCAGCGCCACCGCCAGAGCAACAAGGTCGTCGACGTCCACACGACGTGCACCCTGCTCGATCTTGGTGATGCCTGACGGCAGGATCGGCCGGCCGATTTTGGCGAGCCGCGCCGACAGCTCGCGAACGGGCGTTCTCCCGCGGAGCCGCGCCACCTCCTTCGCCACCCGCTGACCCACGCTGCCGAGCTTTGTCGCTGTTTCCATGACACGAACACTAGGTGCCGTATCGACGCCTGCCAAGCGCCTGCGCGTTCCCAAAACACGAACACGCGTTGCCACTTGACGAACACGCCATACTTGCCGCAGTCTGTTCCCAACTTCCACTGGTTCGTTTCCAGAAGGGAAACAGCGTGACAGCTGTTGAGCAGCACAAGGAGCAGCGCCGACCGCTCGCCACCCCAGACGAACTGGCCACCTACCTGCAGGTTTCGAAGGCGACCATCTACCAGTGGTCCTCGCGGGGCGGCCCATTCCCGCTCTTCCGAGTGGGACGTCACCTCCGCGCACGGTGGTCTGACGTCGAGGCCTGCATGGCTGGCACGTCCCGCAACTCAGCGCATCAGGCACTGATCACCACGACGGCCGAAAACAGCGAAGCCGCAGCGGGTGCAACCGCAGCGGCTTCGAGCGACCGACCCACCCAGACCCCGTGAAGAGACGAGAGGAAACGATCGTGGCACCCACTATCGCAGACCCCGCCGCGCAGACCAAGCAGAGCCTCGGCCAGACGGGTCACGCCATTCCGGCCACTGTCCGGCCCACGCCAACCGCAGATCACCTGCTGCACGCCCCGCTTGACCAGCTGCTCCGTGAGCAGCGCGTCTCCCAGGTGATCGACTCCTCGATCACCGAGGAGTACTTCTGCGGGGCGGCCCTCCTCGACCGTGACGGAGCACTCGTCCTGCACCTGCCCGTCGGGCGCGACCCCGGAGAGCGGGACGAAGCGGTGCGCAAGCTCATCGCTGCCGTCCACCACCTGTCCGAGGACGCCTTCCCCGGGCCCATCGCCACCACCGATGTCACCAAGCACGTGGAGGGCGCCCTGTGATGCACGCCCAAGCTCGCGCCGCGGCGGCCGGGGACACTCCCGGCCGCCCGGCACGGCCGGCCGGGTACTGGGAACGCGTCGACCGGCTCGTCTCCGAGGCCCCGCCACTCACGGCAGCCCAGCGCGCCGAGATCCGCACGATCTTCCACGAGTCCAACGTCACCAAGGAGGCGGCGTGACCCCCCTGACGTACACCGAACACGCTCAGTTCTACGCCGCCGCCCACCGCCTCGGCGGGGGTGAGGCGATTCAGCACCAGGCGTTCATGCTCCTCGTCGAGGTGATGGCCCAGGAACCCTCCCCGTGGGCCACGGATGATCCCTTCGCGGCGGAGCGGTACCTCGTGATGCGCGGCGCCGCCCCCGTGGTCGCTTCCGAGAGGGCACCCGCCTTCGAGCTCAGCATGCGTGCGCTGTACGCCCTCGCCACGGGCGTTCTCGCGACCTCGTTCGACGAGGTCGCCGCCTGGATCGAGACCGACCTCGGCGGTGCAGCGTGAGCCGCACCCCGGGCCAGTGGCCCATCCCCGAACCGGCCGACCTCGACCAGGCCGACGAGCAGGGCGCCGCGCACCTCGCGCTCGTCGCCGCCCAGGCCCGCTTCAACGTGACCCTCGGTGCGATCCGCGCCGACCTCGAGGAACAACCGTCCCCGACGGCCGTCCTCAACGCGGCCCGGCACTGGAACTACACCATCACCGCCATGGCCGACGAGGTCGCCTCGACCCTGAAGAAGGCCGGCTAGTCGCACGGCGGGCGCCGCACCAGGCGGCGCCCGCCCGACACGGACACCAGTACCTGCTCGAAGAAGAGAGCCCCGTTCGTGAACGACACCATCGCCTTCAACCGGCTTGCCGACCTCCTCGGCAGCATGGGCGAGCGCACCCGTTACACCGGCGGCGTACTCCGCACCCGCGGCCTGTGCCACGGAGGCGACTCGCCTGACACTGTCGCTATCAAGCGCATCAACAACGGCGTCGGCGTGTACTGCCACAAGTGCCAGGGCAACGCCGACTTCCTCGCCGCCATCGGCTGGACCGCAGCGGACCTGTTCGACGAGCCGCTCCCCGAGCGGCCCCGCGACCGCCCCGAGAACGACACCTGGATTCCCTGCCAGGACCGCGGCCACAGACGCGTGGCCCAGTACCTCTACCGGGACGAGAACCGTCTCACCGTCCACGGAGTGACCCGGTGCGACCACAAGTGCTTCGCTCAGTGGCGGCCTGACAGCGACGCCAAGTCCGGTCGCCGCTGGTCCCTCAACGACAAGCAGGGGAACCGACTCGTCCGAACCGTCCCGTACCGACTACCGGAACTCCTCGCCGCGAAGATCGCCGACAGGGTCATCTGGATTGCCGAGGGAGAAAAGGACGTGCAAGCGCTCGTCGACCACGGCCTTGCCGCCACCTGCAACGCGGCAGGAGCAGGCCGCTGGACCGAAGAGCACGCTCAATTCCTCGAAGGCGCCGACGTGACCGTCGTCGCCGACCGCGACGAGCCCGGGCAGAAGCACGCGGTCCAGGTCGTCGACTCCCTGCGCGGCATCGCCCGCTCCCTTTACGTAGTGCAGGCCCGCACGGGCAAGGACGCGGCCGATCACTTCGACGCCGGCCATCGGGACGCCGAGTTCCTGCAGGTCTGGGCACCCATCCCGCATCCGAGCGACAAGGCGGTAGCGGGATGACAATCGGACCCCAGTGGGCCCCCAACGTCGACCAGGACCCGACTTCTGTCATTTCTGTCAGGCACCTGCAGGGGGGATGGGAAGAACCCATCTCCATCGATCGTCCCAAGCTCACCCCCTTCCCCGTCCACCTGCTCGGTGCCGAACTCGCAGCCGTTGTCAACGCCGTCACCGAGCAGGTGCAGGTCGCCCCCGACATCCCCGCCATGATCTCGCTTGCCGCGATTTCCACCGCGGTGGGCGGCAGAGCCAAGATCCGCATCCGGGCCGGCTGGTCCGAAGCATCCTCTGTGTGGACCGCCACGGTCGCAGGGGCCGGCGAGAGGAAGAGCGCTGCCGAAGGACCTTTCAGTGACGCGCTACGCCGCATCGAACGAAAGCTCCGCGACGACGCCCTTCCGGAGATCGAGGAAACCGAGCAAGCCCTCAAGGTGGCGCAAGCTCGCCTCGATGAGGCGGAGAAGGCAGCCGTAAAGGCCAAGCCGGAGATGTTCAAGTTGCGGATGGACGAGGCCAAGCTCGCGAAACGGGACCTTGCCGCCATCGGCCCGGTGCCCGCGCCACCGCGGCTGCTGTTCGGAGACATCACCCCGGCTGCCATGCCGCAGAAGGCGTCCCAGCAAGGCGGCCGAATGGCAGTCATCCACTCGGAAGGCACGCTCCTCAAGCAGATGGGAGGGCTCTACAACAGCGGAGCGTCCGACACCGGTTTCGCGCTCGACGCCTACGACGGCAAAGCCATGCCGGTCGACCGCATCGGCCGGGACTCGATCGAGATGGAGAGCGCCCACCTGGCAGTCGGACTGCTCATCCAGCCGGTCATCCTCGAACAGCTCGGGCGCAAGAAGGACGACGAGATGCTGCACAACGGATTCGTCCAGCGCTTCCTCTACAGCTTCCCGCCCTCGCGGCTCGGCTACCAGGACCCGCGCGGATCCATCGCCATCCCGGACGGCCTGCTCGAAGACCTCGAGCGTCGTCTCCAGGCCCTCGTCGACAGCCTCTGGAAGAATCCCATGGTCCGCGCGGTGACGTTCACCGAGCAGGCCAGCGAAGAGATGTACGTGTTCCAGGAGAGCCTGCAGGAGCGACTGCGTCGCGGCGGAGACCTGCACCAGATGGCCTCTTGGGCCAGCAAGCTCCCCGGGAAGATCGCCCGCATCGCAGGCCTGCTCTCCCTGTACGCGGACAGCGGGGCAAAGGAGATCACGGCCGAGCAGTTCCGTTCGGCCGTTGCCCTCGCCCCTTACTTCGTGCAGCACGCCCGGCTCTGCCTTGACCTGATGGGCGCGAACCGCGAGGCACACCTCACGCCGGCCCGCGACGTCCTGGACTGGCTGCGCCGCCGAAAGCCCGATCAGATCCAACTCCCCTTCAGCGTTCGCGACGCTCAGCGCGGCGTAGACGGGAACGCCTGGGGACCGGACGGGGTGACCTCCGAGACAGTGCATGACGCGATCAGGGTCCTGGTCGACCGGGGATGGGCCGCACCGGTTCCCGAGGAGCCCCGCGCAGAGGGCAGGAGGGGGCGGCAGCCGTCTCCCAAGTACTACCCACACCCGCTCATTTGGGACAAGTCATGGCGAAAAGAAGAAGAAGAAGTCTCTAATACACACCTAAGGAGTGCCTGACAGAAATGACAGAAACCCAGGCCCCTCCCGTGTACGCCGTCCCCTTCGACCTCTACTCCGACGAGCACGTCGGCGCTCTCGCCGGCATGTTCACCCACTACCTCCTCGAAGAGCTGGACCGCCTGGGCCACTTCGCCCCCGGCATCCCGCTCGCCAACTGGCTCAAGACGTTCATCGTCTACGCCGGACACACGCCCGTCGGGTTCTGCTCAGCAGACCTCACCCGCTACGCGATCGAGCTCGTGTACGTCAGGCCCTCTCACCGCGGCCACGGTGTCGCCCGTCAGCTGCTCCTCGACTTGCGCGACTCCTGCCCCCGAGAGATGCGCATCAAGGCGCCGCTAAGTCCCGGCGGCACCGCGCTGGCTCACAAGCTCGGCATCCCGGTCTCCACCCCCACCCCGGGTGAGCTGGCGGTAGGCCAGCAAGCGATCAAAGAGCTGGACGACGCCATCCGTAGCCACTGCAGCCACAAGCGCACTGGCGACCCACGACGCACCTGTCGCCGCTGCTACCGAACGGCCCTGAAGCGAACAGCTGTCGCCGCGATCGTCGCCCCCTGCATGCAGGCACGGCGAGCGTTCCCAGCAGGAAGCAGCACAGCAGCATGAACGTCGATGACCCCGCCCACCAGCAGGTCGACGACACCGTCATCGAGATGACCGAAGACGAGATCCACCAAGCGGCCGCTACGCGGCTTGCCCACCTCGGCATCACCTACGCCGAACTTCGCGACCAAGCCCGCCGCCGAGACTTCACCACCCCGCAGGCCCACAGCCTGTGGACCGCCATCGGCGGAACCCTCGACCCCCACCTCCTGGAATCCCAGGAGAACCTCACCAAGGAGAGCTGAGCAATGAGCTACCAGGCACTCGTCGCGGATCTGATCGCCCGCACCCACACAGCAGTGGAACAGGTCGCCGGCCTCTCTGCGCACACCGGTATCACCTTCAAGGTCAAGGACATCGTCGACGCCGTCGAACGCGACCTTCCCTCCGGCTACCCGGCTCCCACCGTAGAAGGATCCCGCACCCGTCGGGACGTCATCGCGTCCATGGCCCAGGACATCCTCAGCGGCGCGATGTACGAGGACCAGGACTGATCCGCACAACAGCGGCCGGGCCCGCGGATATCGGGCCCGGCCACCCACTCAGCACACCACAAAGGAGGAGCTGTGACACCTGCCGAACGTGAGCGGCTCGACAAGGCCTACCGCGCTCTGAACAGAGCGGACGCCCTCGCCGACCAGTGGGCCGGCGACATGCGCTCGTCACCCGCAGCGCCGCTGCCGACCTGTTTGCCACCGTCCTCGAGCTCAACGGCTGGGAGCAGGACGAGGCCCGCCCCCAACTCCACTCCGTACCCACCCAGAAGGAGCACCCCAATGGCCGGTGAAACCACGATCACGATCGTCGGCAACCTCGTCGACGAGGTCGAGCTCCGCTTCACCCCTGCCGGCGTCGCCGTCGCCAAGTTCCGCGTCGCCTCCACCCCGCGTGTCTTCAACAAGACCACCAACCAGTGGGAGGACGGCGAAGGCCTGTTCCTCACCTGCTCGGTATGGCGCCAGGCAGCCGAGAACACAGCCGAGACTCTCGCCCGCGGCATGCGCGTCATCGTCCAGGGCCGCCTGAAGCAGCGCAGCTACGAGGACCGCGAGGGCGTCAAGCGCACTGTGTACGAGCTCGACGTCGACGAGGTCGGTCCGTCCCTCCTCCGCGCCAGCGCCACCGTCACGAAGAAGCCGTCGGCCGGCTCCACCCAGCAGGGCGGCCAGCCGCCAGCCGACAACTGGGGCGGGGCACGGCCCGCGCAGCAGCAGGCGCCCGCGAACGGCGGGTGGGGTGGCCGGCAGCCCGTGGCGCAGGATGCCGGGCACGGATCGGAACCCCCGTTTTGATGCGCCCGCAACTCGAGGTGCAGGCACTGCAAGCCGAGGTCACACAGCTCCGGCGCGAGCTCAACGGCCTCACCGAGATGTACCTCGGCGTGTGCAAGGAACTGGGGCTGCGGATCGATGCCATCGACCGCGTGCGCGAGGAGCTGTCCGACTGCCCAGACGACCACTGGATGGTTCGAGCCGGCGACATCCGGGCGGCCCTGAACGGCCCGAGTGAGGAGTGACCGATGGACACCTGCGGCATGTGCGAGACCCAGCTCGAGCACGGCTACCTCTGCCCGGCGTGCACCCAGACCCTGGCCGAGCAGCTCCACCGCCTCCCGCAGTTGTACCGCGCGCTCGCCGCGTTTCTCCCGCCCGCCACCCGAGGAGCCGACGGCGGGCGTACACAGGCTGTGGATGCGCCGCTCCCCGTCGACGTGCATGTCCTCGACCTCCGCGGCCCCGGCGGCATGGTCACCACGCTGGAGTCCTGGCGCGAGGCCCTGCACGACGCCCGCCGCTGGCCGACTCCGGTCCTCCGCCACGCCATTCCCGACCGCGTGGCGGCGGCCGCGGCCGCGCTCCACCACTCGGTCGACTGGATCGCCCGGTACTGGCCCGGCGCGGGTGACCTCGCCCGCGAGATCCGCGACGCCCACCAGGCAGCGGCCAGCGTGGTGCACCCACGGCTGGCCGAGGAGCGTGGGACGAGGCTCGGTAAGTGCCCGGCCGTCGACCCGTCGGGCGCGATCTGCGGTGCAATCCTGCGGCACTTCCCCGGGGAGCCAGCGGTCACCTGCCGCTGGTGCGGGTGCGCGTTCGAGCCGCACGAGTGGGCTGGGCTGCGGGAGTGGATCGATCACGACGAGAACAACCCGCCGATTGGGTTGGCGAGTTGAGAGCCAAAGCGTTGCATAGGACACGCTGTCCTAGTAGGCTGGGCAACGTGCCAACACCCCATTGGCGCGAGCGCGTTGAGTCCGAGAACCGGCGGCAGCGCGAGTTGCAAGCGGAGATCGCAGCAAGCGCCCGAAGACGAGCGGCAGCGTTCGCAGACGGCGTCTTGGAACTCGGCAGCAAGTCGGCTGTCGCCCGGGAGATCGGGATCGACGTCCGCGCAGTACGAAGAGCGATCAACGAGTACGGACCGGCGACTGCACCGCCACCCGACTCGACAACCGAAGATCCAGGGAACAAGTAGGCCCCCCGGCGAAGGCGACTGCACCGCCGGCCGGAGGGCTACTACCCGGCACCCAGGAGGCGCTCGAACGCCGGCCTGGACACTTACCCACGAACGAGACAGGACTCGTCATGGATCAGCAGGACACTACCCGGGGCGCTGCCGCTGCAGCGACCGCCCCCCGCCGGCCATCACACGCCACGGAGCGTTTCGACGGCCCCACGACCCTCTACCGGATGTATGACCAGGCGGACCGCCTGCTCTACATCGGTGTCACCTGCAACACCTCACAGCGGTGGGACTCGCACCGCGTACTGAGCTCTTGGTGGCCGCTCGTCGCCCGCAGGGCGCTCACGGTCTACCCCGATCGGCGAGCCGCCCTCGAGGCCGAAGCAGCCGCGATCCACGCCGAAGCGCCCTTGCACAACGTCAGCGGCAACCCCCTGGCCGAACGCCGAGACGTCCACCTCGTCCTCAAGGGTGAGCGCGCCCAGGCGCTAGCCGACCTGGCGAGGGCCGAGCGGCTCAGCATCAGCCGGTTCGTCATGAAGCTGGTCGACGCAGCCCTGACCGCCGCAGCCGACGACAGCGACCCCGACATGGACGAGGCGCTCCGCCGTGTCCGCACCACCGCCCAGAAGGGCGGTCGGCGATGACACAGCCCGCGCCCGCCCTCAGTAGTGACACTCGCCTGTTACTGCTTCGGCTCGCCGACAAGCTCGATGCGCTCCGGCCGAATGCCGCGATGTCCGAGGGAATCCGCCTCGGCCAGGCCCTCGTCCTCGCCGAGCAGCTGCACGGCATCACCGAGGCCGCCTACGCCGCCGAGCAGGACTTCCTCGCCGCAGCCCCCCTGGTCCGCGACGAAGAGACGCGCGGGGAGTACGCCGCGCAGCTGCGCCTCATCGCGCAGGGGGTGACGCTGTGACCGCCCCCGACCCGCTCGAGGGTGTGCCGCCCGAGCTACGCGACTGGCACCAGGGCGCCCTCGAGGGCGACCCGGCCGTCTGCTCGCAGGAGCAGCCCGGCAAGCCCGGCTACCCATGCGTGTGGAACAAGAGCTCTCATCTGGATCACCGGGACGTCTTCGGCCGTATCTGGCGCGACTACCCCGAGGAGCAGCTGTTCGTGGCGCGCCGCGCACCGGTGGCCGACGGGATGGTGACTGTGCAGACCGTCGACCACGGTCCGGTCGCACTGCCCGAGCCTTCCTGGTGCACCGGACACCCAGCCGCCGAGGACTACCGAGCCGACATCACCCACACCGGACCCGAGCACCTCTTCGCCTTCGAGGACGAGGTCATGCTGCTCGCGGCGCTCAGGCAGCACCCGTTCTCCGAGACCGGCTCGAGCGCAGTCGGTCTCTACGTCGAACAGACCGGGTACGCCCGCACCCTCGACCCCACCCGGCTGCGGATGCTGGCCGCCGCACTCACCGTCCACGCCATGCACCTGCGGACCCTCGCCGGCGAGCTTGCCGCCGTCCACGGCAACGAAGGGCGGACCTCATGACCACCACGGTCCACGACCCTCTGCACGACCCGGACACCGACAGCACCGGCTGGGTCCCCCCGCTCGATCTCGCGCTCGACCTGGCCCGGCAGGCCCTCGCCGCGCAGCAGACCGCGAACATCCACGACCACGACGCGATGCTCACCGCCGCCGTGAGCCTGCACGGCCACCTGCGCGACCTCGTCGCCGCCCTCGACGCCGAGGAGCGACGATGACCACCCCCGCTGCCGTGGCGCAGCGACGTGGAAAGGTGCGCCGCCTCGCGGCGCAGGGTCTGAGCAACCGCGCCATCGGCGAACAGCTCGGCATCGGCAAGGACACCGTCCGCCGCGACCTCGAGTGGTTCGAGACCCCGCTCACCGAGCGCCTGGCGCAGCGCGCGGCTCAGACCGACACGGCCGTGCGCCAGGCATGCGCCGCAGCTCAGGAGGTCGCCGAGCTCCGCCCAGCGCAGGTCATGACCGATACCGAGACAGCACAGCGCTGGTACGAGACCCTGCGCGCCACGGCGGCGCAGCTCTCGGCGCAGGCCGACCAGTTCGCCAGCTACTACCCCTTCGCCCAGAGCGCCACGGCCGCCGAGGACGGCGCGTGCTGACCTACTACGGCCTCGGCTACTACGGCCTGCTCGCCATCCCCATCGCGCTGGCCGCCGCCCGGCTCATGCCCGCCGGCTCACCGGCCCGACGGATCCTCGCCCGCGCCACCCTCGGCGCGCTCCTCCTCATCGCCGCGATCGTCGCGCTCTCGTACTGAAGGACGCCACCGTGAAGACCAACCTGCTCGCCGCCATCGACACCGCGACCGCCCGCACCATGGCCGCACAGCCCACCGCTGTCACCGGCCAGGGCGGCTCCGTCCCCATCAGCGTCCTGCTGATCATCGCCCTCGGCGGAGTCGCCTGGTGGATGTTCAAGCACGGCGACAAGACCAAGAAGCTCCACCTCGCCCCCGGCTTCGTCTGCCTCGGCCTCGGCCTGTCCCTCTCCGGCACCCAGCTCGGAACCATGATCGGCATGTTCTTCGGCAGCCTCGCCCAGATGGTCGCCCAGTTCGCCGGCAACGTCTGACCGTGCCCACGGACACCGAGGCCGACACCCTCGAACTGCCGCCCGTGCCCACCTTCGGACACGGGCGGCCCCGATGGGCAGCCCAGCGCATCCACCCCCGCCGCATCAGCGTCGGCCACCTCAAGCTCTACGGCCGACTCCGCGGCTGGATCCGCGCCGAGCAGCACCCCGCCCGCGGCAAGACCATCGCCGCCCGGGCTACCGGCCTCGCCGTCGGCGCCCTCATGGCCTGGCGCACCGCGAACGAGCAGCCGCGGCTCCTGGCGCTCGCCGTCGGCGCCTACGCCATCGCGGCATGGCGAGCGGGCCGCCCGGTACCGCCCACCGTCGAGGAACTCCAACGGCGCTTCCTCCTCGGCGTCCAGGAGCTCATCGGCGACCGGCCCGGCATCCACCTACGCGAGCTGTACGACCAGCTGCAGGCCCGACCCGCAGCCGCGCACCTTGACGACGGACGCCTCCGCGCTCTCCTCGTCCACTGTCAGGTCCCCATCCACAAGAGCCTCCGCGTCGGAGAGACGACCGGCCGTAGCGGCATCAAGGCCGTCGACATCAAGGCCCTCCTCTCCCCCGCACCCGTAGACCCCACTCCCGAGCCTGTAGACGCAGGTCAGCAGCCCACAGAAGTGGCTGTAGACCACGCGTAGATCGGGCCGTAGACCCCCAGGAGACCACCATGGGCAAGTTCCAGACCAGCATGAGCATCGGCGAACTCCGCGACCGGAACGAGGCCAGCAAGGCCGCCGCTCAGAAGCAGCAGACCACCCCGCCGCCGCCGCCGCCGAAGAAGCCGTAGCCCGAATGTCAGTGCGGGCCCATACGGTGGACCCATCACCCGATTGGTTGCGGACTGGCTGCCCGCGCAACTCGGACCCTGCCCTCGACGGGAACAGCGCCCCGGACGAGGGCAGGGGCATGATGGGGATCATGGAGTACGTACAGCCACCCGCCGGCACCCTCACCACATCCCTCGCGGCCCTGTCCGCCGGAGTCGCTCCCGCCACCATCCGTGACTGGGTACGGCGCGGAATTCTCACCCGCTGCGGAGGTAGCCCGAAGCGTCCGGTGTACCGCGTCGAGGACGTCCAGGCCGCCCGCGCAACGGCCAAGCCGTACAGCGGGAGCCGCCGCAAGGTCAACGCCGCTTGACCAGCGGCAACGCATAGGCCACGATTTGCGAGTACAGCCATGCCTGAAAGCGGCTGGCCAAGACTCACAGAGGCCCCAACCACTCATCCGGTCGGGGCCTTCGCTGTTTCCACCTCGCCCCTGTCTCCCACGCCGCATGATGAGCACCTCTCATCACGCAACGTCCTGGGGGGACCATGCGAACCCGCACAACCGCCGTCGCCGTGAGCGCCGGCCTGCTCCTCACTGCCACCGCCTGCGGCACCGCCAGCGAATCACCCGAGGCCGCAACTACCACCGTCCTGCCACCCGCCACCACCACATCCACACCCGAGCCCACCACGCCGCCCACCCCCGAGGCGATGGCCATTGGATCTACGTTGAAGTGGGACGAAGGCGATATCAGCGGCACGAGCGCTGCTCTGAGCTACAAGCAGGGCATCAAGTCCGTAGGGTCAGCCGCCGAAGAGACGGGTGAACCCAGCTACGTCTGGGCCGCGCTCGAGCTCAAGGTCTGCAGTACGAAGGGAACCTTCTCGGCTACGACGTTCCCCTGGACCCTCGCCTACGCCGACGGCGCCCGCATCGAGCCGTCCAGCAGCACATGGGACGACTTCCCCAAGCCTGAATTCCCCATCGAGACAAAGCTGACCGCAGGCAAGTGCGTCCGCGGCAAGGTCGTGTACCCCGTGCCGGGCAACAGCCGCCCCGAGACCATCGTCTACGCCCCCGACGGTGTGGACCCTGTGGAATGGACCGTGCCCGCCAAGTAGTGGAGGTGGTGCCCGTGGCCGGAGACCCTCGCCAAGGGCGCCCGTACCGCCGCCTCGTAGCCGCACAGAAGGCCCGTGGACTCCCCTGCGCACGCTGCGGCGGCTACATCAACCCCAGCCTCGACCCGCGCAGCCGCTGGTCATTCACCCTCGACCACATCGTCCCGCTGTCCAAGGGCGGTGACCTCCTCGACCCCGCCAACGCCCGCAGCATGCACCGACGCTGTAACAGCGCACGCGGCAACAGGACGAGCACCACGGCATCGCTGGGCACCTCACGGAGGTGGTGACACACCGTGCTCTACGTCATCACCGGGCCGCCGGCCGGGGGCAAGTCCTCCTGGATCCAGGCACACGCCACCGCGAACGACATCGTCATCGACCTGGACCTCATCACCCAGGCCCTCACCGGGCCCGGTGCGCCCAGCTGGAACCAGGCCAAGGTGCCCATCAAGGTGGCGCTGCAAGCCAGGTACGCGGCCATCGAGGAAGCCTGTCGTCACCTCGACGAGGTTGATGTCTACTTGATCCACACGTTGCCGAACGCCAAGGCCATGGCGAAGTACAAGCGGTTGGACGCCAAGGTCATCGCGGTCGACCCCGGCCGTGACATCGTCATGGCCCGCATCGAAGCGATGCGCTCGCCGGAGATGACCCGCGTGGCCACCCGTTGGTACAACCAGCGCCGGACGATGCCACGCAGCGTCATGCCACAGGCGTCACGCCAGTGGTGACCGCTCGCCACCGGTGACAGATCGCGATGAGCGACGAGGCCCGAGGGTGCCTCTCGGTGACTGGCGAGGCCGATTCGGAGCGGCAGGGCAGGGGGCCGGCCTGTTCTTTAGTAGGCGAGCGGGCGACCCCAAAAGCTCTTCCCGCCCGGTTTTTTACACGGGGTTGATCACTCGCTAATCACCCGGTTTGTCAAACCGGGTAAATAGTGACTTTCCGTAACGTAACACTGTGTGACCGGCGGGGGTGATCATGAGCGCCGTCGTCGAAGCGATCACCGCCGAGCTCGAACAGCTCCGAGTGCGCGACCGGGCGCCGGGGCTCGCTCAACTCGCCATCAGCCTGGCCGAGTCGATCGACACACCAGGCAGTCCGACTGCCAAAGCGAATGCCGCGCGGGAGCTGCGCGCCGTCATGGGTGACCTGCGCAAACTCGCGCCTGTCCGCCAGGAGATGGATCCGGTGGACGAGCTGGCAAAGCGACGGGAGGACGGCCTTGTTCGTGCCCGCCGAGCCTGAGCCGAGGGGCGCTCAGACACCCCGCCTGTTCACCGCACCGCCTGCGTTCGTGTCCTCGGCAGCCCAGGAGGCCGTCGAGCTGGCCGCCATGGCGGGCCTGGACCTCTTCCCGTGGCAGCAGCACGTCCTGGACGTGGGCATGCGGGAGCGGCAGGACGGCAAGTGGGCGGCCTTCGAGTGCTGCGTCAACGTCCCCCGGCAGAACGGCAAGGGCGGGGTGATCGAGGCCAGGGAGTTGGCGGGCCTGTTCCTGTTGAAGGAACACTTGATCATTCACTCCGCGCACGAGTTCAAGACCAGCAGGGTGGCGTTCCAGCGGATCCAGTCTCTGATCCTTGGGACGCCTGACCTGCGGAAACGCGTGAAGCGGATCCTGAACAACACGACGGAGACGTCGATCACGCTGGTCACCGGCCAGAGCTTGCAGTTCATCGCCCGCTCTGGCGGCTCGGGCCGAGGCTGGACCGGGGACTGCAACATCCTCGACGAGGCCATGTCTCTGGGCGACGACGCCATGGGCGCCCTGATGCCGACCATGTCAGCGATCGAGAACCCTCAGCTCTGGTACCTCGGCAGCGCCGGCATCGGCGCACCGTCGGTTCAGCTGGCCCGTCTGCGGCGGCGAGCATTGGCCGCGCGGGAACGGGGGGTCGCGGATCCGTCCCTTGCGTATTTCGAGTGGTCCGTGGACCCCCACGCGGACGAGTGCCGGCCCGACTGCACCGAGCACGACGGGCCCGACGACCCCGCGTCCTGGGCGAAGGCGAACCCCTCTCTGGGGTACCTGATCAGCCACGAGTTCATCCGCAACGCGCGGTCATCCATGGGGAGCAGCGGCATCTTCGAGCGGGAGCACCTCGGTGTTGGTGACTACCCGAGCGACGAGGCCGACACGTGGCAGGTCATCGGCGAGGACGCGTGGCGGTCCCTGGCGGACCCCAAGGCCACAACAGATGGTCCCTACGCGTTCTCCATCGATGCGACCCCCGAGCGGACGCACGCGGCGATCGCCGTGGCGGGCCCCTGGCGGGGCGGAACGCACGTAGAGGTACCTGAGCACCGGCCCGGCATGGGCTGGGTCGTGGAGCGCGCGAAGGAACTGCACAGGAAGTGGCGGCCGCGGTGCTGGGTTGTCGACGGAGGCGGCCCAGCCGGCTCGCTCATCGCCGACCTGGAAGACGCCCTGTCCGAGGTAGAACGGGGGCTCACCGGAAATCCGGACGCCAAGGTCGAGGTCGTGCAGCCCAAGGTCAGGGAAGTCGCCCAGGCCACAGGCCAGTTCTACGACGCGGTCGTCGACCAGTCGCTCTCCCACCTCGACCAGCCACCCCTTGCTGTGGCCCTCGCGGGCGCGCAGAAACGCCCGCTCGGCGAGGCCTGGGCGTGGGCCCGGCGCGGCGAGGGGACTGACATCGCTCCACTGGTGGCGGCCACGTTCGCGAAGTGGGGCCTGACGGTCGAGGTCGAGGACACGGCCGATCCGCTCGACAACATCTGGTGAGGAGAGCCCGTGGTGAAGCTCAGTAAGGCCGTGGGCCATCTCGCGACGGCGGCGGGTTGGGTGGTCGCCCGGCTGCCCGGTGTGGCCGGAGCAGCTCTGGTATCGGCCGCAGGGTGGATGGTGTACGAGCCCGCCGGCCTGGCGCTCGCCGGTGGGTTCTGTCTCCTGGCGGACTGGAAGGGGACACGGTGAGCCTGTTCTTCCGCGAACGCCGGGCCCCCTTTGCCGAGCCGGAGATCCCCCGCCCGTCCTCGACCGCCTCGACGTTCGCCAGCATCAACCTGTCCCGTACCGAGTCGTCGCTGCAGAAGATCGCGGTCTGGTCGGCTGTGAACCTGATCGCCTCGCTGACCGCGACCCTGCCCGTGGACGTCTACGAGGGCGAGGGCGAGGCCCGCAGGAAAGTACCCCTGCCCAAGCTCCTCACCGACCCCGCCGGGGACGGGTACGGGCGGGTGGACTGGACGTACCAGTACATGCTGTCCCTGCTCCTGCGCGGCAATACGAACGGCAAGGTCGCCGACCGGGACCGGATGGCCAACCCCACGCAGATCGTGCTCTACCACCCCGACGAGGTGCAGGGCTGGCGCGACCAGAAGACCGGGCTGCCGCAGTGGCGCGTGAGCGGCGAGAGCGTCGACGCCGACGACATGTGGCACCAGCGGGCCTACTCAGTACCCGGCCGCCTGCAGGGCCTGTCCCCGGTGGCGTTCCACGCGCAGACGATCGGGCTCGGCATCGCCGCACTGCGGTTCGGGGTGCAGTGGTTCGAGGACGGAGCCCACCCCTCGGGGCTGCTCACCAACGACAACGCTCTGGACGCCAAGCAGGCCAAGACGGCGAAGGACCGGTTCATGGCCGCCCTGCGCGGCACCCGGGAGCCGATCGTGCTCGGGCAGGGCTGGAAGTACCAGCAGATCCAAGTGGCTCCCGAGGAGTCACAGTTCCTGGAGACGCAGAAGTACACCTCGGCGGAGTGCGCCCGCATCTACGGGCCAGGCATGCCGGAGATCCTCGGCTACGACACCGGCGGGTCGATGACCTACGCCAACGTCGAGCAGCGCTCGCTGGACCTGCTCACCTACACGCTCGACCCATGGCTCGTGCGCACCGAGGACATGTGGACGAGCCTGCTGCCCAACGGGCAGTACGTGAAGATCAACCGCGCCGCGCTCTCCCGTACCGACCTGCTGACCCGCTACCGCGCCCACTCCATCGCGCTGCGGAACAAGTTCAAGGTCACCAACGAGGTCCGCGACCTCGAAGAGCTGCAGCCCGTGCCGTGGGGCAACGAGCCGCTCGACCTGGACGGCTCCGACCCCGACGAGACCGACAAGTGAAAGGGGGCGCGATGAGCGCCAAGAGCGACCGGGCCAAGCCGGCCGGGATCGTGCGACGCGCGTACCCGGTGCAGCTGGAGGTCCGAGCGAAGGCCGGCACCTCGGGTGTCTCGACGATCGAGGGGTACGCCTCGGTGACGGAGTCGCCGTTCGAGATGTGGGACTGGCTCGGCCCGTACTCCGAGGTCGTCCGTACCGGGGCCTTCGGCAAGACCCTGGCCGAGAACCCTCAGGTGCAGTTGCTGCTGAACCACGGCGGCCTCGCGATGGCCTACACGAAGGCCGGCACGCTGCGGCTGTCGGAGGACTCCACCGGCCTGCACATGGCTGCCGACGTCAACGCCAAGCGCGGCGACGTCGGCGACATGCTGGCCGCCCTCGACGAGGGCAGCGTGGACGAGATGTCGTTCGCGTTCCGGGTGACCCGCCAGCAGTGGTCGCCGGACTACGACCAGCGCGACATCCTCGAGGTCGACCTGCACCGCGGCGACGTCAGCGTCGTGAACTTCGGCGCCAACCCCGCAACGACCGTCACCTCGATGCGCGCGGCCGACTTCGACCGCCTCGACGAGGCCGACGCACGGGCGCTGTACGAGCGCCTGCAGCGGCGCCTGGAGCCCGCTCCGGCGGCGCCCTCGCACCCGCTGTCCCTCTACCAGGCACAGGCCGCCGCACTGGACCTGTAGCCGCACCACCGCTTCACCCACCGCCTGCACCACCCGACGCGCCGGAGCCCACGCCGGAGCGCGCTTTCGCGCGCCACCACCTGGGCCACCACCCGGACGGAGCCGCGGGCGCGACCCACCACCACCCCACCCCTGAAGGGAGCGAGCCATGCTCGCCTACCTGCGCAAGCAGATGCAGAGCGCGCTCGAAGCCCGGGCCGCGCTGAAGACCGAGCTCGATGCCGTCCTCACCGCCCCGGCCGCCGAGAACCGCAGCCTGACCGACGCCGAGGCCAAGGCCTTCGATGACAAGCGCGAAGCGCTCAAGGCGAAGGACACCGAGATCGAGGAGTACCGCACCCGGATCGCGGACCTGGAGGAGGACGAGCAGCGGGAGCAGCGCGCCGCCCAGGTCCTCGCCGAGCACCGCCAGGCCGGCGAACGCCGCGAGCGCGTCACGGTGGTCTCCGAGCCGGAGACTTATCGCAAGGGCGGACAGGCCTCGTACTTCCGCGACCTGTTCCGCGCCCAGGTGAACGGCAACAGGGAGTCCCTGGAGCGCCTGGCCCGCAACGACCGCGAGGTCCAGGAGCAGCGCGCACTGACCACCACGGACGGCTCGGTCGGTGAGTTCGTCCCGCCCCTGTGGATGGTCAACGACTACGTGGCGCTCGCCCGCGCCGGCCGTGTCGCCGCCGACCGGGTCGCCCACCAGCCGCTCCCGGCCGGAACGGACTCCATCAACCTGCCGAAGATCGCCACCGGCACGGCCACCGCCGAACAGACTTCGCAGAACACTTCGGTGCAGAACACCGACGCCACGTCCACCAGCGTCACCGCGACGGTGGCGACGATCGCCGGCCAGCAGGTCATCTCCCAGCAGGCCCTGGACCAGTCGCCGATCAACCTCGACGCGATCCTCCTCGCCGACCTGGCCGCCGACTACGCGGTCAAGCTCGACACCTTCGTCCTGAACAACAACGCCGCCTCCAAGCGCGGCCTGCTCAACGTGTCCGGCCTGAACGCCATCACCTACACGGACGCGACGCCGACCACGGCCGAGCTGTACCCGAAGGTGGCCGACGGCATCCAGCAGATCCACACCGGCCGGTTCATGCCTCCGGACACGATCCTGATGCACCCGCGCCGCTGGGCGTGGTTCACCGCCGCGGTCGACACTGCCGGGCGGCCGCTGGTCACCCCGGTGGCGAACATGCCGCAGAACGTTCTCGCGCAGATGGGCGACGTCGTCTCCGAAGGATTCGTCGGCACCCTGCAGGGCCTGCCCGTCTACGTCGACCCGAACATCCCGATCAACCTCGGTGCGGGCACCAACGAGGACCGGATCATCATCCTGCGCGCCTCGGACGTGATCCTCTTCGAGGGCTCCCCCCGCGCGGAGTCGTTCCGGGAGACGAAGGCTGACCAGCTGTCCGTGCTGCTGCGGTTCTACAACTACGCCGCCCTGCACTCCGAGCGGCTCCCGAAGTCCATCTCTGTGGTCGCCGGTACCGGCCTGATCACCCCGACGTTCTGATCGCCCGGGCCGGGCAGCGTGCTGCGCTGCCCGGCCCTGCCTGAGGAGGCACCCATGGCAGCACGGAAGACCGCAGCGTCCTCGACGCCGCCCGAGCAGACCCCCACCCCCAAGGAGCCGGAAGCGCCGGAGCAGCAGACCGCGCCCGAGGAGCCCTCGGCTCCGGAGAAGCCGGAAGCACCGGAGGCGGAGACCGCGGCCAGCGTCCGTGCAGACGAAACGGCGGTCACCCCGCGCACGACCGTGGAGGCCGCCTACGTGGACGCGCTGCGGCGCGAACGCGCGGGCTACGTCACCTACGGCCGCGAGGACCGTGTGGCCGCCGTCGACGCCGAGCTGGAGCGCTGGGGCGCCACCGCCGAGACCGACTGACCGAGGGAGGCCGCCATGGCGCTGGTCACCCTCGACGAGGCCAAGGCACAACTGCAGCTGGTCGGCACCACGGCCTACGACGACGAGCTGACCGCGTACATCAACTCCCTCACCCCCGTCATCGAGCGGCACACCGGGCCCGTGGAGAACCGCACGGTCACCGAGACCGTGAACGCCCACGGCCCGCTGCTCGCCCTAACCCAGGTACCCGCCGTCTCCCTGACCTCCCTCACCCCGGTACACACCGGCGGCCGGGCGATCGCGGCCGACGAGGTGGCCCTCGACGGAGACTCCGGAACGCTGCGCCGCCTGGACGGCGCCCCGTTCGCCGGCGGCCCCTGGGTCGCCGTCTACGTGGCAGGACGGGGCAGCGTCCACCCGACGATCAACCTCGCCGCACGCATCCTGCTCCAGCACCTGTGGCGCACGAAGTTCGGCGCCGCCCGCGGCAACCCCGGCGGCGGCGAAGACTTCGACGTCAACGAGCCGATCCCCGGCTTCGGGTACGCCGTACCGAACCGGGTGCTGCAGCTGCTCGAAGCCTTCAAGGCACCGCCGGGGGTGGCATGATGCCGACCTCCCGTGTCCCGGCCGCGGTCGACGCGCTGCTCGCCATCCTGCGCGCGGCACCGGCCCTGGCCGACGTCGTCATCCTGGACGGTCCCCCGGTGCAGAACCTCACCGGGCCCGAGCGTCTCTACGTCGGCTGGTCCCCGGACGGCGGCCCGGCCGTCGCCCTGATCCAGGACTTCAACGCTGCAGGCGCCCGCACCCGCGACGAGCAGTTCCTCATCAACTGCTACGCCGAAGTCTGGTCCGGCGACATCGACATGCAGGTCCAGCGCACCCGCGTGTTCGAGCTCGTCGCCGTGGTCGAAACCGCGCTGCGTGCCACCGACCTGGCGCCCGAGGCGCCGACCTTGAGCGGCACCGTTCTGTGGGCGCACCTGACCGCCGGCGACCTGAGCCAGGAGCAGAGCGAAGGCGCCCGCGCCGGCCTGGTGTTCACCGTCTCCTGCATGGCCCGCATCTGACCCACCCCTACCCGAGGAGCAAGCGATGGCGCGAGTGCGCTACATCGGCCCGGAGCTGGTCACCGTGCCGGAGCTGGGCAGCCGGACCGTCCACCCGGACGAGGTCGTCGCGGTCCCTGACGACCGGTACGACGGCTACGTCTGCCAGACCGCCACGTGGGAACCGGTCGAGGAACCGGGCGCCGCGAAGAAGACCAGCAGCAAGAAGGAGGCCTGATCATGGCGATCGGTTCCGGTCTCGGCGCGCAGCTCGGTCTCGCGCCCGAGGTCACCTACGGCACCTACGTGGCGCCGACCAAGTTCGTGGAGATCACGAAGGCGGGCCTGCAGCTGAAGAAGACGACAGCCCAGAGCGCGGGCATCGCGGCCGGCAGGCTGCTGCCGCTCTCGGACCGCCGCGTCGTCACCCAGCGCCAGGCCTCCGGCAGCGTGGACCTGGAGGTCACCACCAAAGGGATGGGGCTGCTGCTCCAGGCCCTCATGGGGACGAGCGTCACCCCGGTACAGCAGGCCGCCACGGCCGCCTACCTGCAGACCCACACGCTCGCGGACAGCGCGGGCAAGTCCCTCACGATCCAGGCGGGCATGCCGCTCACCACGGGCACGGTCACCCGGAAGAACTTCCTGGGCTGCAAGGTCACAGGCGCGGAGTTCTCCTGCGCCGCGGGCGAGATGCTCACCGCCACCTTCGAGGTCGACGCGAAGAACGTCGAGGAGACGTCCGTCCTGGCCGCCGCCAGCTACCCGGCGATGGCGCCGTTCCACTTCGTGCAGATGGCGGTCAAGACCGGCACCTACGCGTCGGAGACCTCGCGCAGCGGGATCCGCAAGGCGTCGGTCAAGTTCGAGCGGCCGATGGACACCGACCGCTTCTACGCCGGAGCGCAGGGCCTGAAGGCCGAACCCATCTCCAACGACCAGGTCAAGATCAGCGGATCGTTGGAGATGGACTACGTCGACACAGTCCTCGACGACCTGCACACCTCCGACGCGGCGACCTCGCTCGTCCTGGAGTTCGTCGGCAGCCTGATCGCCACGACCTATTACGAGACGTTCCGGATCATCCTGCCCGCGGTGAAGTTCGACGAGGCGCCCCCGACGATCGATGGCTTCGGCGTCCTCAAGCCGACGCTGTCCTTCACCGGCCTGTACGACGGCACCAACCAGCCGAAGATCGAATACATCAGCACGGACACCACCCTGTAAGGAGGTGGCCCCGTGCCGCTCGGGTCTGTACAGATCACCGGCACGGGGCAGCTCCTGGAGCTGTCCCGTGCCCTGCGCGCCGCCGGCGGGCCGAGGCTGCGGCAGAACCTGGCCCGCCGGATCCGCCGCGCCGCCGAGCCCCTGAAGAACGACATGCAGCAGACGATCCGGAACCTGCCCATCACGGCAGAGCCCCGCCGCTCTGGCAGCCGGGGCGGCGGCCCGTCGCCGACAACCCGCCCGCTGCGGGCCACGATCGCCGACGCGGTCCGCCTGTCCGTCCGCACCAGCGGCAACCCCGGCGCCCGGGTCTGGATCGACAAGAGCGCGCTCCCCTCCGACCTGCAAGGGATGCCCGCCGCGATGAACCGCAGCGACGGCCGCATCCGCCACCCCGTCTACGGCAACCGCCGCCGCTGGGCGAACAACCGCACCACACCCCTGTGGTGGGACCAGACCGTCCGCCGCCACACCCCCCGCATGCGGGCCGAGGTCACCCGCGTCCTCGACGACGTCCGCCGCCAGATCACCTGAGGAGCCACCTTGATCATCCTGTACACGCCGGCCGACGGCGCCGAGCAGCGGTTCGACATGCGCAAGCTCAAGACGTCCGAGGCGCAGATCGTGTGCCGCACCACCGACCTGGCCTGGGCGCAGGTCAAGCGGGGTGTCCTCAACGACGAGCCCGAGCCCATGCGGGCCGTTGTCTGGGCGCTGCTCAAGCGCGAGACGCCCAGCCTCCGGTTCGGCGACTTCGACCCCCAGGTCGATGAACTGAGGTCACGGTTCGACGCCCGGGAAGTCGCCGACTACTGCACGGAGATTGCCAAGGCCGACGGCAGCGACGACGACATCGACGAGGCCTACCGGGATCTGCTGCGTAACGCCGCCGACCCGGAGGAGGCCGAGAAGTACATCGCCGACTTCCGCAGCTCGGGCCCAAAAGAGGCCGCGGGGAAGAGCAGGACCTCGAAGAGCGAGTCCTGACCTACCTCGGCCTGTTCGGTCACCTCCTGCACTACACCGCCGAGGACGTCGACAACCTGACCGTCGAACGGTTCGAGGTCCTGACCGCCTGGATCGACGAGCACCAGGCCCAAGCCAGGAGGGAGGCGGCATCCGATGGCTGAGCGCATGAGCTTCACCCTCGACGGCCGGGACAACCTCACCCGCGTCCTGAACAACGCCGGCGACTCCGCCGAACGGCTCTCCCGCCGCATCGACGACTCGATGACGAGCAGCGACGAGAGCGTGGCCCGGTTCACCCGGGACGCGGGCGGACGGCTGCGCGACCTTAACGGCCGCTTCGTCTCCGCCGCCGACGCGGCCCGGCTCATGGGCGGCGAAACCGGCGGCCTGTCCCCGATCCTGCAGAACGTGGCGTCCTCCGCCGCGGGCGCCACCTCCAAGCTGGGCGGCTCCGGCGCCGGCGGAGCGGGCATGTCCGGCGCCCTGGGGGCGATCGCCGCCATCATCGCCCTGTCCCTGCTGCCCGCCCTCGGCGCCCTGGTGCCGATGATGGCGGGTGTAGGGCTGGCGGCGGGCACGCTTGCGCTCGGCTTCAAGGGCGTCGGCGAGGCGGCCGCCCTGGCGGGCGGGGACAAGAAGAAGTACGCCGAAGCGCTGAAGAAGCTGTCGCCGGAGGCTCGGGCGTTCACGAAGGCTCTCGTCGGCGTGAAGGGCCAGTTCGCGGCCCTCGCCCCGCAGGTCCAGAAGGCAATGCTGCCCGGCTTCACCCAGGCACTGAAGGACGCCAAGCCTGCCGTCACCATCCTGGGCCGGGCAATGACCGAGATGGGCAAGGGCTTCGGGGACGCGGCCCGCGGCTTCGGCCGGATGATGAAGGACTCCGGCTTTCAGGAAGACTTCACCGCCACGCTGAAACTCGGCAACGTCTTCGTGCAGGACCTGACCAGGTCGATGGGCCCGTTCGTCCGCTCCCTGCTCGACTTCGGAGCCGCCTCCGGACCGACCCTGAAAGCGTTCTCCGAGGGCATCAGCGGTCTGCTGGGCAAGGGACTGCCCGGCATGTTCGACGGCCTGAAGACGGGCATCAAGGGCAGCGCCGCTTTCCTCGACGGCCTGTTCGACGGGATCAACGAGATCCTGCCAGCGCTCGGCCGGTTCTCCGGCGCGGTCGCCAACGCCTTCGGGTCGCTGTTCGGCGAGCTGTTCCGCTTCCAGGGCGCCATGGGTGCGGGGATTTTCGACGGCCTGACGAAGGCTCTGACGATTCTCCGGCCGATCCTGAAGGACGTCGGGTTCGGTCTGAAGTCGATGCACCAGCTGATGGTCATCATCGGCCCCACCATCAAGGAGATGGGCAAGGCCATCTTCACCGCGCTCATCCCGGCCGGGGTCGAGGTCGACAAGATGCGCGGCCCGTTCCAGCGCCTCTCAGAGGCGATCGAGCGGAACAAGGGCGCGATCCAGGAGGGCGCCCGGATCTTCGCGAACGTCGTCATCGACATGGTCAGCGCGGCGCTGGAGTACCTGCCGAAGATCGTCGGCATGTTCCGCGTCATGTCGACGGGTGTCCTCGTCGCCCTGGGCGTCATCGTTTCGGGAGCTGCCAAGCTGTTCGGCTGGATCCCGGGTGTGGGCGAGAAGCTGCGCGGCGCTGAGCGGGAGTTCAACAAGTTCAAGGACACCTATGTGCGGGGCCTGCAGGACGCGGAGGCCAAGACGAAGGCGTTCGCTCAGTCGACGGTTCCGCGGCTGCAGCAGAACAAGCTGAAACTGAACATCGACAACTGGACGCAGCAGATCGCCACGGCGAAAGCCAAGCTCTCCGACAAGAACCTGCCACCGGGGAAGACCGCCAAGCTGCGGGCCGACATCAAGGACCTTCAGAACAAGATCGCGGCGGCCAAGCGGGAGCTGGAGCGTCTCGACGGCAAGACGTCCACCACCTACGTGAAGACGGTGTTCATCACGAAGCACGGCACGGTCGGGCACCCGAAGGGGTCCGGCGGCCGTGAGTCGGCGACAGGCGGCCCCGTCTCCGGTCCGGGTACGTCAACGTCGGACAGCATCCCCATGTGGCTCTCTGACGGCGAGTACGTCATCCGCGCGTCGTCCGTCGCCAAGTACGGCATGGGCCTGATGGACGCTCTCAACTCGGGCCGGCTGGACACCACGGCGTTGGCCACGTCAACGGCGGCAGCCCCCACACGGGCGGCGCCTGGCCTCGCGGCCAGCCCCTCCGGCCGTATGTCCGTGACCAACAACTACATCACCGTGCAGGGCGCCATCGACCCCGTCGGTACGGCGAAGTCCGTGGAGCGCGTGCTGCTGAAACTGCAGCGGACCAGCGGCAACTGATGAGGACAGGGGGGCACGATGACGGCAACACGCCTGACGGTCCAGGCGGGATTCGGTTACGCGGTGACTGCGGACGACATCACCTGGACGGACATCACGAGGCGGGTGGCGCTGTCAGGCACGGAAGGACCACGGATCACGCGTGGCGCCGAGGACGAGAAGTCCGAGACGCAGACCGGCACGCTGACGCTGGAGCTGAACAACGAGGACGGCCGGTTCACTCCGGGCCGGGCGTCGTCGCCGTACTACCCGAACGTGAAGCGGAACTGTCCGGTGCGCGTGATCACGACCGTGCTGGGCGGGATCAACTTCTTGACCCAGCCGGGGTTCGAGGTGTCGGACAACGGGTGGGACGCGGCGCCTGACCTGGAGCCGGACCTCGCAACGATCGACACCGATCACGTGCGGTCCGGCACCTACGGATTCAAGATCGGCTGGACGAACAGCGGCACCGGCGGAGTGATGCAGTGCCCGCTGTACGGCCTCACGATCGGCCGGCAGTACGTCGCATCCGTCTACGTGTGGGTACCGACCGGCGACCCGGCCGTGCGCCTCGACATCGACGGCACCACGGTGGGGACCGCCTCGTCACTGACCAACCAGTGGCAGCGGATCAGCGTCACGTGGACGACGACCGCCGCCTCCCACACCCTGCGGATCACCACGAACACGACCTCGCCGACTCTGGGTGATCTGGTGTGGCTGGACGAGGCGCAGGTTGAGGAAGGATCCACCCCGACGGCCTGGTCGTCGACACCCGCCACCCATCACCCGCGGTTCTTCGGCATGGTCACGTCCTGGCCCATGGGCTGGGAAGGGCTCTACTCCACGGCGGAGATCACCGCCTCGGACATGCTGAAGTGGCCCGGCCGGCGCCCGGCCCTCGGACCGATGCTCGTCGAGGAGGTACAGAGCGACGAGGCCAAGCTCTACTACCCGCTCAGCGAACCCGAGTCGAGCACGACCGCAGGTGACCAGTCCGGCTACTCCCGGCCGTCGCTCGCCATCGTGCAGGCCGGCAGCGGCGGGTCGCTCACGTTCGGACAGGGCATCGGCCCGCCGTCCGACGGGCTCTCCACCCCGATGTTCACCCCGGCCTCAGCGACGCAGGGCAAGTTCCTGCGCTGCTTCATCTCCCCGCTGCTCACGTCCAGCGGCTCGACCGGTACTCCGATTCCCGGCGACCTGATCGTCGAGTTCTGGTTCTCCACCTCGACCGCGGGCCGCGTCATCCTGACCCTCTCGTCCGGCGCCCCGACCGCGTTCGACTCGGGGATCTACTTCTACTTGGAGACCGGCACCGGGAAGTTGAAGATCACCGAGTTCTTCCCGATCGGGCCCACCGCCACCACCGTCGCAACACCGAACCTGGCCGACGGCAACGTGCACCACGTCGTGTGGGACGAGGCCGGTCACGACGTCTGGGTGGACGGCGTGCAGTACGCCGTACCCACCGGCACCTGGCAGGACATGATCATCCTCACCGTCGGGGCCACCAGCACGGGCACTGACCTGTGGTCGGGCGCGATCAGCCACGTCGCCGCCTACGTCGCCAACAGCGGACTCCCCGCGGTGGCCGACATCGTCGAGCACTACACCGCCGGCATGACCGGGCATGCGGGCGAGGACTCCTGGGAGCGGATGGTCCGCCTCGCCTCCTACGCCAAGATCACTGGCGTCATCCCCGCCGGGCTGTACAGCGCGGTCGCCTCCCAGGGCGAGCTCGGATCCACCCCGCTCTCCCACATGCGGGACGTCGAGCGCACCGAGGGCGGGAAGCTCTTCGCCGACCGGGCGAGCGCGCAGCTTGTGTTCCAGAGCCGGAGTGTCCGCTACAACCCTGCGATCACCGCGACCGTGGACTACGCCGACCTGGAGACCGGCGGGGTGGAGTTTTCCGACGACGACCAGAAGCTCGTCAACCTCATCAGGGCGTCCAGGCCGGGCGGCGCTGAGCAGCGGATCCAGTCGGCCGAGTCGATCGCCGCCTACGGCACCTACGAGCAGCAGCTCGACGTACTCAAGGTGACGGACGAGGCGGTCGTGGACGCGGCTACGTGGGAGATCGTTCGCTACGCCGACCCCATGCCGGAGATGCGGCAGCTCCCCGTCGACGCCGCAACGCTGCCCGTCGCCACGTTCCGAGCCCTGCTGGACGCGGACATCTCCAGCGTCATCGAGGTTACGGACCTTCCCGACCAAGCCCCCGCCGCGACCGCCACGGTCACCGTCGAGGGCTACGTCGAGCAGATCACCGAGGGCCGCCACCTCCTGAACTACCGGGTGTCCCGCTCGGACATCGACGCCGTCTGGGTCCTCGACGACCCGACCCACAGCGTGCTCGACACGTCCACGCGCCTCGCCTACTGAGAGGACCCCGAATGCGAGAACCCGGCCCCGTCAAGCGGGCGGAGGACATGTACCTACCGCCGCCGCACCTGCCCATCGACGAGTGGGCCCTCGTCCCGCCGGCCGAGCTCGTCATCCGCTGGTACGAGCACAGGCAGCAGCGTCACGTCCTGGTCGGCCGCGGCATGCTGCTGGGCGAGCGGATCTACCCACGGATCAACGAAGGCCGCTGGGTGGCGGACTGCTCGTGCATGTCCGCGCAGGTTGTCACTCCCAGCGACCCGCGCATGTGGTGCGTCGAGTGCGGCACCGGCTGGTGGCAGCTCGTCTTTCCGGACGAACCTGAGGCGATCGAGCGGGACATGGGGCTGCTGCCTGTCTTGCAGCGGCAGTGGTGGCACCCCGACGACCCACTGAAGCTCTACGCCCCGCCGACTGAACCGACACCTGAGACCCCGGAGGAGTAACGGATGGCTCTCGCAACCCCTCGTACCTGGGTCGTCGGCGAAGTCGTGACCGCCGCGCAGTTGAACGCCGAGGTGCGCGACCAGTGGAACGATGTGATCGCCCCATGGGTCGCTTTCACCCCAGTGTGGGCGTCGACCGGCACAGCTCCCAGCCTGGGTAATGGGACCATCGTTGGCTGGCACAAGGACATCGGAAAGTCGTGCACCGCCCTGTGGGAGATCACCTTCGGAACGACGACGACTTTCGGTACCGGCACGTACTCGTGGCAGATGCCGCACACCGCGAAGAACCCGTCCGGCTCTACCGCATCCCTGAACTACCTGGGTGCCGCACGCGGCCACGGCGCGGACTGGTACGCGGGAACCGTCGGTGTCGCCCGCGGCACGAACCTGGCACGGATCTACTCCCACAAGGAAGCGACGGAGTGGTCGCCCACGATCCCCGTCACGTGGACCGCAGCGTCCACCCGCTACATCAGCGGCCAGGTCACCTACGAGATCGCCTGACCCTTATCCACCCCGCACGCCCCGCGCCGCCGGCCGGGGCATCTCAATAACCGGTGTCAAGCGGTAGGGGCATCGGCGTGGAGTGGGTGAAGGTGCGTTTGTCGC